>NZ_WJFC01000001.1 GCF_009725235.1 Scytonema sp. UIC 10036
TCCCTACTCCTTACCCCCTACCCCCTAAGACTGTGGTTTAGAAAGACGGTAAAGCAGCCAAATGGAAGAGACAAGCCCTGCAAAATGTGCTGTTACCGTGTTGGTATTTGCTTGTACGACAAAGATATCTATAGGTTGGATAATTCGGTTGGGGTCAATTTGAGTGTATACTCCAACACCAAATTGCGGCAATGTTAACGACTTGACAATCAGTGTACCAGCGATCGCTTGTGCTCCTAAAAGAGTTAGCAGCATACCTGCTAGATGCACCACTAATGCAAACTGTAGGACTTGTACTGTTTCAATTTTTCGAGGACGGTTGTTAGCGTTGGAAGAGTCCAATCCCCTACCAATTCTAGTGTAACGGAATGCTAAATAAATTCCTATACCTAAGGCAATGAGTCCGGCAACTGCAAAAAAAGCACCAAATCCAGTTCCTGGATTATTGCTGTTGTTACCCCCCCTGCTAAAAACAATTGCACTTAGCAAAATCCCTGCTGAGACAATGCCCAGCACTAACTGAGTCCAAAAGCTAATCCAACCTGTCAGGCGAAACGCTTGGGCGATCGCCCGGATTCCAGAGGTGTCTGACATACTTAACATCACCAATATCCTGGGCGCTTGTTCAATTTAACATGAACTTTCCCCAGTAGTTATACCCAGATATTGAAACCATTATGAAGGGATGGCAAAGCATTTCCCTAACTTTTCACCTTTTTCTCAAAAGAAAAATGTTTATTACCGATTATCCTATGTTACAGTAAAAAATAATATTTTCAAAAATTTAGGGCACTGCTTTGTTGTTTGGGACTCAAGCAGTAGCTTTCTTCGTGTTTCACAAGATTGCATTCATCTGCTGACAAATTAAAAACTTATAAGGCACAATTCGGGGTAAAAGTTGCTAGGTAAGAAGCGCGATTTCTTTAGAAAGTCGTGCTTTTTGGGTATCAAACTGGCTGATATTGGCTTGTTTGGTATCTCCGTAACCCTGATATTTTTGTAGAATAACTATATAAAGAGATTGCGTACCCGAAACAAATTTAAGTGTATCTACTGTTTGTCAACCTTCTTTACTGAAAACTATATCTAATCTTTAGCATTACCCCCGGATAATTACTGTCCGACAAAGTTTTGATTAAGTTATTCATCAAAAATGCATTTTCCCTTTAAAATTGCTTAGGCGGTATTTTATGCTTAAGCAGTTTTTACGCCATCTGCATCAACCTAAATCGAGGGCAGCTGTTATGCTGTTGTCGAATAGCTCCTCAATAAAACGCCAAAAGCTTGGGTAGGGGTATCCACCTGTATACCTCTATAAATGGCGCATCCATCCTACGAATTATCACTTTTTGTTCTTTGGTATTACAGCCTAAGTACCACAATATTCTTAAAGTTTTCGGGGTAGCATCTCAGACACCCATGTGGGATTAGAAGCTTGACCCTTAGGCATTTTTTAGCCATTTACTAACCATGAAACTTGAGGATATATATAAATTCTTTGAAAATCCTCCGCCAACGTATCTCTGTCAAGAATTAGCTATTTGCTACATCTTGTACGTTTTACTACAAGGAGAATCCTACGGAACAGAGTTGATCCAACGGCTAGAAACCGAATATCCGACCTATAGGCTTTCTGATACTGTACTTTACAGTGCAATTAAGTTTCTTGAAGACCAGAAGGCAATTACTGGGTATTGGAAAAAACTTGAAGGACGCGGACGTCCAAGGAGAATGTATCAAGTTTCGCCAGAATGGCAATCGCAAGCTGCGAGTCTAGCTCGTTTATGGCACGAATACATACATGAGAGGACAAATCAACTCGTTAGTAGTTAGTAGAGAGTGGTTAGTAAGGGCGCAAGGCTCCGCGCCCGTACATTAGTAATACTAATCACAAAGAAGACTGATATTATGTGACTTGCGCTTAGTTACTTGATAATGAATAAGTCCCCACCAACTTAAAAGTAACAATTACTGATTTATGGATACTGCCATTCTGCCATCCACCTTAGTGTTGACCTTACTATTATCTGTCGGGCTGTTTTTCTTTATTCGAGCTTCGACCAAAGACCGTATGGAAACAGCACACTTGGTTTCAGCGCAAGATGAAAATACTTTAATGCCTTTATTAAGGGATTACTTTCAATCGCGGTCTTACCGAGTGGCAGCGGTAGACCCCGAACACAACCAAGTGACTTTTGAAGGTTACGTTAGACCTAGCTGGTTTTTAGCTATATTTTTAACGCTTTTAGCGGCTATAGGTATTCTTTGCCTATCACTGGTTTTATCTTTTCTATTCCCCAACCTCAACCGAGTTTTTCCTGCAATGGTAATGCTTTCACCTTTAAGCGGTACTTTTTACTGGAAAAGAGCTAAAAAACTTGAGAAGGTTTCGCTGAAACTGGACCAGACCAAGAGCAACGAATACTTCTCAAGTCAAATCACTGTAGTAGCTCACCGAGACGAACTCATTGAGCTTCAACGGGCATTAAATTTAAAAAATTGCCAGTCGTAGCTGTACACCAATGACTATCTGTAAAGAATGAGAGACGGACTTGTGACAACCCCATAAAAAAAGAACTTAGGAGAGGAGATAAAACGTTCTCCATGTCAAACATTCTCCCTGCATGCTGTTGGAAGAAGTGACACGCTCGTAAAGAGCACAATCTATGGTCTGCTGAAATCCAGAAACGTTCATCTTCCTCTCTCGTCTGCTCTTGCGTGCATAATCAACTCTTTAAGCAAACAGATAGTTTGATTCGAGTTGATTGTCCAAATTAGGCTTGCTCCTCACTGGCAAATGAGCCATATTCTTAAAAAAACATGAAAATTTTGAATATACCCAGCATTTTTGCCAGTTAATTGTTGTCATGAGTCCAACTCAAATCTTATGATAGCCATTGATGGTTCAGCGACTGGCAACAGCTACTGGTTCTTGACCTGGAGAAGGTTCTAACGTTCTCAGGCTGGGAAATAAGAAATGATTTTCTTCAACATACTGAGCACCAAACAGACCTTTCTCGGCCCAAAAGTAACGATCTGTGGTGTGTTCGTTTCGCTTTACGAGTAGCAACGCAGGTGGCAAGATTCCCTCAGCTTGAATAAACCTTCTTGCTGCTGTCACAGGTTTCTCTTCGCCGCTTTCGATGCTATATTGAGGCACGTGTTCCAAAATTCGTCGCCCTTCTTGACGACGACGGCTCTTCCTTTTTCTTCTCCTTGCCAACCTTCTTTCCTCCTCTTGAAAGCTATAGATTATTGTAGTGATAGCTACAAAATCCGTCGTAATTATAAAAGTTCTAGTTCAAAATTTCAAGAGTTGTTAACCTTTTGATACAAGAAAGATAATTTCGTTAGTAACAGAAAATATACACTTAGTAAAAAGTGTACCCCCTTTGAACGAGCCAAGACAGGTTAGATTGAGTTAAGCTTTGTTAAAGAAAGGTTTTTCCCCAGTCCCTTTTCTTACCCTACCCCCTGTAAGGGAACTCTTGCATTGCCCCCCTACTAACTACCAACCACTAACCACTCACCAAAATCATGTCAATGTCTACCAGTTCTGAGTTTGTTGCTCTATGCCGAGAGCAGATGGCACTGTTAGCCCAAGGGCTGGAAGCATCATTGAGTGTCGTTTATCTAACACAAGAATTGGTAGAGGCTTCAACGACACAAGAGGCGAAGCTAATTCCTGTGGTGTTTTACCCAGAGACAGCAGTGGAACACCAGCAAGATAATGCTTTAGCGTTGCCCATGTCTATTTCAATCCCCGATAAGGTTTCATATAGTTCAGCTTTGACTGTCATCAACAGAATTCCCCATTCTTCTACGGACAAAGTCCGGAGTTTGGAAAAAACCAAAAAGAATCAGAAGTTATTGAAAGCAGCAGAAGAATTTCCAGCAACCACACGAGAAACGTCAACAACTGAGGCATCAGAGTCTCATTCAAAAGAAGAATACTTTATAGGAGGCGACCAAATTGTCTTGCCTCTGATTAGTCAGGATATGATGTTAGGGCTGCTAGTAACAGTTAGGGAAGATCGGGAATGGAATGAGCAGGAAAAGGGTGAAATTGAGCGCATCGCTCAAACACTATCTTTAGCTTGTGTTATAGACAGACAGAGGGCATGGTTGGAACAGCAGTTACACCAACAGCAAATCCTACAAGAAAAGCAGCAAGATTTGCTAGATAATTTACTCCACCAGCTACGCAATCCATTAACTGCATTGCGAACCTTTGGCAAACTGCTTCTCAAGCGGTTGCGTCCGGGAGATGTCAACCAAGAAGTGGCAAATAGCATAGTGCGAGAGAGCGATCGCCTTAAAGAATTGTTACAAAAATTTGATGAAGTTATCGATCTAACAGCAGAAGATTTGGGGTCAGTGGCGTTACCCTCAAAAGAAGTGTATGTCGAAGCCAACGTGCAAAAACAGCCAAAAGCGCCATTGTTACTACCTGGTACAGGAGAGAAAGAAACAGATTGTTCGATAGTGGATATTTTAGAACCATTACTAGTTTCTGCTAGTGCAATGGCTCAAGAAAGAAATTTACAATTAGTAGTAGAAATTCCCCCTCATTTACCTAGAGTGCGTGTTAACCGCAAGTTACTAGAAGAAGTATTAAGCAATATTATTGATAATGCCTTGAAGTACACTCCATCTGGGGGCAAAATTTTGATCCAAGCTGGGCAAGAAAAGCCATCATTTCAAGGAATTGCTATTAGTGATACCGGACCTGGTATTCCCATCCAAGATTTGGAACATCTTGGTGAAAGGCATTATCGAGGAGTACAAGCCCAGACACAAATTCCAGGGACAGGATTGGGATTATCAATTGCCAAACAACTCATAGAACAAATGCAGGGCGAAATCCAAGTTTTCAGCCCTGCGTTAAACTCCGCTATTACATCCCTTAATGCACAAGGAACTACTGTTATTGTTTGGTTGCTAATGGCTAATGGCTAATTGCTAATTGTCAGTTTTCCATGAGCCATGAGCTATTCAATACTTGTCGGTTAAGCCGAAAAATCCGAAAACACGTAGGTTGGGTTGAGGAACGAAACCCAACATTTACAGACATTTGTTGGATTTTCCCACGGGTTTACCCAACCTACAATTTCCGAGATCCCTTGCAGTATTGATGAGTCATTAACTAATAGCTAATTGTCAGCTTTCCATTAGCCATTAGCCATTAGCAATTAGCCATTAGCCATTAGCTTATCTAAGTGAAATCTGTAAATTTCTTTCTACAGTCATTTGCAGGTCGGTGTCTGGATCGATAACAACCAAGTCAACGCTCTTCTTACCAAAGAATAGACCGAACAATCCACCAATTGCCGCACCACCTAGAACTTCTTCCGTAGCAATAGCGCGATCGCCAGTTACGGCTGAGACTGCAGCGGCTGCACCTGCACCGAGGGCTGCATTTTTCACAATTGCTGTTGCGCTAGTTCCTTTCTTGATAGTTTCAGTCTTGCTAATCACCTCAGAAGTCGCGCTCAATTGATACTCTTGACCGTTGGTAAGAACAAGTTTTTCAGCTACAAATTGAGAACCATTTTTTGCTGGTTTGAGTTTACCTACAACTTGGCTACCAGCAGGAATGACTAAAGTTCCTCTGTCGGTCACTACGTTTTGCCCAACAGTGAGGGTTAAAGGTGCTGTTTCGTCTTTGGTAACAAGAATTTTTTCAGCCTTGTCGTACTTCACGGGAATCACAGTTCCTTCAGGAATGGTCACTGCTATAGGTTTGGGTGGAGTTGTGTTACCAATAGCTACGATATAGGGCGAGTTAAGAGCTGAAACTTGACCGGTGCTAACCAGCGCTTGATAGATAAAGGCTGCTACCTGTGCTCGTGTTGCCACTGCTTGTGGTTGTAGTGACCTTACGTTGGGATAATTCACTACTAGGCGCTTCTCTGTCGCCGCAGCGATAGGAGTTCGAGCATAGCTAGCAATATCGTAAGCGTCGTTGTAGTACTGCAAGGTACTTTCAGTGCTGTTATTAGCAACATAGTCCAGACCGTTAGCCAGTGAAACCAGTACTTGCTGACGGGGGATATTTTGGTTAGGCTCAAAACGATTGCCGGGATAACCCGATAAGAAACCCGTTGTATAGGCTTCATTAATTGCCATGTATGCCCAGTAATTGCTTGGCACATCATAAAATCGGACTACTTGCCGTTCTGCTGATTTTTGGAAAGCTTTACGGATCATAGCTGCAAACTGAGCGCGTGTAACTGCTTGATCTGGACGGAAAGTACCATCAGGAAATCCAGCAATGACGCCGCGCTGTGCTAGTTCTTGAATGAATTGTGATGCCCAGTAATTAGATGAAACGTCTGAAAAGCTTGTTTGAGCCAAAGAGGCTGTAGGTGTAATTAAAGGTGCG
Organism: Scytonema sp. UIC 10036; assembly: GCF_009725235.1. The sequence continues at coordinate 6,386 of NZ_WJFC01000001.1, forward strand.
ATTGTGCCTGCTGTAATACCTAATGTCATGAATGCAGCACATCCAGCTTGCCAACGAGTATGACCAAACATTTTATTCTTGCTCCCCAACCTTTTTGGTTTTTCTGTTAGTTAATAAGACAATTATTGATTTCAAAAGTTCCAATTTTTAGTTACCAGCTATGATTTATTATTTGTTAATTTGGTAGAATATACTGATAATTATCACCCATTAATATTCGTTTTTTACTGATAACTACTGACTGTTTTTCATCAGTTAATGACTAAGACGCTACCCTGACAAAATAGTTGCACAAAAATCAAACAAAATACTTAGACAACTAGTGGTTCACGGGGGTCTTCATGTGGCGTACCATTAGCTTTTGTCTCAAATTATCTGCGGTAATGCATACCCTTCAATATTAGTGGGCTTTAGCCCTACCTACTGTTCACTGTAGTATAAATGAAGCCAAAGTTACTTCGTCTGAGTATAAGTACGGAAATTTTTAATAATGGCTATAAAAAAGTCAAGCGATCGCAAACCTCTACTAATGGTGCGATCGCATTTCTCATAATGACATTCACGGACTTAAATAGAGTTAAGTCTAGTAGTTGTTGTATCGGTCACTGCGAGATAATTGCAAACTAGAACGCAGTGTCAAATCTAAATCACCTTCTTGGGGTTCAACAACAACAACTTCAGCTTCATTCTTCCGCAACAAAATGCTAGCTACAGCACCCGCACCTGCACCAATAATAGGTTCTAAGGCTTCAATTCTGCGGTTACCCGTAAGCAGTGAAATGACACTAGCAGCACCTGCACCAATAGCAGCATCTTTGAGAATGTCGCCTGTCTTGGCTCCTTTCTTGATTTTTTCCGTTCTAGTAATTACTTGAGAAGTTGCATTTAAAGATTGGCGATTGCCGTTAGGGAAAACCAACTCTTGTGCTTCAAATCGGCTACCTTTTCGATCTCTTCTGCTGGCTGGCTGCATTTGTCCAACAATTTCAGTGCCTTCTGCAATTATGATATTACCAGAGGGATCGACAAGATTTTTTGCTACCTTGAGAGTGATTGGAGCTTTCTCTTCAGACGTGACCAAAATTTTCTCTTTGTCGTAGGTAGTAGGAATCACAAATCCCGCAGGAATAGAAAAGTTTCGAGATTGTCCGCGTATTATCTGTGCATTAGCAGGAGCCAAAGCGAACATGGGTGCGATAGCACCTGTTGTAATAGCCATTGCCATCATTGCAGCGGCTCCAGATTTCCAATTAATAAAACGAGTCATAAAGCAGAGTCCTGTCGTGTCTTGTTAGTTTTTATGACGTACTGTTACTGAGATTGTTTCTGACCTTTTTCCAGCCTATCTCTAGGAGTATTCCGAGGGTTAATTCACTATGACATGGGAAGAATGCCCAATTGTTCCACGTTATTCTTTTTGTAACGTTAAATTGTATAAACTAACAGTAACGAAAGACATAGATGACGTAATTTCTTTGAAACTGTTCCTACAGTGTTAAACGACGGATGTCTGAGAAGAATGAAGTTTACGTGACAAGCTAAAAGCACAACATGGCACGACAGAGGAACAAGACTTAATTCTCAATCCTTTGGATACTCTTGGGTTATTACAGGATACAGTTTATGATGAAAATAACCAAGTTTGGTTTATCAGAGCGCCTAGTTCGATTCTGCCGATTGCTATGCTACTACTCCCGATCAAGAATGTTGGGTTTCGTTCCTCAACCCAACCTACACAAAATTTACTCCTCATCAAGAATGTTGGGTTTCGTTCCTCAACCCAACAAAGCTGAATCGTATTGCCCCTAAAGCCCCTTACAAATAATTCTATCAAGATAGCAAAAAGCTTTTGCCCGAGGGAAAAAACTGACTCATAATATTGTTAACATTCGTAAATTTGCTCTATTAGAGACTAGAAACATGATAATAACCTAGTTAAACTAACAAAGAGAGCATCTGTACTGCTTACTTCTTTAAAATAAGGTGTCGCGCTGAAGCCTCAATGATCCCAAGACAACTTACACTTAAAAACTTTCTCAGTTACCGCGATGCCATTCTGGATTTTCGCGGTTTACATACGGCGTGTATTTGTGGTTCTAATGGTGCAGGAAAATCTTCCCTCCTCGAAGCTATCACCTGGGCAATGTGGGGTGAAAGCAGAGCTGTATCTGAAGATGACGTTATCCACACAGGGTCTAAAGACGTTAGGGTTGATTTTATCTTTGAAACCAACCAACAAAATTATCGCGTGATTCGTACCCGACAGCGGGGTGGGAATAGTGGCTTGGAATTTCAAATAGAAACACCAAATGGCTTTCGCCCGTTGACTGGTAAGGGCTTAAGGGCAACACAAGATATCATTCTAGAACATATTAAGCTAGATTACGATACTTTTATTAACTCAGCTTATCTCCGGCAGGGTCGTGCTGATGAATTTATGCTCAAACGACCTAACGAACGTAAAGAGATACTGGCAGAGTTATTAAAACTCAATCAATATGATGAATTAGAAGAACGGGCAAAAGACCTATCGCGTCAGTTTAAAGCACGGGCGGAGGAATTAGAACGTTGTTTGGAGTCCCTGAAAAATCAACTGCTTTCGCGTGAGGGGATAATCCAAAAACAAGTAGAATTGGAAGCTGACATTAACCAACTGCAGCAAGTCCAAGCATTTGATACAATTCAATTGCAAAGTTTGCAGGTTGTTCAACATCAGAGACAAAACAAGGAACAACATCTGAACTTTGTCAGGCAACAATACCAAAATCTAACCCAGGATTGCGATCGCCTTCAACAAGACCGTGCAGCTATTAGCGGTCAGTTATCTGTTTTAGAAAAGTTGTTGAGTCGAGAAGCTGAGATTAAAGCTGGATATGTTGAGTATCAAGAGTTACAATCACAAGAAGAGGCGATGGGTACAAGATTTGAAAAATACACTCGCGCCCAACAAGCACGTCAAAAGAACCAGCAGCAACTGACAAAACAAATTCACGAACTTGAACGCCAACTGCAACACAGCGAAGCGCAACTCGCAGCTTTGCAGCAACAAGAGCAAGATCTGCAACAAACTCTTGGGAAATCAGATGAAGTAGAAGCTGCTTTGGCACAACTGGCGGCTGCACGCAATCGGCTCGAGCAACTCAATGGACTGCAACTGCAGGTGTCTCCTCTGCTACAAAAGCGGGCTTCCTTGCAAACCCAAATCGAGCGATCGCATGCTGGGTTAGTTGCTCGACTCGAACAAATAGGAGCGACGGAAAACCAATTGCAACGAGCTTCACGGCGACAGCCGCAACTGCAACAAGCAGTGATGGAAGTCGCAATCCAAATTGAGGAGTTAGAAAAAAAGCGGGTTTATTTGCAAAGAGTGCAGGAGAAAGGACAAGAAAGACGCCACTTGATAGAACGCCTGCAAGCTCACCAACGGGATTATGAAAGACTTTTGGGAGAATTACAGCAAAAACTCCAAATGCTCCAAACTCCCAATGCTTTATGTCCTTTGTGCGAGCGTCCTTTGGATGAACATCATTGGAACCGTGTAGTCGATAAAACCAAAATTGAGTACAAAGATGCTGAGGATGAATTGTGGATAGTTCGGGAACGAATGGCTGTATCAGATCGAGAAATTCAAGTTCTCAGACAGGAATATCGGGATATATCACAACAATTGTCTCCTTACGATACTTTACGCGAACAAAGAGGGCAATTAGCAGCACAATTGCAAGCAACAAGTGATGTTGAACAACAGCTACAACAAATAGTTGTTGAGAAGCAGCAACTCCAGCAAGCGTTAGAAATGGGTGATTACGCTCACGATTTACAAGCCGAATTGCAGCAATTGGAGCAGTACTTACAACAGCTCAACTACAGCGAACAGGATCATGCCCTTGCGCGTAACGAGGTGGAAAGATGGCGGTGGGCAGAAATTAGGCTCAGTCAGATGAAAGATGCAGCCAAGCGCCAAGCTCAAATACAGTTACGAAAACCGGAAATTCAAGGACAAATTCAACAGTTGCAAGCTAGAGTTCAGCAAGAAGCAACTGAGTCTGAGTGTGCCAAACAAATCGCTGCTCTTGAAAAGTACATTGTTGAACTTGGCTATGATACAGATCGGCACAACCAGATTCGTTTGGCAGTACGCAAAACACAATCTTGGCAATTACAGTATCAACATCTCCAAGCAGCACAACAGCAGTACCCGCAACTTCATGCGCGACTCCAAGAATTAGAGGTGGCTTTACAAGGGAGATTGGGTGAGCGGCAAAAACTTTATACCGAAATAGAAAGTTTTGTTGAGCAATTGCAAGAAACAGCAAATCCAACAACTCAAATTCAAGCGTTAGAGCAGCAATTAGCATCACGCAGGCGTCAGCTTGACGAACAACTTGCGAACTTAGGACGGCTGCAGCAGCTAGCCCACCAACTTGAAGCGCTACAACTTCAGTACGAGCAACAACAGCAGCAACTGCAAGAAACAAAACAGCAATATCGGATTTATCAGGAATTAGCGCAAGCATTTGGTAAAAATGGCATTCAAGCATTGATGATTGAGAATGTTTTGCCTCAATTAGAAGCTGAAACAAATCAATTGCTCTCGCGATTGAGTGCTAACCAGTTGCACGTTCAATTTGTGACACAAAAAGCAGGACGCAGTGGAAAATCAACTAAGAAAAATGTCAAGTTGATAGATACTTTGGATATTTTGATTGCGGATGCACAAGGAACGCGAGCTTATGAAACTTATTCGGGTGGAGAAGCGTTTAGAATTAATTTTTCTATCCGTTTAGCTTTAGCAAAATTACTGGCGCAACGGGCTGGAGCTTCATTGCAATTGCTCATTGTAGATGAAGGGTTCGGTACGCAGGATTCCGAAGGATGCGATCGCCTGATTGCAGCGATTAATGCGATCGCTTCTGATTTCGCTTGCATCTTAACTGTCACTCATATGCCCCACCTTAAAGAAGCTTTCCAAGCTCGAATTGAGGTTAGTAAAACTCAACAAGGTTCTCAGATACATTTATTAATTTAATCGTAGGTTGGGTTGAGGAACGAAACCCAACATATCATTGAATTGATAAACAAAGCGAAGCAAGTAGGTTGGGTTGAGGAACGAAACCCAATATTTAATTAACAAAGCATTGTACGATAGACAATAAATATAAATTCGGTTGAGAAATGCACGAATTCTAATGAGATTTGCAGTTTTTTGTTGAGAGTTCTGTGCCATGAATCTGAGTTCGCCTGCAACGACAGCACTAGTCGCAAGTGTTACCTTACCTAGTTCCCGAACATGATTGACAACTTTTAGTTCACCTTCTATCAAAAAAGTACAATGATTTGTGTCAAGCAAATACATTCTTAAAATTCCAATGGCATACGAGTGTCATGAACAAGTTGAAGACATTCTCTAATATCATTACCTTCCCAAGTTCCAGCAAATTCAAGTAAATCTTCAGCTGTAGAAAGGGTTAATTTGTTTGTACTTGAGTGTTTTTCTATATAATTATTTTTGATTTCTCGAATTAAATCAAGTGCTTCTGTTAGTAATTCTGGAGGTAAGGTTTCTATCAAACTTGCTTGCAGGGCTTTTCGCCCCTCTGAGTTCAACAGCGCATCTGATGTGGGGTGGGCGTCCCCGCCCGCCTTTCCCTATGAAGAAAAGTTGGGTTTCGTTCCTCAACCCAACCTACTTGATAAACGCGATCGCCAATATCTTTTCTCCTAATTTGATGGCAACAGTAAGTAAGTTGTTGCAAATAATTACTCATTCGTAGTGGGGCTTTAGCGCTAAAGCCCCACTACAAATAAAGTAAAAAAAATTACATTTCGTTACACAGTTGTGTGTTTTCTTGCCAACCTACTTAGCCAAGTCAATTTCTCAACTTCATAGTAACTTGGAGTATAGGAAGTGCGAGAACTACTTGTATGAAAAAGCAAAGAACAACAGCTGAACTTTGTCAAGCAACAATACCAAAATTTAACCCAGGATTGAGATCGCCTGATTGCGGCGATTAATGCGATCGCTTCTGATTTCGCTTGCATCTTAACTGTCACTCATATGCCCCACCTTAAAGAAGCTTTCCAAGCTCGAATTGAGGTCAGTAAAACTCAACAAGGTTCTCATATACATTTGTTAATTTAATCAAGATAGAAACAATATGAAGAATTTTATGTATTTATACTTAAAATATCCATTTACACTCGTTCACGGGGATGCATTTTGCTTGCAAGTGAGAAATCCGGGTTATAATCCAATGATTAAAGCACACAGATGACTTGGTGTGCTTTCAGCAAAAGAGCGTGACAAGATCGAATAAAACCGAATTTCCCTTACATTTGGGATTTGGTTTCCAGAAAAGAAGTATAAATGACAACTTAAAGCCTTGGGGCGGACACAAGCTGGCTCTTAAGTGGCATCTCGTGTTACTTGTAGCAGGGGCATTACTTCCAGTTGTCCTTTTTGCTGTTGCTATTGTACACAGGCTCTCGCTCAACGAGCGTGCGGCATCAGAGCGCCGCTTGCTTCTAGCGGCACGCAATCTCACTTATGATGTGGAGCGCGAGGTTTTAAGCACAACCAGGACACTCCAAGCACTGGCAGCCTCCGATCGGCTTGACCAAGGTGAATTAAAAGCGTTTTATAACGAGGCGCAGCGCACAGTGCGGACGCAGCCGACTTGGTTGGGTGTGATCCTCCTAATGCCGAATGAACGCCAAGTGTTCAATACCTTTCGTCCTTTCGGTACCTCACTACCCTTGGCAAATGAACCTGAAAGTGTGCGGCGTGTTGTCAAAACACTCCAGCCGACAGTGGGTTACCTCGCCTTTGCACGTCTCAAGCGAAAATGGGCTTTCCCCGTCCGCGTTCCAGTCATGCGCGGCGGCAAGCTACAGTATGTGCTTACTGCCCTCATCACCTCAGACGCACTCACGAGTGTCCTTAAAACCCAGACAACTATTGATGGGGAGTGGACGCGTACTGTTGTTGACGGTCACGGTGTTGTTGTAGCCCGCACTCGCAATCCCGATCGCTTTGTGGGGCATCCGGGTACCCCGTCTTTTCTGAAACGAATCGCGGAAACAACTGAGGGAGTCTACCGCGAGACCACTTTGGAGGGAACGCCAGTATACGTTGCCGTTAAGCGAGCCAATTTCTCTGACTGGACGACCGCCGTTGTCGTTCCCGTTGAGATCATTGATAGTCCGGCTCGGCGTGCGATGTGGCTCGTTGTTGGATCTGGCTTGGCGTTGCTCCTGGTAAGTGGCGCAGGTACGCTCATCCTCTCGCGGTGGATTTCTCAGGGCATCACTGAAGCTGCTTGTGGCGCAGAAGCACTCGCTAGAGGTGAATATCCGCGCATCAGTCCCTCACCCATTCAGGAAGTCGCCTTGTTAGGCGAAGCTTTAGAATTTTCGGCTGACCTTCTGTCGCAGCGCGAGCGGGAGCGGGACGAACACTTAGCGCAAGCCGAAGCAGCACGGGCTGAGGCGGAGACCGCTAGCCGCCTCAAAGACGAGTTCTTAATTACCGTCTCCCACGAACTTAGAACCCCTCTCAACGCCATCTCCGGTTGGGCGCAGTTGCTGAGTACCGGAAAGCTCAACCAAGAAAAGACACAGCAAGCGATCGCTACCATCGAGCGCAATGCAAAAGCTCAGGCACAACTAGTGAACGACCTCCTTGACACATCGCGGATCGTCATCGGGAAACTCCGCCTCGAACCACAGTCGTTAAACTTAGCTACCGTGATTATCAGTGCCCTCGATTCGGTGCGCCATGCTGCTGAAGTCAAAAACATAGATTTGCAGCTACAACTTGCCAACGTAGAACCTGTCTTGGGAGACCAAAATCGCCTCCTGCAGGTAGTATGGAATCTCCTCGCGAACGCAATTAAATTCACGCCTCAAGGTGGGCGGGTTGAGGTGAGTCTCTCTCAGGCTAACTCATTTGTCGAGATTATAGTGCGCGACACAGGTGTAGGTATCAAGGCAGAATTCCTGCCACACGTCTTTGAACGCTTCCGCCAAGCCGACGGTTCAACCACAAGGCAGTTTGGGGGCTTGGGGCTAGGTCTGGCGATCGTTCGTCACTTAGTCGAGCTTCACGGTGGCACAGTACGGGCTGAGAGTGACGGTGAGGGCAAGGGGGCAACTTTCACTGTTAAACTTCCTGTGGTTGCCCACCACCAGAGCATTAGCATCCCACTGAGGACATCTGCGGATGAGGTATGAGCCCAGTTGTTGCGTATTCGGCAATTCATGCTGAAAACTCCTACACCTAAAAAGGTTTGCGGGCTACGGACAGCACTACAGAAGAGGGAATTTCAATCCCACCATCTGTGGCGTAGGAACGAGAACCAGTAATAATAGCGCTCTCAATATTGTGCCGTTGCTCCTCGCTTTGCATTGCAAGCATTGACAGTTATCTAAACTGTTGCAACAGCATTCTGTGGTAAGGAATGATTTGCCACTCTACCATAGTTCATTAGTAGTAACAAACAAAGATGATGGATACCTATACAAAGATAAATACGCTTGCTCTTAAAGAATTACTTGTTCAAGAATTAAACACCCTGGATGAAGAGCGACTCAAAGAAGTTGCTGATTTTCTAGCGTTTCTCAAATTTCGGAGTCGTGGAGCTACTTGGAAAATAGATCGAGCACAGATGGCAGATCTTTATAGAGAATTTGCTGAGGAAGATAAGAGACTTGCTGAGGAAGGATTAGACGAATACACTGAATTACTCAGACAAGAAGATCTAAAATGACTGTTAAAAGAGGTGAGGTGTGGCTAGCAGATTTAAATCCTACGAGAGGGTCTGAACAGGGAGGTACTCGACCTGTAATTATCTTTCAAAACGATGTTGTTTCTCAATTTTCCACTACTGTAATTACTATACCGTTAACGAGCAATTTGCGTTAAGTAGCTCAACCAAAATATTCCAAACCGCGTAGGTTGGGTTGAGGAACGAAACCCAACATCTACAAGGATTTGTTGGGTTTCGCTGTTGCTCAACCCAACCTACATATCTTATTTGTATGAAAATTTAGACGTAGGTAATAAACGATAAGGCAGAAAAAACGTTATGTCCACAATACAGGAAATCATAGCTTGTCCTCTATGCCGCAAAACTATAGCCGAAGTTCCGCAGCAGTGTAATACCTGTCATAATTCTTTCCAACAAGAATTAGCAAAAATACCTTCTGTTGTTGATTTGACTGATAAAGCATTACAAAGGCAAACTGAAAACTCCGTCACAGAGACAAAACCTTTACGTACAGAGTTGTTTCGCTCTCCGATTGTCTCCTTTTTATACGAGCGAATTTTACCACCACTTTGGGCAGTAGGACTACGGAACACTGGCGGTATAGATGCTGAATTCAGACTGTGTACGGAATTCTTGGGTCAAAATCCTGGAATTGTAGCAGATGTTAGTTGTGGTACGGGCATCATGGCACGTCGCTTAGTAAAATGGGGAAGATGCGAACAAATTTTAGCTTTGGATTATTCTGAAACAATGCTGACCGAGCTGCAACAACAAATGCAATTGGAAGGCATATCACCGTCAGAAATTATTATCATCCGAGCTGATGTAGAAGCACTACCTCTAGCACCAAATTCTATAGACGCTATCTATGCTGGGGCTGCAATGCATTGTTGGAATAATGCGACTGAAGGAATTCGCAATATTTACCAAGCGTTGCGTCCTGGTGGCAAACTGTTAGCAACGACTTTTCTCAAACCATACCCCAGCATCGTGTTTCAGTTTTTTTCACCAGAGGAACTGCGACATATCGTATTAACAGCAGGTTTTCATTCAGATGACGTACAAGTACAAGCAAGCGGATTTTACGGAATTATTAAGTGTATTAAATAAATAGGAGGCGGAGCCTCTGTTAAGGCATTCCCAGGCTCCGCCTGGGAACGAGAGAACGAGAGAGGCTGGGAACGAGAGAGGGTTTAAGTACTGGTTATAACTGCGATTTCTTTAACTCAAATTCATCAAACTTAATGACCTCAGAATCTGGCTTGCGTGTATCAAACAAGTAACTGCTGACTGTACCCGTACCCGTATCAAAGATGCTGAAAACAGTAAAGTCATTGCTTGCAATATATGGTATGGAATTACTATCTTCTCCCAGCAATGGATGAATTGTTGGTAATACGGGTTCTAAACTATATGGATCTCCAAGTTCAACATAATCCTCTTGATAACCCACGGGGACTTCTCGCTTGTTATCACCCCACGCCGCACCGTATGAATTACCAACATTTGATGTTTCGATAAAATGCATTCCACTGGAACTAACAAAACGGTTCCACAAATGGGAATGCCCGTAAAATACTAACTGTACCCCAGCTGCTTCTAGTAAAGGCATGACATCGCGAATCAGGTAGTCTGCGTCTTTAGGGTATTCGTAACGCACTGCTTTGATGTTACCGAATGTATCGCGTTCTATAATTTGCACTGGATCGGTATATGCTGGCACCACGTTACCACCAAGCGAATGAGGCGGATGGTGCAACATCACCACTTTGTACTTTGCTTGCTGAAATTCGGGGCTATTCAATTCTTGTACCAGCCAATTGTACTGCGTACTACCTTTTGCGATCGCCTCATAAATATGCTGTCCATAACCCCAATTCTCTGGGTTGTTTAAATCTTGTTCGCTTTCCTTGTATCTACCTCTGGCATTTGCATCTAAGTGATAAGTGCGCCACATATTTGTGGCATACAACACCACCAATCTCACATCACTCAAGCTAACTGCGTAGTAAGTTTTTCCTCCTTCTGGACTTTGCGGTAGGGTAAAAAGTTCTTCGTAAGTATCGGTATTAAAAGAATTATTTTTCAGTGAGTCTGTTCCATATAAATTTTGAGCAATTGAGCGAGGAATTGTTTTATCGAATTCCGTGTTTAAACTTTCATACCCAAAGCGCCCCATAATCTCGTGATTGCCAATGCAAGTAAACATTGGGGCGTGTTGAACGATCTCACCTCCGGTATAAAATGTTGTAGTTCCGTTTTTACTCATGTCAAACTTGGCACGACCTTGCAAACAAGGAAAGAACGCACCACCACGATTATCATCAAACCATTCGGAAGCGCGATCTGGAATATTTGCTAAATCACCAGCAAACCAAACTGCATCCACTTGCCCAACAGTTTCTACAACTTTCTGTAAATTTGCTGCTACCATAGGTTTGACTTGATGGTCAGAAGTCAGCAGAATTTTTAGAGGCGTTCCTGGCCTTGAGGTGGGTGCTAGGGTAAACACATTGCTACTAATGCTTTCACCATCTTCCCTGACACTTGTTACCCGGTAAGAAACCCGTGTGTTAGGAGTTAAATTCGTTACTTCTGCCTCATGACGCCAAATATGTCGCACGACAGGAGATTGGTAAATTTGTCCATCCTGTGATTGGTTTCCAACACGTGAATATTGGTCCTCGCGTACCCGGCTGAGTTTGGTAGTTTTAGCAATCGCAGTATCAGCCAGATTCTTACCATAAGCAACTGTATGCCCAAAACCAGCAAATTCAGTAAACCACACAACTCGTACCGAACTTTCGGTTGGGAGTTGCAGGAAAGGATCGCTCAGCAATTGTGGTGGTGACATTATTTTTTCCTAAATAAACCCACGTTAAACAGGTTAATCTATCTTGGAAATGGGGAGTAGGGAGTGGGGAGTAGGGAGTAGGGAAGACCCCCCTTTCATCCTCCTTGGTAAGCTACGGTGTACACACAAGTTGGATTACCCCCTTAATCCCCCCTTATCAAGGGGGGGAAACTAGATTTCTTGTTCCCAAACCAATCCATCGGGAGGGCTAGGGTGGGGTAATTTCGACTTGTGTGTACACCGTAGCTTGGCAAGGGGGGACACAGGGGGGTCATTTTTAGTATATCTTTTGGCATAAAAACATTATTCAATGTAGATAGGGAGATTTTATCGCAGGGCTGAATTGGAAGATACATCTAAACTTTCTCACGAATGAGCCTAGCTGCGTCAAGCGGACAAACTGTTGCTTTTAGAGACAGTGCCTCGGAGAGATAGACTGAAATGGTTTTAGCCTTTTAAAATGCTTTTACTATCACTCGATAAATACAAAAGAGTTGATTTGTGCATCTCGTTACTTAAAAGAATTGAGGCTTTACCATGAATGCAATTCGTGTTGTTTTAATTGAAGACCACGAGCTAACTCGGATCGGTATAGTAGCTGCTTTGAAGCAACAAAATGGAATTGAGGTGATTGGTGAAGCCAAGGATGCAAGATCGGGTCTAAAGCTTCTGAAATCAACAAAACCAGATGTTGCTATTGTCGATGTGGATCTGCCTGATATAAGTGGCATTGAGTTGATCCAGGACTTCAACAATTCTGAGGAAGCAAGCGAGTTACCTGAAACCAAAATTTTGATTATGACAATGCAGGATAATGAGGATACCGTGCTAGCTGCTTTTGCGGCTGGGGCAGATTCTTATTATATGAAAGATGGCAGCATTGATAAACTGGCTGATGCATTGCGGTCAACGTATGAAGGCAATTCTTGGATCGATCCGACCATTGCCCGTATTATCTTGCAATATAGTAATAAAACTTACGCAGAAGCTCAATCAAGTTCTGGAAATACAACAGTTTCTATCAATGGTTTATCAGCTGAGGAAAGTCAGACTATTCCAAGCTATCCCTTAACAGCTCGCGAATTAGATGTCCTTAAGCTCATTGTAGATGGATGTAGTAATGCAGACATTGCTGAAAAACTTTACATTACTGTAGGCACTGTCAAAACTCACGTCCGTAACCTTCTAAACAAGCTTTGTGTGAGCGATCGCACTCAAGTTGCTGTTCTTGCTTTGCGAGCAGGATTGGTTAGATAAGAATTGTGGGTGTTAGTTGTTAGCTGTTGGTTGTTAGTTGTTAGTTGTTAGTCGTTGATTCTAATAACTGCCAACCACTATCCACTAAGAACTAACCACTATCCACTATCCACTAACAACTAACCACTATCCACTAACAACTATCCACTATCCACTAACAACTATCCACTATCCACTAACAACTAACAACTAACAATTAACCCTAAAAAATATGCAGAAAATACTGGGAAAAAATATCTCCTATTGGATAGATTCAACACCTGAAAATAAGTTTTCTTCACTTGTTAATACTGTAACAGTAGATGTTGCAATTGTTGGAGCAGGCATCGCTGGAATCACTGCTGCTACATTATTAAAACGAGCTGGAAAAACAGTTGCTCTGATTGACTCGGATCGTATTGCAGCAGGTGTAAGCGGTCATACAACCGCTAAAGTTACCTCGCTTCATCAATTAGTTTATGCAGAGCTAATCGAGAAATTCGGTGAAGAAAAAGCAAGAATTTACGCACAGTCAAATCAAGCAGCATTAGAACGTGTTGCTGCTTTTGTTGAAGAAGAACAAATAGATTGTGACTTCAGTCGTCAAAGTGCTTATTCTTTTACAGAATCTCAAGACCAACTCAACAAAATTGAGAAAGAGGTAGAAGCTGCACTCAAATTAGGGCTTCCTGCTTCTTATGTACGGCAAACTTCCTTACCTTTTCCTATTGCTGGTGCAATTAAATTTGACAACCAAGCACAGTTTCACTCACGTAAATATTTACTGCACCTTGCTAAAGGCATTACAGGCAATGGTAGCTATGTATTTGAGAACACGCGAGTGCAAAGGGTTGAAGAAGATAATCCCTGTCAAGTCATCACCAATAGGGGAACTGTTCAAGCGCAGGATGTTATTATCACTACAAATCTGCCAATCTTAGACCAAGGCTTGTTTTTCGCCAAAACTTATCCCAAGCGTTCTTACATTATTGGTGCGCGGATTGAGGCATCCAAAGCACCAAAAGGAATGTATATTGGCATTGGTGAAACATATTACTCCATTCGTACCACTCCCTATCAAGATGGTTTACTCCTTCTTATTGGCGGTGGAGGTCATAAAGTCGGTACAGTTACTAACACGGAAGAAAAGTACCTCGATTTGGAAGCATTTGCACGTTCTCGCTTTGGGATTGATTCTTTTGAGTATCGTTGGTCAACCCAAGATGCTGTTTCCTTCGATCGCTTGCCTTACATTGGTAAATTGACTCCACTCAACAACCATATTTACGTAGCCACTGGTTTTAGCCTCTGGGGGATGACAAAGGGAACGTTATCTGGGATGCTACTTGCAGACAAGATATTAGGTATAGATAATCCTTGGGCTGAACTTTACGATGCAACCCGTGCGACTCCGTTTGTGAGTGTGGAAGGGATTAAGCAGAATTTTGATGTGGGCGTTCATTGGATAGGCGATCGTATTAAAGGAATTGGTGATTCTTTCGTTGACGTTGCCAATGGTGAAGGAAAAATAGTCACTGTTGATGGCAAAAAGGTAGCAGCTTACAGAGATGAACGAGGAGAAATTCATGCAGTCTCTGCTGTATGTCCTCATTTAGGTTGTGTTGTAGCCTGGAACAGTGCTGAGAAAAGTTGGGATTGCCCCTGTCATGGTTCCCGTTTCAACTCTGACGGAACAATACTGCACGGACCAACGGTAAAAGATTTAAAGTAACCAACCAGTGACCAGTGACCACTGACCAGTGACCAGCGATCGGTTGATGCTTACTCAACACTTGTCGGTTAAGCTTAAAAATACGAAAACACGTAGGTTGGGTTGAGGAACGAAACCCAACCAGTATCTGTAAATGTTGGGTTGAGGAACGAAACCTACAATTTCCTCAGCTGGTTACTGAATTTTTAAGCAGCTATATTTGACATTGAGAACTTAATAAAATTTAATAAATAGTAAGAAAAAATACATCATGGGATAGAAAAAAGTTAAGTTTCTTTAATGGCTAACACTTCTCAAGATTTTAAGTTTCACGTCTTTAGATACTAGATTTCAAGTAACAAAAGATTTAGTTTATTTATTATAAATGTTGAAGCAAAAATTTCGTGAGGACATAATATATGACTACTGAAAAGAATAACAAAGTTGCAGATAGCTCTCAACGAGTTGAGATGGATACATACGATAGAGGTATCGTACCTGCTGAAACCGCAGCTCGCAAAGAAAGAGAGGGAGAACTATACAAAACACTTCCTAACGAACAGAGAGAAGCAAGCGCACCTACTGACGATCAAACACATTCTGATAGCACACATACAACAGATGGCTATACAGTAGACAGAGAAGGTTTGCTAAATAATTACGCAGTAGAACCGGAAATGTACTATGAAGTTCCTGGTGATGCGAGACAAGAAGCCGCAGACGATACCACTCATCGTGCGGCAGAACTTAAAGAAGTCAATGAAGATAAAGAAGGTCAGTTAACAATTGATGATGACAAACGAGGCAGAGGTCCGGGAGTTGTTTAATCTTTTTGTTTAAATTTTTCGGTTACATAGGTACTGTGAGATGATTGGGCTGTTGTCCCAATCATCATTTTTTTTTAAGTTATTGTCACTTTCACCCTCGTTCCTAGGCTCCGCCTGGGAATGCCTTCCTTAGAGCCTCCGCCTCCTATATTTAGATTTGTAAGTAATAAAATTCCACACATACAGGAGTTTATTTGATTATGTGTAAACAATCCGAGCATTAATAAATACTATCTACCTAAAGCTAGAAATATACTAATCTTAAGAAAGAGCAACTTTACTAAGTATATCTATCTAACAACCAGAATTTTCAATCTTATAGATGAGCTAAAAAACTTAAACAATCTGTAGTACGGACAAAATTTTTTTGTTTAAAAACAACTTAGGATAGACTTACAAACAAATATTTTTAACATAAGATACGTACAGATAGGACATAATCCACTAACAAATTTGAGCAAGAAATCAAAAGTAAGGAGGCCATATGAGTATCGAGAATAGAATAGAAGCAACTGCTAAAAATATAGAAGGGAAAATTCAAGAAGTTGTGGGTGAAATCACAGGTAACCCCAACGACAAAGCTGAAGGCAAAGCAAAGCAGGCTGAAGCTCAAGTTCGCCACAGCGTAGAAAACTTGAAAGATGATGTTAAGAGAGCTATCGACTAACTAAAATCACATGGATTCGTATATAGCAGTGTTTGCTGAGAAAATCGGTAAGCACTGTTTTTTTATTTATAAGAAGCAGGTTTGTAAATTCTTAAAATTATTCACGAAAAATTCTACGTAGTGTAAGTAGGGCTGATCTTACCATTTTGGACAAGTTGCCAAAAACGCCATTAAGAACTATAATTGTGTTTTTTCGAGAGGTGTGATTGGAAGAGGTAGTTAATTAGTAACGATCGCTGCTCTATCAAAAACAGGGTCTGTGGCATAGTTAGAAATAATTTATCATCCCACGCCCCATATCCCATGCCCATTTTCAGTCATTTTTCTGGCTTGGGGAGGATGAAGTTTGTTGACATCTTTCTTTTTGTATAAAATCCCTATTAGAATATCCATGTATAATGGGTAGAGGTGATTGGCTATGAGTGAAATCAAGGTCGTCGTTATTGAAGACCACAACCTTACCCGGATAGGTTTACGGGCTGCTTTACAAACTCAGGCAGAAATGAAGATTGTTGGTGAGGCTTCCAATGCAAGGGAAGGGCTACAGCTTTTGAAAACCTTGCATCCAGATGTTGCCACCATAGACATTGGTCTGCCTGATATGGATGGAATTGAACTGACACGTCAGTTTAGGCAATATCAAGCTCAGACACAAGACTATGCAACAAAACTGCTGATTCTCACAATGCAAAATAGTGACGAAGCTGTTTTGGCAGCTTTTGCCGCAGGAGCAGATTCTTACTGTATGAAGGATATTGCCACAGAAAAACTGGTAGAGGCAGTAAAAACAATTCATACAGGTAGTTCTTGGATTGACCCGGCAATTGCAGATATTATATTGCAACAAATACGTCACGATTTTCCCGATCGCAATGGAGGAATAACGGGCAAACGAGTCATGATTAATGCTGTAGACCCAGAAGTTGAGAAGACACTGGAAACTTATCCACTGACCGAACGGGAAATGGATGTTTTGGAGTTGATTGTTTCTGGATGCGACAATGCAGAAATTGCCCAAAAGCTTCATCTGACAATTGGGACTGTAAAAACCCATGTCAGAAGTATTTTGAGCAAACTCTGTGTAGCTGACCGTACTCAGGCTGCGGTCCGTGCTTTACGTGCGGGTTTGGTACAATAAAATATAGCCAGAATTGGTGAGGTTACTTATTTGCGTTCGGATAAGTACACTACCCCAAACACGTAGGTAATCTTAAGGTAAAGTTGAGCGCGGTAGCAAACCTAAGTTTCTGCTGCAAGAAGGTACATTTAAGCAAGGACCCTCTCTCTACTATGGTCTTTTCTATGTTTGTACCTCACTTAATTAAAATCCACAATAAGCTTCTAGATTAAAGTTAGAGGATGTTTGAAAAGTCGGCAATTGAGTAAAAAAAGCTCTCAGGGCGTAAGCTGTTAATAAGTAAAGACAACAGCACCACTGAGAGTCTATGAGTAAATTGTACTCCACCAACCTCACTCAAGAGCAATGGGAACTTATCGAACCTTTGATTCCACCTTCCTTACCTGGTGGTCGCCCAAGAGAAGCGGATATCTGGGAGGTGCTTAACGCTATTTTTTATGTTTTGTGCGAAGGGTGTCGATGGCGTGCGTTACCTGGCGACTTTCCCAACTGGCAAACAGTTTATACCTATTTTCGTAATTGGCGTCTTGATGGAACCTGGGTAAAAATACACGACAAACTGCGGGAATGGACTAGGGTTGATAATGAGCGTGAGCCAAGCCCATCTGAAGCTATCGTAGACAGCCAAAGTGTTAAAAGTGCAGCGATGGTGAGTCAAGAAGTTGGTTATGATGCGGGTAAAAAAGTTAAGGGACGCAAGCGATTTCTAACAGTAGATACTTTAGGCTTAGTACTACGAGTATTAATTACTGCAGCTAGTGTGGGCGAACGCGTTCGCGTTAGCGTGCCGAAGGCATAGGTGGTAAAAGGGTACTTAACAAGGTCAAGCAAATGGAACCTTCTGTGTCGAGACTTCATACAATCTTTGTTGATGCTGGTTTTGACGGCAATCCATTTATGCAGTGGGTAATGGATTTCTGCCGTTGGATTGTGCTGGAGCTTAGCGACCAAAAGAATGTAGAGAGTTTGTATTGTTACCTAAACGTTGGGTTGTTGAGCGAACGTTGGGCTGGCTAACTTGGTGAGCCAGCGCGTTGCGGGGGTTCCCCCCGTTGTAGCGACTGGCGAACCCGAAGGGTGCCGGAGGTTAAACAAAGACTACGAGCTACTCCCTGAAACCGCAGAGACATTTGTATATATCGCCATGATTCGGATTATGGTGAGGCGATTGGCATAAAATTTTACGCAACCAAACTTTTCAAACATCCTCTTAGAGGAAGGTCTGAATTGTATGATGAGCCAAAGAAAAGAATAAGCGTTGCGGTCACTCCTACTGGGGAACGACTGCTCAAAATCAAAGCTAAGTCTCTAGGAATTAGCGTGTCGGAGTATGTGGAGAGGATAGCCAGAGATACACTGTTTGAAGAAGAGGGAAACTTTCAAGCGGCATAGACTTAAACGAACTCCCAGAAGTTGATGCCGCAAATATACCTGCAAATGAAATATTAAATTTTATAGTACGTAAATTAGCTGAATTAGATAAAAAGATAGACGCAATCGCTTCCCAACTAAAACAATAAAACTAGCAACTCCCAGTAGGATACATACTACTCTTACTGGGATTGTTACTTTGCTTAAGATGCAGATGGTTAATGGTTTGTCCAACACAGCGACCACCATTACTTTCCTAATTATTTAAAAAACTTATCTTATACTTGTTATATTATTGCGTTATCTTATTGTATCAACCTGTGTTGATTAAGTACTTAACTGAGAATACAGCGATCGCAGTCTGATACAGTATGCTTGTTTACTTATTCTATGTATTATAGTGTTAAGCGCTTAACAATGAATCGCTTTATTTTGAAAACTGAGTTTTCACTTTTTTTGTATTTGTGTTATTCTGTATTCATCACCCACAGATAAGATAATCCAAGATATGACAAAACAACCGTCTGTGTAAATGCGGTAACATGGTTGTACTATAAATTGGTTAAGAAAGACCAAGAGTTATTCGCAGTAACTCTTGGTCGGTAGTCTCGGATGATAAAAAAGTCGGGCTTAAATTTTGCCCAAAACCATCAACACTAATAACGTTAGTGTTGTTATTTGAGATGCTGTTGTCAGAACCAAGCAAAGGATGACAACAAACATCCAAAAAGCGCTGCGAGATTTAAGAACTCGTAGCAAGACCTTAATTAGGTCAATCATATGGAACCTCCAAAGGGTTTTTAGTAACTTGTGAGTATATACGCTCTCATCTAAACTAACAAGGTGAGAGCGAGCGACTGTTGTTCGTATGCTTAAAATTGAGCGTATAGCTAAGATTCTACCACAGTGATGTTTAAATTGCTTAGTTATTTTTAAACTCACTACAACTTAATACTGTCAGCACCAAAACGCATAATTTCCACTGATTTACAGTTATTTGACTCCGTCATGCGGAAGCAGTATAAATACTCATAAAACACTCCTCTCAGGATGAGCTACAACACCTGTAAAATCATTTGTCCTTGTGCGAGTATGTTTTAGCAAAGAACGTGTCTTCTAGCCATATTAGAGAAGAGATAAGTCTGTTTTAAGCTAGATCAGCGATGTTTGAGAAGGTATTTTGCTTGAAAAACATCTGGTCAAACTGCCACCTACAGAATAAGCTGGATGAAGAACAGATAGTTGCAGCACAAGCATTTAAGCAACACCGAATGCTTACTGGAGTTTAGACTAATCAACCCATGAGCGGAAAGCTAGAGGCACGAATCTACGTTGTTTGAGGTTGCTTCTGGACTAGTTTGCCGATTTATCTTTGGTTTTGGTGCAGAAGCAGTTCTGCCCAAACCCTTCAATAATTCCTGCAATCTCCTCTTATGAAGGATGGCTTTTACCGTAAGCGTAACTTTCACAAGCTTTTTGAGGATTGCTTAATGGACTGAGGCAGAGAAATTGGCTCCAATTTAGTCTAAACTCCAGTTTCTGAACTATGTCATCGGTAGTGTGCGACCAATAACCCGATCCGGTATACTGGTAGTAGGCATCCTTGATTACAGTCCAATCACCTTGCCCATCTTCAAACAGCGATCGCAGTATCGTATCATCTGGAGTGGTTGTTACAATTTCGGGGTCAACTGCTTGCTTCTCAGGTTCGTTGGTGTTCGTATTGATACCTTTTAAAATAACTTGATTAGCTTTCATTTGTCTCTCTCTTAATTCTCTTTGTCTTACTTCTTTTGTTTTCAGTTCAAATTTCTTAACTGCTCTTTTTTCCCAAGTTTCGATCTTTTCCGCTTGGTCGAATATGTCGCAGAATTTACCCATGCCATTTTGCTGGATGAAGTCATCAATCCCTTTGCCCTGAGATTCATGCCAAAATCCAGAAATGTTGTATATCCTTTTACAGCCGTAGTCTCTCATAGCTTCTATAAGAACTAGCTGTGCCTGATTAACACCTTTCTTTCGTGCTGTATCAGCATCAAAACCGATGACAAATCCAAAGTCAGCATCAATGAGCTTTTTCAATAGTGGTACGAGAACTCGTTCCTTGGTTCCTCCTTCGGAACCAAGCAGACCTTGTTCGACACCTAATAGTGCTAAACATGGGATGCCGATCATCCAACTATGTATAGCTTTGAACATCCCTTCAGTAACTAGGATGAAAGGGTGTCCGTCTATTTTTCTACACAATTCTTTTAGGGAATCTAAATCTTCTAAGAGGTTATGAATATATGGGTTGTTGGGAAAGACCGCATCGTATTCGTTTTGACCTTTAGCTGATGAATATTTCCTCTCTCTTCCATCATCAAAAACTGGTGGCTTGTCAAACCGGAATTGACCTATCCCATTCGCTCCTTGCAGCCAAACACCACCACAAAAAACTTTATAATTTAAAAGCTCTGTTGCTTCTTCTGATGTTATGCTGCGGCAGTTTGCGATCGCCCCTAGCTAAACTGGAACCAATCCAAATGCTGCTAAAATCCTCATGAACATCTGACCATCTCAATCCAGATGCTTCACTTACCCTGACACCCGTTAACATACGAAACGTAACGTAACTCAGATAATGATTGTAGTATTCGTGGGATTCAAAAGCAGCTAATATCTTTGACAACTCTTGTTTAGAAAAAGGTTTAGGCTGCTGTCTTGGGGGTATTTTAATTCGATTGGGTAGGTCTGCCCAAGGATTGGTTGTCAGTAGGTTTTCTTTAATTGCCCAATTCCAACAAGCACGTAACAGAACAACCCGTTCTTTGAGGGTAATAGGCTCAAGTTTCGGCTTCAACCACTCAATAAAAGCTTCCGCATCTTTAGGAGCGATCGCACTGGCTAATGTATTTTGGAAGTACGTCTTTAAATAAGTTGTCAAAGAATAATATTTCTCCAGGCTGCGACGGTATAGATACCTGGATTTGTGGTCTGTAAATTGGTCGAAGAGACTGACTACAGACAAAGATGGTTTTACATCTATTTCTTGTTTAACTTTCTTTTCTTTTTTACTTTGATCGGAAGACTTATACTTAGCTAACGTCGGGTCAAAATTATCACAAGCTATATCTAGTTCGATCCGAGAGGCTAACTTAAGTGCAGCCTTACCGCTAATTTCATTATTGGGGAGTCCAGGGTAGAGACAGTACCTCTCTCTTTCATGAGTCCACCGTAAACGAATACGGTTTTTAAACACCTCTACACAGACAGAACCCTTTTGACACTTCTCTTTTAACACTTCCATCTTTGTACCTAAGGTATACCTTCTGTATCTTAGGTAAAGAACAAAAGTGATAAGTAATTAGCTTCTCCAATCGGAGCGGCGGGATTCGAACCCACGACCTCCACTACCCCAAAGTGGCGCGCTACCAAGCTGCGCTACGCCCCGTAGTCAACCTCTCAATAATAGCAATCAAGATTGAGAAAATCAAGAGGTCAGTCTAAAAAATCTTGAGCGTCCCAGTTACTTGCAGTAAACTCCAGTTGACTTACTCCTCTGATTTAAATAATACAAAATTACTCTAGCACGATCACCAGATATGCGAAGATTTTTCAGTGTTGCTTGCGGTAAAGGCAAGGTAGATGACCCTATAAAGTACTTTGCTGGAAAAGAAAATCAAGACTTGGGTGTAGTTAAAAGTGCTACATCACCCTGTTACAGGTATTGATTTAGCTGGTTGTAGCTTAAGGTTAGATTGCCATTATCAAATACAAATTGTTCAAAATTAGTGGCGATCGCGGTTATCCCATCTCGCTCAAACGTCACCCTATTGTTATTAGCACCCAAACGGATATTAAAGTCATCTATCTTGTAGCCCAGGCTGAGTGTATCGAAACCTGTACCACCATCTATTTTCGCGTCACCAAAACCTTGAACAAAGTCTTGTCCATCACCCATATTGATGTTGACGCCACCACCAAAACTGGAGGCTTCTAGTCTATCGGCTCCAGTACCCATATTAACAATGCCGCCAAAGATGCCGTAAGATTCGCCGCCGCTAGCCTTGGCAATGATAATATCTTGTCCATCTCCAGTACGAATCATACCTTTGGAGTTGTCAATGGCGATCGCTATGTCCTTAGCCTCGGCAAAAGCATCGGCAACAGACCGAGCCAAAGCTTGTTGTTCTCGAGGGGCACTGCTTAAAGTAGAAACAGCAGCATGTGACAAGGTTGCAGCACGAGAAGTAGCTGTAGCAGAGATCGTATCTGCACCCGTACCTGTAGTAATTGTGCCATCTTTATTATTAATACCTCTGGCTGTGATGGTTGCGCTAGCTAAACTTTGAGCAATTGCTCCAGCGAAAGCTGTTAGATGAGGAGAAACAGGAGCTTTGGCAACAGCCTCGACGATAGCTGAGGCATCTGCTGTAGCTATAGCAACTGCTGCAACAGAACCGTTGGTATCACCATAAATACCATCACTACCCATACCGTTGTTAATTTTACCACCGGAGTTGTCAATACCATCGGCAGTAACCTTAACGTTAATGGAGGCAAAAGCCTGACTAATAACACTAGTGTCAGCAGTCTTAGCAATAGCTATGGCTTGAGATACTGTTTCTGCTGTAGCCCAGATGTTAGCTGTTGCAGTACCTTTTACTATATCGGCTCCTATTCCTGTATTGATAACCCCTTTGTTGTTAATACCGTTTGCCGCAACATTAGCCCTCGCACTAAATGCGTTAGAGGCAATAACAGAGTTAAAGTCTTGCGCTCCTACACCCACAAGGACTCCAAAACCAAAGTCACCATTTATAGAATCAGTACCAATGATTTTATCAGCACCTCTACCTGTATTTACAATGGATGATTTGGGGTTGAAGATCGGCGTCCCCGGATCGATGACATTCGATCTCTGATTAAAGTTGACTGTACCTAAGTTCAAGCGTGCCATAAATAGTCCATCAATACAACAGTTATTTTTGTCCAAAACCTTGATTCTTTCGCAGACCACCCTCCTCAATTAAGTTAAGTAGTCAAACAAAATTAATCACACAAAATTCAACTGAAACTTTCGTTCAGTCTGGAACCTAATGTGTAAATATTTCTGTTAGATTACTTAGCTTTTTATCATTTCGGCTCCAAAAATTTCTCTACACAGGGTAATCGCACTACCTGATTAAATACATTCGGCTTTTAACCCTATGGCAGAGATCGTTTGAACTGGCTTTTGTATTAAAGCCTACAATGTTGCATAGCTACACCCCGCTACCTGACTTTTTCTCTCAGTAAAAATTACATCCCATCTGTCTGTTACATTACCAGGTAGATACAAACTCCCATTGGCTAGACGGCTGGGATTTTATTTTAGGGCTTATATCTTAGTACAGCCCAATATAAGTGAGGTACGGAATTAGCTGTTTGGATGAACTTTGTCCGGAGTCATCAAAATTTTGATTTTTGACCCCTTTTTACAGTGACGCGTCCTTACAATGATAATAGACTTAATTTTGTCTAAAGTTGCAGTTTTACAAGAAGTTCATAATAGTTTTTATATTCTTTTTCGTAGATATACTATCCCGATTCTGTTGGTGAGTCTAAAAAACCTGGAGCATTCCAGTTGCTTGCAACAAACCTGGAACTGCGGAAGCATACCATTTGCCTTCTACACCGCGTCCCGTGTTGAGAATAAGACGCAGACTGTAGGCATGAGGATAACCTTCCACTTCCATCCACATGAGATCGCTTTCGGCTTCACAAGCAATCTTTTCCTCATCCATTAATTCAGTCGCAATTTGCTGCATACTGTCTGCTAGCTGAGCGAGTAACCGACAAAAATCATTCAACTCGGCTTCAGTTAATTCAATCGCCCAGTCATCTGTACCTACTAAACCTTTAAATTCGGGTGCGGTTGGATTCCAGCCAATACGCCAACCCAGTCCACTTTTCAGAACGCGTTGCATATTTGCTAATGGCTAATGGCTAATGGCTAATGGCTAATGGCTAATGGCTAATGGCTAATGCTATGGCTAATGGCTAATGGCTAATGCTAATGGCTAATGGCTAATGGCTAATGGTGTTTGAACAATTAGCTATGAGCTATTAGCTATTAGCACACTATTTCAGTAGTTGAGCATCACCAGGTTGGGGCGATCGCGAACGGGTTGGTGCTGATTCTCTCGGTTGTGATGAATTCTCTGGGGTAGCAGTTGGTGTACTTTGGGTGTTGGGGGTGAAAACATTTACCAAAGCTTGTATCAAAGCTTCCCGTTGACGGCGGTTAAGACGTGCGATCGCAGCCTTATCACCATCTAGGGGATTTTGCCGCAAAGTATCATTCCCCGGATACACCCCTTCATACATCACCTCATTAGCTCCCAGGTAGTCTGCCAAAGTCAGCTTCCAATCCAAGCGAAAATTTGGCGCACGTGTTTTCACATAAACGTGATACGCTATCAAGCGGCTAACCAGGGTATTATTTTCTGCTTTTTTTCCAGTCTCTTTACTGGTGTATTGGTTCTCCCGTGGAAAGTCAGGCAATTGTTGGTAAACTAACCGCCAAGCATCACCAGCGCTAACTCTTTGAGCAGACACTGGTTGCAAACCCACGCTTAAACTCAGAAGAATAGCACTCATGAGTGCTATTACCCCAAACCTTTGACAAATCCCAACTGACATCATGTTAAACTTCGCCGATAATTTCTGGTTGAGTCAGTTCATCAGACATCTCAATAATTGCCCGAAGTACGGGTTTCATCATGGCATCATCCGCGCTGTCAAAGTCCTCATACCGCCGACGCTTAGCGCGATTTGCCACTTGAACTGTAATGCGGTAGCGATTTGAAGCAGCACTGATGAGCTCCTCAGCACGGTACATAATCTGAGATTGAGTTGTCTCAAATTTGGAACGCTTTAGCATAATTACTGTTTTTTTGGAAGTCATGTATTTAAGTCTAGCAGTCGCAATTGAAGTTATTAGCGAAACAATGATAGCTAATTTTTTCGCAACTTCCCCCCTTGATAGAGGTTGAGACATTTTTACCGCTATATAAATAATTTGTAACATTACGCTAACAAATTTAAGTTAACGCGTCTTATGGCTAACCTTGTTGAAACTGCTATCAAAGCCGGAAATTTCACTACATTGGTAAAAGCTGTTGAAGCAGCTGGACTGGTTGACACTCTTTCTAGTCCCGGACCTTTTACAGTGTTTGCGCCCACGGATGAGGCATTTGCCAAGTTACCACAAGGAACTTTAGATGAGCTGCTTCAAGATACACACAAGCTCAAGCGGATTTTAGCTTATCATGTTGCCTCAGGTGATGTAAGGTCTGACGACTTGATTCAAATTGACCATGCAGAAACATTGGAAGGGTCAATTGTGGGAATCAATACTACTGACGGTAAAGTCACAGTGAATGACGCCAATGTTGTTAAAACTGATATTCTTACTGATAATGGAGTGATTCACGTTGTTGATACAGTGTTAATTCCTGCATTGGTTGCAACTGAATCATAAGTAAAGTTACCTCACGCAAAGACGCCAAGACGCCAAGATTTTTTCTGCGCCTTTGCGCCTTCGCGTGAGACTAATTACCGAGAATACAGCCGGAACGTGCTGGAAGATTCAAGACGAGTTGCTTGGTTTCGCCTTCGACATTCCACTCAAACTCACCAGTACCATAAAGAAGCTTGTTCGGTTGACTGCTTAAACTGCTGGTATCTACATCGCCTTTTGTTGGCGCAGTCCCTGCATTAACCGCAACAATCAATTCTTCAGTTCCTAAAATCCGCGCAAAAATGTAAAGTTCTCCTTGAGCATAAAGAACTCTGTATTCACCAGTACGCAAGCTGGGATAGGAGTGACGTAGTGCTATGAGTTCGCGATGCGTCTGAAGAATTTCTCTGTCCCAATTTGCTTCTAAAGGAAAGCCACGGCGCGAGTCTGGATCTATAGCCCCAGGTAACCCAACTTCATCACCGTAGTAAATACTGGGCGCACCGGGAAAGGTGAGTAAGAGTAAAGTTGCTAATTCAACGCTTGGTTTATCTCCTCCTGCAATCGTGAGCAATCTTGCTGTATCATGACTGGCTAATAAATTCAATTGAGTGAGTGCAATTTCCCAAGGATAAAGCTGTAGGAGGTGCTGCATTTTTTCACCATACTCTTTGGCAAACAAGGGTGGATGGGGATCGTAAGAACGCCCTTGCACTTGTTCTAAGACGACGCGATCGCCTGCTGTAAATGCAATTGTTGGTCCTGCAAACAAGTAATTCATCACCCCATCAAATTGGGTACCATCTAACCATTCACTCGCATCATGCCAGACTTCACCGACAATATAGGCATCGGGATTGATTGCCTTAACGCGATCGCGGAATTCTTGCCAAAAGCCAGGGGTTTTTACCTCAAATGGCACATCTAAGCGCCAGCCATCCATACCAAATTTTATCCAGTATTCGGCAATTTCCATAATATATTCCCGCACTTCCGGGTTATCATGGTTGAATACTGGCAATGCCCGATTATCTGCCCAACCTTCATAGTTAGCAGGATATTCGCCATTGTAGGGAGAAACAGGCCAATCATGGATTTTGAACCAATCAACCCAAGGGGAATGAGGACCATTTTCCAAAACATCGTGGAAAAAGAAAAATCCACGGCTGGAGTGATTGAACACCCCATCCAATACAACTTTAATATTGCGCTGATGGGCGGCGTCTAACAATTCCTTAAAAGCTGGGTTACCCCCCAACATGGGGTCTACCTGATAATAATCGTGAGTGTGGTAGCGGTGATTGCTTGCAGATTGAAAGATAGGGGTGAAGTAAATGGCATTAATTCCCAGATCCTGTAAGTAATCTAACTGTTCCATAATGCCCCATAGATCTCCCCCCTTGTAACCTTGGAGTGTTGGCATAGCTTCCCAATCTTCCCAACGAGCACTCCGTAACAGTCGTTTGCGGGGTTGTTTGCTTTTTGCAAAGCGATCTGGAAAGATTTGGTAGAAAACAGCGTGTTTAACCCAATCTGGTGTTTGAATCTGCATAGTTACTCTGTATCCCTTCAACGCAATCGTTACAGATCCCCGGTACTTGTGACTCACACTTTTGGTAGAAAGTGTTCGGGGCTAATGGCTAATTGCTAACTGCTAATTGCTAACTGTTAATTGTTGTTTTTCATACCCCATTCCGCACCCTAACTGTCGCACATGAATAAGATGAAGGAAAAATAGTACATAAAAACTAAAAAAAGAGTAGGTAATAATCAAACAATTGAGAATTAATGGCAATAGACTGACTGGAGAATTTAGAGGCACATTCCCGTGCAAAGAGCGAAGAGGAAATGCATCTCTCAAATATCAGCAACAATTACCAAGGATGAAAATAAAATTAATCAAGATTCTCTCAGTGCTGGAAGATTTATCATTGCTATAAATGTTCTAGAGCCAAATCAGCTTGGCAATAGCGCTATGATTTACCATTATAAAGCACAGCAGTCATGCAGTGCGGCTTTTCTCAAAGACCCATCGTTTTTTGCAAATAGTTTTCTGAGAAAAACAGTATAATTTTATTCTTTTTTTAGAGAGTTTCTTCAGTAATTACCGTTTGTGACAGTTGGGGAGCGGAATGAGGGCTATAAACGAAGTGCAAAAATATTGACGAATAGAGTGCTTAGCCAGCAAAGATTTCAGCCAAGCGCGTAAGTTTCTGTACTCTTGCTCATCTGACCCCGATCTTAACGGCTGAAGCCGTATCGGCAGTAGTACTAGGCGATACTGAAATTGACTCGCACGATCGCATCGTTGAAATCATTGTCACCACCATTTGATAAATCCTCAAAACCAAAGATGTTACTCCCTAACAAGCGAATGCGATCCACTTTTTCAGCGTTAGCTCCCAAGAAGGGGAAGTAAACTGCTGAATCGTTATTGGGATTGCTATCAAGTAAAGCATCAGGTCTACCATTAACAATAATAAATGGTGCAAAGATTGAACCGGGCTGGAAAGTTCCTGTGTAAGTTGCAGTACCTTGGTTATTAACTGTTAAGTCAATACCTGCAACACGTCCACGAACTGCGGCTTCAATATAACCAGCCTGTCCCGCGAAAATATCTGCTTTACCATCTGAGTTGGTGTCAATACCACCATTCTCATCAGCTACTTGATAAAAACCGATGCAATTGTTAAAAGCTGCTTCTCTGTTGACTACAAAATCGGCTTTTACCTGATTTGTAACATCTCGCAAATCAATAACTTCTCTTTGTGGCTTGGCTTGCAGATTTGTACCGAGAGGTAATGCATCATTAGTAGGCTGAATTTTAACTACCAGATCCTTGAAGTCAGCAGTGCTATTATCATCTGTATCTTTCCAAGCTAGGGAAAATTCATCAGAACCTAAGTCTGTTATTTTTTGCCTTAAAGGATTAGAAAATAGTAGGTCTGTAAGTGGAGTGACTCCAGCCCGTACAGCATCAGTTGTACTGTTTCTGACTAAATAAAATCTCAAGTTTTCGCCGGAGTTAAATTCCAACAAATGTGTCAAATTGTTGGTATTAAACCCATTGGGGAGATTAGCGAGCGCAGAAAAAATTACTTGAGATCGGTTCAAAGCTGCTTCGGCATAACCTGCTTCTCCTGGAGCAATACCATCAATTTTACCTTGAGCATCGTCAACGGTGAATACTCCGATTTCATTGACCAGTTTAGAAGTTTGTTCGGTGAGTGTAACCTTAAGTTTTGATTTACCAATACTGTTGGTAATGGTAAAAATGTCATCGGCTATTTTTGCAAGTTTGAAAGTAGGTGAGCCGTTTTGCTGGGCAACAGTTAGTAAGAATGTGTCAGTTGCGATTAAACCATCATTATCTGTAGCTCGTACCTCAATTTCTAAACTGCCAACATTGGCATTAGTTGGTGTACCGCTAAAGGTGCGAGTAACAGGATTAAATTTCAGCCAACTAGGTAAATTACTGCCATCTTTTAAAGTTGCAGAGTAAGTAAGACTGTCACCCGCGTCTATATCAATGAAGGTGTTGACATCAAAAGTAAAGCTGAAGGCTGTATCTGCTGGGGTGGATCGATCTGCGATCGCACTATTTAAAGTTGGTGCATTCTTGACTGGTGTGCTTCCTAGTGTGATGCTCTTTAATGAATACGCAGAAGTAGGGATACGATTATCATCAGAAACTAAAGCATAGACATAATACCGATCCAAGTTGATACCTTCTGTATTCCAAACATATTTGCCAGAAGAAGTTGCAGTTTGAGGATTTTCTTCTCCAATTAGAATGCCGTCAAATCCTTGATTATCAGTGTCGTAGTAAAAACTAATCTGGGCATTGGCATCTATTTTAGAAATTTCGTAGTTAATGATGACATTGGAGCTATTTAGCTCTTGCTTTAACTCGGTAATTGCCATCTGCGGGGCTTCTAGTCCACCCAAAGCGGAAAACTCAACTTTGCCTAAACTAGAAGCGTCAGGAAGCTTAATTTTCCAGATACCTGTTTCTGGTTTTTCTACCTGAATAACCTTACGAGTGGAACTGCTCAATTCATTAACTAGGACAATTGTTTGATTATCAACCAGATCGGCTTCAGTGTAAATTCTGCCATTTGGAGCTTGTAGTTCAATGGGAACACTACTAGCTTCGTTTTCCCAATTAACAGCTAATAGCAGCCAAGGGGTATCTGATGCAATAGAAAAGGCATCTTCTTGAGAAAAGTTGAGATTAAGCTGTGTAACAGTAGCATCTAAAGTAATAGTTAAAGTATCATCTTCAGCTTTGAGTTGTGCCAACTGCTGTTCATTTAAAGTTTGATGGCGCACCAAACTGGAAAATATAGCTCCTTCGTCTCCAGGTGCATCAACTAAGTTGACTTGAGCATCTACCCAGTGACCGATTTCCTCTAGCAGAACATCAGTAATGCTGTCTAAATCTGAGGCATGATAAGAAAGGTATTCTTTTGCTAAATAGATGGTGTTATTACTATCAGCAAAGGCAGCATTTGCTCCCCCAATATTAGCAGCAGAGAGTATTTTAATAGCCGGGATGGTGTCGAAGTTACCTAACGCCCAAGCTTGAACTATTTGATTGCCTGTTGTTGTATTCCAACTATCGCCAAATGCCAGGTTCATTGTAGTGCTGAATTCTGGTGATGTAGCAAATTGTTGAAGATAGCTGTAAGTCCTTGGTAAGGCTGATGCTAAGACTTGGGAGAAGACAAATTCATTCAATAAAGAAACTTGATTATTATTGAAATTCCTGTCAAAAGGAATAGAGCCTTCTGCTGCAAACGTTTTTTGCTTATATGATTCAATTTCTTCGGCTCCAATAATGTCGGTCTTCCCATCCAAGGAAACTTGATAGCCTACTGTTATGAAGGATAAGATGCTACCCCACCCGGCAACAATATCATCAGACAAATCATTATTATTGAGAAATTTAACAACAGTACCAGCAGATAAAATTTCTTTTCCACTTAAACCCATTGTTGCAAATATCTCAATATTAGGAATTGTGACTTTACCTTGACCAAATATAGTGAAATCCAAGTTGGAATTACCTGCAAAACCAGCATTTAAATTAATTAAACCATTGAGAACTTTTGCATTAATTTGAGAAGCTAAGGATAGATTATGCCAATTAATATTTAAATTCTTGATATTACCTGAGAGTAATCCGCCAATAAGATTGACATTCCCATCCATGAGGAGCCTATCTTGATTTATAGAGCCATCAAGCGTGAATATACCAACCGAATCGCTAACAAATTGGCGACCAACCCAATTAGGTAAAATTGTACTTATGCTTGATAATCCAATAGGTTTAGCAGCAAATGTGACGCCGCCATTAAAAGTAATACGACCCCGAGCTTGTTGGCTTAAATTAACAACCTTTCCGTTGATTTTTTGGAGAGATATAACTGGTATAACTGGAAGAGGCAGATTGACGGATGATTCTAATTCAGCCGAATTCAACTGCCAACCATTTTGTCCTTTCTGAAAATCAAGAGTTCCTTGTAAACCACTAATTAATCCCCAAGGTAATTGGATATCAGCAGTTCCTATAATCTTATCATTAACAGTATCAATATCAACTAATGCTTGATTTAATCCCCAATTTCCTAAAAATGGTATATTGGCGAGTGATAACGTTCCAACTGCCTCTAAACCGCTATTACTAACTTTAATATATTTGCTACCATTAAAGTCAGCATTAAACTTAGCATCATTTAGAAAAGAGCTATTTCCTGTACCATTCCCCTGAATTGTGAAATATTTTTGCTCCCATCGGAGCTTTAAATTAGAAGCGTCAAACTTAAAAAGATTTTCATATCCAAATTTAAGACTTGGAAGTTTAATTTCTGAAGGCGCAAGCTTACCATCTTGAAAGACTAAGTCGAAGTTGATTGTTTGACCTGGTATTTTCAGTTCGGATTTGGCTTCAATTGTGCCAGTTGTATCAAATTGTTTGTCAACATTGACAGTAATATTTTGCAGCCCCCACTCTGTTCCGAAAATAGGAATTGAAGCAACAGAGATGTTGGCAATCATCGCTAGATTTAAACCGCCTGTTCCTTCTTTCAACGCAATATAGTTATTGCCCGTGAGGTTTAAGTCAGCATTATCAAGAGTAGGAACAGTAAATCTACCTTGAATTGTACCTTCATTTTTTTTAAGGTCTAAAGATAAATTAGCGTTGTTTATTTTAATTTCCAGTAAGTTGGCTGGAATAAGTGTGCCGTTTTCAGGAAGTTTAAGATTTTCACCAGTTAAGCTTACGTCCGTTTTACTGATGATGAGTTTATTATTAGGGTCAACAAAAGTTATAGGAAATTTTTCTAAAGAACCGCTAAGTTCATAAGGTAATAAAACTTCACCTTGAAGTTGAATTCGATCAATTTCCAGAGCAAGTTTATTGAAATTAACGTCTAATCCGGCTAATTTAAACTCTTTTGCTGAGTTGACGGCATTATCAGAGAGTGAATTTGTTTCTGTTTGTGTCCCCTCATCAGGAAAGGTGAACTTGCCACTAAATAATGGGCCGATCACACCACCAATTCTTGAATACACCGTTCCCATCCCAGTAATTCCTAATGAGTCTGGTTGTGCATATCCATCTTCTATCTTCAAAACTGATAAATTATCCCAATACTCATGATATAATTCTGGATATATAAAAACACTATCGCCGTATTCTGTACCAAGAAAAGGGTTTAAAAAAATAAATCCATTTTGCTCAATTTTTATGATTTTACCATCTAAAATTATTTGATATTTATCATCTTCTATTTTTAGTTGCTGTAATTCTTTTTCATCTATAAAATTCCCCCTCACTAACGACGAAAAAATAGCTCCTTCATCACCTGGGGAATCTACCTCACTAAGTTGCGAGTCAACAAAATGACCAATTTCTTCCAATAGTACATTGGCGATCGCATCTACATCTCCCTGATTATTTATAATAAATTCATGTGATAAATAAATCCTATTCGTCGCCGCAGCAAAAGCTCCATTCGCTCCATTGATATCTGCTGCATAGCGAATCTCTATCTCAGGAAAATCACTAAAATCTCCCGCTAACCACGCCATCGCCAAAGAATCAACATTAGCCCCGTCCCCAAAAGCGATCGCCATTTTTTGACCAAAATCCTGCTCACTGGCAAAATTCTGTAAGTAGTCTTGTGCTAAAAACAGAGCTTGTTCTACGGGGGTTAACTGTGTTGGATAGAGGATTACAGATGATTTAACAATTAAATTTTTTCCTGAAATATGTGAATTTTTCATATATATTGATGAGTTTTTATAGATGAGACGGAGAATTGATGCAGATTTTTGGCTGAAACCTACTATCCGAATACTCTACTAACTAGTATAAAGTTTTACAGTTTAACAAGGTCGGAAAAAAGTCGGATTTTTTTAGTAGATTTACGTAAACTTTTTTGCTTAATAAAGCTTATGGTGCGAATATCACAGTTAATTTAGTTCTACGCGGTTAAATGACGGTTGTAGAAGCGATCGCACTAGTCGAGCAATTATTAAAACGGGGACGCTTAACAAAAGTTCAAGAGATTGTCTTCCGTCAGTCATGGTATGGCTGTAAACTCCGATTACAACCCACATTCCTCACCTTTAATACATTCTTTTAAAAGACGCTATGTGCTATAAGTTACATTTATATATTACTCGCTAAATTTAACAGCGTCATCAACGGTATATACGTAAACTCAAATTTTGCACGAATTTAGGGCTTTTGGAACGACAATTTTATCAAAGCTTTATAGTTTGACCTAGTAGCTAAAGAATTCAACTTGAAACTTTACTTTTCGCTGTTAAGTTCGGCGGACTCAACCATTCGAGCAAAACTGTGCTATTGCAATAGCCTTAACTTCTTCGAGGGGAAAGGTTTGCGGATAGGTGGAATACATCAGCATAATCCCCTGAATTGTTGAGGAAAAATAGAGACTTCGCTCTCGCGGATTTGCCACCCCAAGGTTGACGAACATCTGAGTCTGTACCTCGAATTGGCGGATTTGCTCATCCATTAACTTTTGACCGTACTTAGCTACAATTGGATCGAGTCGGGGTTGGGTAAAGAGGTTGAGGTAAAAACGAAAAATCTCTGGTTTATCCTCCAAAGCACCTTCGATAATGTGTCGGATTTGTTCGGCAGGAGTTTCTTTTGCCTTTGCTGCTTCCATCACAATTAATATGTCATTGATTCGCAGATCGACGATTGCTGCAAGCAGTTCCTCTTTACCTTTAAAATAGTGATAGAGCAATCCTTTCGAGATTTGCGCTCGCTTTGCCACATCATCGATAGATGTGGAATGGTAGCCTTTAGAGCAAAACAAATCCATCGTTGCTTCGAGAATTTGCTGCTTTGAAGCGCGACGGATACTTTCATTTTCAGATGGGGTGCGGGGCATTATTTCGACTCACTCAGAAACTCTCTGATAATACTAGAAACCTCTAATGAATGAGTCAGAGTCAACATATGGTCTGCACTTTCAATGCGGGCAAAGCGAATGTCAGGAACTTGTTTGAATAAGTTTGCTATGCCCAAACAATCCTCACTATCTTGGGTACCGATAATAAATAGGGTTTTTACTGCCAGCTCGTTCAATGGGGGAATGGCAGGTAATTCCCCCCAAACTTGCACGTTCTTCCACAGATGCTGCCATTCAAGTCCTCGGAGTATGTTGTGCGTTGTCATCTCTACCATGCGATCGCGTTGCGGACTCGCCATCACCACTTGGTAAATAGGTAACTCCAAATTGAGTTGTGCCATTTTCTCGACATTTGGAGCCATAGATTGAATCTCCTCAAACCTCTGAACTAGGTTGGGTGAAAATTGGTATCCTGTCAACCCAGGAGCAACCAGAACTAGTTTCGATACTCGTTGCGGATATGTAAGAGCGAAATTGGTAGCAATCTGTCCACCAATTGAATGCCCCACCAAAACTGTGTTATCGATGTCAAGAAAATCGAGAAGATTTTTTAAATCTTCTACGTAATCGGGAATTTCATTCGGTGATGGCGATTGTCCGGCACCTCGACCATCGTAGGCTATGCATTTGTAAAATTGAGCCAAGGAAGGAGTCATAAATTCCCAATCGCGCAAATCAGCTCCACCACTGTGAAGGAAGACAATCGGCTCGCCGTTGCCTTGAACAACGTAATGTAAATCCATTTTCTATTCCTCTATCAGTTAACACAGGCGCATTTGACTCTTAACAGAGTCTTTGATGACAGTCTGTTTTTGCTTTTACGTTATTATCGCTACTATTATTCTAATAATGACTGAACGTACAGTCAATAAAAACCGTGAGAAAAAGTTTTTAGAAGCTTGAAAGCCGCTCGGGTGTGCGCTGCACTTAGTCGCAACATCGTTAGTATGCCTTCAAATGCCGCTCAATGCGTAGATCGCGCTTTTTGAGCCGATCTTTAAATGCCTCCCTTTCTTCAAGCCAGCCGTCGGTGGACAATTCCAAAGCTGTTTCTACCTCATGAGGTTAACCCGATATCTAGACGAAAACAGAAATAGGGCTAAAAATGGTTGATTTTCCGTCACTTACAATAACGTTGTGTACAAGAAAGTAACAAATTAACAACCCCAAACAGGATAGGAGTTTTCAGCATGAATTTCCGGATATGCAACAACTGGAATCAACCACTAAGCAGGATTGTACATATTTCGGTACGAGTAAGCACTCAATAATCTTAGATAAGTGTCAATAGTTCAAAAATACTATGGATGTATGTTACAATAGTTAATAAAATTGAGAGAAAAATGGTTAAGCCTAAAAATTTAGTGTATCGCGGATACTCAATAGAAAAAGTCGGTCACGGTAAAAGATCCGTATTTAGGACAATTATTAATGAAAAAGAGTGGTCTGCTATAACTGAATCAGAAGTTAAAGCAGCCATTGATGTTTGGATTGATGAAGGAGTGGAGCCCGAACGAGATAAAACATGAGTTTAAATTTGAGTGTAGTTGCCTGGAAAATGGTCAAATTTATCAACTAGATTTAACAATTTAGCACGATATATACGAAAGAACCGCCAGCCTAACTCTTATGAATGCTTGACACTACCAAGTTTGTTGTAGGCTTCCGAACGAACAATACCTAAGCGCTCCATCAGGTTTAGCAACTCAAGTTTTACTGAGTCATCAATTAAGACAACTTTTTGTTGAAGAGTGATTGTGAATATGTCAGTAAATCTGGTTTGGTTATTGAGTCAAAAGATGGTGATTTCACCCCAGGACAAGTCAACGCGTCTGTAATTCTCAACGCTAGAACAGATGAGTTAATGTCCTGTGTCCACACCCGCCAATTAGTTGAACAGTTGATGTATGACGTTGCAGCCCGGTCTAAAATATATAGATACTCTTGCTCCCCGTATTTGTGCCATAATTTCATTCTCAATGTTCTTGCACTACCAATACTGCAAGGGCTGAGCACATTGTAGTGTTTTCGCATTTTTAGGCTTAACCGACAAGTATTGCTTGCACTACAGCAATACGGCTTTAGCCGACAAGTCTTCGGCTTATCAAATTTCTTCTATTCTTTTAATTTTTCTTTACATACCTGGTTGATTTTTATCCGACTACTTACTTGCTATTGACAATATTTTGCCATCAATATAAATTACGATATAGAAAGCAAGTCTGGCTTTTCACGT
This sequence comes from Scytonema sp. UIC 10036, assembly GCF_009725235.1. Next base: position 43,136 of record NZ_WJFC01000001.1, read on the forward strand.
TATATAGAAAATTCCAAAAATCTAACTTTCACTCCGCCAAATTCTTGCGTCTCTCTCGTATAGGGAGGAAGATTTAGAAGCATTTCCATTCCAAGGAACAGGAAAAAAAGCAAATGCTTGTAGGCGAAATTTGTGGGAACAGCACTACACTAGCTAAAACATACATCAATCACCAGAAAATATAATGAGCGAAACACAAACGTATGAGTACGAAGAAGTGTTTGTAACAGGGGAAATTCGTCCTATTACTGTGTTGCAAAATTTGCTTCAGTCAGGTGTTATTTCTGACTATATTCTTTATCAAGATCGGGACGAAGTGCGTATTGCTGGCAATATGTTATTTAAGGTATCAGTCAGCTTAGAGGCTGTTTCATTAGAAGATACAGAAAAAAAGCTGTCAGTCCCTATTAGCGATCCATTTAAACAAGTAGAATCCTTATTAGCATCTTTGCCAATTGTAGGTTGGACGGCTTATGGCTATATCGCTTTTGATATAGTTCGCTTCTACTCAAGCTACTCCAAAGCAATTCAGCAACCACTTTTATGTTTTCTTGTACCAGAAACTGAACTTCATATTACTACACAAAGAGTCAAAATTAAAAGCATAAAATCGCTAGATAAAATCAAAAAAATGTTATCAGTGAATAGCCAATTTACAGAGTTTGTTCCAACACCCATATTGATTAATGTTATTGATAACGAGCGGGAATCTTATCAAAGTAAAGTAGATGTTCTCATTCAAGCTATTCAAGCAGGTAAGTTACAAAAAGCCATACTTTCTCGTTCTGTAAAAATAAAAGGAGATCTGGACGTTATTAAAACCTATATAGCCGGAACGAAAGTTAATAACTCTGCCCGTTCATATTGTCTGAATATGGGAGATGTACGTGCTGTAGGCTTTAGTCCCGAAATATTGATGCAAATAGACAATCAAGGATTTGTTATTACCAATCCGTTGGCAGGTACACGGCAACGTGGTGAAAACTTGGAAGACGATGCTCGCCTGTATAGTGAATTATTTACTAATGCTAAAGAGGTTAAGGAACACGCGCTCTCCGTTGCACTTGCTCAACAAGAGATTGCCAAACTTTCCGTACCTGGGACAGTTAAAATATTTGACTTTATGCAGGTCAAGAAATACCGCTATGTACAGCATTTATCATCACGAGTAAGTGGTCAGTTAAAATCTGAGAAAACTTTATGGGATGCCCTGAAGGTTTTATTTCCAGGCATTACTGTGTCCGGTATTGATAAAAGTCAAGCGTTGGAATGGATAGCTCGCTTAGAAGACGAGCCACGAGGTATTTATGCAGGTGCTATTGGTTGGATAAACAGCGCTGGGCTTGTAGATTTAGCGATCGCCATCCGCTCCGTCTATCAGTATGATGACTGGGTTTACCTAAATGCTGGAGCAGGTATAGTAGCAGAATCACTCCCACAATTCGAGTACATGGAGTCTGTTAACAAAATGAACACCATGTTGTGTTGTCTGGTATTGAAGCATGAATCAACCCAAGTCATGAATGACTTAGATGTAACTTTTTGATTTTTTGATTTAACACTTCAGATACAATTGCTTTATAAGTCTGCTTTTTCTCAATTCATCCAGGATATTCTAAAAACGTTATGCAAAATATAGCCCTGGGATTTCAATCTCCCGAAAAAATGAACGAAACCAAATTTTTATTCGACTTTCTAGATAAATGTGATGCCATAGATTCTGTGCGTCAATGCAAACAGAAAATCATCGATTATTTAGGCATTAAAGAAGGCGATTGCATTTTAGATGTAGGGTGCGGACTCGGTCATGACGTGCAACGTATAAAACAAATTGTTGGTCACAATGGTTTAGTTGTGGGAGTAGATAAAAGTGAGATCATGATTGAGGAGGCGAAGAAAAGAGCAGATAAATTAAATTTGTCAGTCAAGTATTATGTAGCTGATGCCAACTCTCTCAATCTGAATGATAATAGCTTTGATGCCTGTCGGGCAGAACGTGTTTTATTGTTCTTAGAAAACCCAAAGAACACCGTTTTGGAAATGATTCGTGTATTGCGCCCTGGTGGCAAGCTTGCTATCTTTGATTTTTACTTAGACGGCACCTTTGTTAACTCGGCTTTTCCCGCTTTAACTCGCAAAATTGTTGGCTTCATATCGGATAGTTTTCCCAATGGATTAATAGGTTGTAAACTCCCGGAAATATTTGAAGAGTTAGGTTTAACCAACATCACTTTTGTGACGCACACTAATCTAGCACCATATGATTTTTTTATGTGGGTTTGTCATGGAATTTTAGAGCAAGCGCTTCACCAAAAAGTTCTATCAGAATCGGACTTAAATCAATGGGTAAATCAGTTAAAAAAACTGCACGAATCCGGGCGTTTTTTAGCAGGTTTTCCAGGTTTTATTGTGACCGGGCAAAAAAAATAAAAGAATGTTAGCAAATGCTTTTGAAAAACATTTTATCCATAACTATGCCGAGTTTATCGTCATTTAAATATTCGGCTTTGACTCCCTCACCTATTAAATGCTCACAGCACAAAGTGGGCGGTGTCGGCTTCCATCCCGCCCAACTTTGTAAGAGAAGGAATTGAATCAAAAAATTTGGGAAACATATATAAAGGTTGAGCGATCGCCTAGGACGCCCTAAGCGATCGCTCTTTGCATGGGAATCTGTTTATAATTCTCTTCTGTTGCTTATTGCTATTAATTTGCAATTGATTGTTTATTCCCTACTCTGTTTTTAGTTTTTATGTACTACTTTTCCTACATTTTATTCATGCGCGACAGCTAGGGTGCGGAATAGGGGTTCATCAGCCATTAGCCATTAGCCATTAGCCATTAGCCATTAGCCATTAGCCATTAGAATCAAAACGGCTGATATCGCAAAGAAAAATACAGCCCTTTATCTTGCAGTGAGTCTCCTTGGTTATCAACGTCTATTAAAGGGACTCCATAGTCCAAACGCAAATACAAACTCCGAGAGGGTTGCCAAATTAACCCCAAACCTAAACTAGCTATTGTCTGTGGTTCGGGGTTCTCTGCTCGATTGTTCCAAGTTGTACCAATATCGAAAAAGGGTGCTAACTGCAATGCTGTGTAGCTAGATATTGGGGGAAAGCGAACTTCTAGTGAACCGGCTACACCGTTATCTGCAACCAGTTGATTCTGACGATACCCGCGCACCGTATCGAATCCACCAATACTAAGTTTTTCTAGAGAAAGTAATGAGTCTCCAGTTAATTGCGCGTTCAGCCGTGCTAGTAATAAAGCTGTGGGTGACAGTCTCTGTACCCACTGAAACTGTCCCAACCAGGAAAAGAATTGCCCATCAGTACCCGTGTCGTTAATTGTTGCATCAAAAGCACCTATACCCAGGCTAAACTGAGAGCGTGCGGCTAAGACTCTATTAGCGTTACGATTTACCCAATCTTGAGAAAATCGAATGACTGTCACTTTTGATCTACCATTTTCTGGACCTTCTGAAAAGGAATAGGGGAGATCGTCAAGTATAAATGTTTGGTTTCGACGCAAGTCTAAGGATAAACCGAGAGCAAACTCGGCGGTTGGAGTTCTGTATAAAGGTTGACGAATACTTAGAGAATAAGTCTGTGTTTCACTTTTAATGTCTAATTCTTCAAATTGATCTTCAATAATACGGCTATCAGTATTGCTATATCGAAATCCAATGGTACCATTTAGGGAGTTAATCGGGATAGTGTAGTTAATATCGTATAAATTCAGACCTTCTGTTCTACCGTATTCGGCATTAAAGCGATCGCCAAAACCGAGTACATTATCATGGGCAATAAAAACGCTACCTTGTAGGGAACCAATACTGGGGGACTGAGTGTTCTCTATAGAGACTCCAGCATGAAAGGCTGGTGCTTCTTGTATTTGCACTTGTAATATATTTTGACCGGGCGTGCTACCAGCTGTTAGCTCTGCATTCACGCGGCTGATGAGGGGATCGAGTTGTAGAAGTTGTAGTGCTTCTTCCAAACGCTTCTGATTTAGAGGTTTTGAAGTTGCTCTTCGCAAGCGCGAGCGCACATACCCTGTTTGTAATCTATTTAATCCAGTGAGTTCAATATTTTCTAGCTCTCCCTCAACAATTTGAATTTTTACAACACCGCTACTAATATCTTGATTGTTTGGCAAAAATGCACCACTAGTAACATAACCATTGTCTAAATACAGCTGAGTGATTTGAGAACGCAGTTGGAGCAATTCTTCAAAAGTTACTTCTCCCTTCTTTTCCAAAGGTTCAATTAATTCTTGAATCTTGTCTTGCAAAACTGTACTTCCGAGTACCTCTATTTTCTTAATTGGAATGCGAGTCCCTTGCGGAAATGTGACGTCGGGTGATTCTTGAGTGGAAGGCGTTTCAAGACTGGGTTTTGGTGAGTCTGCTGGGGGTGCTTGAGGAAGGGGACTTGGTGATTCGTTGGGTTGAGGAGTGATGCGCTCAATCGTATCTGGTGCGTCTGGAGGAATTGTCACTCCCGGTGGTGGTGCAGATTGAGCAAATGCAGTGGAAGATAGGCAAACAAAAGTGGAAAGGATTGCAGTAACAAATGTTGCCAAATTTATATATTCGCAACAGCTACTGCCTGTAGTGTACTGTTTTCGTCTTTGCTTTAGGTGTATAACAATATCCAATTGTAGACTCTCCTATATTACTGACAATACTCCTACCAAAAATAACTACGCTGAAAAATCAGCAAGCCTTACTCTAGTGCATCCAATACTTGTCGGTTAAGCCGAAAAATACGAAAACACGTAGGTTGGGTTGAGGAACGAAACCCAACCTACAATTTCCTTATCCGAGCAGTATTGCTAGTGGATCTGTAGGCTATCCTCCAAACAAGAATATTTTTTATTCTTGAAAACCGAGTATTATTACTGATATTTGAAAGGCAAACTATCACATTCAGGCTTTCTTTGACAAGTAAACTATGTGACACATACATAAATGTTTATTTTTGACGACTCGTCTCATTATTAGGATAAAGAAAGCAACTAGATCCTACATTCACTATTTCTGCTAGAGCAATGGCAACTTTAAGAAGAATGGATTGCAGGAAACAGCAAAGTAAATTTGGCTTCGGATGATAAGGTGTGACGGCTATAGAAGTTTAAAAACATTCCCGACTCAAAACAAGTCGTCCTGAAGGTAATTGGTACACACCTTGTGGTTCCACAATAGGGTTACCCTTTTGCCAAAAATGCGATGAATTATTATCTTGTACTTTACGTACATCACCTGTGGGATAGGAAGAAACTGAAACATCGCCAGGACGGTTGGGCAAACCGCCAGAACCCGTAATGATAAAGGTACCTTCTTGCTTAATTGCTCAACGTGTCATCTGGTATAATGTTGCTGCTTTGAGCAAAGGCAAAGTTTTCCGAGCAGGCGATCGCACTTACAAATCCCAACCAACCCGCTAGCTTTAGATACCAATATCCATCAAACCAGCTTTTATTAATCACGGTACTTGCTCAAACAATTCAGTAGTTTCTACTACATTTTTTGCCAATAACGCAGGAAATATAGGTAAGTTTTAGAATAAACATAATGTTGTACTCACAACTTAAATCATTAATAATGATTTATCTATATCAATTCTAAAAAATCATTGGTGAAAAGTTAGATGCCAGACTTCTCAAAGAAATCGGGTATCTGGACACCGCAAACACGCGATACGGCAGTATAGCCTGTAGCGTGACTTATCGCTCCTAGCGCAAACTGTACCCGGCTTATCGCACCGATCGATAAGTTTTTTGAGATACTTAAGATAAAGAATTTCTTGATGCTCAGACAAGAAAGCCACTCAAAGTAGCATTATACGTTGCGTTAGCTGTTCCTGAAAAACTGATATTTCCAGCTATTGTGTTGAAATTATTTTGAAATTGTATTGCCATTAAACCATCAAAAATTTGAAGTGGTATACCTAAGCTACCTCCACTGGAGAACATATTAATTTTCAAGATAGGGAAAGCTGCGGAGTAAGACATTCACTGTTTCTGCTTAGTTAAGAGCAATTTTAAGAAGAATCGATTGCCGAAAACTGCACTTTACTCCCTTTCCGCCACAAGATTATCGATCTTCTTCTCCTCTTTCTTCGCGTACTGTGCCTCCAGCGCCGAACGGCATCGCATAGCGTGCAGACGTTGGAGGCGATCGCACTCTGCATTGTCAAGGACAGTAGCTGACTGATTCAGAAAATAGTTATAATTTATGATGTCATTTTGTAGTTACATGAGATGCAAGTATGGAACGAGAAGCTGTAACTATCCGCATTCCTGCCGATCTACTCGAGCAAGCAAAGCAGTTTCGCGAAGGCAATGAGTCTTTTAACGAGATGGTTGTCGAAGCGCTCGCCTGCGAGGTGCGACGACGACGAGCGCTAGCAGCACATCAGCGCATTGTGGCTCGTAGTGCCGAAGTAGAAGCCAAAACAGGAATTCAATCAAGTTCTGTGGACTTGATTCGTCAGCTTAGAGCTGGTGAGGGACGGCGTGACTAAGTGTATTGACACTAGCGTTTGGATTCCTTATCTGGTACCTGAGACACTGCAACCTCAAGCCAGAAACTTGATCGTTCCCTTGCTGACATCGAATGAGCGTTTGGTTGCTCCAGCATTTGCGTGGGCTGAAGTTGGCTCAGTATTGCGAAAAAAAGTAAGGTTGGGGGCAATTACCGTAGCACAGGCAGAGGGGTTTTATGATGACTTCTGCCAAATGCCGATTGACTACCTGGATAACAATGCTATCCGTGCAAAAACATGGGCGATCGCCCAACAGTTCTCCTTGGCAACTTTGTATGATGCAGCTTTTCTGGCAGTTGCCGAGTTAGAATCTGCCCAATTCTGGACAGCAGATGAATCTTTGCTCAATACGCTTACACCTTGTCCGGGATATGTCCAAAAACTGGAAGCTTAAATCTTCAAACTGAAGTACGTGAGAGACAAATTCAAGCTACACCCTTTGCTAGTGCCAATGCTCGTCTGACCGCAGCATCAGCATTGACAAATCCGCTACCGTATTCCGTATCGTATCCAGATGTGCCCAGATCGTAAGCTGTTTGTGACAAAATTTGCGTGACTTGAGTCGCATTTAAATTGGGATTGGCACTCCAGACTAGGGAAGCAACACCTGTGACGTTTGGAGTTGCTGCAGAAGTTCCGTTAAAGCGATCGCTACTACCAGTGGTATAGCTAAATTGTACTGCACCTGTTGATAAGCGAGTTGCACTAGTAGTAACGACTTCTGATGGTCCCATCAGTGTTAACCCCAAACCGTACTGCGATCCCCACCATCCACTGTACTGAATTCTTTCACCAGGTGTTCGAGGAGAACCATCGGCAGCATTCGTTCCCCAGGAGGCACCTACAGCAATAACATTACTATATTGTTGTGCCAGTATTGCTGGATAGGTCAGACCACTCACACCCAAATGACCATCATTACCTGCAGCAATCACAAACAAAGTATTGGGATTATTAGCAACAAGTTGATTAAAAGCAGGCTCGTTAGTGTAAATTAAACTCATATTAATCACAAGACGCTGTCCGTTCTGATTAGCTTGATTGATTAAGTTTCGTGTAGCTTCCGCTAGCGACAGATCGTTAGTTTCGCCATTCAAAACATCAATGTTAAACACTGAAGAACTCCAATTGATACCACTCATCCCATAGCCATTGTTAGTAGCTGCGGCAATAATACCTTGAACTCCAGTACCGTGAGAGGTATTAGACTTGTAAAAGTCATCGCGGTAGTTGTTAGGATAAATAGTTGTGCTACTGCCGCGTAAATCCTCATGGATATAGCCGGAACTATTGACTCCCAAACCTGAATCTTCAATACCTACTAACACACTATTTGAACCAGTGGTGAACCGCCATGCGTTTTGAACACCCATCATGTGTAGGTTCCATTGCTGTCCAAACAACGGATCGTTTGGCGTTACTGATAAATTAAGCGTAGTGTCCGCAAATTGAATACTATCAATTCCTTCAAAGAGGATTTGACTGCCATTGTTTAACGTAATAGCATCAAACAAACGAGTCCCATTACCAGTGTTGTAAAGCACGCCACCTCCGTTACTGGCGTTACTGAAAGCCACTGTGTTAGAGTAAATACTGGAAAGATTGAGTAGATCTCGTTCTCCCTTACCAAAGTCAATGTTACCATTACCAGAAATCACTGTGCGGCTAAAGCCAGATTGATAGGTAAACCAATTTGCATCTAAGGTTCCCAACACAGTGCGTGTGTTGTTGAGAATAGGTGTAGCAGATAGTCCGAGACGGTAGTTAGTGCTACCACTGTATTGGTAAACTCGTACATAATAAGTTCCTACTTGCAAATTGCCGTCGAGAGCTTCTGCCGCAGTACCACTGTTTCCTGCAAACCCAATGCGTGTTCCGTTTGCATCCAATAATTCTACATTTACATCCCCAGTCAAACCGTTTAAAGATAGGTTGAAACTGCTCTCACTTGACAGGTTGAAGCGATATAGATCGGAAGTGTCGCTATAGCCAACAAAATCAGTGAACGTCTGAGGGCGAGTCAAGTTACCAATATTGTATGCTGTGCTGAAGACGCTACCTGGATCTGGTGCAACCAAGGGGCTAATTTCTGTTGAAGATGGACTATATAAGCTCTCAATATCATCAGTAAAGTTGTTAATTTCAAGAAATTCTCCATAATCAGCACTTGAACCAGAAAACTTTTTAGCTTGCACGAATTGGTTATTTATTCCTTCCATTCCTGAAGATAGCCATGCTGCTGATTCAGCAAAATCTGTATTTATACAGTTAGATTGTCCTACCAAATCAAAGCATTCTAACATTTGCTTTCTCCTTGATTGAACTCTATTATGGTATATTGAGAACAATTAGATTATTTGTTCTTGTGGTTTTATTAAGTGTTTTCTTTATTTAAAGAATAAATAAAAATATTAGATAAGTCTTTCACTGTTTATGCTACCTAAAAGGCAGTTTGTATCCTCAGTAGTTGCTAATTTCAGTAAATCATCTTGCAGAAAACTGCATGGTCATTGTGGTTAATTCGACAGTTTGGATAGGGGCGCAAGGCGTTGCGCCCCTACATCTTTTCTCGGAAAGGTCTAGTGATAGAAATTGACTTCTAGGGACATTGATGGCTCAAAATCAGTTGCCCCAAAAGTAAGTTTAAGAACATTCTCGGCTCAAGATAAGTTTCCCTGAAGGCAAACGATAAACGCCAGATGGTTCCACAATTGGATCGCCCTTGTGCCACGAACGCGATGCACTATCACCCTGTACGTCACGCACATCACCTGTGGAATAGGAAGAAATTGAAGCATCACCAGGACGGTTCGGCAAACCGCCAGAACCTGTAATGGTGAAGGTATTTTCCTGCTTACCACTGTTGCGAGCAATGCAACTGTTAGCAATCAGCGCATTGGTATCAATTGGAGTTTGCGGTAATTCTGTTAAACTGTTTTGCAGAAAGCTGACATCTGGTAGGGTGATGCTTCCATCTGCAAGCCTACCACTGGCATTAATATCTACGCGATTATTGCCATCTAAATTGAAGGGATTGGTACCGGGAGAAGCAGGTTCATAGCGATCGCCGAAGAAGGCAGGAGTCTGGAAAGTAATATCGCCGCCTCTGCCATCACTGGCAAATGCTAAGATGTCGCTGTCATTGAAGGCGATGATGGAGTCTGCGGTGAGGGTGATATTGCCACCGCCTCCTGCACCACTGAAAACAAAGGTGGAAATGTCACTGTCACCAAAAAGGCGCATATCTTTAGCGTTTATGGCGATCGCACCACCAGAAGATTGACGGGAATCAGTTCTGATGTTACCGTTGTTGGCGTACAGAGTATCGCGGACGTTAATATTTACTGTACCCGCATTCCCTTTGCCAAGAGTTCTGATATCTATAGAAGCACCATTGGTCAGAGAAAGGTTTCTAGTACTCAGTTCAATGTCGCCTGCTTTTCCCTCGGCTTCTAGTTCCAAAGCACTCACAACACCTGCATTTCTATCCAAAGAGACGGTATTGCTGGCATTAATCTTGATAGTACCTGCATTTCCCCTACTAAAGGTTCTTGTATCTATTAAAGCACCATTAGTTAGAAAAAGGTTTTTGGTATTCACCTCAATGTCACCTGCATTACCTACTGCTCCAGGTTGGATAGCACTGGAAATGACTCCAGAGTCTATTTCTACGATGTCACTATTGTGTACAAATATGTTTCCAGCATTTCCCTGACCATATGTAGACGTTGATACTACTCCATTACCAATCACTTGCAAACGTCTAGTATTAATTATTAAATCTCCGGCATTTCCTATACCATAGGCTTCAGTACGTAACTCAGTAGAATTACTTCCCGAACCATTAACTTCTACTAACTCTGAAGCATTGACTGTCAAATTTCCACCATTACCTCCCAGACTGCCTCTGCGAGAAGCACCAGATGAAATGACTCCTCCATTTCTGAGAGTTAGTGTTCTGGTGTTGAGAGTTAAGTCTCCAGCACGGTTTCTAGTAGATGTTTCAGTGAAGAAGCCAGTGATATTACCTACCCCGTCTACTTCTATAGAATCAGAGGCATTGACGATTATGTTTCCGCCTCTTCCAACGTTATCTGACGATCCAATCCTGCTAGAAGTAGCAGACACCGCTCCGCCATTCCGAACAAGTAACTGTTGGGTATCAATAGTAATGTTGGCTGCGTTACCTCTGCCAAAGGTATTTGTTGCAATGATAGCATTCTCGTTAAGATTTAAGCTCTTCGTAACAATTGACACATTTTCAGCATTTTCGTCACTAAAAGTAGTAGCACTAATTCCAGCAGCAGCAGTCATAGAGATAGAATCGAAAGCTTCGACTCGAATATCTCCAGACTTACCTCCTAGTAAACTGGTAGTACTGATAGAAGATCCATCTGCAAGAGAAAGCCATCGCCCTTGGATATCAATGCTTCCACTGTTACCACTAATTGGGATTCCAAAGAATGGTGGTGCTTGGATGGGGAGATTAGCTGATACAACGTTACTGATAATTGCACTGGGATTGCGTCTGCCACTGGGATTTGTATCAGCACCTATTCCTGACAGAGAAACCGAACCCTCTACTTGAATACTAATGTTGCCTGCATTTCCCTGCCCACCGAATATTGATGACTGGATTTGAGCACCATTAGTCATATTGAGTGAACGAGCAACAATTTTGATATCCCCTGCATCACCAATAGAATTGCGTAAACCAGTATTATTAACAGTGCTGTCATCTGCTATTGTTACCACTCCGGTAGCGTTAATTAAAATGTCACCTGCTCTGCTTCCAGGACTTCCTTGATTTAAATTTAGCCCTGAACTGAGAATACTATATTCCAATATGTTCAGATTGTTTGCATTAATTGCAATATCACCACCCCCTGCACCTGCAACATTTACGAAAGCACCTTTCACAAATGAGATATCTGCTCTTGCTACCCCCGCAGGATAACTCAGGCGCAGACTATTCCCATCAACAGTGAGTCCTACCATTCCAGGTGCAGTCAATCCACCTATCTCAATGCGACCACCAAAAACATTAAGCTTTCCACCATCTACCAATATCTGCCCTGTTGAGGTTGCAGTTGGAGCGACACGCCCACCCACTAACAATAAGCTCCTACCATTTGGAACTGCCAGAATACCCTTATTTTCTATAGAATTGGAACCTTGGGCAGCTACTTGATTGAACAGAAACGCGGAAGGATTAACTCTTAGTAATTGATTCTGCGGAGCGGCTCCTGAATTCACAGAAAACTCTGCACCATCAGGAAATGCGATCGCATTCGCGGTTGTGGCGACAAATGAACCGCTAATATCTAACTGAGCATTTGGTCCAAATATAATTCCATTGGGGTTCATGAGAAATACGTTGGCACGGGATGTGATGCCAGGAGCATTTAAAATGCCTAGAGTACCTAAAATCTCAGAGCGGTTATTGCCAGTAACACGTGCCAGAATGTTTTGAATAGCATTATCGGGATTGAGAAAATACACCCCTCTGAGTGCAGCAACATTGAATTCTTGGAAGCTATGAAACAGGTTAACTCCGCGAATCGCTCCGCCATTAATGACATCAATAGGAATACCAAAGCTTTCATCTAGAGATACAACACTAGAAGTTTCTGAACCGAGGGTGGTATCGGGTATAATGCTGTTTTGAGCAATGGCGGAGTTTCCAGAAAGTGCGATCGCTCCCGCGCATCCTAGCAACCCTGCCCCACTTAATAGCCAAACGTGTTCAGCGAAAATTTTCCTCAGAAATGCACCCCACCGCATAGGATTTTTCCCCTCTAAAGCTTTGAAAAAAGCTAATGTCTTTGCCGAGTCAATTATTTTTTGTACATAAGTAGTAAGACAAATTAATTACACAAAATTTAACCTAAAATTCTTTAATAAGTATAATTTAATATATGTAATTATTTTTGTTTAATTACTTAATCGTTAACTTACCATGGAAAGTTTTCACTTACAAGTTAACCATAATACATATAAGTGAATGGTTTTCAAAATTCCTTCAAGTGTCAATTAGTAAAAACTTGGTGCAGAGCATTTACCGTTCAATAGGTCAATGAGAATTGGGAGCATCGCACCAGTATAGAACGAGTATCCCTACCCGTTCTATATAAACATATTGCGGTTCATCAAATTTTCACTACCGAGTGAATAACAGCTTTATTTCAGCCGCGCTGTATTAGCCCACCAGGTTTAGAAGCAGTCATATTAGTAGGTTGTAAAAGAAAAGCACGAGTTTGATTGTTATACGTTCCATAACCAACAATCTCTCCCTTATTGTTAATTGCGCGTGCTTCAACTAAAGACCAACCACTGTTAGGATCGATCGAGTTATTGAGGTTGGTGATTTTCCGAGTCGTACTATCCCAGAGAGCCGCAAATGAGGGTCTATACCTAAGATTGACGTAACCAACTATTTGACCTGAGTCATTAATGTCATTGGCGATGTTGAAGTATGCTGGGGAAAACTCCAGAGGTTGCATTCCGTTAATGCTATCCCATATAAAGGCAGGATCGTTTCTGTTGGTAGTAGGTGCGTTTGCTCCACCGACCACTTGGCTTTTGTTGTTAATGCCATAAGCACTCCTCCCACTAGGTGATGGAGTGCTCATTGTTCCCAAATCTTGCATTCCGTTAACCTTATCCCATAAGAAGGCACTACGAGTAGGATTGCTCTGAGTGGAAAAACCAACTACCTGACCTTTGTTGTTGATATCGTTAGCTCGGCTATTAGTTAAGCTATTAAAACTACCCAACACGCCTAAGTCTTGCATTCCGTTGGAACTGTCCCATAAAAAGGCGCGATCGCCATTGAGAGTCGATGAGTAGCCCACGACCTGACCCTTATTGTTGATATCATTAGCGTAGCTTGAACTTGTACTGGAACTGCTATCTAACACACCTATGTCTATAACTGTATAAGTTGTTGCTCCTTTAGCATTGATTGTGCTAGCCAGAATTAACACTATGGCAGTGCATAACGCTACACCTATTCTAATAAAATTTCTGATTTTTCGATGGTTAAAATTCATACCGCTCTCTCCGTCTTTTCGTCCACCAAACATAACTTAATACCGAAAGCCACAAATGAGAGATTGCCAGAATTGGCACTATGGCAGTGCATAGCGCCACACCTATTCTGATGAAATTCTGTATTTCTCTATGACGGTTTCTGGTGTATATCGACTCAAAAACCTGGGCACTTTCTTTGTCCCTTATCTTGACATGAAAAATACTACCTAGTGACTTTCGTCACTGATAACAAGTCTTCACCAAATCTGACTTTTAATGCTGCACTCAACTTAACATCACCATCTCTGCTCAAATACTGTACTTAGTATCAGCAGTTGATGCTTGCACCTGCTTTTTGTTTATTTTGGTAGGTGCTAAATTTATTTAGTCTTACCTTAGTATTGTTAGCTCTAAATGATGATTCTACAGAGAATAATTAACAAATTTTTACTTCAATACGAAATATGGCAGTTTGAACATGAGTCTAAGAACATTCTCGACTCAAAACAAGTTGCCCTGAAGGCAATCGATACACCCCTTGTGGTTCCACAATAGGAGCGCCCTTTTGCCATAAACGCGATGCACTATCACCCTGTACGTTACTTAGATCACCTGTGGCATAAGAAGAAACTGAAACATCCCCAGGACGATTGGGTAAGCCTCCAGAACCCGTGATGGTGAAGCTGCCGTTAAGTTTACTACCACTACGGGCAATGCAACTATTGGCGATCGAGGCGTCCATTGCTCAGTAACAGAGAGTTTATTGTTTTGAAGCCATTGTACAGTATAACTGTTCACCATAATAGACATAGGCTTTACGTATGACAGTTACCCAAACAACCGTGGTTCTTGCTATGACGGCTGATGGAAAGATTAGTGCCGTAGACCCTAGAGCACCACGCGATCCCGATCCAGTTGATCGAGCACACCTAGAGTATCAAGTATCCCTTGCCGATTTAGTTTTGGTAGGGGCGGGGACAATTCGAGCTGAGGGAACGACCTTCACAATTAGCAATCCCGAACTGCTGGCTGCACGTAACGTTCGGGGTCAGTCTCCCCAACCCATTACCTGTGTTGTTTCGGGATCTTTAGACCTACCCCCCGACCTGCCTTTTTTCACTCAAGACGTTGAGCGATGGATATTTACGACACGGGCTGCAATGGATCGCAAAACTGAAGCAACAACCCTGCACAAGCTGGCTGATGTAATCGCTCTGGGAGATACAGATCTGGACTGGGATCGAGCCTACGCCTTGATAGCAGAACGGGGTATCCGCAAGGTCGTTGCTTTGGGAGGTGGGTCTTTGACAGCTGCTCTCATACAAGCAGGGCGAATTGATGATTGGTGGTTGACCATTTGGCCCGTCATTTATGGAGGACAGGATGCGCCAAGTCCAGTGGAGGGAGAGGGTTTTGTACCTTGTGCTGCTCCTCACCTCGAACTCATCGAAACTCGTCAGGTAGGAAACGATCTGTTTCTGCACTATCGCACACTGAAATGATGCAGAATACCTAATAACCTGAGGCAGCACTCACCCAATCGCATAGCACAGTACTTCATGACTCATGACAAAGTTAGAAAACCACCATTACTCAGCTGACCTAAGAGCGATCGCACGCATAGCGCAGTTTTTGGTAAAGTAGTGTCTCACCATATTGATTTTGATGGGCTGCCAGATCCCCGACTTCGCAAGAGTTGTCGGGGATCTGAGTGGTTACGCCACACCGAAGCGCAACTCACTAATCTAGGTTGTCGTTGATATAGCGTCTGGTGAATTGACCTTGGGGGATGGTACTTTGTTGATTGTCGTTCTCTTGCGTTCGTCCCGTCCTTTGGACGCGGTGAAGCCGTTCGCGCTCACGCAACTTCAAACGCAGCACCACCAGCCAATACTTCCACCACCGTCTCTACGTGTCCATGTAACAGAAAGTTTAAGAACATTCTCGACTCAAAATAAGTTTCCCAGAAGGCAAGCGATACACGCCAGATGGTTCCACAATACGATCGCCCTTTTGCCATAAACGCGCTTGGCTACCATCTTGTACGTGACTCACTTCACCTGTGGCATAGGATGAAATAAATACATCCCTAGGACGATTGGGTAAGCCTCCAGAACCCGTGATGGTGAAGCTACTTTTAAGTTTGCTACGACTACGAGCAATGCAACTATTGGCAATCAGCGCGTTGGTGTCAATGGGATTTTCTGAGAGTTCGCTGAGGCTGTTTTGAATGGAACTGTCGTCAGGTGTCGAAATGTTTCCAGATGCGATGCCTCCAGTGGCATTGACATCCACACGGTTGTTACCATCAAGGGTTTGAGGATTAGTAACTTCTTGTGCGGGTTGATAGCTAGAGCCAAAGAAAGCTCTAGTGTTGAGAATGATATCGCCGCCTCTACCATCACGCGCAAAAGCTAGGATATCGCTGTCATCAAAAGCGGAGTAATCCTGCAGGTGCATTAGAATTATTGATGATATTTCCAGTTGAAATTTGACTGAACAGAAAAGCAGAAGGATGAATTGTTAATAATTGTGGAACTTCAGGGTTAGAGGCGCTGAAAAAACCTAGTTCAGCAAACTGAATGGCAAAGTCGTCAAAGTTAATCTAGAGCAGGCTAGTACATAATTTAGCCCAGACCACACACGTAATCAAATTGTAATCACCTAACTGTTGGAAAGCCCAGTCTCGAGCAATTGTGACTGGGCTTTGCCATACAAGCGAATGAGGGGATTCGTTAACTTAACAGTGAAAAAGATTATTAAAATTTTTGAATTTTGTCCCGAAGGCAGTAAATAACCATGGTTATACGTAACATAGCAATCCTAAATCATTTGTAAAATTGTCTTTTCTCTCTTGTCTTGGCGCTCTTGGCGTCTTGGCAGTTGATAATTTTTACCGATTAAATAGGGCGGCTATACCCATTTTAATTAAATTTTATCAGAATACAAATTTACACGGGCTGCTATGAACAAGTTTTTGCCAATTCAATTGAGATTTAAGACCTATATCTTGTTAAGTTTAATAACGCTAGCACTTCTACCGCTTCTTCTTGGAGTTTCTACTCAGGCAAATGCTGAATCTGTGACAGAAGAAGTTGAAGTTTTATCAATTCCACCACAAGAAGCATATTATATAGAAGATAATATGCAAGAACCTTTTAGTAGCGATGAGCCTACTCCATATCCGGAGGAAAACTTGGACGATCGCAATACGCCAACATATACGCCCGATGATTCAGAAAATATGGATAATTCTTTTGTAAATACCGATGAATTCAATTGAGCGAGTTTGACAGGAAAACATAACGTTGTTTTTAGCTTGGAAAGACCTCATTAGTCGCTTTTGGTTCCTTTATTGCAACGACTGCAAACGGCCTTCCACACTCAACACTACTGAGAATATATCGCGTCCCTGGCGAAAAGGCGATCGCTTGAACTAAATAAAGAACCGTGCAACACAACAGGTAAAGTTTGGTAGTAAGGGTGAGGTGAGTTCATCTGTAGCAAATAGCGTTGTGACTAATCTCAAAACACCTTTTTCCCTTTGGTACACCTCAACTTGTTGCAATCGCCAATCTAAAATCCAATATTCTTGTACTCCTCTAGAAGTATATAGCTTTAGTTTTGTCTCGCGATCGCGCTGCTCGTTGTTCGTACCTGGTGAGAGGACTTCCACAATCAGTTCTGGCGCTCCTGTTAAATGTCCGGCATCGTCAAGTAAGATAGAGAGGCGTTCCTTGCTCACCCAGACTACATCAGGAATGACATTATCTGCATCAGTAAAAATGAGTCCTGGAGTGGGTACAGCCTCTCCCAAACCCGTTGACAGCGACCAAGCTCTTAGCTCAGCATAAGCGTTTCCACTAGCTTTTTGATGTCCCCAATGTGGTGCTCTCGTCACAAATAGCTCTCCATCAATAATTTCGTAACGATTGCCGTTATCGGGCAATAGCTCTAAGTCTCTTGTTGTCCAACGGACTCGTTCATCAATGCTTTGACTCATAGGGACTATTTTGTTGAGTAATACTGATATTGTAGCCATCTGTTCATTTTTCTGTTGGTATGAAATAAGTAACATAAAAATAAATTAGGAAAATATTAGAATATGCGTTCTTACGATCGAACTTCCCGACGAACTCGCCAATCCACTCGAAGCTAGCCTTGGCAACCTGAATCGCCGCGTGCTGGAGTCCCTTATTGTCGAAGCATATCGCCTCAAAATTCTGAGTGCAGCTGAAGTTCAACGTATTCTAAAGCTGCCCTCCCACCTCGCTACCGATGCTTTTCTCAAAAAACACGGTGCTTATCTTCACTACACCGAAGCCGACTTAGTACAAGACTTAGACAACCTCGAACGTGTGCTTAGCGAACGATGATTGTCATTTGTGACACCTCACCCCTCTGCTACCTTCAAACCAAACAAATGATATTACTGCAAGTTCAAACCTTGGCTTACCGGGAACTATTAATTTTATGCCATTGCGAAGGACAGAATGCACCAATGGTATCAACTTGCTAACGATTCTATTGGTGTTGACCGACGGACAATTGAAGCAGCAAAAGTTATGGCGCGTTCATACGAGCAGATAGCTTACCATTTACTGACTTTTTAGAACCAAAATTAAGTAGGTCGTTATTACTGATTCTTCCTCACTCTTTTCTCTGTGTCCTCTGCGCCTCTGCGGTTTAATAAATAATTTTTGAACCGCAGAGTACGCAGAGGAGAAAGATGAGGAATTGCCGTCTGAATCAAAATTTGATCGGTCACCTTGACAGGGCTAGGATTGCTTCCGTTACCTCGACTGGTGTTGTCATCATTTGCTTGAATTGCTTAATCTGTTGAAAGCGAATTCACCAACTTTAGTTCCCGACTCAAAGCCACCCTCGGCATCCCATTGGTAGTGAACACCAAGATAAATCCGGCTTCTACCGTTCTCCCGTGCAGCTTCTGTAAAGCTTGTAAAAGTACGGGTAAGTTTAACTCCATTCTCATCGCGTAAAGCGTTTGGATCTTCGGTCGTTGCAGTGAAAGAGATAGAATCTCTTCCAAAGAAAAGCCGCATCATTGCTGCATGAGCAGCACCAAAGGTGGCGTGACCGGAGATATAGGCAGGGAAAGCAGGTGAAAAACGCGTGCCATCAGTCATTGCTGAAAGCGGTTGCCAGTGGCGGTCGGGTGTTGTATCGGGGTTTTTGTCGGTATCAGCCTCACGGATCGCTGTTTCTGGTCTCCAAAGGCGAATCAAATTGTTCTTGTCATTTTCTTGAGGGAACAAAAACTTCACATACCAAGCAACAATGGCGGCGTCAGCCATAGCAATGCTCACAAGCGCAAACAGGCGTGCTGTTTCAAGTAGGCTTTGCACGGTTTCTTCTTGCTTAGCCACAATTTGGGTAATTGTGTAAAGCTGACCGGGTGGTTTAGAAGTACCGTTCAAGTCATTTGCCCAGAAGAAAGCAATTTCTGTTTGCTCTCGCGTCCTTTGAGAGGAATGAGCTTCGCCAAGTTGCTGCACTTCTCTAACTTGACCTGCGTAATCTCGGCTTGGTAGCAATTCTGAGTATTTACTAAACTTGTTAACATTTAATGCTACCGACTCAGAAGACGAATTTACGTCTTAGGGGTACAAGTCGTAGCGCCTGTTTTATGAAAAACTTAAGCTTTAGAAGCTAAAACCTCTTCTCTGGAGTTCTCCATGTCAAACTTAGTCTCTCCCCTCGAACCCGCCGTCTTAATCACCATCATTGGGGAAACGGTGCTGAAAGACCGTATTGTCAAACTACTGAAAACCCATAGTGTAAGCGGCTACACTATTAGTCAAGTTCAAGGTGAGGGCGGACACGGAAGACGCTTGTCAGACTTACCAGGCTACAACACTAATATTGAAATCAAGACCATTGTTTCATTAGAAGTATCTGATGCTATCCTTTCAGCATTGAAAGAGGAGCAGGGTAAGCATGCCATGATCGCTTTCCGACACAATATAGATGCTTTCTATTAATTAACTTCGCAGCACTCCTACCTAAAATTGAAAAATCAGATTTTACGATCGCAATGTCAGCCTTGAGACAGTCGCAGATTGGGAGTGGTATCAATACTTGTCGGTTAAGCCTTTTTTCCTCTCCTGTACCCTCTGCATCCCTTGCTTGTCTGAATGGAGAATCTTCTCAGCCCTTGTAGTATTGAATAAGATTCCACAATTGCGTCACTCTGAAGCGATTATCAGTAAAAATTTGGCAAGGTTACTGATTACCGATGACTTCATCCAGATTTATACTTAATTTATGTAAGCGTGCTAATTGTTCTGCTCTTCTTTTCGCTTCAGTTGCTTCTTGTTTGGCAGCAATTGCTTCTTCGGTGGGTACGGGTATTAATTTACCATTTAGGGAGATAAGGGCGAGGGGGTGTTGAACTCGCCCTTTTTTATAAGTGTTGCTATAGTAGTTAATAACACATTTTTGTCAGTGCTATAGCGGATACCATCAATATGCCTAAAGATGACCAAAACCGGATTAAACACTTTACTACCCTCAAAACTAAATACCAAGCAACTCAATATCAAGATGTATCACCCACTAGTCCTCTGTATCTTATACTTAGAAAAGTTGACTTGGGGATTAAACTCAATCTATTAGACACTGAATGGTTAAGAGAGCAGAAGCTTGGATTTATATGCCAAGAACAAGAAGATAAATTAAGGGATTTTGTCAATTTAGGCGTAGAATTCTCACAATTAAAAGCCAAGTATAAAGCTACAAATCATAGTGTTTCCTGGCAAGATAGTCCTTTATATTTCATACTTTGTAAAATTGAATCAGGACAATTACTTACGTCTGGGGAAGTTCATTGGCTAACTTCAAACGGTCTATCTCAGACAAATGCGATCGCTCAAGATATTCAGCAATTCACTCAACTTAAATCTAAGTACAAAGCTACTCAATATCAAAACTCTTATCCTGATAGTCCTCTATATCAAATCTTGAAAAAGTTAGAGTTAGCAGAACTTTTGAATGATTTTGAATATAACTTTCTCTTAGATAACAAACTCTTGGAAACCGCAAATATTTTTAAACTACAAGAGTCAGAAAAAAAGAATATATTTGCTCAGTTAATAGATAAATATCAAGCAAAAAAACATTCCGAGCGCTCGTTGTTGAGTCCCTTGTATCCAATCCTACAGAAAATCGATGCAAGAAATAATTTAAGTGAATCAGAAATTCAATGGTTGGAACAGCAAGGGCTAAGCGAAACAATTGCTATTGCTCAAGAGTTGGAAAAAACACGAGAATTTGCTGCCTTAAAAGTTAAGTATAAAGCTACAGGATATGAGGATTGCTCTCCTAAAAGCCACCTGTATAAAGTTCTCAAAAGACTTGAGTTAGACAGTAAGTTAAGCGAACAAGATCTTAACTTTATGAAAAATCGTAAACTGACTGAAACAATCGCGATCGCGAATCAAAAATACGCTTACACTTTGAAGGCTAAAATAGAATCAGGAGAGACTCTCAACGAATCAGAAATTCAATGGCTGAAAAATAATGGCTGTGAAAATATTATTACTCTTTTTCAAAAACGGCACTTTATCATGCTTAAGAAAAAGTATGGTTTAATAGATTTTACGAATAAATTAACACTAGAGCCATTTTATCAGATTCTACTAAAACTGGAGAGAAACGAAAGATTAGAGCCCCTACTATTTTTTAACCTTGTAGAACAAGATTTATTATCTCGTGACGGAAAGGTTGCTCTGAAATATTACAGCCTAGAAGCAGAATTTTATGTCCAAGAATTTCAGCGATCGGGAAATAAATGGCATATTCCAACTGCCAGTAGTTATTGGCGTAAGGCAAACAAATCCGAGCAAGCTTTACAGTTAACTAACTTAGACTTAAACCAAATAAAAGACAATACTCTCAAATCAGCAATTTTAGTCACTAGAGGTGCGGCATTCAGAGATCTTGATAAATTATTTGATGCTGAAAGTTGTGCAAAAAAAGCTATGCAATATCATGCGCTCAGTTATCAGCCTTACACATTAATGGGAGCTATTGCCTATGACAAAGGTGACTATCCAAATGGAGATTATTGGTTTAGAGAAGCAATCCAAAGGGGTGCTAAAACTGAAGATATCGATGATGAAATCAAGCGAGTAGTTAGGAATACAAAAGATGAAGAAAAAAGACACACTGCAGCCGCATACCTACTCAAAAAAGATAGCGAACGGTATGCTTGGGCAAAAGCTTATCTCAAAAAATCGAAAGATAAGGGTTGATGAAGTTGCATAGAGTTTAACAAAATGTGGAAATTAAGAGAGTAAGTTTATCAAGAACACTCTCGAATCAATGCTTTTAGTCTAAGCTCAACAGCTTGCTTACTGAGTTCTTTAATACGAGTTCTTAAATCTTCAATCGTTTTCATTTTTGCTCCAATTCTGAAATAATAAGTTCTAGGTTTTCTGCTTCTTCGTAAAGTTTATCTGCTCTGCTAACTAATAAGCTAGTTTTGCATTTTCTTTTCCAAACGTGTGTATTAATGCAACGATTAACGAGCAAAAACAGAAACGCTCAGTTCAGGCTTACGCAAATAAATGTTTCTCAGCATTTTATGGTAATATTGATGATAAAAAGACTCTTAAAACTTTTGATGTGTTCTCACTCGTTGCTCACAGCTATCCCGAAGCTGCTTGTGTATGGTTAGCGCAACTTGAAAATATTTCAAACGCAAATGTATTAAAGATTTTTAATCGCATTAATTGTTCTCGTATCTCCACCAATACAAGTAATTTTGCTCGGAAAATTCTGGAAATAAATAAACATAGGTTACTTAGCTTGAAGGAAAGACTATCTTGAAAACACCAACAACACTATTTTTAGCGTGTCTTGACCCCATCGGGCTGGTTTTGCACCGAATTAAATATTCAATGGTAAAGTCGAATATATATGGAGGTAGTAAGTTATGACCCAAGCCCAAACACAAACCGAAACAAAATTATACACCTTCGATGAGTTTATCGAATGGTATCCTATTGACTCGGAAGTCCGGTACGAATTGTATGATGGAGTAATTGTCGAGATGCCTAAACCTAGGGGGAAGCATTCAAAGTTAACAGGTTCTCTTGGCGGGAAATTACTTACAGTCATTGATAAAATGGGTAAAACCGATATTTGGTTTATTCCTAGAGAATCAATCGTTAGGCCTTTGCGCGACAAGTCTGGGTACGAACCGGACATCATTGTTTTGGATGAAGACACTATCGGTGCTGAGACGCGGTGGGAAAGTGAGTCAGTTATTGAAAAAGCTACTTCGGTTAAGTTAATAGTAGAGGTTGTTAGTACCAACTGGCAAGACGATTACCACGACAAACGTCGCGATTATGAAATTATGGGTATTCCCGAATTTTGGATTGTAGATTATGCTGCTTGGGGAGGGCGTGAATTTATTGGCTATCCTAAACAATCCACTGTCTTTGTATACCAGCTAGTTGACGGGGAATACGTAAAAACAACCTTTAGAGGAAATGATGTAATTGTCTCTCCTACATTCCCTGATTTTAATTTGACTGCACAACAGGTTTTTGATTTGGCTGTGAAACCTGGAACTGCCGAAGCATAAATTCACTGATATAAAGTAGGCAATGGTGGTAATATCGATATCACTGCCGGTTCATTATCTCTAACTAATGGTGGACAATTATTAGCTGGAGTGGATGAAAAAACTAATACGCTTCCTTTAACCGATGCACAGCAGCAAGAACTTGATCGACGCCTAGAAAGGTATCAGCAAGAACCTACCTCTGGTTCTACATGGGGAGAAGTCAAGCAAAGATTAGGCCTGCTTGTCTTGAATCGCGAATGTTCTCAATAATCATAAATTGAGTTAAATGCGATAAGACGGGTACGGCTTGCGCTTCGCGATTGCGAAAATTAGTAGAATTGTAGTTAGGCGTTTGTTCTGTAACCTTTATAAATCTAACTTAAGATAAGGCAGTGAAAAACCATGAATGCTTATAAAAAATATATTACTATTGAAGACCCCAAATCTGTTATTTTGTCCGATCTACCCTTTCAGCCAGGAGAACGAGTGGAGGTGATTATCTTGGCTCAAAGCAATGAAAGAGTAGTTTTGGCATCACAATTACGAGAGCTATTAAAGGACACACAAGCATTACACGCCGATCGCCCTCTAACAGACGAAGAGATCGCAGCAGAAATTGAAGCTTACCGTCAGGGAGAATGAAAGTAATTATTGATACGAATATTTTAGTTTCTGCTGCAATAATAGGAAAAAATCCAGAAGCAGTTATTTTATTTATTGTGACTAATCCAAATTATGAGTGGATAGTGTCAACAAAATTTTAGTGGAATATAAGGAGGTTTTGAGTCGAAGCCGTCTGAAGTTAACCCAGGAGCAAAAAGAGAGATGGTTTAATATTCTTGATGCTGTAACAACACTCATTGATGTTAATATTGAGATTGATTTTCCACGAGATTACAAGGATGCCAAGTTTCTTGCACATGCAGTTGCATCAGAAGCAGATTTTTTGATTACAGGAGATAGAGACTTTACTGAAGCTGAAGCATTAGTGAAGACTACAATTATTTCAGTGTCTCTATTTAAGAAATTGGTTTGTGATACGAGGGAATGATATGTGTATCAGTTTACAGTAGCTTGCAGAGCGATCGCACGAACTGAACAGACAAATTTATCGGCGATCGCCATAAATGCTGTCACGAAAATTAGTAGAATTGCGGAATTCACTACAATACCTTTGCCAATTGTGAAGAGAGGTGGTGGTAGTGAAGTGAAGTTAAAGAATGCAAGAAGTTTAGTACGACAACGAGACTTTGACGAAGGGGTATGCCAGTTGTGGGTGGAGAATCGAAATGGGCGTGCGATCGCAAACAGTGAAGGGGTATGCCAGTTGTGGGTGGAGAATCGAAATGGGCGTGCGAATATTGGTGGTGAAGAAGGGGTCTAAAGATCCCTTCTTCAAAGTCTCGTTGTCGTACTAGGTGAAATGAGAAAACCTGAAAAAAGAAGAGGGCAATAGTAGTAGAGTTGTTGTTTACCACAACGACAACTCAGAAAGCAACAAAAGCCCATGTTAGAAATTCTAGCACTTTTACAATGCCTACAACCTCATGTCAAATCAAAAACAGTGCGTCAATTGAACCAGATCGTGCAAGCAATGCTTGCGATGACAGGACTATCGACTCTCAAATGGTCAATTGGTGATGAGTCGAGAGTGTCAGTAGTCACAGGGGATAACCACAGCGATCCCTTTGGTAAGTTTCGCTAACGTATATAGCTGATACAAGATAAAATAAAAAAGGTAGTAAAAGGATAGTATGACAGTAGAAAGCTATGCTAAAAGTGTAAAAATAGTAATTACAAGAGGTGTAAAGATGGAAACTACAATTAATAGACAAGAACTACTTCAACTGATTTATGCTCATTTAGACATAGTACCAGACAACATTTTAGAAGAAGTTCTAGAACTTTTAGAGGAAGAAAAATATCTTATAGACTATGACTTAGCAATGGAAGATATCAAAATAAATGGAACAGTTCCTTGGGAAAAACTTAAAAAAGAAATGAAAAGGGACGTAGCGTGAGTTATAAAATAGAATTTTCCAATGCAGCGTCAAAACAATTCAGAAAGTTATCGGAAAGCCTTCAGGAACGCATACAAATAAAGATTGATGAACTAGCCACAGAACCCCGCCCAAACGGGGTGAAAAAGCTAAAAGATCGAGAAAACGCTTATTTTAAAGGTTAGTTGTTCTACTACTTTCAAAATCCTTTCGTACTCTTCCTCTGTGTCAATTGCAACAGGAACCACTTCAGCCAACAAATTGCGATAAGTGCTTCGATCAAAAGTAAGGATCATTTTTCCACTTTCCTTTATCGTATTCGGCGTGTGTTAGAAAATATTTGTAGTAAATTACTTGGTTCTCATAATCGATACCAACAATCAGACGATAGTCATTGCCTTTAATATTAAAGACAGTAAAATTTCCAACCGCTTCAGCATCCAGGTAAATTTTACGGACATCTTATCAGATTGTTCTACAACAGGCAGAAGAAATTCGGCAGTATTGGGAAGAGCGCAATCGCGAACGAATTGCCCAGATTGCCACAATACCACCGAAACCTGGTCAAGAAGCAGCTTGAGCAAAACTTCAGGCACGAAAAGTCAAACGTGCGAATCTCACCTTCTAAAATTCATCGATAAGCTTCCGACGGTGCTTGATGCGGTAAATAGTAACAATCTGAGCATCATCATCTATGTCATAGAGGATGCGATAGACTCCTACTCTTTGAGAATACCCTGAATCGCCCTTGAGTTTCTTGGCATCTGGTGGGCGTAGATTCTGACCTAAATCATTAGTGTGTTGGGCGATTAGTCGAGTATAG
This sequence comes from Scytonema sp. UIC 10036, assembly GCF_009725235.1. Next base: position 69,137 of record NZ_WJFC01000001.1, read on the forward strand.
TCCCTGGGTATATCGGCGAGGTCTTTCATTGCTTTGGGGAGAATTTGAACTGTATACACTTATACCTCTATACCCAATTCCGCTTTAGCTTGCTCCCAAGAAATAGCCTCACCCTTTTGTTCCCGTGCTTGACGAATTTCTTCGGCATCTTCTAAGTCTTCTAGAAGAGTCAACAGTTGTTCCCAATCTTCTAAACTAAGGAGTACGGCAGACTTCTTTCCTTCCGCATTTACGACAAACTGTACTTTCTGTGATAACTGTGTAGCGTTCATTGTTTAATTAAATAATATTCTTTATAGAATAATTTTAAAGTTGCACTTCTACCTTACCACTCTAGCAAGAAATTGAGTTCCAAGCTAATCTACCCCAATATAAAGTTAAAGTACGTGTTGACCGAACCATGCATTTATTTGTGGGGTTTCCCCTCAACTCCCCGCTCCCTGCAAAGGTGCCTCTTCTTTGACTTGGAAGCAGAGGCTTGTTCTTACGTGTTGGGATTTGGCACGCAAATGGAAGTGATTGAACCACCCCAATTGCGCGATCGCATTCTGGAACTTGCATATACAGCGATTTCTTACCACACAAACACGATCGCTCACTCCAAACCTTGCACAACAAAAGAAGGCTGTTGCTGTTCAACAGGTGTAGATGCTCGGTTATTAACTACATTAGAAAATAACTCTTCATACTGCGCGATCGCACGCTCAAAGGAATAGTTTTCAACAGCAAATTGCCTCCCCTTTTGGCTCAGCTTGGCAGCCAAAGCTCGGTTTTCATACAAATCCAACACTGCTGTTGCAAGGGCTTGTGGTGACTCTGGTGCAACAACCAAACCGCCGCCACTCTTATACACAACTTGCGCCGCCGTCCCAGATTCTGGAACTGATGCTACTATGGGACGACCACTCGCCAGTAACAGTGGTATTTTGGACGGCATATTGAAAGAAACTACGTTGCGCTTTTGTACCACTAACCCTACATCCGCCGCCGCTAGCATTTCGGGTAATTTTTCTCGTTCTATAAGTGGTAAAAGCACAACATTATCTGCTCCACAAGTTTGACAATATTCTTGTAATTTTTGCAATGCTTTTGATTCGCCTGCAATGACAAAGACGATTTCTCGAATGTAGCGCAAGGAAACTGCTGCTTGTACGACTGTTTCTAAATCTTGGGTTAGGGCTATATTACCAGAGTACAATACAACAAATTTACCCTCTAGTTGATGGGCAGATCGAAAAGCGTTATTCTTCTTGGGTAACGGATAGATAAAATTAACATTCACCCAGTTGGGAATGCAAACAATTTTCTCTTCGGGTACTTCTTTACGGACTAAATTTTCTACAAATCCATCCGCAATAACGCTAATAGCTTGTGCTGTTCGATATGCAAATTTTTCTATAGCTTTCAAAGCACCAATCATCCATTTGTTTTTAATAAGCCCAGTACATATAGCTGCTTCTAGCAAAATATCTTGTACATTTAGGACAACTGGGCAGTTATAAAACCAACCTAGTAGAGCAGCTGGTAAAGACACGAGCAACGGTGGAACCGTCAAAAGAATTACATCAGGACGCCAACCGTTTAAGGCTTGTGGCAAACTGGTGAAAATGAAGCTTAGTTCCAGTAAAAGCCTATCTATAAGGTTGGGTTTGGACTTGATTCGCAAGTAACTGCGTTGGATAGTAACGCCATTTTTATATTCTGTAACATACCACTTATTTCGATACCCTTCGTATATCTCGCGTTGCGGATAATTAGGCATTCCCGTAATCACTCGCACTTGGTAACCTCGTTTGACAAGCCCTTCTGCAAGTTCTGTCATTAAAGGAGCAATTCCAATAGGCTCTGGATAATAATTATAAGAATAAATCAAAATGTTCATAATCTATTTGTCCATTTGTGGAGAATACCTTGTTTGGCTTTGCCAACTATTAAAAGATGGATGTTTATATTTCTGTCCAACCTCTTTAGCTGCCAATAATGTACTGAGAGCATCAATAACGTGAGTACTTTCTTCTAAAGTGCAGTTAATATCTTCTGCCAAACAACTGTGCGCTGTCTTGAACTCATGGATTAAAGTATCGCGATCGCATTGCATCACAAATTGTGCTAATTTCTGAAACGTATTTGCCAATCTGCAAATAGCATCACGTCGTTGTGGTGTAGCAAGCATAATATCTACTATCATGGGAGCAGACTGAGACAACAAGCGACTAATTAAACCGATTTCCAGACGGAAAATTGGGCTAGAAAAATCTAAACTACGGCGGATATCGATCCCTTCTTCAGCTAAGAACACACCAAGACCAAAGGTAGTAAAATTGCGTATTGCCTGAATAGCAACCATGATTTCGTCGTGTTCTTCTGGTGGACATACAATCAGTTTGCCACCATCATTCTCAATCAAATCCACAAGCCACTGAAATGCCTCAACTTCTCGACCTGGACAAACCACTACATTTTGAGACAAGAACGATTTCACCCCAGGACCAAACATTGGGTGTAAGCCCATGACAGGTCCGCTATGATACTCAAGCATTGCTTGCACTATTGGAGCTTTAATACTAGCGATATCAGCCAGAGCAGTGGTTGGTGCAAGGTACTTAACAGCTTTGCGGATGACCTCTATTGTAAATTCAATAGGAACACAAACCAATACTAAATTTGCTTTACCTAACAACGGCTCTGCTTGTTCCCAGCCATCTTGTTCGAGAATACTAACATGATGCCCTGCGGCGGATAATCGTTGCGAGAAGAACCGCCCCATCATACCTCGTCCACCAATAAGAGTGACCCGTCGTGGCGGAAGCTCAGTTACAGGTGAAGATGGATTGTTAACAGCAGCCGTAGTACTTATGACAAGGTTTTTCCAAATCGATTCTGGAACACTAGCTTTAGCTAGAGACAGTGTAACATTGGTAAATTGTTCTTCTGTGGAAATAGGTGTTGATTCTGCTAAGGCTGCTATTCGTTTGCTAAGTAAATCGATCAATTGTTGGTCGATTTCTGTGAGCTTCTGTTGAAACATAAGTCCTCTCAAAGATTTTGTTAAACTCATGACTCCTTTTGTTCTCTGTGTCCTCTGCGGTCAATTCAAAAAACCGCTCCAGACGCAGAAGACGCAGGGTGTTTTATATCATGTTTGGTTAACATATTACGTTTGTAGTTGCGCTATGGCTGACGCCACGCTACGCGAACAGCGCATGCATCGCAACTACAAACTAATTAATTTATAAGTCATTAGCCGAACATGATACTACACAGGTAATGATTTATATCGAGAGCGGCGAAGGGTAAACCAAGCGCCTATTCCCAACAATGCAGAGATTAATGCTGGTTCGGGCACCCTTTCAATACGAGTTTGAACGTTTCCTCTATAAGCGGCTTCGCCTATAGTATTAGGAAAGTCCACATTTGGGAAAATTTCAGCGAATGCAATATCTGGAATAGCTGTCGGTATATTAGTAGACTCGCCAAAGGTACCCTTTGGATAGTGAAAATAAACAACCAAAGCGTATGGAGACTGAGGTTCGCGATCGACAGCACGCTCTTCTAAGAGAAAATCGTCAGTTTCAGGTGCTTCAATACCATCCTCTCTGCGTGGTAAAAAAATGATTGTAGTAGCATTTGTTCCCTCAAAAACCCCCTTTTCCTTCACATCAATTTTGTATTCACGAACCGCGCCATTATACGCAGTAGAATTCGGAGAAAGCGGAGAGTCACCTGGAATTGAATCGTCATAAATAAAGTAACCGTTTGCTTCCTCGCTGGTAAAGCTGAATTTGAATAGAGCAGCTTGAGCGGAATTTGTACTAAAAGCTACTAGAGCTAAAAGCGTTGCAGCACTGTTAACAGCAGCTATTGATAATTTGTTTAACCTAGGCATTGTGTTTATTTTTTCCAAAAAACTAAGTTACTCAATGAAAATGGATGGTAAAAGAAAGCAGTTCTATAGGTTTGTAGAGATCCGAAATTTTGCGTCTTTACATTGGCGACGACTGACAAGAAACCAAACGCTTACCCCCAACAACGCAAATATTAATGCTGGCTCAGGAACTCTCTCAATCCGAGTTTGAACATTTCCTCTAAATACTACCTCACCCAGAGTATTGGGAAAATCAACATTTGGAAAAATTTCAGCTTGTGCGGTACTTGGGACACTCGTCCTAATTTCAGTAGAACCACTGAAAGTTCCTTTTGGGTAATGAAAATAGCTTACTAAAGCAAACTCAGACTGCGGTTCTCTTTCAACCGCGCTCTCCTGCAAAAGAAAATCATCAGTTTCAGGTGCTAAAATACCATCTTCTTGACGTGGTAAAAAGACAATGGCAGCAGCATTTGTTCCCTCAAAAACTCCGTTACCAGAGTTAATTTGGTATTCACGAACTGCACCATAATAGGCAGTGGAATTTGGAGAAAGCACAGTACCTTGAATTGAGTCATCGTAAATAAAGTAACCATTTGCTTCCTCGCTAGTAAAGCTGAATTTAAATAAAGCCGCTTCAGCCGAATTTACGCTAGAAGCTGCTAAAGCGAGAAATGTTAAAGTACTGGTTAAAGCAAGTGACGATAATTTATTCAGTAGAACCATTGGAGTTATTTCTAAGAAAGGTTGTTTACAAACGCAGTTACTGAGTTTTGAGAATGTACTGGTTAGATTCTCGACTTTTTGAAGAAGTCAAGAACCTTACAAAATCGCGATAGTAAATTTAGCTACTGCACCTGTATTTGACGAGACTGACGACAGCGGTGGAAAATAAAACCAACGCTCAGTACTAATAATCCAACCACAGATGCTGGTTCAGGAATCTTCTCTAATCGGGTTCTCACGATTCCGTCAAAGGTATAGTTCCCCGTCGTATTAGGAAAATCCCAATATGGATATGCTCTTACTCTTGCTGTATTGGGAAGAGTTTTTGGCTGATCGATAGAGTTTGAGAATGTTCCTTCTGGATAACTAAAACGAAGTGATAATCCATATTGTTGTCCGCGAGAAGCAGGAGGCACGTAAAGAATAAAGTCATCAAGAGAAGAACCATCAAAGCCAATATTCTCCGGGCGTGCAAGATAAACAATAGTTCTTGCTTCATCATGTATATCTTTCTGCAAGCCCTTAAATCCCTGTTCCACTATTTGCCCGTAAAAATTTACAGCATATTCTTGAACTGAACCGTCATACTCGCCGAGATAACCAGAACCAATCGGTTCAATTTTCTGCGCTGAATCATCAAAAATAAAATAACCGTTCGCTCCATCTCCCTCAAAGCTGAATTTAAATAAAGCAGCTTCAGCCGGATTTATACTCACATTTGATAGAGCTAAAAATGTGGCAAGGCTACTTACAGCAGTGAGAGAAAATTTCTTCAGAAAAGCCATTTTTGTTGTGTCCGTAAAATTGTTAGTAGTTGATGGTTAGTCGTTAGTGGTGAGTAAGCGCTCTGTAGACGGGTTTCTCATCTTAGGGGGAAGGGTTAGTGTAACTATTTACTACTAACTACTAACCCTTCTACTTTTTTGACCAAATTGCAACATAGAACCCGCTATAATAACTGTGAGGCTTAATAAACCAAATGTAGAACTTGGTTCAGGTACACGAGTCGCTTCACGGTATGTCAATCCTTTTAAAGCAACACTGTATATACCGCTATTTTGGTCGTAAGTAATGCTATACTGTGTTGGATAATAGCCGCTTTCTGCATACGCATTTGGCACTTTGATATTCTTAGTCATATTTGGTTGCATATCTAGGTAATTTTTATTTACCATTGGCTCCCAAAAAGTAAACTTTTTATCATAAGAGCCGTAAAAGAAAGTTTCAGTAAAGGGAAGTTCTCCGTTATAAGGAGAAGATGTAGGATCGTACCAATGCAAGCCCATTCGATCTGTTTCACTACCTGTGACTCCTACTGCAGCTAATTCAGGAGGGGCGACTGCTGGTTGATAATCGCTAGCCCAATATGCTTTATCTGGAACGTCAAAGACGGTTGGATTTTGGGCTGAAATTTGATAGCGTTCCTCTGGAGTAATGTTGTAAAAATGAAAATCAAAATGTGGAACGCCAAACAATTCATCTGGATGGTGACCTGATGGATTCCAATTGACAACAATATGTTTAAAAGCAGTTGTTGAAGCTTCTTCAGGCAAGCGTAGCTCGTACTCAAAAGATGGATCTTGTCCGTCTGCGTGTGGTATGCCACCTGGAGACTCTTCCGTTGGCAAATCATACAACGCTGATGCTGTAAATGAAAGCCCAATTGCTGAGGGTTTTCCGCTCTCATCCGTTTCTAGCCACGACCAAAGTTCTCCATTGCCCATTTGTATCGACTCGCCCTTGATTTGATTTGAAAAATTTTCGTGGCTATCAACTTTATGTTGTGAAAAATCTTCTCTGTTTTCTTTCTGTGTTGGTTTGTACTCATGTTGACCTGCAAGATTGTCATCAACTTTGTGCTTAGAGGAATGTTCTTTATGTCCAACATGGCCAAAGGTTGTAGTTAAGGGCAATAAAGAAACTACAAGAGCTACAGTAAACGCTATTAAAAACTTTCTCACATTTCTCCTCATACTTTTTATAGATAAAATGCAACTATTAGTTTCCAAAAAAACCGACAAGGGGCAGGTTAAGGCTCTGTAAAGACGCTCTAAAAAGCGCGTCTTTACAAAGAAATCAAATTTTTGAGATTAATTTATCGGTGCTAAAGTGTTTCTTGCTTTGCGTCCTTTCCTGAGTCTTTTTACTTTTGCCTTCTTGTACTAACGAACAATAAGAACTTTATCGTCGTGTTGAGAAAGACTCACAGATGAAGCAGGTGCAGGTCCCAACGCAACATCGCCCCAGCGCATAACACTTGCACCAGCATTAGACGATGAACCCATTGTGTAAACTAAAACCAAGTCGTTTTCTTGGATTTTACCTGCTTTTGCGGCATGGTAAAGATTGGCAACGGGAAATGTCGGTCCAATGTTGGCATAAAGGGGATTCAGGTTAATTGTGCGTTCTGGATCGATGCCTAAGGCACGCGTACAAACTCGTGAATACCATGCACTGGGTGTATTGAAAGCAAAGAAGTTGATTTCATCTAAGGTCACATTAGCAGCTGCGATCGCACCATGGCAGCACAGGCGAATGAACTGCACAGTCGTCTCGTTGAACATCTTGCTTGCGCCTTTACCACCTCGGATGAACATTTTAATATTCCCTTGCTCATCGGTAGTAAATTCATTGTAGAAAGCACCGCAAGTTGCAGAGGTATTGGCAATTTTGGTACCGAGGATTCCTTGGTTTGGTTTGAGCGCACCGACAACAAATGCACCTGCACCATCACCCGATAAAAATGCTAAAGTATCATTCTCATCAGTATAACGAGAGTAGGTAGTTGAAACGACTACCAGCACGTTACGATACTCTCCCGTTCTCACCAAAGAACAAGCTGTTTGCAATGAAACCAAAGCACTTGTGCAAGTTGACTCAATATTCCATGCTGCACCTTTCAGCCCCAATTTCCCTGCAAGAAAAGCAGCATTACCGGGAGTGACTTGTTCGGGAAATAAGGAAGTGACAAGCATGAGATCGATATCATCGGGGGAAAGCTTTGCGGCTTCAAGAGCATCCACAGCAGCGCGGTACTCCAGCGTCAAAGAAGTTTCATCTGGACTCACAACCCTCCGCTCAACAGTTCCACGGAAGGGATCGGACATATAAGGTGCGACTTCCTGCGACCAAATATCTTCATTGTTGTTGCTAGTGGAGTTATCGGGTACAAAGAGTTTTGCTAAGGTTTTTTGTTCCGCGAAACTCACTAACTCCGGGTAATTCTCTCGGTAGTAATCGTTAGTACGGATGATACTGGGAAAGCTAACTGCGATCGCACGAATACCTACTGCATCGAATTTCATGATTATTCTCCTTATAATTCTGTTGCACCTTGGGCAATCAGATTGCGAATCCGACCCCCAATAGGTGCAAGTCGGTGTGAGTCGATTCTGACATCAACAACAAAGGGAAGAGATGATAAGAGTGCTTTTTCTATTGCTACCTCCAAAGCTTCCTCAGTATTTACACGAATCCCATCAGCTCCCATAGCCTTAGCAAGCATGGCAAAATCGACACAGGGAATTTCAGTATCAATACCTTTAAAGCCCTGCATTGCCATTCCTTGATTGCACATATTGTAACGTCCGTCATTGAGTACAATCCAGACTGCAGGAATTTGGAACCTTACAGCCGTGCTGACTTCGTTATTCATCAGCATGGCTCCATCGCCAACAATAGCAACGGCTTTACCACACCGTGCTAAAGCAGCACCAACTACCCCAGCAACAGCCTGACCCATAGCCCCTACACCAGTGCTGATCCGGTAGCGCCCAGCTTGTGTAAATCTCAACAAGTTAGTTGCCCAAGCAAAGGAATTACCAGCTTCAGCCATCACTATTGCATTGCTTTGTTCTACTATCAAGCGTTGAATAGTATCCATTAACACATTAGGTCTTACTAAACCATGTATGCGTGGAGTTGTGACCGTAAACTCAGGATGAGGTAGCGGTAAAGTTTGTGACCAGTTAGGATGTTCTGGAAAATGTTTTAACAACTCTTTTAAAAACTCTGTAACCTCTGAGTGAACAGAGAATGTTTGTGCTAAAGGATACGCATTTCCAGGGACTTGGGAGTCAATATCTACGTGTATAAATCCCTCAGCAGGCACCATTGTCGGATTCCAAAAAGAAGTCGGCTCTCCCAATCGCGTTCCCAACACAAGTAGGCGGCGGGGACGTATTTGGTGCATATACGAAAGAACAGTTTCATGTCCGCTAAAACCCGTCACACCAACAAATTGTGGATGATCCTCTGGAAAGATACCTTTACCGCGAGGAGAACACATCACCCCTGCTCCTGTTTTTTCAGCCAGCAAACGGATCTCTTTCGCCGCATGTCGCGCACCAAAACCAACCCAAATACCAAAAGGTTCTTCTGAGAGCAGCCGCACGCATTCAGCGATCGCATCAGAGCTAGCAGTGGGAACCGATTGATGAAAGACTTGCTTTGGTAACTGTATTGTTATGGGCGTTGTTTGAATTGGAGTTGGAATACTGATGTGGGCAACAAAAGTTCCTGGCTGTCCCAAGCCCCGAGCTAACCTGCTATAAATTTCTGGAATTTCATCACCAGACTCAATAGTTGTAGCATAGTTAAAAAGATTACCAGAAGTAAATAAATCAGAAGTAGGCATTGTGTAAGCACTCGTTTCTTGACAAGCCCACCGACCGCGATTTCCAGACGGAGTTGCAGCGGATAAGAGAATAACTTTTGCGCCATCCCCACGTGCTGCCAAAAGACCTGTCAGAGCATTAGTGATACCAGGTCCTGTTGTAACGAATACTACAACAGGACGACCACTAGCAAAGTATGCTTCAGTAGCAGCAAAAGCTGCACCTGATTCATGGCGAAAGTGAAGGACTTCAATCTCGCTACGGCTCAAAGTTGCCCACATCGGTCCAATCCCACCACCGGAAATACCAAAAGCATGGCGTACTCCCAAATTGGCTAGTATTTCGACAATAGCTTCTGCAACCGTCAGTTTGTTTGATTCTAACTGAGTATGCTCTCCCTGGGAAGGTAATTGCTCGGCGTCTGTTGGTGGTGAGAAAATAGAAGACCCACTAGAATATTTTTGTGAAATGTTTGTCTGATGCATAGCAAAATGATTTTGGATTTTAGATTTTGGATTTTAGATTTTGGATTTTAGATTTTGGATTTTAGATTTTGGATTTTGGATTGAGACTAATGACCAATGACACTTGACCAATGACTAATGACTAATGACTAATGACCAATGACAATTGCCGAACTGATTGCTCGCGTAAAACTCGCTTGAGAACTTTGCCTGTAGGATTTTTGGGAATTACATTTACGATGTGAATTGCACGGGGAACTTTGTAAGCAGCCATGTTCTGATAGCAGAACTCAAGAATTTGTTCTTCAGTCATTGAGTACCCAGCCTTAAGGACAACATTGGCTGCGACTATTTCTCCTTTAATTGAGTCGGGAACTCCATAAACAGCGACTTCTGCGATCGCAGGATGTTGATAAAAAACATTTTCAACTTCCGTGGGATAAACCTTAAATCCAGAGGTATTGATCATGTCTTTTAAGCGATCTACGATATAGAAGTAGCCATCTCCATCCATGTAACCAATATCTCCTGTATGGAACCAACCGTCTTTGATGATTTGGGCTGTTTCCAAAAAGCGATTCCAATAACCAAGCATAACATTAGGTCCGCGAATAATGATTTCTCCCAATTCCCCCGGTTTGAGTTGACAGCCATCACCATTGACAATTTTCATTTCGACATTTTCAATGGGAGTGCCAATTGAACCGGGTTTGTATTTTAGATCGTGGTTGTAGCTGGCACAGGGTGACGTTTCGGTTAAACCATATCCTTGATGAATAACAAACCCAAATTTTTCTTGCCATCTATCTGCGACTTCTACTGGCAAAGGTGCTGCGGCTGAGAAGTAAAAATGTATGCTTTTAAAGTTATCATGAGAGATTTCTGCTTGCAACAGTTTGATAAAGATTGTTGGCACACCAAAAAACATTGTAATTTGATGTGTGTTAATTGCAGTTAAGACTTGTTGCAAGTCAAATCTTCGTTGCAAGATGATGGTTGAACACACGTTCAAGGCTGCATTCAGTATCGCATTTTGACCAAAGCAATGAAACAATGGTAAATACAACAGCAATCGGTCATCCGATCGCATTCCACAACAACGATTCTGGGAATACATATTAGAAATGATGTTGCCGTGGGAAAGGGTAGCGCCTTTGGGGAAACCCGTAGTTCCTGAAGTATAGACAATGCAAGCTGCGGAATCTCTTTCCAATTCCATAGCATATGCTATGGGGGAAGAATTTTTGATAAGTTGTGCTAACCTCATTCCCTTGCTAGGGTTGCCTTCTGCTATCAAAATATGTTGCAGTTTGGGTAAGTTAGCAACTTGTAACTCTTGACTTTGTTGCTCTGTTGTGATGATGGCTTTAGCAGAACAGTCGTTAAGAATGTAACTGACTTCTGCACTTTTGAGCATGACGTTAATTGAGACAACAATTGCTCCAATTTTGAGAATACCAAGATATGAAAAGATGAATTCTGGAATATTTGGTAGGAATAGAGCGACGCGATCGCCTGTTTTGATTCCCAGTTTTTGCAAGCCATTTGCGACTCGATTGGCGAGTTCATCAAGTTGCTTGTATGTATAAGATTTGTCTTCAAAAATTATGGCGATTTTGTCTGGAAATAGTAAATGACCTCGTTCTACATGATGCGCTATATTCATAAGGATATATTGCACTCTGATATGTGAATTTGACTTTTTTGAACCGCAGAGGACACAGAGAACGCAGAGGAAAGAGCAATGAGGAGGGGTTTTACGGTTTCTGCATAAATGACTCTGTTTCAGATGGAAGCAATATTGTTGATTGCAGCGACAATTTGCCCACCAGTTGCGATATCATCTGCTATTTGGGCTATGTATTTGTCTAACGGGTGTTCGTTGTCGTTCCAAATTAAAGGACGCTCTGAGGAAGGTTTTTGTCCAATAACATCGCGCACCGCTATATATAAATCTCTGGTTGCAGATGATAGAGTGGTACGGGCGTCATAATGGTTGGCAACTGTATAAGTCCGTAAATCAACTGCTTGTATCCCAAATATGAGCGCGATCGCCATGTATTGTTGAAAGATATTTACCGAACAACGTGCTAGGTTTGCAGAGGCAAAACCTTGGCTGTTAATATTTTGGTTAAATTGTTCGGCGTGGGAAGGAAATCTGTCAGCAATGGAATTTCCATAGAAGGTTAGCAGGGGCATAATGGAGTTACCAGATATTTGCAGACCTTTTAACCCCATGTTGACGTTACGTTCTCGGTTGCCAACTAAGGAGGCAGGTAGCCCGTTGTTAAACTCTGGTGCCACTAAATAGGCTATCTGTACATCTAGATGTTTGGCAAGTAAACCGATATAATAACGCAATTGGTCCATTGCTACGCCAACATACTGACCCAGGAAATTGCCGCCATGATAACTTGCTTGATTGGCAACATCAATGAGGGGGTTGTCGGTGACGGAGTTCAGTTCTACCTCAATTTGTTTTTGAATCTGCTCGATCCCATCGAAAATTGGTCCCATGTACTGAGGCAAACAACGCAGGGAATAACGATCTTGAATGGGTTGTTCGCCGCGATAGTCGTGGGAACCATCTAACTCATTGCGAATTAATTTGGAGCCTGCAAGGAGAGCAAGCATTTGAGCTGCTGCCCATTTTTGCCCCGAATGGGGTTTGAGTTTGTGGATGTATGGGTGGAATGATTGGTTGGTACCGTTCATAGCTTGGATAGCTAGGGCATGGGCTGCCATTGCTAATGATAGGAGAGTTTTGCTGTCGTACACGCAAAGAGATGCGATCGCTGTCATGACTGAGGTACCGTTCATCATTGCCAACCCTTCTTTAGGAAGGAGTTGTAACTTGTTCAAACCCAATTTGGCGAGAGCTGTTGGCGCGTCCATGTCTTCACCGTTAAAGTCAACGGTGTAACAAGAATCCAAACCAACCAAGGCTCCGGTAATGTAAGATAATGGCACTAAATCACCACTGGCACCAATTGAACCAAATTCGTAGACGTGGGGTGTCACACCAGCATTTAAAAACTTTTCCATGCGGCGAATGAGTTCCAGGCGAATGCCAGATGCACCGTGCAGGTGGGAGTTCGCACGTAAAAGCATGGCTGCACGGACATCAGCAAGTGGTAATCTTTTTCCTGCTCCAGTTTTGTGATACCATATAAGATTATTTTGAAGCAAGTCGGCACAATCGGGGGGAATAACAACATTTGCCATGCCACCGAAACCACTTGTGACGCCGTAAATTGGTTGGTTCGATTCTACTGCATTGCGGATGTAGTCACAGGATGCTTGTACGTTGTGCAAGGTTTCTTTATTGTCGGTGATGCTTACTAGTGCGCCCTGACGTGCGACGCTGGCTACTTCGTCTATTGTGAGGTTGCGATCGCCTACGACTACAGTTTTGTCGGAATATTGAAATAAGGATGGCGCAAAACGAGCAGTTGTGTTTGTACGCAGAGATGTTTTTTCCATGTTCATTAAGTTCGGTATTAAGAAGGAACTCGCAGTGAAGGCGGATGAATTCCGAGCAGTTTGTAATTTGTTTGGTAGAGAATTGGTATTGCGATTTATACGAGGACGCTGGGCGAAGCTTTGGTCTTTGCTATTGTGGCTTTGTTATAGTTTTGTGTGGCGCGACCGAGGAATTTGCTGAAAACGTTGATATCTAGCATTAATCTCTCGAAAGCTTCAATGGTGAGAGATTGAGGACCGTCTGAAAGTGCTTTGCTTGGATTTGGATGGACTTCCAGCATTAAGGAATCAGTATCGGCAGCGATCGCAGCTTTCGTCATAGTTGGTACAAATTCTGATTTACCAGTAGCGTGGCTGGGATCGACCATAATGGGTAAGTGAGTTAGCGATCGCAAGACTGGAATTGCAGAGATATCTAAGACGTTGCGGGTGTATTTTTGGTCAAAGCTGCGGATACCTCGTTCGCATAAAATGACATTGGGATTGCCTACAGCCAAAATATATTCAGCAGCCATCAACCATTCTTCAATTGTGGCTGATAATCCTCGTTTCAGGAGCACGGGCTTACCTGTTGCACCTGCTTTTTTCAATAGGGAAAAATTTTGCATATTGCGAGCACCAATTTGGATGATATCTGCAACAGAGGCAACTTTTTCTAGGTCAGTGGTATCCATAACTTCGGTGATGATCCCCAAACCTGTGACTTCACGAGCTAGAGCTAATAGCGATAGAGCACTTTCACCATGTCCTTGGAAAGCATAAGGTGAGGTACGGGGTTTATAAGCTCCTCCGCGTAAAAATTGCGCTCCTGCGGCTTTGACTCTCCGAGCGGTTTCGACAATCATTGCTTCGTTTTCTACAGAACAGGGTCCAGCAACGATGACTAAAGGATGGTTTTTACCAAAGATAACTGTTCCATTGGGTGTTGGTACAACCACTTCACTATATTCGCCATTGCGAAATTCCAAAGAAGCTCGTTTAAATGGCTTTTTTATCCGAAGAACTTGTTCAATATAGTGGCTCAAATTTTGTACTTGTCCCGGATCTAGTTCTGTTGTATCACCTATCAAACCAAGTACAACTTTGTGTGTACCTTGCAATTTTTCCGGTATTACATTCCAATGACGCACTTCTTTGCTAATGCGATCGATTTCTCCTTCTGTTGTTCCTGGTTTCATAACTATAATCATTGTTACAAATCTCCTTTGCTTTTACGAGTAACTTCTCCATCAAATTGAGTTTGGTACGCGATCTATACTTAAGAAGTTCGTCTCTTTAAAGTCGTTAACTGTTGCTTCAATTTAGAGAATACAGAAACAAACAAGGTTGTTCATTTACTGTTTCTGCCAGTTTGAGTGCATAATTTATCTTGGGTGATTGCTTAATTGTGTATGTCTGATTGCAGAAAACTGCATGGTTAATCTGTTAGCAATAGATGATATAACGGATGTAACGAGTAAGTTATCCGCATATCTGACGCTTGCCGTCTCACAATATCATTCCAAAAAAGCTTAGAGGTTTTACGCAAATTCCGTAATTTTTTTTTAACGTAGGATGGGCATCTTGCCCGTCCTTAATATTTTGAGGGGCATTGTAAAGTTATATTAAGAAGTCAGGGTTTTGCGTAAAACCTTGCCACTCCTTCAGAAAAAGCAAATAGAGGTTCAACAGAAGTAAGTATCCCTGGATATATTAAGCACAAAAATTGATATATTACCACAGATGATTCATATGACGACCTTTGAAGAGCCACAGTTACCGTTTCATAAGCTAGAACCCGATCCTCAGACACAGAGCGATCGGCTAAAATCACGGTTTGACGAAGCTCAATCCCAGTCTGGTGAAAAATTGCAACATCTAGCGATAGAAGTTCAACAAGCTACACCTCTGAGTCCTCAGAGACAGCGAGGGTTGACTAAGCTTATTCAAGAAATTTGGAAACAACCCACAATTGGTATACTAAAAAAGAGTCTCAGAAACAGATACTGGAGTCTACCAAATGGTCTTTATGAAGACCTTTTTAATGAAGCACTCCAAGAAACTTTAGTTGCGATGAGCCGACATATTGACAATTACCAATCGCAAAAGTCGTCATTTATTAATTGGATTTGTGGTTTATTAAAAAATAAATTCAGCGATGTTTACCACAAAGATTCCAAGAAAGGCATCAGGTTAATACCCGGTTGTAAAAATAAAAATAATGATAATTATAAGGAGAAACGAGTCCTATCTTTAGATGAGTTAGAAGAATTCATAGCCGAAAATTTGATATCGAATCATAGAGCAGATGGGAAAAACAATTCAAGCTCTGATTGCGATCGCCTGAGAGAACTTTTGATAAACGATCCTGATAATATTTTTAAAACTGCACATGTAAGAGGAAAACCTCATGCTAGTTTTCAGAACATAGCTATAGCTATATACGTAGAAGGTAAAAATATGCAACAGCTTTCTACAGAATTAAGTATTCCCTATTCAACACTTGACTGTTTTTTTAAACGAAAGTTGAAGAAACTAGAGACATATTTTCAGGAAAACTTACAATTATAGAGGTTTTAAATTAAATAGGAGGAATTAAGCATGAATAACTCTAGTGAAACTTTGACTTTTACAGTACCGCTTTCTTTTGAAGCACATTCTCTGGCTCAAAAATACAGCAAACACCATAACCAACTGGAGAAAGCCAAACAAGTTTATCTCAATACTTTGGCAGTCTACGCAGTGGAACATTATTTTCGATGTATGGGGTTTGAAACCGATTGGGAAAATAATGATAGTCGCAATCCACTGGTACAGAAATTTATGGATGTAGCGGATTTAGATGTTAAAGATTTGGGTAAGTTTGAGTGTCGTCCCGTGTTACCAGATGCTGAGGTTCTGAAAGTTCCATCTGAGGCTTGGGATGAGCGAATTGGTTATGTAGCTGTGCAGCTAACTCAATCTCTAAAACAAGCGACACTGCTAGGATTTGTACCCCAATTAGAGGTAGATCGAGGAATTATACCCTTGAGTCAGTTGTATTCGCTTGAAGTATTTCCGGATTATTTAAGTCAAAAAAGACAACAGTTACTACAAACTTCAGAATTACCAAAAATTGTGAATCTGGAAAACTGGTTAGACAATATTTTTGAAGCTGGTTGGCAAGCTGTAGAAGAATTTTTGACTCATCAAACATCTAGTATGACTTTTGGGTTTCGTAAAATAGCATCAGCAAGGGTTGACTTTGATACTAACAGTATTAAGCGTTTAATAGAACAGTTGTATGCCAGTCAGCGAGATGCCAACCACTCAAGGAAAATTTCTCTTGCAGAAGTAGAACCCAGCGTAGCACTTAGCCAACTTATACAATCAACTCAGGATGAAGAAATTCGCTGGAGAGCGATCGAGCTTCTATGGCAGATAAAACCGAACCATCCCGTTACTGGTGTCAGAAGAATAATGGATTTAGGGATGCAACTTGGAGGTTATCCAGTTGCACTTATGGTTGCTGTTTTGCCAAAACTTGATGGTAGGAGAGCAATACTTCTACGCGTTTACCCAATGGGGGGTCACTCTTTTCTACCCGTTGGTCTCAAATTAATTGGGTTGGATGAAGCTGGTCATACGTTTTCTCAAGTTCAAGCTCGCAGTGAGGACAATTATATCCAATTGAAATTTAGTGCAGATATAGGAGACAGGTTTAGTGTCAGGTTTACTTTGGGTGATGCTAGTGTTTTGGAGTTTTTTGTTGTTTAACTTTAGGGCTGACTGTTCTCGTCAACAAAATTACAGGAAGAACCGTCACATTGAACTTTCACTAACACTCCCAGGCGCTCGTCACGCCGATTATTAAATACGCGGTTACCTTCTGCCGTAAATTGCACTTTTGCTGTAGCACCTTCTGCTGAAAAATTTCCAACATTGGAGAATAGGTTTGCCATTAGCTGCTTGCGATCGGGTGTATTTGTCCTGTTTAAACTTTCGATAATTGCTTGAGTTGCATCATATGTCATTGCCGTCACCCAATTAACTTCTGATTGTTTTCCCCAAAGCTTTTTAGCGTTTTGTTCAAAAAGAGATCCGTTTCTATGCCAAGGGGTTGCAACTACAAGTTTGCTTTTTTCTGATGCTTTTCCAAATTCTGGACTGGTTGTTCCTGGTCTGTACATAGTACTTGCACCCAATAGTATCAATTCAGAATTACTTTGAAGATTGGCAACTTCCTTCACTAATTCTAATGCTTTCTGCAAATTCTCATTGGTTCCAGAAGGAGCTAATAGTATCACATTTGCTTTTTCTTGTTGTACTTTCTTCAAAATTTCTTGTACGCTATAGTTTCTTAGGTTATATTTAGGAATATCTTGCTGATGTGGCAAAGTCAGCAGTTCCTTTTGAAATGCATCTTTTACAGAATCACTAAAAGCTTCTCCTTCATCGTAAGCAACCACTGCTCTGATAGATTGTGAGTTTAATTTTTTATTAACATATTGATAGAGATTCTGAACGGAAATGCTATCACTAATAACAGTTCGTAAAACTTTATATGGCAATCTATCGAGTTTAGTAGACGTGCTTGTGGGAGAAATGACAAGAATTTTATTGTTATACCCATTGTTCACTGCTGCGATAGTCGTTTCGCTTCTATAGTGACCGATAACTGCTAAAATATCTTTCTTGTTGCGATCGCTCACCAGCGTTTGAGCAATCTGTGTAGCAAATTCAGAGTTATTTTTGTCATCTACTATTTCAACAAGCAATGGTTTGTTATTACTACCGCCCATACAAATTGAAGGTTGGTTATTCTGAATGGCAGTTGCTATATTATCAACACTGCCACAATTTAATTGGCTTTGGGCATGGGCAACTCCACGCAAAATTTCTTGAGCAACATAAGTAGAATCAAGAGATTCTCCAATGGGAACAGTGACTGCGATAGCCAGTTGATTCCCCTTCTTCTTTGCAATGGCATTATTTAAATAAATTAGGGTTTCTGGATCGTTTGTATCTAGACGGATAGAGTTTAGAAAATGATTAATAGCCAAATTCCAATCTCCGGTTGCAAAGGCATTTTTTCCTCTTTCCTTTTCGGAATTCATCTTGCTTTTAATCAAAATTTTGTCTCCCCGACTGAAGAATTTATCAATATTTGAAGAATTCTGTATCGATTTTGATGTAGATATTGGTGGGGGAATAATTTCTCCTTTATTTTGCAAATTCAACGCTATTAGAGTAGCTAGTGGTAAGCTTATAATCGCCAAAATTACAAAACTTGCTAGCTTGCGAGTGCGCCAAAACTTCAGACTTCTACGTTTGATTTTATCAATAATCGTTTCAGGCCAAAGTGGCGATGGTTCTGCTGGGTTCTGGCAAATTACAGGTAGCCAGGAAGCGCAAGGGTATTGATTTTCAATAAACTGCAATTTCTCTTGTGCTTGTCGCACTGCTAGATAAAACCGCTCACCTTGGGAAAATAGATGTAAGAATTCTCGTAAAAATTTTTGTGCTACTTCATCCGGTACAGGTTCCCGCATGACAATCACTTGGGGAATTCTCAGTTCCGCTAATTGATTCGCCAATCCCAAACCATCGCAAGAGTTAAAAATAGCTAACTTTAACCCATTTTCAATAGCTTGCGTAAAGGCATTTCTCAAGTTACTTAGAGCGGGACTGTCTATATTGCTAAGTTGAACGACACCATCTCTTCCTCCATCCTGACTGTAACTATGCCCTGAAAAACATAGAATATCCCAAGAGTTTTCCCATAAAATTTCACACAATTGGTTTTGTGTTGGATTTCTTAATGGTGTTACTTTTGCTCCTGGTAAACTATTTAAGAGATTTTCATCAATGCGAACGTTAATTCTTTCATCACTACCCAAGATTGCCAAAATTTTAACAGGTCTTTTGAGCGGTTTAGATGGTGGAGCGAATCGGGCACCTAGAGAGAACCATGCTCTGCGACGATTTTTAAATAACTCCCATAGATGCCAAGGTAGTTTTTTGAGTATTTCATTATTAGTCTGGAATATGATATGAGCCGATTCAGTTTTGCTGACTTCCTCTTCCACATATATACGTAATTGTGCAACAGAAGGATGCTGAAACCACTTTTTAAGATGGTTTTCAAGCGAGCGAGCTGCTAGCCTGCACTCTTCTGGACTGGAGACATTGGTAATCTGAGCAGGATCGACTAAAATAGCCCTTTGTACCGATTCTAGATTATTGTAATTTTCTTGAAAATTTCGAGAAAGCGTGAGAATTTCAGGCGATGGTGGGAAATATCCTTCTTCCTCCCTGTAAACATTTTCACCTTCTTTACCAATTCGCAGAGTAACAGGAAAACCTTGCTCAAAATCACCACTATCGATATTAAATATAACTACTTTAGTCATAAACATTTAGTTTATTTTTAAACTGTTATAAGATTCCTATTTGATTTTTGAAAACCCCGGTTGGCTAAAATCTTACCGTACAAAGGCTTAATTCTCAATATACGTAGTAAGAATCAAGTCGGGTTTCTATATTCGCTTCTTTAGTATATTATTTATCACTGAATAAAAACTAGAAAATTTACAAGAAGAAAGGCAGAGCCTCGCACCACTGGAACAGAATTGGATGACTTCTAAGGAATAGAGTACCCATACAGTAGTCAATGTTACAATACCCCCGACAACTCATGGGAAGTCAGGGATTTGAGCAAATTTACCCATCAGAACTTATGAGACAAACCACTTGATTTTAAAGTTCCCTTTTATGGTAACGCTCCTAATGAGTCATTGACCTACGTCGAAGTGATTACCCACTTTTTAGGCAACAAACTCAAGAGCGCAGTTTCCTGGTTGATTGACGATTTATGAAGCCGGGTAATGGGGGATTGGTCAGGGCAGGGTCAAGGGTAAGCCGTATGTTTTCTGGGCCATCAACTTTTTACTTACCACTAACAAACGTCAGCGTTCTAGGTAGCTTTTTTAGGGTATGAACTATTCTTGCTATTCATAGCTTAACAAACTTGCTTAAACAATTCATTCACTTTTCGTGTATGCTGAAATGCAGAATTTTCCAATGGTAGGTGCTGAAAACTGCAATGTATCTTACTTTTAGAGAAAACTGTTATATTTCATCTGGATTTATGCCCAATTGGCGCAAACGTTCTGCTAATTGTTCTACTCTTCTTTTCGCTTTAACTGCCTCTTGTTGAGCTTGTTGTGTTTCTTGTTTGGCAGCAATTGCTTCTGTGAAGAGTACAGGTATTAATTCACCTTCTATAGTCAACCATCGCAACCATAATCGCCTAATCCCGTGAAATGAACCTTCCCACAATCCCAAACTTAAACCTATCTCTGGCATCAACAAGGGTCCATCCGTCAAATTCATGGATTGATACTCCCCATCTACCAAGTGAAATCCTTGAAGTTCATTGGTATAACGATTAAAGATAACATAATAAGGAACCTGTAAAATTCGTTCATACACGAACCACTTAGTAGTAGGTTTGCCAGGTTCACTAGTGAAGCGATAAGTGAGCGATTACGACTATACTGCCGAATCGCTATCAAATTGTTACTCCACTTCATCTAAATCTATGCCCAATTGGCGCAAGCGTTCTGCTAATTTTTCTGCTCTTCTTTTTGCTTCATCTGCTTCTTGTTGAGCTTGTTGTGCGTCTTGTTTGGCTTGTTGTGTTTCTTGTTTGGCTTGTTGTATTTCTTGTTTGGCTTGTTGTATTTCTTGTTTAACTTGTTGTGTTTCTTGTTTGGCAGCAATTGCTTCTTCTGAAGGATGGGGGATTAATTCACCATTCAAAGTCAGCCATCGCAACCATAATCGTGGCATCCCTCGAAATGTCCCCTCCCACACTCCCAAACTTAAACCGATCTCTGGCATCAGCAAGCGTCCATCCGTCAAATTCATTGCTTGATACTCACCATCTACCAAGCGAAATCCTTGAAGTTCATTTGTATAACGACTAAAGATTACATAATAAGGAACCTGTAAAATCTTTTCATACACGAACCACTTGGTAGGCGGTTTATTTGGCTCACTTTCAGTTTCTCCCAAATCTTCGTCTTCCGTACCGGGAGATAACAACTCAACTACGACAGTGGGATTGACTTTTTCTTGCCAAGTCACATAACTTAAACGTAAATCTTGCCCTTGATATAACCTTTGAACTCCCACCACACCAAACCAATCGGGACGTTTATACCACAGAGTATGCTCCACATCGTAGTAGAGATTCAGGTCAATCGCACTGTAAACTAGTTCTGGGTTCCAGTTTGGTGGTATAAAAGTTAACATTAATAGCAATGGCTGAAATAAGTGAAATTCGTCTGGCAAACCGGGTTCCTCTGGATTGTCACTTGGTAGATCGTACATTGTCGGTAGTGTTTCATCTACAGGAACTGGTTGTTGAAATTGATGAATAAAGCGAGTTGGAGATGTCATGATGTAATCAGAGATCTACTAGTCAAGAAAATCTGCTGCTCGCAATGTAGAGCAGATACGTTCATTATGACTAATAGTTTGCCTAACAACACTTTTTACTGCTTTAAAAACTGATTTCAGCGCATCGCACTAGCCGTTACGCTCCCTTGTATCGCACTTTTACCCCCCTGAACGGTTACGTCTTATTGCTCTCTTTTACGTGGTAAGTTACACCATCTGCAATTTTTCTTTTTGAAAAGAATCTTTAAATTTCCCTCTTTTGGGTTGTAATTGTGAGTTATCCAAATAATTGCTCAGTTGATTCTCTTTGAGCAAATTTGGTTTGATGTTTTCGTTCATTTTTGCCCAAATTATACAAATTTTTTCACCAGAGACTGTTGTGGTTTTTATTCTTACATTAATATCATGTTTTACACAAAATATTGAAGATAAAATGCTAACAGTAGATACTGTAAAAACCAGTTGTTTAAGAAAACCGTGAGAACGATTAGGAAATGAATATTTTTCACTTTTAACTGCGTTCACGATGAATTCCTCGCGTAAATTGATAGATACAAATCGGAAAAATAGTTAATAGATTTTTATAGCAATCCTAATTGATGGATAAATTACCCCATTTCTGTTTTGTCTCTTATCTTTTGCAGTTTCATAAATTAGATAGAACTGCTATATTGGTCAAGCTATGAACTGTTCTTGTTATTTATAGCTTAAAAAAAACGCTTGAACAATTCATTCACTTTTCGTGTATGCTGAAATGCAAAATATTCTAAGGTTATATGCAGAAAACGGCAATATATCTTACAGAAAAGAGTATACTTTAGAGATAAGTACTGTTGTGTGAAGTTGTTGTAGATTTTTTTATATTTAGAAAAAAATGATTTTACCAGGGCTTACGCAAAGCCCCTCTTTTTAAAGATACACTTTTATGCATTCTCTAGAAAGCTGGAGCGTGATATTTTGATGGTTGATTAGGTTATGAGACTGAAAAAATAGAAAAGCTACGTGAGGTACAATGTTGCTACATCAGTTATTAGGAAGAGAGTATGATTGTCATTGCTGGGTAAGACAAATAATTGGCGTTACGATGGGCATAGGAGCGATCGCATTTCAACAAATGCCTACTAGTGCTCAAATCACTCCGGATGACACCCTACCTAATAACTCTCAAGTCACTCGCATTGGCAATATCAGACTTATTGGGGGCGGAACTCAAGCAGGAAGTAACTTATTCCATAGCTTTAGTGAGTTTTCTGTTCCCACAGGAAACGAGGCTTACTTCTTCAATGGGACGGATATTCAAAATATCTTCAGTCGAATTACGGGTGGATCTGTCTCCAATATTGATGGTTTAATTGAAGCAAACGGTAACGCGAACCTATTTCTAATCAATCCCAACGGTATCATCTTTGGTAACAATGCTCGTTTAAATATTGGTGGTTCATTTCTGGCAAGTACAGCCAGTAGCCTAAAGTTTGCAGATGGAAAGGAATTTAATGCAACTGCACCACAAAATGCCCCCTTGCTGTCTATAGGTGTTCCTCTTGGTTTGCAATTTGGAGAAAGTCCTAAAGCGATCGTCAATGAATCAGGCTATGGCATCTTTTATTTTCTTGCCGATTTTTTCAATCTACCACCTGGTTTGAAAGTCGAACCAGGGAAAACTCTAGGGCTTGTAGGTGGAGACATTATCCTCAAAGAAGGGGCTCTTCCGTACTTAGTGGGCTAATTTTCAATTACAGTCGATAACTTTCCTTTAAAATCAAGGCTTACAGTCGCTTATAGTCACGTATTTTATCCTTAATGCTGAATTGATATCAATAATGACTGTAATGAAAGCCCAGTAAGGATTACAGGCTAATTTCCACAAGAATTTAGCCCACTAAGTAAGGAAGATCCCTTTTGTGACACTCAGCATACTTCTGGCGTTGCACGTTGAACATTACAGTGAGTCGTTTTCATTAACAAGCTGTAGAACACTGTTGTACAAAGGTGTCGCCACCCAAAATCCTGCTTCGTTAATTAAAGCATCTAGCAAGGGTTTCACCTCAGCAATCAGCCCTTGACTTTTCGCTTCAACCAAGATACCCAACACTCCCGTATATCGGAGATTAAGTCTAGCAGCAACAATACGACCACGACGTTCATCAACTAGAACTTGAGATGCTTTGAATTCAATTGCCAGAGCGATCGCCTCAGCCTCACCAAGATCGAGTTCATTCCTGAGTGCTTCTACCACTGTGCGATTGGCTACTGAATGGGTGACGATCCAATCAAAGGTTTGTACTTCCATTGCTCCTGCTACGGGAAAGTCAGGATCGGTCAGTTCTTGATAGACAGCTTCAGGGATAAGTACCGTGCCGTAAAGTTGTTGCAGAAGATGAAGTTGGTTGATTGCAGCGAGATTATTGATAGGTGAAGTATCGCTGACAACGATCACAGTCTGCCCATCTCCCGCAAATTCTTAATGTCCTCTTGGAAATCTTCTACATCATAATGCACTGAAATTTGACGACTTGCCAGTAAGTGCTGAAACGCAATCCGGTTCATCAGAGCAAACCGACTCGCTTGAGCGAGGGTAAGCTTTTCCTTCTGAAATAGCATGACTGCAATTTCCTGCCTCATTTCCGCCTCAGTCATGCGGGTTATAGTTAAAATCTCATCAGGGATAATGATGCTCATGATTAAATTCCTCTTTATCACTCTTATTGTAGGCGTTTTAGCAGGAACTGATATCATGTCCGCTTATAGACCCTAAATAAAACTCACACAAAGACGCAAATGTTCTTGCTCGCTATCAGGTTTCTCCCTTTCAATATACTCCTTATCAGAACTCCGCGTAGGCTCTGTAACTGTGAACAGCCACGAGAAAGACTACTAGATTTTAAGCGTCTCATTTATGGCAATGCTCCTTATCAATAATTGACCTGTGGCGAACTGATTACCCAGTTTTTGGGCAACAAAGTCAAGGGGCGCAGTTTCCAGCTTGACTGACGATCCATTGAGTTGAATAAAAGGGAATTGGTGAAGGTCAGGGATCAGTTCTATGTCTTCTGGGTCATCAATTTTTAACTTACCACTAACAAACATTAGCGTTCTAGGGCGATAGAAACGAGCTAAAGATTCTTTTAAGTTTTCGTCATCCAAAGTTAATGACTCAATATTAGTAATGGCAATCTGACCAACATCGGCAGTAATTCGCTCAGTAATAATCTGACTATCTGGCTCGGTGCCTGCTTTGTAAACTTTACCATCCTTAGACAAGACCAGGAACCCCTGACTGTGTGACTCAACTAGCAAAAAATTCCCCACAACTTTTGTGCGATCGCTTGAACGAAACCCTTCGATATGGGTAATTATGAGATGAGCCCACCCATGCTGATTGTAAAGCTGTTCAACCCCGGAGATACTGCCAACCAACCTATTATAGTATGTCATCATGCCACCACTAGAGTTGACGGTAAGGCTAAACATCAGAATAATTAACAGCATTATCACCAGAGCAGACTCAGCTGGGCTGTTTGTTTTGAGTCTGAATTCTCGGTTTTCCGGCCATCCAACTCTCACTTTTGAAGGCCAGAATAATTGACAGCCAGAAACGGTGAAGATATCAGCAAAGTAGCCAAAGAAATAGCCGATATTCAATGCATGAATGAAATCCACAGCCACAGGAGTTAGTACAACTATTGGATATGAAAATATAGCTAGTATACTAGATCCATACAAGCTGTGAGTGGCACCCCTGTGACGAAGCCTCTGCCGTAGGAAACGTGAAACTGGGGAAAATATGCGACCTGCATAACTGGTGCAGGTGTCTATGTCTGGAAGAAGCGACGCAGCTGCACCAATCACAATTAATCTTGCATCAGCTGTTTGAAGCAAAAGACTTGTTGCTGTGGCACTAATGACTAAGTGAGTAATCCCCATCATATACGATGCTTGTCCTCCTTGGGTAAAGCCCTGTTGGGTAGTCTTTCTTACATCTATTCATTTTGATCTCTTCTTGCAGTCCGTCTATGTGTACCACCTGCTCTACGTCGAGGTAAGCTCTATCTAGCACCTTCATTCATTGTGATGCCGGAATAGTCCATACAAGCACGCAGCGACTGATACCCAATGCCATATTTTGTTTGCAATTCTCCTATG
The DNA here is from genome assembly GCF_009725235.1 of Scytonema sp. UIC 10036. The sequence goes on from NZ_WJFC01000001.1 coordinate 94,858, forward strand.
GAAATTTTTAAATCTTCTGGCTCTCCAGAAAAGTTTTGTTTATTGACCATGCGATCGCTTTTTTTATACTTATGTTTTTCAATATTATTGTTACCTAAATATTAATTAAGTAGTATAGTAAAAACTCTGCTTGCTAGGTAAAGCTTTGGCTTGGGAAGCAAGCTAATAAAGGCGATTGTTGGAATGGTCAACTGTGTATATACGGTATAAAAGATATTATTATTAACACTATATTCATCGCCTTAGCAACAGCTTTACAAAGTGGCTGTTCCATCATTTATTCTGAAGATATAGCCTTTCTCAGTCTAATGAGGTACACCCCCCTTTCATCCCCCCTTGGTAAGGGGGGACAGAGGGGGGTAATTTTTGTACCTCACTAGGTTGGAATTTGCTGTATGCAACATAATCAGTTGATAAATAACAAAGTACAGATTTTAAATCCCTTTGTGTGACTCCCTAACGACACTCGCGGCTCAAAACTAATTGCCCTGAAGGCAACTTATACACGCCTTGCGGTTCCACAATCGGGTCACCCTTTTGCCACAAATGTGATGCACTATCTCTGATAACACCACGCACATCACCTGTGGAATAAGTTGAAATTGAAACATCGCCAGGGCGGTTGGGTAAACCACCAGAACCCGTAATTATAAAGCTACCTTTAATTTGGCGATCGCGGGCAATGCAACTATTGGCAATCAATGCATTTGTATCAATGGGAGTTTGTGGCAACTCACTGAGACTATTTACAATAGCGTTGTTGTCAGGTGCAATGAGATTAACAGCACCTGCAACGCCTAAGTCAGAACTGGCTGTAATATCACTTTTCTCAGTTCGCCGTGGACGTGACTCGATTCCAAAGATACCTTGAGAATTTATTTGAACGTTACCACCTCTACCTTGAAAAGCATTAGCAGTGATATCGCTATCTTCTTCTGGAATAGCGATGATATACTTCGAGTTGATGCTGATGTTACCGCCATCACCACCCAGCCGTGCAGTTCCTGCAGTCGTAGAGATTTGACTTCCACGGCGTAGAAGCAGTAAGTCTCTGACTTGTAGTGTGATATTGCCGCCGTTACCTGATGCAGATTCAGCAATGAACGTCGCGCTATTGTCTAAACGAATTTGGGGTGCGGTCACTTCAATGTCGCCTGCTGCTCCTGAACTGAGAGAACGAACAAACAAGCCACTGGCAGCTTCAGGATTTGCGATCGCACTGGAGCCAGAAACATTTACATAATCTGTAGCGTTGATTTGAATTTTTCCTGCATCCCCTTTTCCAGAGGTGCTGGCATTTAGTCGAGCGCCATCAGTTAAGGAAACTGAGCCTGATGTGACATTAATGTTTCCCCCTTTACCAATCGCCCCACTTCCCAAATTGCTGAAAATACCACTACTAGAACCGTCCTTCTTCCCAGCAATCGTCACCGCGCCTGTGACATTGACGTTGACATTCCCCCCCTGACCTTGTCCGCCAGTCTGATTGGAAGATGCTCCACGAACAAAGGTTCCCAGTTGAGCGCTATCCTTGAGGGACAGTGTTGCCGCCCTGATGTTGACGTCGCCACCGTTGCCCACCGATCCATTTTCTACAGTGCTGAAGATGTTACTGTCAACAACAGACACAGAATCCTTTGCTTGTACCAATATACTACCTGCATTCCCTTTTCCAGAAGTGCTGGCACTTAAGAGAGCACCATCAGTTAAGGAAACTGAGCCTGATGTGACATTAATGTTTCCCGCTTTACCAATTGCCTCACTTCCCAAAGAGCTGAAAATACCACTAGGTCCGTTCTTCGCCCCAGCAATCATCACCGCGCCTGTGACATTCACGTTGACATTCCCTGCCTGACCCTGTCCGGCAGTCTGCTGAGAAGATGCTTCACGAACACTGGTTCCCAGTTGAGCGCCATCCTTGAGGGACAGTGTTGCCGCACTGATGTTGATGTCGCCACCTTTGCCCACTGCTCCATTTTCTACAGTACTGAAGATGTAACTGTTACCAGCAACAGACACAAAATCCTTTGCTTGCACCAACACACTGCCTGCATCCCCCTGACCAAAGGTGCTGGCAAGAAGTTGAGCACCATCAGTTAAAGAAACTGAGCCTGATGTGAGATTAATGTTTCCTCCTTGACCAATCGCTCCACTTCCCAAAGAGCTGAAAATACCACTAGATCCATTCGTTCCCCCAGCAATCGTCACTGCTCCTGTGACATTGACGTTGACATTCCCCGCCTGACCCTGTCCGGCACTCTCGTTGGAAAATGCTTCACTAACACTGGTTGCCAGTTGAGCACCATTCTTGAGGGACAGTGTTGCCGCACTGATGTTGATGTCGCCACCTTTGCCCACTGCTCCATTTCCCACATCGCTCAAGATGTAACTGTTACCAGCAACAGACACAGAATCCTTTGCTTGCACCAACACACTGCCTGCATCCCCTTGTCCATTAGTGCTAGCACTCAATTGAGCACCATCAGTTAAGGAAACTGAGTCAGATCTCACATTAATGTTTCCCCCTTTACCAATTGCTCCATTTCCCAAAAAGCTGAAAATACCACTAGCTCCATCCTTTTCCCCAGCAATCGTCACCGCGCCTGTGACATTGACGTTGACATTCCCCGCCTGACCCTGTCCGGCAGTCTGGTTGGAAGATGCTTCACGAACACTGGTTCCCAGTTGAGCGCCATCCTTAAGGGACAGTGTTGCCGCAGTGATGTTGACGTCGCCACCCTTGCCCACACCCTGTGATTCCACAGTGCTGAAGATGTAACTGTTACCAACAACAGACACAGAATCCTTTGCTTGCACCAATATACTACCTGCATCCCCTTGTCCAGAGGTACTAGCAATCAATTGAGCGCCATCAGTTAAAGAAACTGAGCCTGATGTCACATTAATGTTTCCCCCTTTACCAATCGCCCCACTTCCCAATCTGCTCAAGATGTAACTGTTACCAGCAATAGACACAAAATCCTTTGCTTGCACCAACACACTGCCTGCATCCCCTTTTCCAGAAGTGCTGGCACTCAATTGAGCACCATTAGTTAAGGTAACTGAGCCTGATGTGACATTAATGTTTCCCCCGTTACCAATCGCCCCACGTCCCAAAGAGCTGAAAATACCACTAGAGAATCCGTTCTTCACTCCAGCAATCGTCACCGCGCCTGTGACATTGACGTTGACATTGCCTGCCTGACCTTGTCCGGCACTCTGGTTGGAAGATGCTGCACGAACACTGGTTCCCAGTTGAGCGCTATCCTTAAGGGACAGTGTTGCCGCACTGATGTTGATGTCGCCACCTTTGCCCACTGCTCCATTTTCTACAGTGCTGAAGATGTTACTGTCAGCAGCAGACACATAATCCTTTGCTTGTACCAATATACTACCTGCATCTCCTTGTCCAGAGGTACTGGCACTCAATAGAGCACCATCGGTTAAGGAAACTGAGCCTGATGCGACATTAATATTTCCCCCTTTACCAATCGCCCCACTTCCCAAATCGCTGGAAATACCACTAGGGAATCCATTCTTCCTCCCAGCAATCGTTACCGCTCCTGTGACATTCACGTTGACATTCCCCGCCTCAGCTTGTCTGGGTGGCTGGTGGGAAGATGCGTCACGAACAAAGGTTCCTACTTGAGCGCCATCCTTGAGGGACAGTGTTGCCGCACTGATGTTGATGTCGCCACCTTTGCCCACTGCGCCATTGCCCACAGTGCTGAAAATGTAACTGTTACCAACAACAGACACAGAATCCTTTGCTTGCACCAATATACTACCTGCATTCCCTTTTCCAGCGGTGCTGGTACTCAATAGAGCACCATCGGTTAAGGAAACTGAGCCTGATGTCACATTAATGTTTCCCCCTTTACCAATCGCCCCACTTCCCAAATCACTGAAAATACCACTAGCTCCTTTGTTCACCCCAGCAATCGTCACTGCTCCTGTGACATTGACGTTAACATTACCCGCCTGACCTTGTCCGGCACTCTGGTTGGAAGATGCTTCACGAACACCGGTTGACAGTTGAGCGCCATCCTTCAGGGACAGTGTTGCCGCACTGATGTTGACGTCGCCACCTTTGCCCACTGCTCCATTTTCTACAGTGCTGAAGATGGTACTTTTAGCAGCAGACACAGAATCCTTTGCTTGCACCAACACACTGCCTGCATCCCCTTTTCCAGCGGTGCTGGCACTCAATTGAGCGCCATCAGTTAGGGAAACTGAGCCTGATGTGAGATTAATGTTTCCTCCTTTACCAATTGCCCCACTTCTCAAATCGCTAAAAATACCACTAAATAATCCGTCCTTCACCCCAGCAATCGTCACCGCTCCTGTGACATTGACGTTGACATTTCCCGCCTCAGCTTGTCTGGGTGGTTGGTTGGAAGATGCTTCACGAACACTGGTTACCAGTTGAGCGCCATCCTTGAGGGACAGTGTCGCCGCATTGATGTTGATGTCGCCACCTTTGCCTACACCCTGTGATTCCACATCGCTGAAGATGTAACTGTTACCAGCAACAAACACAGAATCCTTTGCTTGCACCAATATACTACCTGCATCCCCCTGACCAGAGGTGCTGGCACTCAATTGAGCGCCATCAGTTAAGGAAACTGAGCTTGATGTCACATTAATGTTTCCCCCTTTACCAATCGCCCCAATTCCCAATCTGCTGAAGATATAACTGTTACCAACAACAGACACAGAATCCTTTGCTTGCACCAGCACACTGCCTGCATCCCCTTTTCCAAAAGTGCTGGCAAGAAGTTGAGCACCATCAGTTAAGAAAACTGAGCCTGATGTGAGATTAATGTTTCCCCCTTTACCAATCGCCGCACTTCCCAAAAAGCTGAAAATACCACTGCGAACTCCATTCTTTACCCCAGCAATCGTCACCCCTCCTGTGACATTCACGTTGACATTCCCTGCTTGACCTTGTCCGCCAGTCTGGTTGGAAAATGCTCCACGAACAAAGGTTCCTAGTTGAGCGCCATCCTTGAGGGACAGTGTTGCCGCACTGATATTGATGTCGCCACCTTTGCCCACTGCTCCATTTTCCACATTGCTGAAAATACCACTGCTGTTACCAACAACAGATACAGAATCCTTTGCTTGCACCAACACACTGCCTGCATCCCCTTGTCCAAAAGTGCTAGTACTTAGTCGAGCGCCATCAGTTAACGAAACTGAGCCAGATGTGACATTAATGTTTCCCCCTTTACCAATTGTTCCATTTCCCAAATAGCTGAAAATACCACTAGCTCCATTCTTAGCCCCAGTAATCGTCACCGCGCCTGTGACATTGACGTTGACATTTCCTGCCTCAGCTTGTCCGCCAGTCTGGTTGGAAGATGCGTCACGAACAAAGGTTCCTAGTTGAGCGCCATCCTGGAGGGACAGTGTTGCCCCATTGATGTTAACGTCACCACTTTTGCCCACTGCTCCATTTTCCACATTGCTCAAGATGTAACTGTTACCAGCAACAGATACAGAATCCTTTGCTTGCACCAATATACTACCTGCATCCCCTTGTCCAAAGATACTAGTATTGAGTTGAGCACCATTAGTTAAGGAAACTGAGCCAGTGGTGAGAATAATGTTCCCCCCATTGCCATTTGCGCCTTTATAGACTTGAGCAGCTAGCATTGTTGGATAAGTGGCTCCTGAACCATCGAGCTGAATCGATTCAATACCCGTGACTTCCAAGGTTCCTCCCGACTGAAACCCCAAAGTACTCGCTTCAATTTGAGACCCTTGTTTCAGGGAGATTCGTCTGCCTTGTACGCGGACATTTCCACCCCCGATTCCACTTGCATCTACAGTTGCTTGTTGTAAGAGTTGGATATCTCGAAAATTTTGCACACCACCATAATCCAAAGTCCACCCGTTCGCAACCGACACGAGACCAACCAAGCTCTCTGACCCCACACTACCCAATTCAATCCGCCCGCCTGTACTCTTTAGGGTTCCACCCAAGAGTTCTAAATCACCACCAACCAATGCCAGAGTTTGATTTGCTCCTAACCGCAGCGCATTTGCTGTATCAATCAAATCACTTGTTAACCTTGTCCCTTGACCATCGCCAATGACTTGGATCTTTCCTGGATTTGCCCCAAATTGCAGACCCCTTGGAACACTTATAGTCAGCAATGGTGTTGTTTGGGTACCGTCTGTCCTAAACTCAAAGCCATCTACAAATTTCAGATTACTAGCCGTACTTGCTAAGAAAGAGCCGTCAACATTTAATTGAGCATTGGGTCCAAAAACAATGCCATTTGGATTAATCAGCAACAGATTAGTTGTTCCTAAGGTGCGGATCGACCCATCAATATTAGAAACTGACCCACCTGTTACCCGACTAATGATGTTTTGAATGTCAACCGTATTGTTAAAGAAAGCTTCACTACCAGTAGGGACAGAGAAATCTTTGAAACTGTGGAACAAATTACCGCCTGCTTGTGTTCCACCTGTTATATTGAAGGTATTGCCATTGATGTTGATGATAGAATTATTTGGTAAAGTGTCGTCTGGGGTAATTTGAGCCAAGGCGCAATTTGTAAATGGGACAAATGTACCAATAAAAGCTATTCCCAAACCTTGGAACAAGTTTACACGCATAGGTATCCCAAACATCGCGCTCTCCGTTGGTAGTAGCCAGTGTTTAATCTCTGACTATAGAAAATAGGTTTTCATTTTCACTGAGTTTTGTCAATCCTGTCTTCTTTGTTCCTTAAAAAAGGAAATCTGCATTGAGGATTTGAAACGATCGCCTGCAACGTGCCACCGGGCAAACCCTATGCGGCACGTTGGTACTCTTGGATAGCTCAAGGAAGCAGTGGGAGAGGTAGTTCTGAGACAGGTATCTAATACTACCTGTATTCTCAGTTCATTAACTCTGTGTTTTCTGCGTCCTCTGCGGTTCATTAAATTAGCCATCTTTGAGAATCTGCTGAATTCTTGCTCCACTTGCAAGTAGCGTAAAGTTGGCGCTAACTCTATCAAGATGGAACAAATCAAAGATTTTAGCTTTAAAGGACAAAAATTAATATTTAATGAGCATCATAAAAAAATTGGTTGGAAAAATCATTCACTATTTCTGCCTGTAGATTTGCTAACTTCTGCACACTAGATTGCAGAATTTTGTGACATCTGTTGCAGAAAACTGCAACTCTTTGTGCAGGACTTATTCTTGTTAAACTTTTAAGACTTTATTAAGCTTTAGTTGTGTATTGGTCAGATTCTTAACAACTTACTTTTACAGATAATACACCTCGCTCCTGGGCTGCTGTGGAGCATGGCAAATCAATACAGGAGGCGGAGCCTCGCTTGAAGGCATTCCCAGCCTGAGGCTGGGAACGAGGTGAACGAGGTGAGGGGTTGGGGATCTTGCAGCCACCAGTGTTTTGCAAAAAAATTTTGCTAATTAGTTGTCAACACAGAAAAAGCTGGTAATTTATATGTCATTTACTGCTGGAGTAAGCCTGTGTTAAATCCGTATCGCAAGTCTACTCAAGGTCGATTCCTGGGGACGCTATTTCTTATTAGTCTCGTCTTTTGCTTATCTTTTGCTCAAATTGAAAGAATCATTGCTCAAACTCCTGACGCTAGCCAACTCGTGCAGCAAGGTATTGAGCGATACAAAGCAGGAGACTTTCGAGGTGCGATCGCACCCTGGCAAACAGCTTTAAATTTCTACAAACAAAGCAACAATCACAACAACGAAGCAATTGTCAGTGAGAACTTGGCAAGAGCCTATCAGCAGTTGGGAGATAGTGAAGAAGCACTCAGCTATTGGGAAAAAATTGCAAATTATTACCGCAACTCCGGACAAGCGCAACAATACGGGCGAATGTTGACCGAACAGGCACAAACTTATAGTAATTTGGGACAATCAGGGAAAGCGATCGCTTTATTGTGTGGTGTATCTGACGCGCAATCAAAATCTGACACAAAGCCGCAAGGAGAATCCAATTGTTTGCCAGGAAGTGCTTTACAAATTGCCCGCCAGCAAAAAGATAAACTTGGTGAAGTTGCTGCACTTGGAAGTTTGGGAGAAGCTTACCGTCTCAGGGGTAAGTATGACGCCGCAATTAAGTATTTAGAGCAAGCAGACAAAATTACCGAACCAGCTTATAAATCAAAAATACTCAATAGTCTGGGTAATGCTTACTTTAACAAGGCACAACGGGAGAAGATCCGTGCTGATTCTGCAAAACAATTAAAGATCCCCAAGAGTGATGAGTTTCAGAAAAATGCGATCGCTTATTATACAAAAGCATGGAACTCCTTTCAATCTAGCCTCGGCTTTGCCCGCCAGCAAGATGACAAAGTTACACAAATGCAAGTACTGCTGAATTTAATTCAACTTGATTACCGTCGTCAAGATGAGCAAAATTTGACCTCCGCGTCTTTAAAAACAACACGGGAAAACTCCCAATCTGAGATTCACATACAAGAAGCTTTAAATCTGATCGATAAATTACCGAATTCTCGTAATAAAATCTATGCTGCAATAGATTTAGCTAATTTACCTGAAAGTTCAAAAGATGCATCATTGTCATTAATTCTATGCTCTTCAAAAACCTCTTTAAAGAGAAGACTATCAGATTCACAAGTCAACTCGCTACTCCTCAATGCAGTAAAAACTTCTCAAACTTTGCAAGATTCTCGTTCTGAGTCTTTTGCCTTTGGCTCGCTCGGTCATTATCACGAATGTCGTAAAGAATACAAGCAAGCTTTAGATTTTACTCAAAAAGCATTGTGGTCAGCAGACCAAAAGTTGCAAGCTAGAGATAGCACTTATTTATGGGAGTGGCAAACCGGACGCATATTGAAAGCCCAGAAAAAAGAGTCAGAAGCATTACCATCTTACGAAAGAGCATACACTCTTTTAGAAAAAATTCGCAGTGATATTCTTCTAGCAGAACGGGATTTACAATTTGATTTTCAAGATATTATTAAGCCTCTTTATCTTGAGTTAGCTCAATTAAGGCTAGAAGAAGCTTCATTAGAAGCTCTTAATATTGAAACTCGTAAAATTCAATTAAAAAATGCACTTGAAACTATTGATTCTTTAAGACTAGCAGAATTACAAAACTTCTTTGGTAATGACTGTATATTGACGATTACTAGTGAAAAAAATGTAGATGAATTATTAGGAAGTAATACCGCAGTCTTTAGTTCTATTTTTCTAGAAAACAACATTGCTATTCTGCTTAGTTTACCAAGTGGAGAAAGTCAGCTTGAGTGGATAAAAGAGAGCCGTGAAAATGTCATAGAAGAAATCCAAAAATTTCGCCAAGGTCTCAAAGAAGGAGTTAAAAATCCAATTCCATATGACAGAACACACGCACAAAAGCTGTATGACTGGTTTATTCTTCCTTTTAAAGATAATTTGGACAAAGAACAAATAAAAACACTGGTTTTCGTCCAAGATGGAATCTTGCGTACTGTTCCAATGGCAGCCCTCTATGACAAGGAACAGAAGAAATTCCTGGTAGAAGATTACGATCTTGCCAATACTCCTAGTTTGAAATTAACCGCACCTAAAGCTCTGAATCGACAAGAAGAGCGTGCTTTGATTTTGGGTTTAACCAAACAAGTAGAAGTTGATGGAAATATATACTTAGAGTTACCTAATGTTCGCTCAGAAATTGATACATTGAAAGAGCGATTTCCCAAGAATAAACCGCTGATCAATGAAGAATTTAATCGTGAGAAATTGAATCAAGAACTTAACAAAACGGTTTATCCAATCGTTCACATTGCTACACATGCTCAGTTTGGTACAATTCCAGAAGATACCTTTATAGTCACTGGAAATAACAACAAGCTCACTATTAATGAATTAGAAACTTCGCTCCGTCAAGTAAATGGTGGATCTCGCGCAGTAGAATTGCTAGCATTAACTGCTTGTCAAACGGCTTTGGGTGATGAACGCGCTGCTCTTGGTTTAGCTGGTGTTGCTGTACAAGCTGGAGTGAGAAGCGCTTTAGCAACCCTTTGGTCCGTTTCAGATGAATCGACGTTAAAGTTGATTACAGAGTTTTATGGTGGTTTAAAATCAGGAATGAGTAAAGCCAAAGCTTTAAGTACAGCCCAGCGAAAATTAATTCAAGCTAAAAAAATAGAAGATATCAACGATCAGTATGATAATCCTGCTTTCTGGGCACCATTTATTATGATTGGAAATTGGCTTTGATTAATACTCCTGACTCAAAAGGCTCTGCTTTAAGGAGAAGAAATTTGAGAGAGCAAAACCACTGATATGCTAAGGACACTTTGAAAGCGTTGGTCATTGGTTATGAAAGTCGAACACTGAGTTAAGATTGCTGTTGCTGCATGGATGGCATCAGGTAATTTAATGTTGACATTGGCACGGAGTTGTGCAGCTTCAATTAAAATATCACGAGAAACAGGAATCACCGATAAATTCTAGGAGTTAGTGATAAATTGTTTGTATATCTGTTGTTGTGTTAAGTTCTGATTCTGAAAAGGTTTTACCAATGCCTCAACCAGTGACAGTTCACTTGTGACAGCAATCAAATCGCCTTGAGTAATTCTTTGGAATAGCTGAGTCAAATCTTGAAGATATGCTGGATATCCTTCTAAAGCATAAATCAAGATATTTGTATCAAGATAAACTTTGTTACCTTGAATAGCATCTATGATTCCCATGTATCCCGTTCGTTGCGAATAAACCGATCGACTTCTTGTGGTGTAGCAAAGTTACCTCTAGCAGTTCCAATAAAGCTAGTCAAAGATTGTTCTGGTTTCTTTGGAGGTGATTCTAAAAGTACAATAACTTCCACAGTTGCGCCTAATGGCAGTTCTGGCGACGAGATTTCTACTACACCTCCGGGCTTGACAATTGCCTTTTGCCTGATTTCACTAAGCATAGTTTTTCCTCGTTAATAACTATTGGTGAAAATACTCTTTCTACGCTATCCTAAACGAGCATCTTCTGACAACAAGCCAACTTCAGTATCGCGTAGCCCGTATCGATCGCAATTTATTACGATCGGTACTGTCTCGATCCGGTACCAAGGCTTGTGAATTCAGCACAGCAGGCTCTCTTGCGCCATTTAGGAGGCGGAGCCTCTACTTAGGCATTCCCAGCCTGAGGCTGGGAACGAGGTGGGAACGAGGTGGGACAAAGTTTCAATGCCCCTCACATTTAATGTGTTGGGCTACTATTAGAAATTTGCCTTAAGCGATCGCTACGTTTTTGCATTTCTTGACGTTGAACATCTGTTAATGTCTTTGTTGCATCTGGTTCTTCTAATGTTGCTAAATCTTGTAGGAGGGTTGAAACTATCTTTGCTGGTTTTTTCTCGTGAGAAAGTTTAAGAGCTTCATCGAAGGCGTCATACCATAAACCGGCTTCAGCATATAAGTCTGCTTTTTTGGTTCCGTCTTTTGTTATGGAAAGTTGTTTTGACAGGGAAGAGGGCATTTCTACTACCGTAAACTCTGCTCTTTCTACTAAATATTCCTGCTGACAATTGATAACAGTTTGCAAAAGGTATTTTTGCCCTACAGTTAATCCTGGTTGATTTTCTGGTAAGGAGTATTTGTTAATACCTGAAGAACTTGACACTAATACTGGTTGACCGATTGATTTTGATGGTTCATTTTTAGCATCAAACTCAAAAATTTGGAACTCTACTGGATAAGAATTAGATACAAACCAAGCGAATGTGGGGTAACGAGAAGTTGTTTCTCCAATGTGTTTTTTAGGTGCAAGTATTGTTAAGGGTATTTTATCTTGCGGACATCCCCTTCCACCTCCTGTTCGAGTATAGTCACTAGGAGGCTTTTGACTGCGAGGGGGTACGTAACGCGCTATGGCTAAGGAAGCCGTTGTTAAAGATATACTTAGGATACAGCCACTTACTAGCCAGGGGTTTAAAAGTTGTTTTTTCATAAGCTGCGTTGTAAATTTTTTGTTAAAAATTTCAATTTTCTCTGAAAATATGCCTTCAGCCTAGATTTCATTGTTGAAATCCAACTCCTAGTACCTGCAAAAGGCCAAGTTAACTCACACACAGTTCCTTTAGGCGTCGCACGCTCTCGGTTAAAATATCCTCCTAGTTGTTTTGCCAAATTTTTACTGTCTTTGGTTCCTTTGCTTTCATAGTTGGAACGGATACCCAATCCATTATCTCTAATTTTTAGACTATACCATCCTTGTTGTTTTGTTCCTGTAGCAGATAAACGCGTGACTCCCTCAGCGTGTTTTCCAACATTGCATAAAGCTTCTTCAAGAAATTGACAAAGTTCTCGCTTGCGTTCAATAGTTAAAAATTGCTCTTCTAAAGGGTCAAAGGAGCGAACTTTAACTTTGAGAGTTTGAAAGTAGGGAAGATTTCGTTCAATAGTACTACTGTAAACTTCATAGAAAAGTTCATGAATTGGACGCTTTAAATTTATTTTTAAGCCACTTCCCAAACGGAGGCTTTCTTCTAGATTAAGAGTTTGTCGTGTTAAATATTCACCAATATCTCTGATTTCTAAATTCAAATTTTTTAAATTAGTTAGTAATTCTTCTTTAGATAGCTCGTGATTTTGTACATTCCTTAACAGCGCGGCTAAGGTTTGTAATGGTCCATTGTGGATTTCTGTGAATGCCATCTCAATGGTGTGTTGTCGTATCACAATTTGAGCTTTTAAAGATTGCTCATACTGATAGCAAGCACTCAGCAAAAAATTTATTCCTAAAATTAATAAGACTGGCGCTACAGGTATCCACAAACCCCAAATAAGCAATGTATAATAGCTTATTGCAATCAAAGCACTACTACTTAAACTAACAGCAAACAGGTTGCGCCACGGGGATTTAATCATCAAACTTAAACCAATGGTAATGGAACCCCAACCTAGTATCCATATATATTCCCACTCCTCTGACCAAGTTTTTATAAGTGGTCGCGATCCCAAAACAGCATTAATAATTTGACTGACAGCATGAGCATGAAATTCGACTCCATAAATCTGTCCGTGCAATTTCAATCCAGAAATTGCTGAGGTATTAAACAAGTCACCAGCACTAATCGCTGTCATACCAATCATGACAATGCGATCGCGTATCCAATCGGGTTGAAAATTTTCCGTTTTGATATCGTTAAGTGATACTATTCTAAATAGTTCTGTTCCATTGCGAAAATTGAGCAGAACTTGAACCCCTCCTGCATCAGTTCCCACATACCCGCCAAAGTTGGGTAAAAAGCGAGGAAGTTCAGTAGCAGCAAATCTCATAGTGTGGCTGTCAGATATTCCATTTTTAAGAGGAATATCTTTCTGAGATAAATAAGCTTCTGCTAAACGCAGAGAAAAAGAAAATTTATAGTCATTAGAGTCTAAAGGATTTGGTGCGCCAAGGAGAATGCGCCTGTATTTAGTATCTTTATCGGGAATAATATCCGAAAATCCAATTCGTTCAGAGGGTAAATTTGGTATTGAAGAAAACCGATCGGGTAGGAATATTTTCTCAATACCAATGAAGTTTTTGCTTTGCCTTGCAAGCTCGACGAGTTCCTTACGACCGGGTTCTACGGGTACGTTTCTTGCAATATCAAGTCCAATTGCTATCGGTTTGTAAGCCTGCAATTTTTTGATAATTTCAGTAATTTCTCCATCCGGTATTGGGTATTTTCCTACACTTTCGATATCAGCTTCATTAATGCCAACTATCAAAATTTTTTCCTCTACCGATTCATAGGAGCGCCAACTCAGAAAGATATCAAAAATTCCCCATTCTAAGAATTGCAGCCAACCACTCAGACGAGCTATTATGACCAATAAAACAACAACTAATCCCAACCGTTTTCCCAAACGCAAAATAGTACATTTCTCTTTTAAGAGCCTCCAAATATCTCGCTGCATACTATTAATAACCTAGTCAATCAAACCTTCTTCTCTAGCCCTAATTTCAGTTTCAATTCTGATATTCTTGCCATCTTTCTTGCAATCTTCAGGATAAACACCTAAAACGTCTTGGACTTTAGTCCAGTAATTACGTACCGTGCGTTCAGCAACAACCATCCTATCTGCGATCGCTCTATCTGTTAATCCTTCTTCAAAAGCTAACCTCAGAAGCTCTAACCACTCTGGTTTTACTTCTATTTTTCTTCCTAAATCCCTTGTATGGGTTCCTCCCTCAATAGCAAGATGTATTCTGGTTAGCATCTCCTGTTCGGAAAGCCCTTTATCAGCGACTGTAAACCCTGCTTGATGATTATCTATCTCGTGTCTAATTCGTGCTAAAGCCTTAACGTAACTGCTTTGCACCATAAGATTAAGATTGGGATAATTTTTCATTAAGTTTTGCAGGAGTTGCAAACCTGTATCAATTTGGGCTGTCATCCCTGGTTGTTCCGGAATAGAAAGATCTACAACAACGAGATCGGGCTGAGAGTTTGATAACTGCTTAACAGCATCTTGTGCAGTTTTAGCTGTGAGGAACTCAGCAGTTGGGTACTGTTGGCGCAATATATCAAGAGTTCCACCTAAAATTAACTGGTGGTCATCGATGACAAGAAGTTTTAACTTTGCTCGCTGTGCTAAATTTTGGCTCATCATTAAATCTTTCAAATTTGTTGTCATCATTTTAGTGGATAGTGGATAGTGGATAGTGGATAGTGGATAGTAGATAGTGGATAGTGGATAGTAGATAGTGGATAGTGGATAGTGGATAGTGGATAGTGGTCAAATCCGGACATTAGGAGCGATGTAGCTACTAACAACTAACCACTATCCACTAACAACTAACAGCTTTTTTGCAATACGTGCTTCTGATTGTAATGAAGGAATAAAAAGCAGTCCAGGCAGAAAACTGCACACTATTGTGCTCACCAAAGTATGTTAATTAACTTTGCAGAAATTAATAACGTACAGTAGATTTCAACTTGGTGAGGTACAAAAATTACCCCCCTCTGTCCCCCCAAGGTATCGGGGGGATGAAAGGGGGGTGAACCTCATTCAGAAGCAAAGCGCTGTAAGTTTACCGCTCGTGCTAAGGAGTCATTTTTTTTAGATACACAAGTGTTACAATAATGTATTCGCTTGGAGGTTTGCATATGGCACACCAATTTGAGTCTGGATTTTTCGTAGCCAAAGCTGCATGGCACGGTTTGGGAACAGTTTTAAATAAACCACCTACTACCTCAGAAGCAATAGTCCAAGCGGGACTCAATTGGCGGGTGATGGAAGAGCCAATATATCGACTCACAGAAGAACAAGAAGTTTTGCACAAAAACCTGATTCGAGATAGCGATCGCCACATTCTAGGAACAGTTAAGTACGACTACGTACCCCTGCAAAATCAGGATGCTTTCCGGTGGTTTGACCCATTGATTGAAAAAGGGGGTGTAGAACTGGAAGCGGCTGGTAGTCTTCAGCAAGGTAAGAGAGTTTGGGTTCTGGCAAAAATCGTTTCTACTGAAGCCGCTATTCTCCCTGGAGACTGGGTGCGCCCCTACTTGTTATTGCACAACTCTCATGATGGCTCATCAGCTGTATGGATTCAATTTACTCCAATTCGTGTCGTCTGCTGGAATACTCTCAGTGGAGCTGCTGCACATCGCTTTGGAGATTTATGGAAGAAGAAGGCAATTTGTATCCCCCATACTATCGATCTCCAAGCTCAACTGGCTAAAGTACAGGATTTAGTTAACTTAACAAAGCGGGAGTTTCATTTCAGCGTTGAAGAGTACCAAGCAATGGCAAATCAGGAACTCAACAGCGAACTATTTGCAACATACACGGGAGCGGTTTTAGGCATTCCCAGTCCTAGAATGCATCCTGATTGGAATCAACTTCTGGCTAACTTTGAGAATGGAATTGGGAATCAAGGCAAGACTCTTTGGGATGCTTACAACGCTATCACTCAATGGTTAGATCGTCAAAGAGGGACATCAGATGCAGAGAGATTAGAATCTACTTGGTTCGGTGCTAATGCTCAACTGCGTGTCAAAGCACATCAAGTCGCTTTAGACATGGTTCGTAATGCTCATAAAACTCGTGTGTACGACGTTTTAAAAGTGCGTAGATGTGAAGCCACTTGTTGCTAGCAAGATACCCGACTTTTGCAAAGTAGCGAAGTCGGGTATCTGGGAAAAGTAAGAAAGCGATCGCAGGTGCATTATGTGGCGTTATTCCAACGCTCAAACAAGATACTCGTTAGATTCCTCCTTTTTTACGAAGAAACTCAAACAAGTAGTCCCGTTGTTCTGTAGGTAACCTTTCAATGTAATGAATAATTTCTTGGAAAGTCATCAGAGAATTTTCTCTAAAGTAAACCCTACCTTTGCTAACTGTATTTTCATCTCTAAATTAAAAGCTTCAGCCCCTATTCTACCATTTAATAAACTTCATCATAACTACCAATGTCAATCAATAAAATAACCATTTCTAACAAATTTTCATCCTCAGAGGAATTAAAGATAATTCTACAATCATAAGCAACAGAACAAGACCACAACCCCTCTAAGTCTCCTGTTAACTTATGAGACTTCAAAGACGGTGTAAATGGATCGTTTGCCAAAATCCTTAATACCTGAACAATTTGATTCTTTCATTGCGGGTTTTTATTGTAATCTTCCTAAAAGACCGCTTAAATCCACTACTCCAGACAACTTCCATCATCATCTCCTAGTAGATCGGCGATCAAATCATCAACGCTTCCCCTATGATCTGTCCCATCCTTAAAAGCCTGCATCACTTCCCGAGCATTAGCCAAAATTTCAACCCGCCGATTTTCAATTCGTTGCTGGCAAAGAAACTCAAATAAATACTCTCGCTCTTCTTATGGTAAACTTTCAATGGAATTAATAATTTCTTGTAAAGTCATCACAGAACTGCCTCCAAAGTAAACCCTACCTTTACTAACTCTATTTTAATCTCTCAATCCAAAGCCTCAGCCTCTTACATTTGTGCAACGCGATTGCAACAAGTTCGTCTGGTCGCTCGGCTCGGTGTAAATTGTCACTTGGTAGATCGTACATTGTCAATTACTCAAAACACCGAGTTTTCCCAGAATTTCATATCGGTTTGCTCCCGTTACGCGGCTGAAAATGTTCTCAATTCCAGCCGGATTGGTGAAATAAACTGCTTGTCTTCACGGATATTAAACTCCTGGAAGCTGTGGAAGAGGTTTGCACCGCGAACTGCTCCACCATCAATGCGATCGCTATTGATTCCTCGGCTTAAAATATCGCGTACCACAACTGAATTTTCAGCACCTAACGTTGTATCAGTTGTAATCTGTCCCCAATCGCGATCGCAACAGTTAGCGACTAAAATAATTCCTAGCCCTAACTTCCAGCACCAACCCCACTTATTGAGATGCACTACTCTCATTAGCCCCTAAAGTCGCTTGCTCTAACTACAATAAACCGGAGGCGACTGTGAAGGTTGTTACGATATGTAAATTACTTGTTTTAAATTCACCAGTTCAAAATTTCGACTTCTCTAAAATATGGTTTGGAAAGTATTGTAGGTTAAAGAATACAAAGAAAGCGGGAGTATTTAGGGTGATATCGCCACCCCTGCCATTACGAGCAAATCCTAGTATACTGGAGTTTAGAATATTTTCATCTTCCGGTTAAGGTTCACAGTTTTCTAAAGTTTCGCATAAACGAATGTTTGCCTCCAAAAAATTTCTTATTTTGCTCATTACACTTCTCCTGACACTGACTGTCGGATGTACAATTCTTTTTCCAAAACAGGTTGCTACTAACCCTCACTTAGCATTTGGCAATCCAAGTAACGCCAGTAAAACTGACCCCAATAATTATTTAATAGAAAAACCTCAATATGTACTTTCATACAATAGAGATAAAGGAATTCCAAACTGGGTCAGTTGGGAATTAAATCAGTCCTGGTTGGGCGAAGCACCACGGTCTAATAATTTTCGTCCTGATGATACCCTTCCGGAAGGTTGGTACCATGTCGCTCCCAACGATTACACGAAAAGCGGTTTTGACAAAGGACACATGGTACCTTCTGCAGATCGCAGCAATAATCCTGAAAATAATGCTGCTACTTTTTTAATGACAAATATCATTCCCCAAGCACCTGATAACAATCAAGGTTACTGGGCGCGTCTGGAAGATTATGAGAGAACTCTAGCTAATCAAGGTAATGAGTTGCATATCATATCAGGAGTTTACGGTGAGAAAGGAACTATTGCTCAAGGAAAAGTTTCTATTCCCGCTAGAATATTTAAAATTATTGTAGTGACACCACCTAATGAAAGTGTAAATAGCATTAATGAATTTACAAGAATTATTGCTGTTGATACTCCTAATATAAATGGAAATCGCGATGCTGATTGGACTGAGTTTTTAACAAGTGTTGATGCTATTGAAAAAGAGACAGGTTATGATTTTCTATCTCATGTTAATCCTTCTACACAAAATATTGTAGAATCTAAAATTGCTCAAGTAACAGATCTAAAATTAAAGAGCAGAACGCGCAAGAAATAACTAAGTTTCTACTACTTTTGTAGACAGCCCTGCTAAACGTTCGTTCGCTGTTTTACCTATGATATAAACATCAATATTGATAGTTCCAAAACGCATCACTTTGATGTTGTTAAGGTTTTCCTTCAAGATTTTGACAAGATTTTGAAACTTCTTGACAGTCTTTTTGTCTTCTGAACTATGCCAGTCTTGTTCTGCGATCGCAACTTGAAAAAAAGAGTCAAGTTCAACAATCTCAACAGGCGTATCTAAAGGAAGCCCTATTTTTTGAATAACCAACTCAGGCGTAATATCCTTTTCTGCGGAATCATCCCAAAGAAAGACTTCAAAAGGATACTCAGACTCGCTCATAAACAACAAGCCATCTGATGCTTGTTTTAGAACGTTAATCAAACCTGAGTGTTCTTGACCGGAAATTCTTGGCGACTTGCTCATACATTCACAAAAACTACCTTACTATATTTTGTCTGTTGTCAGCTCCCAACCTACAAAAATTCTTATCCAAGCAGCGCTCATCCATAATACTGATACGAATTATACTCAAGACCCTCGTTCCTTACTAGAGTTTGTGTAGCTGATAAATTTGCTGCAGAACTGGAAGCGTTAGCGCCTGATTTTACTGAGTTAGCGATCGCAATCATATTCGGATAACAGTGCAGACCCTGTTGACTACTAATACCATTTTGTCAGCAGTCTAGGTTTTTTATAAGTATCAGATGTCGTTGGGAGGCGGAGCCTCCCATAAGGCATTCCCAGGCGGAGCCTGGGAACGAGGTGAGGGATCGGACTGATGGTTCGCCAACAGTATCCTTCAAGAAGCCGGGGATATAACTAACCAATCTAACCCTTTAAAATACCAACCAATATGCTGGCTAATTCTGTTAATTCTTCTGGAACTCGGTATAGCTTAAAATCTTCAATCACCTGTTTTTCTTGACGTTTGTATATACCAAATCGCCAATCTTCACCAGTTGTGACTGCTCCAAATAAAATCGGAGTATCTGAAGTCGTCCATTGGTCTAGCGCTATTAACTCTACAGCTAATTGTGTAAAACCTCTACTTAAATCGGATTGCTTAGCTTCAATCACCAATAATCCTCTACCTCTATTAATATAGTAATCGAAACTACCTTTCAAGTAATCATTAACGCTAACAGGATATTCAATATTCAACTGAGTTTCTGTTATTTCACAAACTTCAAAAAGAATTGGTGCGATTATAGCCTGTTTCCGTGCATCCTCGCTTAATAGCTTAACGCGCCTTATATTCCGTTCAATAATCAGACCCAATCCTTCAGTTCTGTTCAAGTCCCATTCCGATTTAGGCAACTGCAATTTTTGTCTTTCATAGGAACATCCTAGTTCTGCAAGAATATCCTCTGGAGAGAATGGCAACTCAAAATATTTACTAAATGTATAGCTTTGACCGGGTTGAAGAATACGCGGACGACTCATAACTCTTTAACTGAATCTGTTCTTGATTAATCAGACATCCTAATACTACAACGAGACTTTTACGAAGCAATGAATGTTTTAGACCCTGATTCAAGAAAAAGACGAACCTCAAAAACTGATATAGCCAGGGTGTGCGATAGCGAATCGCACCAAATTCGATCTCTTGTTGTAGTACTACTCCCGAAACGCTCTAAAATTACCGATCTTTGTAGGGTGGGCACAGAAGCGCCCTGTCAAGGTGACTCATAAAATTTTGATTCAGGTGGCGATTTCTCTTGTTTTCTCTCTGCGTACTCTGCGTACTCTGCGGTTCAAAAGTTATTTATTTAACCACAAAGGTGCAGAGTACGCAGAGCTAAGAGGAGGGAGAGCTATCAATTTCCCGAAGTTTTTATCCACCTTGACAGGGCGCTTGTGGGCACTGCCCACCCTACTGTTTAGCTACTGTTTAGGTAATCTTCTTGCGGGAAGTGTGGGTTCATGCGGCTTCGCCACACCTACGATGTTATCTTAAATCTTAATACTTAAAACCTCATGAGAAACCGGAAATATTACAATTTGTCAAAATGTATTTTAAATGACCAACTTTGGAACTTGTCAAAGTATCTTTATTCTCCCAATGATGGGGAAATCATAGATAGATTTTCATTGTTGCATATTGCTTGTGTTATGCTGGTTTGCCTAATTGAGATGCTCTTACCCTGCTACTTCTAAAACCCGGAGATCGTGAAGTCTATATTGACAAAAGTACGATAAAATATAATTCGTGAAAAAATAGTATTTTTGGCTTAGCTCGTTTAGACAAGCTGAATCATGACTCAGTTATCAATTGAGAATTTACTGAAACAGAAGATAGGCTTAGATCCGAGTACCCTTGGCTCTGTCACCATTAAGAGAGCAATTTCTCAATGCATGGTAAATTGTGGTTTGACTGACATAACAGATTACCTGGCACGATTGCAAACATCAACTCAGGAACTAGAACAATTGATTGAAATGGTAGTCGTGCCAGAGACGTGGTTTTTTCGGGACAGAGAACCTTTTGTATTTTTAAGCCGCTATGTCATGTCTGAATGGTTGCCAAACCATCGCGATCGAGTCATGCGTGTCTTGAGTATACCATGTTCAACAGGTGAAGAACCATACTCGATCGCGATCGCACTGACTGAAGCGGGGTTAGCTACCAAAAATTTTTCTATTGATGCTGTTGACATCAGTAAAAAGTCACTCACCAAAGCAAGCCTTGCTATTTATAGCAGAAATTCCTTTCGAGGTAACAACAAAGAGATACGGGATCGCTATTTTACCCAAGTTGGAGAGCAATATCAGTTGTACGACTCCATAAAAAATACCGTTAACTTCATACACGGTAATCTACTTGACCCCTCTTTTCTTATAGAGAAAGTTCCTTATGATGTAATTTTTTGTCGCAATGTATTAATTTATTTTAATAATTTAGCACAAAAAAAAACATTCCAAGCTTTGGAACGTTTATTAGTAGATAATGGATTGCTCTTGGTTGGACATTCTGAAACACAATTATTAACCCCCAAATTTGTGACTATGCGACACCCTCTTGCTTTTGTCTATCAAAAGCAGGAGGATAAAAATCAGGAGTTAAAGTATGAAAGAAAATTAACAAATAAAAAAGAGCCTAAATTCAACCCGAAACTAGACGTGTCAATCACTTCAACAGAAATTTTGAAGAAACCAAAAGAAGCGGAAACCATCTCCTTAAATAAGACAAAGAGTCATGATTCTACAAATGTCCCAACCTCTACCCTCAAAACTGCCCAAACTCTGGCGGAGCGAGGACAGTTACATGAAGCTATTAACTTATGTGAAATCTATTTGCATGAAGAACCAACCAGCGCAGATGCTTATCTTCTGTTAGGACAACTATGTCGAATACAAGGAAACGAACAACAGGCTGAACAATGCTTTCAAAAAGCGATTTATTTAGAACCAAATCATTATGAAGCACTTATCCATCTAGTCCTACTTAAAGAACGTCGTGGAGATATTGCCAATGCAGACGTTATCCGACAGCGAATTCAAAGACTGCAAAAAAATTTATAATTAATAGAAAATTTGCTCATTTAAATTAACCATGAATCAACTCCTACCTTTCAATAAAAAAAACAAGAGTTTAGAAGGACGTCTGTTCTTCGCATTCTTATTCATGGGGTTAATCGTATTAATTGTGTCAATAATTGGCTGGATAGCGACTAACCGGCTAAGCACCCACATCCACACACTGGGAAATGATGCTTTTCCCAGCGTAGTGAATTTATGGAAAATCAAGGAAGGTCAGACTCAGATTCAGTCCTCAGAAAGGTCACAGCTCAATCCAGCAACCAGTCCGGAAACAAGGCAAAATGATTCAATCAGAATTAAAAATGCTTGGAAGCAAATCAACGAAGGGTTTAGCGAATACGAAAAACTGACTCGCGATCCAGAACAAGATGAATTATATAAAACATTTCTGCCACTATGGAATAAATGGAAGGAAGGCGAGCAGGAATATCAACAGCTGAATCAAGCATTTGAGAGGCTTGGTATCCTCAATCCTCGGCAAGTACAGATTAATTTATTGACCAAAGGGAAAGCTAATTCACCAGAATTCGCAGCCGCCCAAGCAGCAGTTGAAGTGCTTGATAAGATGAATGAGCAAACAATAGCGAAGAAAGTCCCTACTTTTAAGGAAGCCACAGATGCACTGCTAGCACTCTTAACATATAACGAGAATTTGGCAGCAGATGCTCGGCAATCAGCTGCTGCTGATGTGAGACAATCCACATTCTGGATATTAGGCGGTTTACTAGTTGGTCCAGTCGTAGCAGTGATTTTTGGTAAGTACTTTAGTAATACGATCGCTCTTCCATTGGGTGCCAAAATTGCCGGAGTTGTGGGAGTAGCAGAACGCATCTCGATAGGCGATCTCACCACTCAAGTCGAAGTCACCGAGGAGGAGGATGAAATTGGAAAATTACTCACCGCTTTCCGCGCCATGAGTCAAAATCTAAATTCGTTAATTCATCAAGTGCAGCAGTCTGGAGTTCAGATTACCACCTCAGCCACTCAAATAGCTGCCTCAGGCAAACAATTGGAAGCAACCGTGGCGGAGCAAGTTGCTTCTACAAACGAGGTTGTAGCCACAGCGAAGCAAATTGCCACAACTTCTGGGAAACTTGTGAAAACAATGGATGAAGTTGCTGAAACCTCGCAAGTCACTGCTGCGGCTGCAGATGACTCTCAAAAAGACCTCTCTCGCATGGAAGCAACGATGCGTAAGTTAGCAGGTGCTACGAGTGGGATTTCTGGGAAACTGGGAGTCATCAGCGAAAAAGCGAACAATATTAATAGTATTGTCACAACCATCACGAAAGTGGCCGACCAAACCAATCTGCTTTCTCTCAACGCGGCGATAGAAGCCGAAAAAGCCGGAGAGTATGGTATGGGTTTTGCTGTTGTCGCCAGAGAAATTCGTCGCTTAGCCGATCAGACAGCCGTCGCCACCTTGGATATCGAGAGCATGGTCAAAGAAATGCAATCAGCGGTTTCGACTGGGGTGATGGAAATGGATAAGTTCACAAAAGAAGTCGAACATGGTGTTGAAGGTGTTCAGAATATCAGCATGCAAATCGGTTCAATTATTGAGCAAGTGCAAGTTCTGACTCCACGTTTTCAAATGGTAAGTGAGGGTATGGAAGCTCAGTCAGAAAGTGCTCAGCAAATCAGTGAAGCGATGGTACAGCTCAGTGAAGCTTCCTTACAAACCGCTGATTCACTGCGTGGGATTAACATTGCCATTGGGCAATTGAACGAAGCATCACATGGCTTACGTCAAGAAGTTTCTCGCTTTAAAGTCTAGTTCTAGGAACTAACAGATGCATATGGAAGGAGTTCCCAATTCAAAAGTGCTCAATTGCTGGAATCAGATCGGTATTGCAGGCGATCGTTCTTGTCCCGAACTAAAAACCTATATTCGTTGCCAAAACTGTCCAGTCTATTCCTTAGCAGGGCGCAGTTTATTAGAACGTGAAGCGCCACAAGCATATATAGATGAGTGGACGAATCTAATCTCTCAGGAAAAATCTCTAGAGGTAGGTAATCGAATCGTCTCTATTGAAACGATAACAGTGGGCATCTTTCGAGTGGGACAAGAATGGCTGGCACTATCGACGCAATTAATCAAAGAAGTGATGCCGAGATCTACTATTCACACCCTTCCACATCGCAGCAACAATATATTTTTGGGGCTGGTGAATCTTCGAGGTGAAGTTCAGATTTGTATCTCGCTTCAAGAGTTCCTGGGAATAGAAAATTCAGATGGCGATCGCCAAAAAACCAGCCCTGTCATCTATGAAAGAATGGTCGTTGTGGAGAAATTTGGCAATCGTTGGGTGTTTCCTGTTGATGAAATATATGGTATGCACCGCATCCACGCGATGGAACTAGGAAACGTGCCTGCGACCTTATCCAAAATGCCAGAAAATTATACACAAGGGCTATTTAACTGGAAAAATCAAAAGGTTAGTTACCTAGATGATGAATTATTATTTTATGCCCTCAGTAAAAAAGTTTTATAGTAAATTTTTATAAAATGACTTATGGCTAATCACGATATGAGCAATTTCTCCATGCTGGATTTATTCCGCATGGAGGTGGAAGCCCAAGCAACAATATTAAACGATAATCTCTTAGCCCTGGAAAGTAACCCCAACGTTAGCACAGAACTTGAAAGTTTGATGCGTGCATCCCATTCTATCAAGGGTGCTGCTCGTACAGTGCAACTTGATGCTGCCGTGAGAATAGCCCATGTTATGGAAGATTGCTTTGTCGCTGCACAGCAAGGAGCAATTACAATAGACTTGGCGGATCGAGTCGATGTGCTACTGCAAGGGGTTGATATGATTGAGCGCCTCTCTCAACTTAATGAGAGCGAGGTAGGTAACTGGCTAGCCGCCAATAAAGAGGAAATTGAAAGTTTAATAACAGCCCTCTGTGCTATCTTAACACCGAATCAAGAAACACCTATTGAGAATGATTCTGTAACAAGAGACACTTCGCACATTTTTGGTTCCCAAAGTACTCAAGTGTCCTCCTCTACAGAGTCTGCGGTGGAAATCCAAAATCTCAAATTGCCAGACGATGAGGATTTTTCCATGTTGGATTTATTCCGGCAGGAAGTGGTCAGTCAATCAGCAATACTGAAAGAAAGTTTACTAGAACGCAAAAATAACCCGGAGATTGATTATACTAGAGAACAGTTAGAACATTTGATAAAGGCTGCTCATACGCTTAGTGGGGCTTCCCGGATTGTTCAGATCGATGCCGCCTTTCGAGTTTCTCACGCTATTGAGCATTACTTCATCGCTGCTAAGGAAGGAAAATCCCCAGTCGGTTCGCACATTGATAATTGTCTCGAAGGCATTAATGTGCTCCTACGCATCGCGCAAGTCCCTGAAACCGATATAGAAAATTGGTCAGTTCAACATCAAGCAGAAATTGAAACCCTAGTCGCAGCCATCTCTACTATTCCAACGCAGAAAACTGAGGACAAGGAGACAAGGGGAAAAGACAATTCAAAATTCAAAATTCAAAATTCAAAATTAGAAGTCTCTTCCTCATCTTCCCCTGCTTCCCCTGCTCCCCCTGCTCTCTCATCCACCATTACCTCATCTCCCAAAACACCAGCCCCAACGACCACATCCACATCCATATCGCCCAAAGATATTGCAGAAATTCAAAAAGCGAAATCAGCAGACCGAGTGGTGCGAGTCAGCGCGGATAACCTCAATCGCATTATGGGACTCGCTGGAGAATCTCTCGTAGAAGCAAACTGGCTACAACCGTTTGCCAGTTCCTTGCTAAGGCTTAAGAAAACCCAAGTTGAACTATCTAACCTTCTGGAAAAACTACAGGAATCCCTAGTTGGGGAAAACCTGAATGAGCGTGCTGCTAACTCGCTCTCGACTTCAAAGGTAAAGGCAAACGAATGTCGCCAAATTCTATCTGAGCGCTTGAATGAACTGGAATTATTTGCTCGTCGTTCTGGGAATCTTTCAGATCGTCTCTATCGGGAAGTTATTGCCAGTAATATGCGTCCATTTGCAGATGGTGCTCAGGGGTTTCCTCGAATGATGCGGGATTTAGCCAGACGCCTGGGAAAGCAAGTGAAATTTGAAATTATCGGCAAATCAACACCAGTAGATCGGGATATTTTAGAAAAGTTAGAGGCTCCCCTCACCCATATTTTGCGTAACTCTATCGATCACGGTCTTGAGTTACCTGAAGAACGGTTGGCTGTGAAGAAACCTCCTGAAGGGACAGTGCGATTGGAAGCTGCTCATCGAGCTGGAATGTTGTCAATTACAGTCTCCGATGATGGTCGTGGGATAGATTTAGAGCGCCTGCGCCAAAAAATTGTCAGTAAGGGTATGGTCTCTGCTGACATGGCGGAGCAGTTAACCGAACCCGAATTGATGGAGTTTTTATTTCTGCCAGGTTTTTCCACAGCACAAGCAGTGACTGAGGTTTCTGGTCGCGGTGTTGGTTTGGATGTTGTTCAAAGCATGGTGCAGGAAGTAGGAGGGATCGTGCGAGCGGTATCTCAGTTCGGAAAGGGCATGAGTTTTCACT
The DNA here is from genome assembly GCF_009725235.1 of Scytonema sp. UIC 10036. The sequence goes on from NZ_WJFC01000001.1 coordinate 121,452, forward strand.
TACAATTACCTTTGACTTTGTCTGTGATTCGCACGCTGTTGGTGGAAATATCAGGGGAACCTTATGCTTTTCCGCTCACGCGCATTGACCGGATTGTCATGATTCATCCCGCTTCTATTTCCGTTGTGGAAAATCGCCAGTATTTTGTTTTGGATGAGCACAATATAGGATTGGTGGCGGCTCATGAAGTGTTAGAATTGGAAAATTATGATGTCCACTCAGAAGAATTACCATGCATTATTATTAGCGATCGCTTGAGTCGTTATGGCTTGGTAGTCGATAAATTTCTCGGAGAGCGGGATTTGGTTGTGAAACCTTTAGTTCCCTGCTTGGGAAAGGTACCAGATATTAGTGCTGTTGCACTGATGGATGATGGTTCTCCTGTTCTTATTGTCGATGTTGAAGATTTGCTACGCTCGATTGACAAATTGCTGAATGTCGGTTTAATAAACAAAATTAACAAAATAACTGGTAGCGGCATCACTAAACCACGCAAACGGATTCTTGTAGTAGATGATTCCATTACTGTACGTGAAATGGAACGGCAGTTGCTAGAAAATAATGGTTATGAAGTTGAAGTCACTGTAGATGGAATGGATGGTTGGAATGCTGTCAGGACAAATTCATATGACTTGGTTCTCAGTGACATTGATATGCCCAGAATGAATGGGTTAGAACTGACGAGCCGGATAAAAAATCATCCCAATTTGAAGTCCGTACCTGTGATTATTGTTTCTTATAAAGACCGTCCAGAAGATCGAATTCGTGGTTTGGAAGTTGGCGCTAATTATTACTTAACCAAGAGCAGTTTTCAGGATAATAGTTTAATAAATGCCGTCATTGACCTAATTGGCGAATCGCTTTGAATTTTGAATAATTTTCCCGAGTCATGTTTATGAGAATAGCTATTGTTAATGATATGCCAAACGTAGTAGAAGCGCTAGAGTTAGTCTTGGCAGAAGTTCCAGACTATAAAGTTGCTTGGATTGCTTGTAATGGCACCCAAGCAGTGACAAAATGTGCAGCAGATACCCCTGACTTGATTTTGATAGATTTGCTTATGCCAGTCATGGATGGGGTAGAGGTTACGCGCCAAATTATGAACAATTCTCCATGCGCGATTTTGTTGCTCACAGCTACTGTCAATGGGGATACATCCAAAGTTTTTGAAGCGATGGGGTATGGTGCATTAGATGCCGTACACGCACCTATTTTAGGCCATAGTGGACAAATCGAAGGTGGTGCAGGGATTTTAGAAAAAATTGCGACCATAGGCAAACTTATTGGGAAAACGAGCAAGCCATCTAGGCGAATTCGAGAGCGTGGAAGTTTCCCATCCAAGTTTACCCCACCCTTGATTGTCATTGGTTCTTCTACTGGCGGTCCCCAAGCCCTTGCAGTTATTCTTTCTGGGTTACCAGCAAATTTCTCAGCTGCTGTGGTGATTGTGCAGCACGTCGATGAACAGTTTACCTCTGGCTTAGCTGAATGGTTAAACACTCAGTCACGATTGCCAGTTAAGCTGGCTCAAGTTGGTTCCCAGATACAAGTTGGGCAAGTTTTGATTGCTGCTACCAATGACCACCTCATCTTACAACCAAACTTGAGTCTCAGGTATACTAAAGAACCACGCGATTATCCTTACCGTCCATCTGTGGACGTCTTTTTTAAGAGTGTAGCTCAGCACTGGACCAGAAAGGGAGTCGCAGTCCTATTAACTGGTATGGGAAGAGATGGAGCTCAAGGACTACTATCTTTGCGTTCTGCGGGTTGGTATACTATCGCTCAAGACCAAGCGACATCCGTAGTTTATGGTATGCCAAAAGCAGCGGTGGAGTTGAAAGCCGCAGTGGAGATTTTACCAATTGAGGCGATCGCAAAAGCTTGTGAAAAGCAATTATTGCGCCCAATCTTTTAGTGACTATTGCTGTATTCTCAGTCAATACGGACAGGTTGCTCAACGGGGGGAACCCCCGCACGCAACTGTCCTCATGAATTTTGGGGCGATGACGATTCCATCTTTGCTCGGAGGTGAAGCAGCGCTGCAAGAGGGTTTCACTTCACGAGGCGACTGCTGAACCCGAAGGGCTTGCCCTTGGCTTTGAGGAGCCATTCCGGTCTTGGTGGTTTCCCCTGCATAGGAAATGGCGGTGGCAAAGATGGATGAGGAATCGCCCTTCGGGTATGTGCAAGGCACACGCTTCGCGAACGCAATCGCTTTATGAGGGAAACCCTCATGACCGCGTTGCTCACCAATTACAACGCGATAACACACAAACCAGATCTCCTTTTAACAGGATTAACTTTGTTAACGTTAACCACCTTATTTTTAACACCAGGATAGTTTTTTAATTTAACGCCAGTGCCTGAATGTCAAAACTAGCCACCTCAATCGTAACTTCTTTGACTGGAACTACACTTTTTATTTTGTCAATAATTTTGTGATGAGTATCTAGTTTGTGCTGAATACTCGGAGCTAACCAATTATCTTTACGCCTACGATTGTCAAATCTTGGTGCGCGATATCTTTTTCTATTTCGACGTTGGCAACGATATTTTTTCCGTTCTGTCATCCTTTCGGACATACCTTTTAACATCCAAACTTCGCCACCAATCAATTCTTCTTTTTCGTTTACTACGCTATAGCCTATATTTTGATAGCCAGCATCAATCCCCAAATTTCCTGCTTGAGTATAACCACTAGAACCATAAATTAAAGAGATGGTAAATGGATCGCGACTAGAAATTTTGGCTTTTCCTTCCTTCAAAAGCAACCGAGCTTTACGGGGAGAGGTCGGCATTAATGGTTTACCATATTTGTTGACAACGTAGACTTTCATGATTTGTATTCCTAATAAACAGGTAATCGCTTTGCAGCGTGGTTCCCGTCGCCAATGTTTATCCAAGTTTTATGCTGGCAACACTTTCCCTCTCTCCGTAGGAATGTTTAATCACCAACCGTAGTGAGCCAGCCCTGCAGGCGGGTTTCCCGCGCCCTGGGGACTGGCGAACCCGTAAGGGTGTTCAGAACTAGGGATCGAGACGCTACTCTCTGCATTCTGAAGTACCTATATATTTTGAATAAACATAGTAACCCTTGCGTAACGGATTACTGAAGCTAATGACGAACTTCTTAATTTCTTAAGAAGCCCACACTTACCGCAAAGCGGAAGTGTGTGGAGTCGTCACTAGTTGTAGAAAACAGTGGAAAGGTGTTTACTTACATATCACTCCAGACGAGTTGATCGAACAAGCGTAAAAAGCGTTCGGTATCTACATCTAAGCAAGCCTCTACGTTGGGAGGGTTAGTTTTCTCATCTTTGCGATCGCGTCGATCGGCTAGTGACATTCCAGTAGTAAATCGTCCCTGAATTTCAACCATCATATGCAGCGATTCTGTAGTTACCAAACTGGGATCTATTGCAACCGCCATCGCCAAGGGATCGTGTAAATAACACCCATAAAAGCCTTCGTTGTCACGATAGAAAGCCATATAAATTCCCGTGCAGTCGGCAATAAACTGGGTGACTTTTGAAGGACGACGCTGTAAATTATCTTCAACAACTTGGCGTGGTAGAGGGGCTTTCATCGCCACATCTAAACCAACCAAAGTCAAAGGAATTCCCGACTCCATCACGACTTGAGCCGCATCGGGATCTACAAAAAAGTTAAATTCAGCTGCTGCTGTAATATTTCCGGGTACAGTAACAGCCCCACCCATGATGATAATCCGCCCTATTTTTTTCATGGTTGTGGCATCTTTCTGAATTGCTGTTGCTACATTCGTAAGCGGTCCTAAAGCAATAATGGTCAGATTATCGTACTCTTGAGCTGCCTTGAGAAGCAAATTAATAGCATTCTCTGTAGATGGCTTAGTAGTAAGTTTGGGGTAGCGCGGTGTACCATCCGCTTCCTTAAATTGCTCCAACTCACCCAAACCATCTGCACCATGAATTCCTGCTGCATTGAACGGAGGTTTCACAAGTGGTTTTTCACAGCCTTTGGCAACAATGAGCGAAGTATCGGGTTCAACAATACTCACTACGCGCAACACATTATTAGCAGCTTGATCTACGTTAATATTGCCAGCTACAACGGTAATTGCTTTTAGGTCTAATTTAGGTGAATTCAATGCCATAATCAGAGCTAGGGCATCATCAACACCGCCGTCTGTATCTATTATTACTGGTACGGGCTGGTTTTGAAGGACTATCATGCTAATTGCTACTCCATGGAACTTATCTGAAGGCGATTTAAAACCTTTACTTGTAGACAAATCTTCCTTCGATATGGCTGTCAAGATTTTGATGATGACTAAAGTATTCTTCAATGACATCCTGGCAAGATGTTGTGACTACCTTTGGAGTCGCTAATTTTGTTAATTCTTCATGGGTTATGCCTAGAATATGCTCTGAATTTTGGAAACGATAGCCATCCATACAGATGGTGTAGTGTTGGTCGTCTTGTACAGGTTGTCCATTAATGCTTAAAGATTCAAGCTTTTCTTCAGTGTCTCTATAAACGGCCTTAACAGCTTTACTAACCTGAAGATACTCACTTTCACCGGGTATTCTGTTTTCTAATCTCATAATGTGTGCGAATATTTTGGTGAGATATACGCCTGTAACCCTATATTTATGCATAGGATCTTCGTAAGGAAAGATTTGTTTGAGATCGCTCAATGTTACTAGCGGTCCTAATTCTGTTCCCCGGATTGCACCACTGGCTACAAAAACTACATCTAACTTATCTAGTTGGGCAAAAATATCAGCAAATAAGTTACCCAATTCAGTTTCTTCTTCACGCCTAGGATGAGTCAGTTTACGGGCTAGTCGTCCAATCAGTCGATTGTATTTACGATCTACATCTTCTTTGAAGGTAGCAATCAGCTTTTCGATTTCGGGATCTGGCGGAGCCAAATTACTATCCACAGGGAGGAGTTGCCACTTCCATTCAACGATGCTGTTAGTATCGTCATCCACTACAACATCAAAGCGTCCAATTTGGTCTGTGCCAACTCCAGCTTGGGCAATTAGAATGTTATTAACTTGGGCAGGTTGTTCTAAAAATGTATGGGAATGTCCGCCAATGATCAGATCCACACCCCATTCCGGGTTTAGCATTGCTGCTAGTTTTTTATCTTCTTCAAAACCAATGTGGGTCAGGATAATTGTCAGGTCAATGTCGTCATTTTTGTAGGCGTTGCAAATCTTACCAACTTCTGAGGCGGCATCTTCAAGACTTACGAATGTACCAATACTTCTATCACGTTTTAATGTTTTCAAAGCTTCTTCAGTAATAATCCCGATGAACATAATGTCGAATCCATCGACATTGAGGATAAGATAGGGATTCATTAAGCGCTTGTTGTACTTTTTGATATATAAGTTGGCATTCACAATCGGAAAATTTGCCATCTTTTCCAGGAAAAGTAAGTGAGGGAACCCATAATCTAGTTCATGATTCCCTAGAGTCACTACGTCTGGAGCCAGGTAATTCATAATTTCTATGGTTGAAAGACCTTTATACTCCACATCAATCGTAGAGCCTTGGAGCATGTCACCAGAAATGACAAAAAGCACGTTTTTCTCTTCCTGGCGCACCTTATTGATATAGCCGGAAAGTAGCGCCATTCCACCAATAACATGACCTTCTGCTACACCTGTAGCTTCTGCCAGAAAGTCTCCGTGCATATCATTTGAATGCAAAATCGTGAAACTTTTAAACCGTTCGGTGAATGTCATAATCTTTTACCTCTGAATAGAATTGTTGAGTTTTGTAGTCAGGGAAATGTGGGTTCAAGTCACTAGCAGCACTTCAATAAACCGATTCCAAGTCAACGGCTCACCGCCTGTGCGCTCGCGCAGAAACGCAATTTCATCATTAGATAAAGGCGGTTCTCCCACACTCGCTAGCGCCGTATTCATTTCCTTGGTGCTGATGAATTCATCTTCGTCAGCATCAAGCGGTAGAAAATACGTGACAAATTCGGTGTACCTCGACATGAGACGGCGGTGACGCAGCATTAATTCGCTAAACTCTTCAAAATCGATTTCTCCACTGCCATCGCGATCTATCGATTTGAATAGATACGTCAACTCACCCTCCTGGAAGCCTTTTCCTGCTGATTGCAGATGTGCCGCTAATTCGTGAGTTGAGAGTTCACCATTGCGATCGCGATCGATGGCATCAAAGATATAGCGAAGGTTGCCTTTAATTTCAGGAGACGCTTGTTCAAATAGGACGTTATGACGCTCCCCCTTGATCGCAGCCGTCAGTTGTTTGCGAAATCGGGTGATGATGTCGCGAGCCACCAGGAATCGCTGTCGGTGTTCTTCGGGGGTGGCAACTGTATAAAGCGAGACTGGAAACAACGAGGGAAGCGCTCGCTGCACGATCAGCAAACACGCGATCGTCACAACGGCAAAGGGCAAAGCCAGAATCGGTAACCGAACCACAGAGAATACAGGTACCAACAGCAGACTAGCGATCGATGCTAGGAACGCACAGGCTGCACCCAGCGAAATACTCAAGGTGTTTGGAGCGTAAAATATTCCCCCGATCGCCATTGCGGTAAAAACGGCGTTATAGCCCAAAAAACCGCTGTACAGTTGAGCCGGTCTGGCTCCCACCAGTAAACCTGCCAGCAGGTACATGACACAACCCAGCAATCCCACCATTGCTCCGATGGGAGTAGCAATGAAAACAGCTAAGAAAACCAGAAGGATAGAAATTAGATTATCTACGAAAAAGACTTGCCCAAGACTCACTGGGAGAGATTGAGCCACTCGCCAAAAATCCAGTGAAACAGGAGAAGGAAGGGGGGGAGGCGAACCCAAATGAAAGAAGGGTTGAGGCACAATCGCAATCAAGAGCAGGAACGTATATAAGACTACATGAAAAGCAATGCCCAGTGGAGCAACTCGGAAGCGGGTGGCAAACCATGTTCCTACCGTCTGCAAGACGATGGTTGATAGAGCAGAAAGCACAATTGCTGCGATGATCCAACTAGGATTCCAGACTCCTTTGCCACCAAACAGCCCGAAAAACGCCAATGTTGCCCCAACAAACAGCCCATTCAAACCAAAGATGCCATTTTGAATCGCGCTAGGATTCAATTTGAGAGCGATCGCTGTTAATGTTGCAGAGGAAGTTCCTATCAAACTCATAATCCCCAACCAGGGAGACTGGATGAACATGGCAATGATAATCAGCAGCCCACTCATGGGATTGTTAACAAAAATCGCCTGTCCGATGCCGCGCAAGGTTGCATTGAAAAAATTCAAACCGGGCTGATTGGCAAGCCGTTGGTTGAGCAGCTGCATGGTTCCCAAAACCGGGATTCCATAAAACAATCTCTCAGTGGCTGTTGTCTTAGATTCTAGAATGTGGTGTATCAGTTCATGCAACGGTAGCGGTTCGCCGCCTTCAATAGTCGGAGTATGGTTGTTGTTCATAAAACTACTAACTCACCATTTGCACAGAGCGAACCTCGAAAACCTAAATTTATCATTGCCCGCTCCGAAAATATGCAACATCAGGACAAATAAATACTTTTTTAAAGATCAATATAATTATTTGCTATTTCAGCATATTAAATCAAAGCAACAACATTTATTTACATTTTTTTGTGAATTTAATTCTTACTCTCTTCACTTAGGGCAAACACATTAAAACTTTGGCAACAGATCTATAATTTCCTTAATAACTCTTCTGGTAGTCTTGTCTTAATCGCGCTTGACAATATGCGTGCTTTGCTTTTCAGGGAATAGCCAACGCATCAAACGTACAAATGTGAACTCTTCTTCAACACCGTCGGTAGCGACGAGTCAATTCTGCGTACTCCAAGTACGGTACAATTTGAATTCTCGAGCGTGGCATAGTTGATGGCATTCTTTTATCTTCCATCGAATGATACTATCTTTAGCAACTTCGTATAAAAGTTAAAAGCAGAAAAATGGCTAACAACACATCATCTTTTTTCACAGAATACGCAATTACTGTTCTCCTGATCGACGATCAACCCATGATTGGTGAAGCGGTACGCCGGATGTTAGCTGATGAAGAAGATATTATTTTTCACTACTGTAGCGATCCAGCAGTTGCTATTCCTAAAGCGATAGAGGTTTCGCCAAAAGTCATTCTGCAAGATTTAGTTATGCCTGACATTGATGGCTTACTTTTGTTGCGGTTCTTTCGTGCTAATAAGGCGATTCGTAATGTGCCAATGATTGTCCTTTCTTCAAAAGAGGATGCAAAAGTTAAGGCAGAAGCTTTTGCTTTGGGTGCGAATGATTACTTGGTCAAATTGCCCGATAAAGTTGAACTGATTGCTCGCATTCGTTACCATGCCAAAGGTTATATCAACTTATTACAACGAAATGAAGCTTATAAAGCGATCCAAAATTATTCTAAAAAATTAGAGAAATCTAATGAACTCATTCGTCAAGTTTTTGGACGTTATCTCAGTGATGAAGTTGTCGCCAGCTTGTTAGAAAGTCCTGAAGGATTGAAACTGGGTGGAGAGAGACGGAAAATCACTATATTTACTTCTGATTTAAGAGGATTTACAGCCACAGCAGAACGATTATCACCTGAAGAAGTGGTGAAAGTTCTCAACTTCTATCTGCATCACATGGCGGAAGTTATTACCAAACACAAAGGAACAATTGATGAATTTATGGGTGATGGGATTTTGGTTCTGTTTGGTGCGCCCACTCCCAGAGAAGACGATGCGACTCGTGCGATCGCCTGTGCGGTAGATATGCAATTGGCAATGGGAGCAGTCAATGAACAAATGGCAGAGTGGGGTTTACCAAAACTAGAAATGGGAATTGGGATCAACACTGGTGAAGTCGTTGTAGGAAATATTGGCTCAGATAAACGTACTAAATATGGTATTGTTGGTAGCCAAGTGAATCTTACTTATCGCATTGAATCTTACACACTAGGTGGTCAAATTTTCATTTCCGAATCGACTTATAAAGAAGTAGGACAATTAGTAAAAATTGATGGGGAAAGGCAAGTGACACCAAAAGGAGTTAAGCAGCCCATTACCATCTATGAAGTCGGTGGTATTGGTGGAGAATATAATCTTTTCTTGATGAAAGAAGAAGAAGTCTTCATTCCCCTTACTGAAGAAATCTCAATACAATATACAATTTTGGATGGAAAGCATATTAATGATAACTTTTCGAAGGGAAGTTTAGTCAAGCTTTCTGCCAATAGAGCACTTGTGCGTACAATTCCAGGTGCTACTAACGGAATCCCATTGCCACTCAGCAATCTCAAGCTGAACTTCTTAACACCTTCCACTTTAATAGAAGGTAGTGGTGATATTTATGCTAAAGTTTTGGTAGAATCAGCAGAGCCAGGAAGTTTTTATATTGGTTTTACGACCATGCCTCCATCTATAAAAGCAGGGCTTGATAAACTGTATCAATCACTGAAATAATTTAGACCATTAATACTTGATAACTCTTATGAAATTAATCTTTTTAGGTTCAGGTTCAGCTTTTACCGTAGGAGCAGACAATTTTCAATCAAATATACTTTTAACTGACCAAGAGAAGAAACTTTTAATTGATTGCGGTTCAGATATTCGATTTTCATTACACGCAGTTGAATTATCATATCTAGATATTACTGATGTTTATATTAGCCATTTGCATTCCGATCATATAGGAGGATTAGAATACATTGGGTTTAGTACAAAATTTGATCCACGCTGCCAAAAGCCCAATCTTTATTTGAGTAAAGATTTAGCAGGTGAAATTTGGGAAAGAAGTTTATCTGGCGGAATGAGATCTGTTCAAGGGGATGTGACAGATTTAAACTCCTTTTTTAACGTAAATATAATTCCTCGTCATGAAAATTTTACTTGGGGAGGAATAAAGTTTCATACGGTGAGAGTTATACATATTGATAATGGATATTTTTTGATGCCAAGTTATGGACTATTTTTTGAAATCAACGGAACGAAAGTCTTTTTAACCACAGATACTCAACTGGCTCTAGAAGAAAATGGAGAATTGTATGAGCGAGCAGATATGATTTTCCACGATTGTGAAACAGCAAAATTTCCGAGTACGGTTCACGCTCATTACGAACAACTAGTGACTTTACCAGACAAGATAAAAAATAAAATCTGGTTGTATGGTTATCAACCAGGTGTACTTCCTGACGCCAGAAAAGATGGATTTCATGGTTTTGTGAAACGAGGTCAGACTTTTGATTTTTGAATGATGAGTCATACCATTTCACGTTAATCACGATACAGATCAATCCTGTAGAGACGCGATCGGAGCGTTCATACACCCTCTATTTTGTATCATAGTTATTGATATAGGACTTACGCACTGTACAAATTGGCTGTTATGTGCATAACGATATTTGGTGGTCTCAGAGTGTTGGCGATACGGCTTCAGCCGTTAGCGAAGCTATCGCGCTTGTGCTGGCTCGCCAGTCCAAACACAAACAAGCTAGGACTTGCACATTGACAAAATCAATATGATATGCTTTTAGAATGAGACGATTTTCTCCAAGTTGACTCAACGGCGCGATCGCTCACCTTTAGTCTAAAGTCCAGATTGAAGTTTTGCGCGTGTTTTGGCGGACTGCTTAAAAATAAGTGTTAGTGCTGCTCATCTAAATGTATTTTAAATTACAGTAATAAAGCAGTGTCTGTATTGACGGCTTACATATGTTCAGAATAACCCCCGAAAAACCCGCTACCGAGAAAATATTTAGTACTCGTACATGACGTGTTCGTGCGTATGCCTTGCAAAAAATTTTGCTACTTAGACGAGAACTAGAATACTTTGTGCTCGTATATTACGTACCATGTAGAAAATACCGACATAATACTATAACTTTATTCTCCGGATCTTGTTTGAAAAGCACTACCTCAAGCTACCCCCAACACCAACCACTTTTGACCACACCCCTCTACCAGTGACATTATTGGTTGGTTCCAACATTGTGGTTATTGTATTGCACCTAGAACCGCTATAAACTTAGAAAGCAGTGCAATTACCAAAAAAAACTTTACTTGGTATTTATATATATAAAGTAATCTTTCCTTTAAACACAAGCGTTTCTATGCCTCTCAGTTTAGAAGATCTTTGTTTGCTCCCACCCCAGGATTTACTCAACACCTACCCATTAAGTCAGCCCATTACCATTCAGGTACATCAAACAATAACGCAATTTCAACAGGCTTTGTCTGGTGAGGAATCTTTGCAGGCTAATACTATCAACACCGCCTTGCAGCAACTCACCCCAGTGGAAGTCATTCCCCTATCGGAAGAGTTCTCAACTGGCACTAACCTGAAGTGGCTGCAAGTTCAAGAGTTTGACCGCTATATGGAAGTCCAGCACGTAAAAGCCGAAGAACCTGCTAAGTTAATAGTTACCAGCCTGTTGAGAGCTTACTTAGGTTTTTTAGAAATCAGTACACGTCTTCCTTTTAATTCTAACAAAGTCTCTGTTAAATCTGGATTTAAAACTTATGCTCTTCTCTTAATAAAAACGTTTGGATTAGAAGAAGATAATTCAATTAAGAATATTTACAATCTCCACCATACTTCAACTAATTATCATCCCAATTTAAATATCGCAACAAAACCAATTCTTTCTCCTCTTCAGGTATGGAAGAAAGGACATTGGGTATTTTTAGTGTTTAGCCAAGCGTTAATTTTGAGTTTAAATCGCTTGGTTACTGCCATTAGTAACGGCCAACTAGACCAAGCAAAAACTGAGTTTGAAACAGCTACTGCACTTATGTACGCATCGGGAGCAGCTATGAAACTAACTGGAAACTTTACTAGAGAGAAATATGAAAGTGAAATTCGCCCTACTATGACTACTGGTAATCTCCAGTCGTTAGTTCAGTCAGAGAATTTAAGTGGGTTAATGATGTGGGAGCATGATTATCTTATTAATGTCATTTGTAAGAAGAAGCTTTTGCCCATCATGAAAACTCTACCTAGCATCCTCGCAGCCGAACACGAAAAATTTGTCCGAGCTTATCAACGAGGAATATCTGATGGACACAAGAGTATTTGTGCAAAATTTGGAGGAAGCGAAATAGGGTCTTTGATAGCTGCTTCTGAAAGTAGTGCTGCCATCAAAAGTTTGAAAAAATTTGAAAAGAGCCGAAGTAAAATACTCGATCCACAGGGTTGGGTAACGGGTGAATGTCCCTGAAATCAGACTCTGAGAGCTAAAACGTCTCTACAAATGATTCAATCTTGGAAGAAAAGAAAAAAAACTCAACATCCTCCCAATCTCGAATGGTGAATATTCCTTAAATTTTACAAGAAATAAACTTATGAACTGATTCTGGCATTTAAACGCTGATAAAATCTGTATAAATTCATAACAGGATGCCAACAAATGATATTAGAAAAAGAGAGTTTGGGATTACTTCAAGAAGCACTAGCACGACTAGAAGAAGGTTTTCACAACCTACCAAAAGTCGATCGCTCTCCTAACCTAGATGCCCTGCGAACCGTGCTGTTGGATGTCGCAGAGTGGATGCAAGACAATTATCCCTATCCTCATCCTTTCTACGTTGGGCAAATGCTCAAACCTCCCACAGAAATTGCCCGTCTTGCATACACCCTATCCCTTTGGATCAATCCCAACAATCACGCCCTTGATGGTGGACGAGCAAGTTCGGCAATGGAAAGAGAAGCGGTTGCAGAAATTGCCAAAATGTTTGGTTGGGAAACCCATTTAGGACATTTGTGCAGTGGTGGGACAATGGCGAATTTAGAGGGCTTATGGGTTGCAGGAAATTTACAACCAAACAAAAAAGTTGTGGCTTCTAATCAGGCACACTACACCCATTCAAGAATCTGTGGTGTGCTTCGCCTTCCTTTCCAATCCGTTCCCTGTGACAGTCGCGCCCGGATGGATGTAGCAGCCCTGAAAAAACTTCTACAAGAAGATGATATTGGGACAGTTGTTGTCACTCTTGGAACGACGGGAACTGGCGCCATCGATCCTCTGCCTGAGATTCTTGAACTACAGTCTCAGTACGGGTTCCGGATTCATGCAGATACCGCCTACGGCGGTTATTTTATTTTAGTAGATAATCTTGATGCCGAAACCAGAGCCGCTTTTGACTGTCTCAAACAGGTTGATTCCATTGTTGTTGATCCGCACAAACATGGACTCCAACCTTACGGCTGTGGCTGCATTCTCTTCAAAGACCCCTCGGTTGGGAAGCTTTATAAACATGATTCACCGTACACCTATTTTAGTTCTGAGAAACTGCATTTAGGTGAAATTAGCCTGGAATGTTCCAGACCGGGTTCAGCAGCAGTCGCACTCTGGGCAACTCAACGGTTATTACCTCTAATTCCAGGCGGTCAGTTTGCTGCTTCTTTAAGTAAGTCGCGAAAGGCAGCACTAACTCTTTTTGAAAAGCTGCAAAATGATTCGCGATTTCTGATACAGTCCCCGCCGCAACTGGACATTGTTGTTTGGGTGGTAAAATCTCAAAGTGCAAGTGAATCTTCACGACTGGCAAAGGAGATTTTTAAAGCGGCGGCAGAGGAGAATCTCCACCTAGCCATAACTAATCTGCCCAAAGAGTTATTTTTAGAGACTGGGGAAGAAATCAATTGGGATCAGGACTCTATTACCTGTCTGCGTTCTTGTTTGATGAAACCCGAACATCTAGATTGGCTAGACCGAATTTGGCAAACACTTGACTCAGTAACGACAAAGGTAGTGATAGGGGCTGTGTCAATACTATATGCAGTTTAAACCTAACTCCGTAGGCTTTACCGTAATCCTTGGTGTGCTGGCTGCATTGCTACCGCTATCAATAGATATGGGACTACCAGCATTTCCATCGATTGGCACTTCACTAAATGCCTCTCCTGCGGCTGTAGGACTAACACTCAGTTTATTTATGGCTGGCTATGCTACATCGCAACTAGTCTTTGGTCCACTCTCTGATCGCTACGGGCGCAAACCCATCTTACTAACAGGCTGCGGACTCTTTGCATTTGCCAGTACTGCTTGTGCGATCGCCCCATCAATTAATGCCCTCGTGGCTTGGCGGTTTTTTCAGGGTGCTGGTGCTGGTGCTGGTATGACGCTGATGTTGGCAATGGTTCACGATCTGTTTGAAGGTGCTACTGCTGGCACCCAACTCTCCTACATTAACCTAACGATCAACATAGCACCAATAATCGCACCAACAATTGGTGGGGGAGTATTGGCGATCGCTAACTGGCGAGCTATCTATGTGATATTAGCTGTAGTAGGACTGATACTTATGCTGACTATTGCGATCGGATTTGACGAGTCAATTAAACGTCGGGATATCAATGCTCTCAAACCACATCGGCTGATCGGAAATTATCTGCGTGTTCTGAGTAACCGAGTTTGCATTGGATATGCTCTTGTCAATGCGCTCAGTTTTGGATGTATGTTTGCCTACGTTGCAGGTTCATCACTTGTAATGCTCAATGTTCTGGATATCTCAACAACAACTTATGGATTGCTGTTTGCCTCAACTGCTATTAGTATTTTAGCTGGGTCTTTCCTAAGTGGAGTATTGAACACTCGTGGTGTATCATCAGCACGATTACTGGGCTTTGGGTTAGTAATTGCTGCTACCTCAGCTATTGCACTTGTATTAGTTTCGGTAACGGGTGCTGCTCAGTTACTCACACTATTACCTCTACTCATCATTAATACCTTTTGTTATGGACTCATCGCGCCCAATGCTATCCATTATGCACTTCACTCAGTAGAAGATATGGCTGGTAGTGCTGCCGCCGTAATAGGATTTCTGGACATGTTGGGCGGTTCGTTGGCAAGTTTCCTGGTTGGATTTTTCTTTGATGGACATACCGTTAATGTTATGTCTGAGGTAATGGCATTATTTGCGCTCGCTGCACTTGCTACATATATTCAACTACAATTTCACAAATAAATATCCTTGCTTTTGTTCAATCTGTATCATCACCTAGAAATTTAGATACCCTTACCCTGTATAATAACTAATTAGTGCGTATTTTTTGTAAAAACATCATGAGCAATAATCTTGGGGATAGCTGGATAGCTCAAGAGTTTTATGGTTTTACTCAACCCGTCTCACCAGAAGTAGTTCGGAATTATTTCAAGGCACTTTTTGTTGTTGCTAATGGTGATGGTATGATATCAGAAAAAGAGCGTAACTGGATTGTTGGTTTCGCCGCCGCAGGAGGAGCGTCAGAATCTGTAATTGAAGAATTGCATAAATATTCCGGCAACGATGATTTGAATAGTTTGCTCGCTGCTGATCCAACATTAGATATTAAATATGCAGGTCGTGCGCTTATCCGCGATGCAATTCAGGCAGCTAGTGCTGATGGTGAATATAATAGTGCGGAACGTGAAACTCTTCTTAAATTAGCTAAACAACTCAATGTTTCTGAGGATGTAGTTAACCAGATCGAACAGTCAGTTGTTCAAATTAAAAAGTTGCGACAACAAGAAATTGAGTTACTCTACCCGGAAGGTAAGCCTTACTAAACCTATTTTTCACCACTAGACATCTGCGAAAAAAATGTAGAGATATTCGATAAAACGTCTCTACATTTCTTACCGGAGATGTTTACTTATTTAAGCTTTATGGTAGAAAAATCTACAAAAGATGGATAGTCTATCGAACCAGTGCATTCACCATCTCTTCCAAGAACAGGCTGCCAAAACCCCCGAAAAAATCGCCCTTGTAATGGGGGACAGAAAGCTCACCTACTCAGTAGTAAACGAGCAAGCGAACCAGCTAGCAAACGCACTGCGATTTCTTGGAGTAGGGTTAGAAACTCCAGTAGGCATCTGCCTGCGACGCTCGCCAGAAGCAGTGGTCGCCATTCTGGGAATCTTAAAAGCAGGTGGCGCTTACGTTCCTGTAGATCCAGACTTCCCAGAAGTTAGAAAACAGTACATTATTGAAGATTCTGGTTGTGAAGTTCTGATAACAGAAAAGTCACTTCTAAATACTCTTCCCTTCTTTGAGGAGGAGATTCTCCTGGTAGACAACAAATCTCTATCGAAACAAGACAGCAGCAACCCAGACGTTGCCGTTACTCCCGATGCCTTAATGTACATTTTGTACACCTCCGGCAGTACTGGCATCCCCAAAGGCGTTTGTGGAATTCACCGAGCCACTGTTAATCGCTGCATTTGGATGTGGAATCAGTACCCTTTTACCTCTAACGAAGTGTGCTGTCACAAAACCACCCTCAACTTTGTGGACTCGGTTTGGGAGATTTTTGGGGCATTGCTCAAAGGATTAAAAGTCGTCATTCTTCCCCACTCCTCCAGTGCCAATCCTCAAGAAATAATTGGTTTCCTTCACGAAGCCAAAGTGACTCGCATCATCCTCGTACCTTCCTTACTACAAGCGCTGCTCAAGACTCGTCCAGATTTGGGAGAAGCCCTCCCTGCTCTCAAAATTTGGACGGTCAGCGGAGAGCGACTGACGCGAAATCTGTTGCAGAAATTCAGAGCAAGCGTGCCTCATGGGATTTTGCTGAATCTTTACGGAAGTACCGAGGTCGCAGGTGACGTCACTTGGGCTGAGTTTGCGGGGGATATAAGAAAGTTAGAACGGGATGTGCCAATTGGTCAACCCATCCTCAATGCCGAGATTCATATCTTGGATGAAAATTTACAGCCAGTTCGCCCAGGTGAGGTAGGCGAACTGTGGATAGGAGGTATCGTGCTAGCACGCGGATACCACAACAAGCCTCAAGAAACCAAAGCTCGATTCATCCCCAATCCTTGGTCTGGTAATAGTATTCTTTTTAAAACAGGAGACCTAGTAACCACAGACAATAATGGCGTACTATATTATATAGGTCGGGTTGACAATCAGGTAAAAATTCGGGGATTTAGAGTAGAACTTGAGGAAATTGAAAAGGTCTTGGCGCAGTTCCACCCAGAAATATCTAATGTCACCGTTATCTTTCAGGAAAACGAGGAGACACCAGAAACAAAACATTTAACGGCATTTGTTGTTCCTTCTACAGTTAATTTGGATGCGATAAAACAGTACGCCCTCGCCAAGCTCCCCCACTACATGGTGCCAATGAGACTCGTTGCTGTAGATGAACTACCCCTAACTCCCAATGGTAAAGTTGATCGCCAAGCTTTGTCTGGCATGAGTGGGTGGAGATTCAGGGTTATTGATTCAAAAAAGCATCCTCAAACCGAAACAGAAAAGTTGCTAGCAGACATTTGGCAGCAGATGTTTCATGTTTCTCCTATTAGCAAAGACGATAATTTCTTTCACCTAGGTGGGGACTCTTTGTCCGTTGTATCCTTGCTGGAAAAACTAAAGCAGGAATTTGGGGTATACATTCCCCTTTCCAACTTTGTCAATGAGCCGTCCCTCGCATCTTTAGCAAAGCTTTTCGACAAATACAAACAGAGAAAGCCTTGGACACTGGTTGAGGTGCATTTGAGTGATGTTGAAATTGTTCCGTTCGAGAAGCAATATTTAGAACAGACTGTGGCATTAGTCAGCGAATCCTTCACCTTAAGAGAACCCTTGGGAGTCAGTTTGGGTCTTCAGAAAGAACAGTTCAATGTCTTTTCTGAACAAATTTGTAGAAACTGCCTCTTGGAGAATTTATCCTTCGTTGCGTTCCATCGGCTTTCTGGAAATGTTGTAGGATTTTGTTTGAGTGAAGATTTTGCTAGATCCCAGGCGGGGGAATTTGAGATCCCTGAGTTCTTGAATCCAATTTTTGCACTATTGAATTCTTTAGAGCAGCTGTACATCAAAAATTATGGGGAGGTGAAAGTAGGAGAAATTGTCCATGTATTTATGTCAGGTACGTCTTTCCATTCAAACGGTGCTGCTATTGCCTTAGCTTTGGAAAAGAAGATACTTGAAGTAGCGGTAAGTTTAAACTATAAGCGTGCTGTGACAACTTGTACGCATCTGGTTACGACTTATATTGCTCAAGAGTTGGAATATCAACGAAAATATGCCGTGCAGTACGAGTCTTTTGAGTTTGAGGGTAAGCGAGTTTTTTCTAATGTTCCTGCCCCTTATAAAGAAGCAGTGCTGTTTGAAAAAGTGCTTGAAAAACTATCATTCAATTGACATATACAGTAAAAAATCATGGCTAGAATTAGACTGCTGCACGCCAAGCTACATCAAGTACGTGTAACGGATGCAAATGTTAATTATGTAGGCAGTGTCACCATTGACAGTGAATTAATTGATAAGGTAAGAATTCTGCCTTTGCAGGAGGTGGAAATTTGGAATGTTAGCAATGGCAACCGCTTGTCAACCTACGTGTTGCCAGGAAAGCCTGGAAGTGGTGTCATTTGTCTTAATGGTGCAGCTGCACATTTGTGTATGCCAGGAGATTTTGTGATTATTGCAGCCTATGAAGAACGCGATCGCGCTGAGGTATTCCGCACCGGACATGAGGCGCGAGTGGTGATTGCCGATGAACACAATCGCTGCAAAAAGTTTTTCTCTCAGATTTTAGAACCCTGTCAGAGTAAACTCCTATTTCATGCCGAGGTAACTCAAATAACAGCAACAACCCATTCCTGAAATTTTCTTCCGAAAAACAGCAGATTATTTGCGATCGTATCATGTCCGGGAAATTAACCATAATACAAGTATACATCCCACATTCCGCAGGTGCGATCGTAAAATAGTGTATTTTTAAAGCATGAGAGCTTCACCATTAGATAGAAGTCGTCCGCTCTTTTATTATTGATAATTTAGCGGCTCAATTCCTTGATCTGAACAACTTGGAGAAAATCGTCTCATTCTAAAAGCATATCATATTGATTTTGTCAATGTGCAAGTCCTAGCTTGTTTGTGTTTGGACTGGCGAGCCAGCACAAGCGCGATAGCTTCGCTAACGGCTGAAGCCGTATCGCCAACACTCTGAGACCACCAAATATCTTTAATGCACATAACAGCCAATTTGTACGGTGCGTAAGTCCTATGATACATCATCAAAAATGAGTCCTAAGCGTCGATGAGAACTTTCCCTGTTGGGTAAGCAATGCAAGTCAAAATATACCCTTCTTCTTGCTCGCTCTCATCAAGTGCCTCAGGCTCTCCTGTATACTTTACCTCGCCTTGTAGCTTCCGAATTTTACAGGTGCCACAAACTCCGCTGCGACAGCTACTATCAAGATTGACTCCTTCTTCCTCTGCTATATCCAAAATCGGCTCTTCTCCTCCATAGGTGATTTCTTTACCTGATTTGGAAAAGACCAAAATTACAGAACCTGCTGTCTGCAATTTTGCCGCAACTACGGTTGAAACTACTGGTTGTGCTACTGTTGGCGTTACCTCGGCAACTGGTTCAACGGATGGGGGAGGAGCAACAGTAGGAGCAATGGGAGGATTTGCAGCAGGGGACACTGGGGTTGATGATGGCGGCAATTTTGCTTTTTTCGCTCCGCCAAAACTTTCTTCGTAGTAGTTTTGCATCGGGAAACCGATTTGCTCCAGCATGGTTTTGACACCTTGCATAAAGGAATTGGGACCACAGACGTAAACTGTACGCTGCCAAAAGTCTGGATCGATCGCATATAGCAATTGTTCGTTGAGTCTCCCAGTAAAGCCCCACCAAGGTTGACCAGGTTCTGGTCGAGTGATGGAGAAAGCTAGACGAAACTTAGGATTGTGCGAAGACATCAACTCCAATTCCTGGCGGAAAATAATATCGCGGGGACTGCGAGCGCAATGAAAAAAGATGATATCACAATCAGCAGCAGTATCCAAAACCCAGCGTGACATAGACATCATTGGCGTTATGCCACTTCCTGCGGAAATCATCAACATTTTCTCGGAAGGATTGGCAAAACAAGTGAATTTTCCCAACGGACCGCTGATTTTGATTTCATGACCGACTCTTAAGTTGTCGTGCAACCAGTTGGACACTAATCCTGGTGAAATATCAGGAGCATCTGGTGGGGATGGGACACGCTTAACTGTAATTTCCAGAGTGTGGGGTCGTGAAGGGGTGGAAGAAATTGAGTAAGAGCGTTTGACTGGCTTGCCATTGATTTCCAAATTTAGGGTTATAAACTGACCTGGTTGGTAGGTAAATAACAACGATGCTTCAGCAGCAAAGCGAAAAGTTTTGACATCATGGGTTTCGTCAATCACCGCCACACAGCGAACCATCACATCCCCTTTCATCCATCGACTCATCTGGTCTGGTGGTACAAGTGCAACCGGCATATACTCACTAGGGTGACGGGTAGACTCAACTTGTTGATGGGGAACAGAGATGGTGATGTTTGCTGATTTCTTCTGAGTTGAAGGTTGAGTTTGAACTTCCTCGGTTTGCGTGAGGTGGTGTCCATTTGATGAAGTTGCTTCAACTGTAAGGATAAATTCACCAATCCGAATAATGTCATTATTTTTGAGGAGATACTTTTGGTTGACATTTGCCACTTCATCATTAATTCGAGAACCACCAAGGCTGGCAAGGTCACTAAAGTAATATTGTTCTTGCTCACGGCGCAAACTTCCATGAATGCGACTCACCTCAGAACTGGGGAGAACGATACCACAATTGCGCGATCGCCCAATGAAACACTCACCATTGATCAGCATTTCTGGGTTTATTTCTAGCTCTTTGCCCTCTGTGGGTGCTTTTGAGTTGAAAAGCTTGAGTTTGAGCATTGCCTTATTTTCCAACTTTATATAATTAAGACTGAGACGTAACTTTTGTTGTTAGCCTTTGCAGGCGACCAATTGTGTTGAGCAAAAGGCTCCTCGACACTTCAGGATCGTTACGTAACACTGTCTCAAAATCCTTAGTCTCAATCATCAATGCTCGATTTCTCTCGGCTTTAGCGACTACGTTTGCTGAACGTGGCTGGCGGCTGAGGACTCCCATCTCACCGATGGTTTCACCTGTCCGAACCATATTGATAACAACCTCACTCTCCCCTCGCAAAACCGTGACATCAGCTTCACCATCAATTAACAGGAGTAGTTCATTGGATGGTTCTCCTGCCTTGCACATCATTTCACCCTGAGTATAAACTCGAATCTCTGCCTGACGAGCCAATTCAATAAGTGCTTCCGGCTTGACAGTTCTCAGGAGGCTGGTCTCAAATAACAAAAATAGCTTTTCTAGAGTGCTTAACCTTTCAGAGGGTGCGACGGACTGTATCGACGCTTGCTTTTTCCAATTGACGGTTATCGAAGGTTCCTCCGCTTGACTAAACCGAATCACATCTCCCTGATTAAGCCGTACTGTACTGTTTTGCACGCGTTTGTCATGAATCCGCAAACCATAAGCACTTTTGAGCACAGTCAAGCTGGCTCCTTGCTCGTCAAGGTGAAGAATGGCGTGCTGTTGGGAGACTTTCGGATTTGGCAAGATGATGTTATTTGTCACGCTTCGTCCTATTTGGATAGCTGGTTGCTGGAAGAAAAGCTGTTCTTTTGTGTCTCCTACCATCACCTGGACGATTAAAGTTTGCACCAAAGTGGGCGCTTGTGCGTTGGAAAGACCCAAAATATTTTCTGCTGTTTCCTTTACCAGCCAATCTCCGGGCTTCGTCGAATTGAGTAACTGATGTGCATATTGCCGACTTTGTTGAGGATCGAGTTGAGCAAGTGCATGAAGTGCTGCTGCTTGGACAAGTGGCTCTAGCTCTTGCAGAAGTTCCTTGAGGACTTCAATCACAGAAGTCTGACGTTTTGCTGATGTGACTTTTGGTATCGGTTGTCCAGCAATGAAGATCTGAGTTGGTATTTCGTCATCAACCATCTGTGCTTGAGTATCAAGGGTTGCTGGTTCTAACTCATCTGATTGTAGTATGGCGATCGCCTTCGCACTGAGTCGTTTTTGCCACTGGTTAGTCTCAGTAGATTCTTGAAATATTTTTGGCAAGACATTGTCTGCGAGTACTCCCATCGCACTGGCAATTTTCACAGCTTCAGGTGCATCTCCCAAAACTTCTAGAATATTCAGCAGTTGCTTGGTGACAATTTGTTCTTTATTATGAATGGCAACCAATCGCAGCAAAATATACACAGGTGCAGAGGGGTTAGGAACCAAATTGCTCAGTATTTGGTCACGGACAGTTAGTTGCTTTAACTGCTCTAACAGCATTTCTGCCTTGCGGAGAATAGCACTGTTTTCATCAGTTATCTGTCCCAAGATTTGTGCTTGTTCCTCCGCCGTAATTCCGTACTCCTGCTTCAAAGCTTGAATTTGCTTTTCTCTGCGTTGGAGTGCTTGACGCAGAGGAACACCCATCTCCATCAAGTCCAGAAGTTGCAGTTCTAGGGCTTGGCGATAATTTTCAATCCGTAATTGGTTTTCCCGGCTTCTTCGCTTGCTTGGGTCGAGCAAATCTGGGTTTTCCACTCCCAGTTCTGTGAGGATATTATAATGTTCTTCGTCCTTAATCCCCAGTTCCAGGCGAATTTGCTTGAGTCCTTCCAAGCTATTGGCAGGGTCAATATTTCCTTGTTCCAATTCTTCCCTTAGTAACCCTTTGTAGACTTGAAAACTGGATTCTTTACTAAAACTGGGCAGTACTTTGGCAAGAACATAAACCTCATCAGGTTTGAGTTCCTCCATTGTTCGACCTTCTAAGAATTTGGAGAAGTCAACCGTGAGTTTGCTCAACTGACGACGCAGACTTTCAGCAAGGCTTTCTCGTGAATAGGTTTCTGCGCTACGAGCAATCGTTCTATAAAGCCACACTGTACTGACAAGGATGACCAAAGCGTTAAATCCTAGCTCAACAAAAGTTGGTAGCTGTTTGAGTATCGGTCGCCCAGCAAACAAAAAGTAAATGTTAAAGACTAGAAACGTGCTAATTGAAAAAATTATGTGTTGTACTTGTTGTTGACTCAGAGGTTTATTAATGCGTTGCCGATGAGCCTTATAAGCCTTTTCTATCCTGGAAAATAAGAAATAGCTAACTGTTACAAAAGCCCCTATCGTGAGCGGAACAGCAAGCAATTTAGGAATAGGAATTGACTGACCAAAAATGTAAAATCCCGGAGCGAAAAGAGTTGCTAACTGATTTTCTTCGTGACTCCAAACTCCAGAGTAGTAGTAATCTAAAGTGCCGGAGTACAGGAAGTAATAGAGATAAAATCCAACGACTAATCCTACATAGCCGTACTGAACAAATCGGCGACCTGGCTTGTTGAAAACTTCCCAATAAGATCGTTCTGCATCAATGTCCATACAAGGAGATTGGCAGCTCACACAGATACTTTTCTCTTTACCTTCTTTGTCCGCTGCCCGACACATAGATTGAGTGATAATCTGTTTCTGTCCTTGGTGTGCCTCACTTCCAAACAATCCTCTTGGTCCGTTGTATACCATCTGCACCGGACCCATAGGACAGATATACTGACACCAAGTTTTACCAGAAAATAGGTAACCTATTAATATGGCTGATAGGATGGTGAGGAGCACAAAAGACCCCAAAAACAAACGTTCTGAGTTAATGAAGAGAATTCTCAAGCAAAGACCAATGCAGAGAAATCCAAATTGGAAGTATAAATGATTGCGTCCCAGCCAAGAATCTTTTGATACCTTAGCCAGTTCATAGCGCACCGCTCCTGTACGGGGATTGGTAATTTTGCGTTGACGTTGCTTTCCTAATGCCCTAGAAATTTGTGATAGAAAAGACAACGGGCAAATGCGTCGCCATGTTTCATGACCAAAAACTAACAGAATCATGACACCGCAAGGGATCACAATTCCCCAGAAGATTTTTGCCCCAATAGCAAAAGGTTTGACATCAACACACTTTCCTTGTACTGTCGCAACCTGTTTGCATTGCACCGGATCTAACAAATCCGGATTAAGACGAAAAATGCTCCATTCCGTCGTAGGCTGTGTTAGGTAGGGCGAAATCGGGTCGTAGAATAACGAAACAATGAGTAAAAGCCAGCCACTAACAAGCAGCCATCTCACAAAATGCATCCGTTTTTCTGGCACGCGGTGAAACATGTCAACCTAATCCTGATGATAATTGTTGTGAAAACACATATGTGAGCTTATATATATACAGTAAAAATCAAAGTTACTGAACTGCTTGACTCAAATAATCTTTGAGCGATCATTATAAAATATACACTTTTTCTCTAGTTCTTCTCTTTTTTGTTATTTTTTTATAAAAAGTAAATTTCTGACAACAGGGTCTTGTAGTGATAAAATTTACAATTCTACTGCCCGCAGCGACCGAAGAGAAGCAATTTATACTCAAATATGGTTTTTTCATTTTGATTACTGAGTTCTGGGTACTTTTTTAGTTAATAACTCTGCTGTTGAGGTAACAGGATTCGCTCTCGTTCTGGCAAAATGTTATCCAACTGAAGGCATTGAATCATTCCTTGTGCATCATTAATCATTTCTCCCAAATAGGGAGCAGTATCAACTTTGATTCCTGTCACAAAAACCTCAGTTTCTTGCTTGCGGAATGTGTCGGTTACTCGCTCTGCCATCAATCCTAAAATATGCGATGGTTGAGAGGCATTCGCCTCTTGCGTCTGTGTATGATAGCGGCTTTCCGTAAGAGAATTATCGTTGCAGTCGTAATTCACCAAGATAATCCTACTACTGAATAGAGGACGGCAAGGAGTACCATGAATTAAACGGCATAAATCAATCACTGGTACAAGACGATTCCGGTAGTTAAATACACCAGCGATATAATCAGGCGCATGATGTAGAGTTTTCAGTACTACTTTAGGCACTACCTCTACAACACGCTTACTTTCCAAGGCATAACGGTCATTTTTGATATAGAAAAGTAACATTAACATAGATTCAGATAATCAGTTGCATTTAGTGATGGTCAAGAGTGGATTTGCTTTCCGTGTCAATTTCCAAGCTTTCCGCAAATTGGGATTTTTTATGAGATAGATATTAACTTAAACAATCAATCTTATTATACTTGTGTTTATGCTTAGTTTGATACTTTTGATTGCCTAGTGAAGCATTGTATCAGTTCCTAACTTATGTACGTTATTCATTTTATAGGCAAAGCCTTACCGTAGCCTTAAAAAACGTTGAAGTCACAATTAGAGGTATATTTTGATACAAAATGAGCAAATTTCCAGCCACAATCAACTAGTAACAATAGTTGTCCTTGTCCAAGCACTATGGACAGAATTATTAAAGTTGTGGAAATTGACATTATTTAAAATTGGCGATAGTAGTGTATCCTTTCAGTCAATTATTGTCTTCATTCTGGCGGTCGTATTAGTTATTTTCCTTTCTCGCACTCTCAGTAATTTTCTCAAAAATAGACTACTCATTAAAGTGGGAATGGACGAAGGTAACCGGGAGGCGATCGCTGTTGTTGTTCGTTATTTGTCAGTTGGCTTGGGCATCATTATTGTTCTGCAAAGTATTGGCTTTAATCTCGGCTCTTTGGTCGTTTTAGCAGGTGGTTTGGGAGTAGGCATTGGCTTCGGTATCCAGGATTTGACAACTAACTTTGTGAGCGGTCTCACACTCTTATTAGACCGACCTGTCAAGGTAGGAGACTATGTTGAATTAGATGGTTTAAGTGGAACAGTCAAAGCCATTTCTATTCGGTCTACCATCATCAAAACTCTTGATAATTCATCTGTCATTGTTCCAAATAGTGACATGATTGATAACAAAGTTGTTAACTGGAGCTATGAAAGTTCAAGTTGTTGTTTGAGAATACCTGTACGAGTTCCAGATGATAGCGATCCTTTGGCAGTCACAGAAGCTCTATTAAACGCTGCATACATGGAATCAGCAGTTCTTAGTCATCCAAATCCTAAAGTTTTGTTTGTAGAATTTGGGGAGAATTGTTTTAAATTTGAACTTTTGGTTTGGATTGACCGACCCAATGAAAGAGAAGTTATTAAAAGTTCTTTGAATTTTGAAATCGAGTATAATTTCCGTCAACAAGGAATTAGCTTATCTATAACAGATCCGTACTTATTGCTTCAAAATACAGATAGTAATCAAGAGAAAAATAACCAAAAATCGCCCGTTGCATTATCAACTCAAAAACAGTTCTCTCTCAGTAATTTACTGCGTCAGATAAAGTACTTTGGAAACTTTTCTGACCCAGAATTACGGCAATTGATAGAAAATGGATACCGACAACGCTTGCGAACATCGGAGGTTTTGTTTCGTGAAAATGACCCAGGAGATGCCTTCTACATAATTCTTTCAGGTGCTGTAGAGGTGTATGTAGAAAAAATTAACAAACATCTCACCAACCTACAAGCTGGGAAATTTTTTGGGGAAATTTCTTTGATGCTAGGAATTCCTCGTACTGCTTCAATTAGAGCAATAGAAGAGACAGTATTATTTGTCATTAACCAAAACGGTTTTCAAAAACTCTTAAGAGATAATCCAGAGTTATATGAGCAAATTGTAGAAGAGTTAGCAAAAAATCAAGAAGAACTTGCAGAGCGTCAACAACAGCTACGAGACATGGGTTTAGTTGATACCACAGAAGATGACCAAAATCCTTTGGATTGGGTAAGGAAGCGGTTAAAAAACCTTTTCAAAATTTAAATTTTAACATGAGCTTCCAACGAACAGAATTCGTTTAATTAGACATTTTGGTTGGCGATTTCCTTGTTTGGTTGCACTTGGGAGCAAACCAACATCGCCAATCCATACAGCGTCTTCCGGCTCAAATAGCTCTTGCGGGCATAGTCTGCGGCATCACGCAGCGTGCGCTTTGCGCTTCGGAATTATCGAGAGATAAATCTGGAGTTGATTCGCAAAGAAACTGTCAATTTGATTCTTTTGAACGCCTTTGATTACCTCTCCTGATGACAACTCTATTTTTATGCATTTTTGAAAATTTTCTCAAGCCATCTGGGGTATGCAGTGTACATTTTTACACAATGAAAAAATTTGTTGTAATAGCTCACCCCTTGGTTTTATTAATTTAGCTATTTCTTTGCTAGCTGGAATTTTGTATTTCGAGTGCCATTCAAGTTTTATGAACCAATGAATGCCTATCCTTTGACATTCAAAAGCTCGCGAAACGATCTGTTTTTCTCCAAGTGACAGGGGTCTTTGAATCGCCGATTCAACACTTTGGAGCGAGGGAACCAGTTTATTTACTGCGTTTAATACTTGTTGTTCATTTACTGCTCTTACTATTTCTTTATTCATATTCAAAGGTGCTGTTTTTTACTATCTTAAAGCTCGTTCTGACCTGCAATTGCGACTTCATACCCAAGCTGCCTGGTCTACTGGTTCATAACTATGAATAGTTACCAACCGCATGGGGACTTTTGGTGCATCTCAATACGATTTCGGGTTATGTGCTGTCAAATTTTGCGGAATAAAAATTGACAGCTTTACAATTCCCATCAACTAGCAGCTGGCGGGCTGCTACCACCGTTTCTGTCGCGCAAGTACTGCCAAATCTGTCGAATCTCGGTTCGGAATTCTTGCCGATCGCGTTCTGCCTGTTGCTGAAAAGCTTGGCGGTCAATGGCTGCTTGCTGCCGATCCTGTGCTGCTTCAGCTGCTAAAGAATCTACTCGTGCCGCAATAGTATTAACGCTAACAGTTAGTGTATCTACTCTTGTATTGACTGCAGCTACATTCTCGGTGAGCTGCTGGATGTTAGCAACCAGAACGTCAATGGTGTTACTTTGACCGTTGATGTTAGCACTCATGGCAGCAATAGTGGCATCATGTTCTACAACTTTTTCGCCTACGTTGGCAAACAGAGTTTCTAGGCGGCTGAGTCGTTCATCAATGCTTGGCGGTTGTCCTGCGTTGGTCATTTATCCTCCTTATCTCCCTGCTTGGCTGTGATGGCTTGGTCAAGCAGCATTGTTATTAAGTTATTGACAGAGCGATGTTCTGACTCCGCCCATCCCTTAAGAAAATTAAGTTTCTCTTGATCTAGATAAATCATTAACTTTGGCTTTTTGCTTGGCATTACTAGCAAGTACATATAAGTGCTATCCCTTATCAGTAATTATCACCCCATGAAGTTTTTTTTGGCAGGGGTTGATACTTGCTAGTACTTGCTAATACTATAGCAAGTGTGGAGGGAAAAGACAACTAAAACGCTCTCCACACAAAGATTTTAGCCCACGACAACACTGCGTGCTCGTGACACTTTCGCACGGGTATGGAATGTTTGTAGTCTGAACCTTGACAACCGAAAATCAGAGTGACTGCTTGAGGGGTAGTTGCAAGCGTGCTGATAGTTACGACTGGTTATATCGCACTCCGAGAAAAAACGACTTTTGCAGAGCGAGAGAATGCTTATCAAACAATTCTGGCAGCGAAGCAAGTACAAAACGATGAGGCAGCGCTAAAAGCATCTCAACAATTTTTTCAGAATGAACCCTTCCTTAGCAAAGATGAACGGATGGTACAGGTAATAAAAATTTACGAAGAGTCCTTGGTACGTTGGGTTTTCCAGCAGCCAGAGGCGCAACTCAAACAAGCAGATATGAAATATTTACAACTCTATAAAGAATTACAGAAAACCGCAACTGTACAGGAGAAATAGCCATGAGTATCAGAAAAATTTTTGATTGCTTAAGCATTACTCTTATTGCTGCATCTCCCGTAGCTTTGGGAGTAGTGTACGCCCAAACCAGCACATCTCAACTCAATCCCCTAATTATCTAACTTGGTTTGAAGATCGCGCCTTAGCCTTTCAATGGCAGTTAAGCAACCTCGACCTGAAAACTGCAAGCGATTTACTCCAGCATATTAAACAAGTCTTCAAGTCTACCGATTCCCATCTAATTGAAGTACAAATACGTATGTTAGAAGGCATATTTACTTACTATCAAGGCACAGACAGCAATGACATCAGTAAGATTAATCAAGCGCATCAAATTTTAGAGGAAGTCTGTCTTCAATTAGAGGAAATGGGTTTAAAACCAGATCTTTGGCAGGTACAACGGATTGTGATTTGGTGTCGTACTAGGTTAAATTATCCACCCCTCGAAATAGAAGCTTTAACAGCATCGACAAATCAGTTACTCGAACAAATCACCTCTTCCTTAACACCAGAAGACCAGGTATTTTATCTGTTGAATAAATGGACAGCAGATGAAGAATACATTGCTACAGAGATTAATCAGTTACAGCGTTTGCAACAAAGATTCATCACAAGTAATTTTTTATTGCGCCCTTGGCTGCGCTTGCGGTTGATGCGAAGGCTGAATGCCTTAGTTGAGCATATTGATAAAACCACAAATCACAATTTCCAGTAAAATCAAGACCTGAGGATTGTAAACAGGGAGACTCAGGTTGGCTACACTTGGTGTAAACATAGACCACATTGCCACCATTCGACAAGCGCGGCGGACAGTGGAACCAGACCCCGTAGCTGCGGCGGTACTCGCAGAATTAGGGGGTGCAGATGGCATTACCGTGCATCTGCGCGAAGACAGACGGCATATTCAAGAACGAGATGTGCGCTTATTGCGTCAAACAGTAAGAACTCATCTCAACTTGGAAATGGCAGCTACAGATGAAATGGTTGCTATTGCCCTAGATATTAAACCCGATTATGTCACTCTCGTTCCAGAAAAGCGGGAGGAAGTCACCACAGAAGGTGGGCTGGATATCGTTGGTCAAATTGATAGAATGGAAGCAGTTGTCGATAAATTGCAAAGCGCTGGTATTCCAGTCAGTTTGTTTATCGATGCGGAACCATCACAAATTGAAGCTTCTGTCAAGATTCAAGCACAGTTTATTGAACTTCATACTGGGCGATACGCTGAAGCTAAAAATGAAACAACTCGTCAACAGGAGTTAACATTCCTGGCTAAAGGGTGCGAGCAAGCAATACAAGCAGGATTGCGAGTGAATGCCGGTCACGGGCTAACTTATTGGAATGTCTTCCCAGTTGCTACTTTTCCTGGTATGGAAGAACTCAACATCGGGCATACCATTGTCAGTCGCGCTGTGTTAGTAGGTATGGAAAGAGCAGTCCGTGAAATGAAACTAGCCATGCGAGGGGAATAGTGAACAGTGAACAGTGACCAGTGACCAGTGACCAATGACAACTGACAACTGACAACTGATAACTGAAATAGAGGGGTTGTCAATGCGAAAATCCAAAAACTTGTTCGTATTTCACAAGTTAAATCGGAATTTAAACTTCTATGAACGCGGAACAATCTAACAACCTTCCTCTTTGGGTACAGGACAGAGACACAGTCATCGCAAATAGTGGTAACGCTGAATGGCGTTCTCAAACTCCACCAGATTACTCTGAGTCTGAAGAAGGGCTTGCAAAAGAAAGCAAAGCCAAGCATATTGAAGGTTCGCTCGAAGCGATTGTTCAAAATTTGGTGAGAACTTTTGAGATGGAAGCCTCTTTCAAGACAAACCCCTCTCAGTGGTTATCTGTTGTCAACGAGCACTTCCGCATGAGTAGCAATGGAGGTGCAGAATACACAGCATCAGATGTGATAAAGGCAGGCACTTATAATCTATTTATGCCGGATACAGAACATTACAAAGCTTCGGAAGAAACTTTTGAATCATCGGGTAAACTCTTCCGCACGGCATTTCCTAAAGGATTTTTGTGGGAAGTCTTAGAGGTTTTCTCCGGTCCCCCCAACGTAACATTTAAATGGCGGCATTGGGGAACTTTTAGCGGTTCATACAAAGATTATGCGTCAACAGGGGAGACAGTGGAGATAGTCGGTATGAGCGTAGCCCGTGTCACTGATGATTTAAAAATTCTTTCGGTGGAACACTATTTTGACAACAGTCAGTTTCTGAAAAAGTTAACTGTTGCTAAAAAACAAACAACGACTTAGTATTCATGATTAACTGCGATCGCGAGAAGACGAAAAATGCAAAAATACTATTACGTGTTGGCAAGTCAACGATTTTTACTTGAAGAAGAACCCATGGAGGAAGTTCTCAAAGAACGCACCCGTCATTATCACGAACAAGAAAAAGAAATAGATTTTTGGGTGGTTAAGCAACCAGCTTTTCTAGAAGCGCCTCAAATGGCAGCAATCAAGGCAAAATGTCCCCAACCCGCAGTGGCAATTATTTCTACTGATTCCCAATTTATTACCTGGTTGAAACTACGATTGGAGTACGTCATCACTGGCGAATTTCAAGCTCCTTCCCCAGAAATCCCTGATGCTTTAGCATCTGTTGTTACCGTATCCTAAATGTAGAGACGCGCTATGGCGCGTCTTTACACTATAAATTAGAAAAAAAGAATAAAATCATGTATCAAGCTATTGCCCGGACATTTACAAAATCTTTAATCAGTAGTTTATTGCTAGCATTTAGCGGCTTGATTGCTGGTGTAGATGCCGCCATTGCTCAGTCACAAAATTTACCGATCTGTCAATCTCCCGGTGCTGGTGAATATCTTTTATTGGTCATTAGTCCCACATCAAGTAATCAAAATCAGTTGCGTAGTGCATTACCAGGAGAACTTAAGACAATCACTTGCAGGTATTTAAAAGATACGGTAGTAACGCGGATAGGTGGATTTCGCAACATAGACGATGCTAATCGCTGGGCTAGGTACATCAGCACCGTTGTCGGGCTATCTGCTATCATCACAACTCGACCAGCAGATGGCGCACCATCTCGAAACGATAACCAAAGCGTCAGCTATAAACCCCAACAATTGGGAGAGGGTTATGCTGTATTAGTTGATTACTATAACCGCCCAGAAGTTGCCAATCAAGTCCAGGAAGTGGTAGGAAGAGATGTAGGTTTTGCTACCTACGGACAACGTCCTTACTTATTAGCTGTTTACACAAGTAATCAAAAAGATGCATACACTACATTACAAAAGCTAAGCGAACAAGGCTTTTCTGCTGTACTGGTAGATAGTCGAAAAGTGTTGCTGTTACGCTCAGCTGTACGCTTGCAGTAAATTTGTCATTTGTCATTTGTCGTTTGTTATGAATTATTCTCCCTTGTCTCCCTTGTCTCCCTTGTCTCCCTTGTCTCCCTTGTCCCCCTTGTCCCCCTTGTCACTGATTAAGGATTAACAACTAGTACGCCGGTAGACCTAGCTAACCATGATATGGTTATACCTAACGCTGAACCGGCTATAACTTGAACGGGTGTATGTCCCAACAATTCCTTGAGTCGATCGCCGTTAAAATTGGGGTGTTCGTGAAATAATTCATCAATCATTTGATTGAGGATGCGAGCTTGCTTGCCTGCAGCTTGTCTCACTCCGGCTGCATCGTACATGACAATGATGGCAAAAACAACGGCAACTGCGAATTCGGAAGAAGCCCAACCTAAAGTTTGTCCGATACCAGCTGCTAGGGCTGTAACCAAAGCTGAATGAGCGCTCGGCATTCCTCCTGTAGTTACAAGAACATTGATGTTAAGTTTGCGATTTTTCACTAACTCAATAACCAACTTCAGCCCTTGAGCAATCAAACTAGATATTAGAGCTACGAACAGCACTCGGTTTTCTAAAATGTCACTTATGTCTTGCATAGTATTTATGAATTATGAATTATGAATTATGAATTATGAAAAGAAATATGAATGATAAATGGTGACTTGTAAAGTCGTCTTTCATCATTCATTTTCATTATCTAGCGATCGCGTGTTATTATAAAGTGTGCGATCGCAATCAATGCTTGTGCTTTTGCGCCAAAAGGTTCCAGTTCAGCACAAGCCTCTTCAATCAGTTGTTGAGCTTTTGCGCGAGATTCTTCTATTCCCCAAAGGCTGGGATATGTAACTTTATTAGCTTTTAGGTCTTTGCCAGCCGTTTTCCCTAATTGCTCAGCCGTCGCAGTGATATCTAGAATGTCATCGATAATTTGAAAAGCCAGCCCAATATTTTGGGAATAGCGAGATAGGCGTTGCTCTTCTTCTGCTGTTGCTCCTGCCAAAATCCCACCACAAACGACACAAGCTTCCAAAAGAGCACCCGTCTTGTGGCTGTGAATAAAATTTAATGTTTCCAGAGGAGTATCCGTTTTACCCTCCGATTCCAAATCAAGCACTTGACCGCCTACTAATCCAGTTGCTCCAGTTGCTTGACCCAATCGAGCAATAACCCTTAACACCCGTTCTCCAGGAACGTTTTGAGTTTGGTCTGCAACATGCTCAAAAGCATAGGCGAGTAAACCGTCTCCAGCTAAAATCGCAATATCCTCGCCATACACTTTATGGTTAGTCAGCTTACCGCGTCGATAGTCGTCGTTATCCATTGCGGGTAAATCGTCGTGAATTAACGACATCGTGTGGATCATCTCCACAGCAACGGCAGTCGGCAGAGCCATTTCAATAGTACCACCAAGCATCTCATTGGTAGTCAGACATAGAATTGGGCGCAAGCGCTTCCCACCAGCAAGTAGGGAATAGCGCATGGCTTCATATATTTTTTCTGGATAACGCACGGGTACAGCCTTATCCAAAGCTTCATCACAAAGCTGTTTTTTCTCTTTGAGATAAGCTAACAGGTCAAATTTACCTTCCTGTGCAGTTGTCTGAATATTATCTGCTGCTACCATCCTTAATTATCCTTGATGTTCCGTTGTCTACGTAACAATTTTACGGGAAAGCGTCATTTGTCATTCGTTAAGTGTCATTAGTCATTCGTCAAGTGTCATTTGTTGTTTGTAAATGACCAAGAACAAATGACTAATGACAAAGGACTAATGACTAATTTTGTAAATTTTGCCTGTAGCTGTTGACAGTATTTTGCATCAACATAGCTACAGTCATTAGACCTACGCCGCCAGGAACTGGTGTGAGAAATTCCGCAACTCCAGCAACTCCTTCAAAGTGAACATCACCTACAAGGCGACTGTTACCACTTGAGTCTGTCACGCGATTGATCCCTACGTCTACCACAACAGCACCCGGTTTTACCATGTCAGCAGTAATGAATTCTGGACGACCTACTGCTGCAACTAGAATATCAGCATTCTTTGCGATGGCAGGTAAATTTTGCGATCGCGAATGAGCGACTGTCACGGTAGCATCTGCTTCCAGTAGCATTAAAGCCAAAGGTTTACCCACTAGAATGCTGCGTCCCACTACCACTGCTTGCTTACCTTGTACGGGAATTTTATATTCTTCCAGTAAACTCATGATGCCAGCAGGAGTGCAACTGCGTAAACCCGTTTCACCCCGCACCAGCCGTCCCAAGTTTACGGGATGCAAGCCGTCAGCATCTTTATCTGGAGCAATTTGATACAATAAGTGCTGGGCATTCAAGTGATTGGGGAGAGGCAGTTGTATAAGAATACCATCCACTTGCTCCGAATCGTTGAGTGCAGCAATAACTTCCTCCAGTTCAGTTTCAGTCGTTTCTGTAGGAAAATGCCTACCAAAAGACGCAATACCAATCTTCTTACAGGCGCGTTCCTTTCCACGTACATACGCTGCTGATGCCGGATTATCACCCACCATCAGCACTGCCAATCCGGGCGGGCGTCCTATTTTGGGTTGAGCTTCTTTAATGACAGCAGAAAGCTCTTGCTGAATTTTTTCTGCCTTAGCTTTACCATCAAGAAGTTTGGCTGTTTTTGTATCCATCACGATTCTTAGAAGAAGAACGCTACGCAGTGGCATTGCCATATAATGCACAATTCGCATTCGCGCTTAAACACCACATTCAATATCTTCTCAGATTGCTTGTAAGTAGGTAGGCAAAGATAAAACCAACTCTGTAAAGAAATGTAACAATAGCTGGATTGGGAATTGGTCATCGGGCATCGGGCATTGTTGAAAGCTATTCAATTCCCCATGCCCATTGCCCATTGCCCCAAGATATAAATTGTCACTAGCCGATCCCTGATGCCAAAATTGGCAAGGACAGGTATTGATTATGCAAAAAATGAAAAATTTAAATATATTGTTTTTGTATCAGCACGGCATAGTTTTATCCTTACGCTTGGGATTGACAGTTCTCCTTCTGACAGGGGTGTTCAGTTGCACGAATTTGAGTCGGTATGGCTGGAACACAATAGGAGCCAATATTACCCCCATTCAGGAAATCAAACCACAAAAAGAGGATGATGCGACAGTCTACATACAAGGAAAAGTCGAGAAACGAGTCTCATTGTTAAAGCGGCTAGCATATCAAATTAACGACTCTACAGGTAAAGTGTGGGTAATTAGCAATGAAACTGGTATAAAAGAGGGAGATAAAGTGGTTTTTAAAGGTAAAATACGCTACCAGTCTATCCTCATTGCAGGGAAAGAGTACGGAGAAGTGTATTTAGAGGAAGAGTAAGTATAATTTGTTATTGGTTAGTGGTTAGTGGTTATTGGTTAGTGGTTAGTGGTTAGTAGCTACCAACAACCAACAACCAACAACTAACCACTAACAACCAACAACCAACAACCAACAACTAACCATGCAAGTACAAGTTGCGATCGCGATACTCTACCGAGAAAATAAATTTCTCATGCAATTGCGGGATAACAAACCCAATCTTCTCTATCCGGGACACTGGGCGTTTTTTGGCGGACATATGGAACCGGGCGAAACCCCAGAGGAAGCAGTACAGCGAGAAATTTTAGAAGAAATAGGTTACACTTTACCACCAACCTTTTCCAAGTTCGGCTGCTATTCTGATGAAATAGCCCTTCGTCACGTTTTCCATGCACCGCTATTAGTAGAATTAGATCGATTAGTTCTGAATGAAGGTTGGGACATGGGTTTAGTAGCGCCAGAATACGTTCAGCAAGGGAGTTGCTACTCAGCAGTTGCAGGAGAAGTTAGACCAATAGGAGCAGTCCATCAACGTATTCTGTTAGATTTTATAAAGAAAAAACCTATGGCGATCGCTAATGCTGAATAATTAACACCCATTAGCCATTAGCCATTAGCCATTAGCCATTAGCCATTAGCAAATCATTAATGAATACAAACAAACTACCACAATGGTTAAGTCTGGGCTTAGCGTTTCCCCTCGCGATCCTCAACGCTTGGGTGTTGCTTCAGGTTGTACAGTACTTCCAACCCCTAGTCAGCATTCTTGTTGCCGCCCTCTTGCTAGCTTTTGTTTTAGATTATCCAATTCGGTTTTTCCAAAAACAAGGCATAAATCGTAACTTTGCTATTGTCAGTGTTCTGCTGTTAGCTGTAATAATTGTTGGGGCTTTGGCTGTTACCTTAGTTCCCTTGATTCTGGAACAGCTCAACGAACTAGTGAATTTTTTGCCCAATTGGATTGATTCTGGAACACAACAAATTCAAGCCTTTCAAACCTGGATTGCTACCCAAGCCGCAACCCAAGAACTCCCGGTTAATTTAAGTAATTTAGTCACTCAACTGTTAGATAGATTTTCCAACCAACTTCAGTCATTAACAGGTCAAATCCTTGGTTTTGCAGTGGATACGATTGGTAGTTTAGTTAATGTACTGCTGACAGTCGTTATCACCATCTATTTAATACTTAATGGAGAAAAACTTTGGGATGGAATTTTTCAGTGGTTTCCTCCTTACATTAGCTCACCAGTCAGGCAATTATTACGTGAAGATTTCCAAAATTATTTTATTGGTCAAGCAATCTTAGGTGCATTGCTAGCAGTGATACTCATACTCATCTTTTTGGCACTGCGAATTCCCCTAGCTTTACTTTTTGGAATTGGAATTGGGTTTTTCTCCCTCTTTCCTTTTGGTACGGGTATAGGGATTGCAATAGTCAGCCTATTAATTGGATTGCAAAATTTTTGGTTGGGGGTAGAAGTTTTAGCTGTTGCTGTACTTGTGGATCAAATTAATACTAATTTTGTAGCTCCTCGAATTTTAGGGAATTTGACAGGCTTGAACCCTGTTTGGGTTGTTATTTCCTTATTGGTAGGCGCAAAACTTGGAGGATTATTAGGTTTGTTGGTTGCTATACCCATAGCTAGTTTTATCAAAGATGTAGTAGATAGCTGGCGTAATGGAGGCTTTAGAGATCCACTTACTGAGAACGTCTCAAGTGACGGCGTGCCGTCTGGAAAATCGGCAAATGTAGTTTTGGAGCGATAATTTAGATGATAAATAATCGAGGGGATGCAGATGGAAGGTAAAAGATTTATCCACAGCTTGCGATTGGAAAACCTCTTATCTTATGGAAGTGAAGCAGAAGAAATTGAATTACAACCATTGAATGTATTAATTGGTTCTAATGCATCTGGTAAATCGAATTTGATTGAAGCACTGAACATTTTAAAGGCTACACCTACAGACCTACTAGTTCCATTTCGTCAAGGAGGAGGTATTAGTGAGTTTTTTTGGAAAGGTGATAAGAATAGTTCCTCGGCAAAAATAGAAGCGATTATTAACAAACATCAAGATATCGAATCATTACGATATTGGTTAAACTTTACTATAGTTGGACAAAAACTTGAGTTGCTTGATGAAGCCATTGCCAGTGCATCTATTAATAATAATATCAGAGATGAAAGTTTTTTTTACTATCGCTTTGGTATAGATGAACCAATTTTAATGACTAGGAGGATAGCACCAAAATCGGATGACGAAAAATGGTATAATCAAGGAACTGGTGTGTCATTCAGCAACAACCAATCAATATTATCTCAATTACAAGAACCACGTAAATACCCTGAGATAGGATATCTTCAAAAACAATTTTCAAAAATCTGCTTATATCGTGAATTACTAACAGGTCGTTCTAGTGAATTAAGGAGTCCTCAAAAAGTTGATTTACCCGAACATCCTGTTTTAGAAGATGGAAGTAATTTGGGACTTGTTCTAAATAATTTACAACATCAGTTAGGAAGTAGAAAAATTATTGATAAACTGAAAAAATTTTATAATGCCGTAGAAGAGATTAGTATAAAAATATATGGTGGTACAGTACAAATATTTATCCGTGAGGAAGGACTGACTCAACCAATTCCCGCAAATCGTTTATCTGATGGAACATTACGGTATTTATTTTTAATGGCTTTACTTCTCGATCCAACTCCACCACCTCTTATCTGTATTGAAGAACCAGAAATAGGTCTGCATCCAGATATTCTACCTACAATTGCTGAGATGCTTATTGAAGCATCTCAAAGAACACAACTGATTGTCACAACTCATTCTGATGCTTTAGTTTCTGCAATTCCACCGGAATCGGTGTTGGTTTGTGAAAGAGATGATAAAGGAACTCATTTACATCGTCTTGAACCAGAGAAGTTAAAAAATTGGGGCTCTTGCGTACTTAGCGTGCTAAAATTGTAGAAAAATAAGCTTAAAACTATTGCTGGGCTTAGCTTACAGCTATTATTAGTTTCAAAATGTTACTCCTTGTTAAAATTGAAATTATAAGTGCCTGTAAGCCTTGTAAATACAAGCATACTTGTAGATTTTAATGAAAATTTAGCACGCTATGTACGAAAGAACCAGTGTAGAGCGCGAGAATAGCAGTTCTCATTTGCCTGTAGCAAACCCAATTGTAGGGGCGCAATGCCTTGCGCCCCTACCAACGTACCTCACTGATTTGGGAACTGGCAAAGTTACTTTACGCACGATTTAAAAAAAGCTATTTATTGGCTGACTCTATCAGCCCATCGGTTGAAGTCCAGCCCTAGAACTAGCGATCGCCCCCAAAGAGCTATTATTTCGAACCCAAACAAAGCATTTGGAAGTTAGCGCTGATTAGCGCTAACTTGTAGGTGGACTGCTACCACCGTTCCTGTCGCGCAAATATTCCCAAATCTGCCTAATCTCGGTACGGAATTCCTGGCGATCGATAGCTGCTTGCTGTCGGTCTTGGGCTGCTTCGGCTGCTAAAGAATCTACACGGTTGGTTACTTCAACAACATTGATAGTCAGTGCGTCTACTCTTTGGTTGACTGCGGCTACATTCTCGGTAAGTTGCTGGATGTTAGCGACAAGAACGTCAATGGTGTTACTTTGACCGTTGATGTTAGCACTCATAGCAGCAATGGCATCATTCTGGGCTAGCACTGTTTCGCCAACGTTGGCAAACAGAGTTTCTAGGCGGCTGAGTCGTTCCTCAGTGGTTGGTGGTTGTCCTGCGTTGGTCATGTGTCCTCCTTTTCTAAATCCTCCGGTGCTATCCATTCAACAGCAAGTATCCTCTGGCAGTGTACTGATTCGACAACAAAGCTATGCCGATAACTTATATATTGTTCTTGATGGGACTCTTAGTGCAACAATTAAGAGAAATCAAGAGAGTGCATTGGCTAGCATTTTTGCTGCTCTTGAGGATGACAATGACTTAGAGCAAGAAATTGCTAACTTCTCCACGGGTGAGGTACTCGGTGAAATGTCTTTTCTCAATATCAGCCCCTCTGCAACAGCGGTGAAAGCACAAGAAAATTCACTCGTTCTAGCCTTACCCTGCCAAAAACTCCTAGTCAGGCTCCAACAAGACTTAAATTTTGCGTCTCGGTTTTACCGTGCGATCGCAATGTTGCTTTCTGCTAGGCTTCAAGGGTTAATTAGTCACCTCGGATATGGCAGAGGTACTTACCGCATAGGGCAGAGGTTATCGCAAAACTGTAAATATGATGACGAAATTGACTCTGCTGTTATGGATAACCTCACCCTAGGCGGTGCTAGATTTAACTGGATGCTTAGGCGGTTGAAAATATTGTCATAAGATGTAAAGTTTGCGACGAGGGTAACTAGCACTCATGTTGCGTTTAATCAATTTGTTTTCATGTGCTCGAACTTTCCACTC
The DNA here is from genome assembly GCF_009725235.1 of Scytonema sp. UIC 10036. Next base: position 161,098 of record NZ_WJFC01000001.1, read on the forward strand.
TCATTAATCACACAATCATTTTAACTACTTTTGCAATCCAGCTAGGGCATAGCTGAAGTTTGCACCTTTTAAGTTAGCACCAGTAAAATCAGCGCTTCTGAAAGCGATCGCTCTGTACATAAGGGTGAATCGTTTTTCTAAGCTTCATCATTTGTACTAGTTACCATTGCCACCAAGATTCCTAAAATTTTATCTACAGGTGGAAACAAATATATGGTTGGGTCAATGGTGACTGCATTATTTCTTAGACTCAAAAAAGTCCACTGTGTTGCTGTAGTAACTACACCAAAAACTGGTTGCATATCTTTATTAAACTTATTGGCAGCCACCATTTCAGCAATACATTGAGGTAAGCCTAAAGCTAGATCTGACTTTTTGGCTTCAACTACGGTTATTACGGGTTTAACGATTGTAATACTGATCGGACTTTTTGATATTAAGAAGTCGCACACACCGGTTAAACCACTTGATTTGTCTACATTAAACGTTTCTCCTGAAAACACGTTAATAGGGGTACTGGAAATTTCTTGCAGTTCTGTTAATATGGGACTGATGACTCGTTCGCTTTTTTCTTTTTCACTTCTCAATTCTAGAACAACTCTTGTCGCGTTTCTTCTGAGAATTTCATTAAGTAAATTGCTGGGTTGTATTGGGGGAGCATCTGAAAATAAATGTGGTGTTTCTTGAATTAACTCTAGTTGAAATTGATTGATTACACTAGGTAAATCGTTGAAGTCTGAATAAGCCATAATTTTTGTTTGATTCTGAAGAGTATTTTTGGTTTACTGAACGTATATAGCAATCCTATTTCCTATTTTAATAGAACTTAGACAAAGCCCCTTTGGACAAATATACCGCTTTTCAATTGGGTGCAATACATAAAAAAGTTATGGAACCGCAGATGCACGCAGCCCGTAACAGATAAATCTGTACTTCATTCAAGTGAGAATCACTATAATATCAAATCGTTCGGCAAGAAAGCGACATCGTTTGGATCTCAAAAAGTGCGCGTGCAGTGCGCGATAAGCCGGGGGAGGCGGCGCTGCCATGCGATCGCAACGGTAGCACGCGTCCCATTCATGAGATTGAGCAGTTGCGCCAAAGTGGTTTACTCAACCTAGTGATTCCCACCATTTATGGGGGACTAGAAGAAACTTCTTGGGTGAAAATCTTTAGACTGATTCGCAAAATTTCCAAAGCTGATGGATCGCTCGGTCAACTGTTTGGCAATCACACATCTATTGTTAGTTCATTATCAATCGCCACTTCAAGACCCTTACGTTCTGCATCACTATGGTGAATTTTGGATGCAGTTAGAGGCAGCAGTTTTGCTCGCCGATAGAGCAGCAGAAATGTTGCAAGCTACTTAGGTTGTCATAGTTCAAGTAATGCCTAAAAGTTAACAAGTACATAGAGGATGCTAATTGAAGTACTTAACAAACCGTAAACAATTTGTGAGTAACTCCAACATCACGTTATCATCGGATATTGGCAGGCAGCCTTGTGTATTGGTAGATATTCATGACCGCTTCTCACTCGACACCCCAAACAACTGAACCGAGTAACCCGAATGAGCCAATCGGCGACTACCGTATGGTAGACCGCAGCAAACTCAGCAAGATGTACCAGCACTATGTGGAGGTGAAGGAAAAGTATCCTCATGCTCTACTGCTGTATCGGGTAGGAGATTTTTTTGAAACATTTTTTCAAGACGCTATTGTTGTATCCAGAGAACTGGAACTGGTTCTAACTAGCAAACACGGAGGAGAGGTTGGTAGGGTACGCATGACGGGTGTACCGCATCATGCATGGGAACGGTACACAACTCAGTTGGTAGAAAAGGGCTATGCTGTTGTTATTTGCGACCAGGTAGAAGATGCTTCGGAAGCGGTAGGTTTAGTTCGTCGTGAAGTGACGCGCATTCTGACCCCCGGTACGTTATTGGAAGAAGGAATGCTCAAGTCAAGCCGGAATAACTACTTGGCGGCTGTGGTTATTGCAGGTGATTATTGGGGTTTGGCTTATGCAGATATTTCTACAGGTGAATTCCTAACCACTCAAGGTAGTAATCTAGAACTTTTGACACAGGAACTCATGCGCTTGCAGCCTGCTGAGGTACTTGTTCCCACTAACGCCCCGGATTTAGGAAGTTTATTGCGTCCGGGAGAGCGCTCGGAACATTTGCCAGAATGTTTGCCTCCATCTTTTTGTTATAGCTTGCGATCGCAATTCCCCTTCTCCCAAAATGAAGCCAGAGCAAGATTGTTACAAAAGTTCAAACTCCGTTCTTTGGAAGGATTGGGTTGCGAACACCTTGCACTAGCCGTGCGTGCGGCTGGTGGGCTGCTGGAATATTTGGAAGATACACAGAAAGAAAACTCTATCCCCCTACAAACGCTACGGACTTACACTCTCACCGACTTTCTGATTATTGACCATCAAACACGGCGGAACCTAGAAATAACCCAAACTGTACGTGATGGCACTTTTATTGGTTCTCTGCTTTGGGCGTTGGATAAAACTTCTACACCAATGGGTAGTCGTGCTTTACGGCGATGGTTGTTGCAACCACTGCTTGATATTAAAGGTATTCGAGCCAGACAAGACACGATTCAAGAACTTGTTGATAACAATTCCCTGCGTCAAGACCTGCGACAGTTATTGCGTCAAATTTATGATATAGAACGACTGACAGGACGTGCTGGTTCTGGTACTGCCAATGCAAGAGATTTATTAGCTTTAGCCGATTCCCTATCTCGTTTGCCTCAAATAGCAAATTTGGTTTCTGTGGCTCGTTCTCCCTTCCTGAAAGCTTTGCAAAAAGTGCCATCAGGAATGGAAGAGTTAGCACAAAAAATTCGCCTTTATATAGTAGAGTCACCGCCTTTACATATTAAAGAAGGGGGATTGATTCGTTCTGGAGTTGATGCTCAATTAGATGAACGACGTGCCACTGTTGAAGATGACCAGAAATGGATTGCTAATTTGGAAGTGGATGAAAGAGCAAGAACGGGAATTGCCAATTTAAAGGTGGGATTTAATAAAACTTTTGGTTACTTTATTGGGATTTCTCGTGCAAAAGCTGACCAAGTACCATCGAATTACATCCGCAAGCAAACGCTGGTTAATGAAGAACGCTATATCACTCCTGAATTAAAGGAACGGGAAGCTAGAATTCTAACAGCACGAGATGATTTGAACCAGTTAGAATACGAAATTTTTGTTGCTTTGCGAGAGGAGGTAGGTAGGGAGGCGGAAGTCATTCGCAATATTTCCCGTGCAGTCGCAGCAGCAGATGTATTGTGTGGATTGGCTGAGTTGGCAATCTATCAGGGTTATTGTCGGCCGTCTATGGTGGAAGGGCGAGAAATTACAATTATTGATGGGCGTCATCCTGTGGTGGAACAGTCTTTGCCTCCAGGTTTCTTTGTGCCTAATTCTACTTTTTTAGGGCAAGAATCATTAGTCATTGGTCATTCGTCATCTGTAAATGACCAAGAACACTTGACCAATGACAAAGGACAAATAACTAATGACAAAGGACACTTGACTAATGACAAAGGACACTTGACTAATGACAAACCAGATTTAGTTATCCTTACTGGACCAAATGCAAGTGGTAAAAGTTGTTATCTCAGACAGGTGGGATTAATTCAACTGATGGCACAAATAGGAAGCTTTGTACCAGCACGGGAAGCGCAATTGGGAGTGTGCGATCGCATTTTCACTCGTGTAGGTGCGGTAGATGATTTGGCAACGGGTCAATCTACTTTTATGGTGGAGATGAATGAGACAGCAAATATTCTCAACCATGCCACATCAAAATCATTAGTGCTGTTAGATGAAATTGGTAGGGGAACAGCGACTTTTGATGGTCTTTCTATTGCTTGGGCTGTCGCAGAGTATTTAGCAACAGAAATTCGCTCGCGAACTATTTTTGCGACACATTACCATGAATTGAACGAATTAGCTTCGTTGTTACCGAATGTTGCTAATTATCAGGTCACTGTCAAAGAATTACCAGACCAAATTATCTTTTTGCACCAAGTTCAGCCTGGAGGTGCTGATAAATCTTATGGTATTGAAGCAGGAAGATTGGCAGGTTTACCAAAAGTAGTTATTCAACGAGCAAGACAAGTTATGGGACAGATTGAAAAGCACAGTAAGATTGCACTAGGTTTGCAAAATTTGGAATAAAACCTGCCTTTTTTGTAATCGCCGCTAGATATTGGTATTGCTCGTTAATAGGTGACAAAACCTTCTCACTTAGTATTCGAGGACAGAAGTTCCACGAATACATCGCGAACGCCGATAACGCTGGGGACATTGTGGGGACTGAGTGCTTCATAGTGTAAGAATCCCCAACAATAATCTATTGATTTGGTTGGTGGTGCGTTCAACATTATTAATTGGAACATTCAGGGGATATAAAATCTTCACGAACCCAACCACGCGCCCCACTTTTTGGAAAGCCAACTCTATACCAAACAGATCCTCGGCGTTCCACGGCTGCTAAGTCTTGAGGGATGCCACCTGCTTTTCTAAGAATGTGAACGCGATCGCCTACAAGTCCGTAACCTTTCTCTGGAAAATCTGTTCCAGGTCCGGAACGCAAATTAATTCGCGAGCCATACTCTTGTCCAATCAAGGTTGCCATGCAAAAAGACATCTCAGACCGAGCAATTCTTGATTGTTGTGCAGATGCTGGAAGTGCTGATACTATCAAAGTTGCAATTAGTCCACTCAAGGCAACTAATTGAGTTCTGCCTGAAAAAACACGCTGAATCATTTCTATTTTTTCTCCTAATTAATAATTTGAGATTTTGGAGGAATTTTTTATCTCTATTTATGTTCTACTCCACAACCTTTAGTTATTCCAGAAAAAGCTTTTAAAAATTTAGTGAAGTTAGAGATACGAAGATAATGCTTTCCAACTTCGCTATTCAGCCCGATTCAACCTAATTATGAAGTTTTGGTGGATGAGAAAGTGACTTTAGCCAAAGAAATACCTAAACCCACGTGCGATCGCTATAGCTGTTAAGTGCAGCTAAGTGTACCTTTTTTTATCAGTGATTTGAGTCAGTAACTATTAAACAATCTATAATGAAAAATCACTGAAAGAAAAACCAAAATGAGAAAACTTGTTTATCACGTAGGTACAACTCTTGATAGTTATATTGCTCATGAAGATGGTTCAATTGATGGCTTCTTAAAGTTTGCAGAGGGAGAACACGTAACAGAATACTTTGAAAGCCTCAAGGCATACGATACTACAGTCATGGGTAAAGCAACATATGAGTTTGGTTATCAATACGGCAAAAAGCCAGGAGAACCTGCATATCCTCATATGAAGAATTATGTATTTTCAAAGACCTTAAGATTCGATACAGAACCAGATGAGCAAGTCAAAATCATCGCTCATAACGAACTAGAAGTTATCAAGCAATTAAAAGAAGCCGATGGCACAGATATTTATTTGTGTGGAGGTGGAACATTTGCAGGTTTTCTGTTAGACAACGAACTCATTGATGAACTCATCATCAAACTTTATCCTATTATCCTTGGTAGCGGCATAAAACTTTTTGGAAAGAGCAACAAATCAATTAATTTGTCCTTAATTAATTCCAAAACTTACCAAACTGGGGTATTGCTATTAACCTATAAGTTAAATTATGAATAAAATATGGAAGCAAACACGAATGCTTAGCTGTCATGATGTTGCAAAATATTTTCTAGCTCAAACTGACGAAGAAGCTGGGGATTTGATTTCTAATCTTAAGCTTCAAAAATTAGTCTACTACGCTCAAGGATTTCACTTGGCGTTGTATGACGAACCTCTATTTGCTGAACCTATAGAGGCGTGGACACATGGCCCAGTTGTGCCTGAATTATATCGCGCATACAAACATTATGCTTCAGGTGCAATTCCTATTCCTGACGATATTGATTTTTCAAAATATAATAAGCAAACTCTTAACATGAAAAAACCTTCAGGGTGCTGAATATGAGTTTGCATCCTACGATTTACAGTTAAAAGTAATACAAGTAAACTATGGATTTATTTAATCCAGCAACTAAAACGTCCGGCGATTCCTATGTTTATCGTCTAGTTGCTGGGAGCTTGGTGCGGCAACGCCGCCTCATCGCTGATGACAGTTGCGTAAGTCCTGTTGTTACCAATGGAAGACAACAAGATACCCATGTAAGTGAGGTGAGTAACCTAGAAAATTAAGTTTTACTGCCCTACTTCAACAATCATGCACTTTGAGTCTGAACAACCTGAATCACTACAGCTTTCAGTCATTTATCTTAATGAACGCTACACATTTAAACCGTAATTCGCATCCTAAATATACTTTGCACGACTATAACTTGCGCTTTTGTAGCAAGTATTATATGGTAGCAAGAGGTACTCATAGGTAAGAAGCAAATAGTATTTAAAATCTCTAAATTCTTTCATTAAGGTAATAATGAATAAGAAACTACCAAAAATTTTCAGCATAAGAAGGAGAAAAATTATTCAAAATGGGTTATTGTATAGTACTTCATTTTTCTTACAATTCAATTGGTTACATTTAAATCATTCTGTAGCTTTATTACAAAAAAAACAGCAGATGTACGATTGGATACTTCTTTATTGGATGCCCTATGATAATAATCTCAGTGATGCGGTGGGAGCATCGGGTATCGACCACAGAGAAACAATCACACTGGGGACACCTGCACTAATCAGAGAACGCGATAAACCAATCGCCCCGTCACCTGTAATTCTCCCGACTCCCGTATTGCAAGCACTTAAAACAACTAACTCGGCGTTTAACTTCAGGTCAAAGATTTCGCTTGCAGTTAGTAAACTGTTAGGGGCTTGTTGTAGCGATCGCTTCTAGATTTTTAAGAAAAAAATGAGTATAATAGATAATTGGTATGTAATTTGTTCAACCAGATAATGTTCACCACTTCATACCATCATTCTTCTTGACTTAAAGTCTACCAATCATAAATCTGTCTCTTGTCAATTTTCTAAACATTTCAAACATGAAACCTAGCCACCCTATTGACTCAAATGCTCAATTAAGGAGATTCTTATGAAAGAATTAATGAAGCAGCCTTCGTCTTGGTTACCAGATGGAATAAAACTGAATCTTGCCGATCAGTTTCGTCCTTTTTCCTTTAGCGAAGAATTACAAATTCGTTTAGAAGAACTATTAGAAAAGAATAAAGAACGTTTACTAAATCCTGATGAACAAGCAGAATTAGCTGGTTTATTAGAATTAGAGAAAATTTTCAGTTTTATCAATGCTAAACTTGCTTCTTAACTGTGGCTATCAATAATTTTATTCGCTTACAAGTCCGTAAAAGAGCAAAGTACTTGTGTGAGTATTGCCACTCACCAGAACGCTCGAACGCAACTCCCTTTACTATAGACCATATCATTCCTCTATCTTTAGGAGGTTCAGATGATATTAATAATCTAGCTTTAGCTTGTCATCGTTGTAATCAAAGACGGTATAACTTTACAACTGGAATAGATCCAGAAACACAAACAGAAGTTCCATTATTTAATCCTAGGAACCAAAATTGGTCTGAGCATTTTGTATGGTCAAAAAATGGGTTAGAAATTCTTGGAACCACTTCTATAGGTCGTGCAACTTGTAGTCGTTTTGATTTTAACGATCGAGACCATGATGATGGTTTTATTCTAAATGCTCGTTTTCTTTGGATAAGAGCAGGTTGGCATCCACCTATTGACGATCCATGTCAAGATTAATAAAAACTTGACTGGTTATATTGTTTCCTAACTTTTTTCATGACAAGTAAAAATTGCGTAAAAAACGGTGCTGGAAAATTCAACGCAAAAGCAGTTGAAACAGCACTTCCAAGAGCAACAATACCCAGAGTAAGCTTTTTTGGGCGCATAGTATAGGTGACAAATTAAGCACTTATCCCCAGTATTATCTGATTAGTAAATTATTCCTAGCCTTTATACAATTTCTTCAGCTTATATCAAGTGTTAGATAAAAAACTTTACACTTAACTTCATAACTTGTTTGTGAATGTTTCAGTATAGGATTTAAATCTATACTGAAACAAACTACTTATAGAAGTAGGGGTCTCTTACTTCCGATTAATAGAGACTTCTGCGATGGTTATTGAACTTATGAAGACTTTCTTCAAATGATAAAAATTTTCGTTTGAAGCATTACAACAAACAGCATTGAAAGATTTAACTGAAGTCATGTTACGGGAATCTCCTCGACATCAAACTTAGAATAGCAACAAGACTCCCGGTTTTTTAGTGAAATAATGAAGCCTTACTGTTAGTGTAGGGCTTCGCTATCAAAAAAAACTTGATCGGATGTTCCAGTGTTTACAGAGAATTATCAAAATAAAATTGAGGAGAAGCTATGAGCCAGGTACAAAATTCGGATACTACACTTTTTGACGACGATGCTATTACCCCTCAAAGGGCTATGGAACTACTTTTTGGTGAAGGTTCTCTTGAAAGAGCCGTACAAATTGAAGATGAAGCAGAAGTTGACACGATTGGTGCAGGTTTAGATTGGGGTAATGCTATGCCAAAATTAATGCTTAACTCTACTTTATTTGGTCGTTTAACAACTTTGCGTGTCTCCCTCAATCTTGAAGCACGTCTTTTAATTGAAACATGGAACTTAGGTATCGGTACAAAAATTGCTACTACAACTGCAAGAATACACATTAAACAACGTTTACAATCTCCCACTCAAGAAGCTGAACAACGTCTGCAAGCGGTTTTACTACAAGATGATTTGTATGGTGAGGAATTTATCAGGAATAGCGAAGTCCTGCGATCGCTCCTCAAAGTCTTGTTAACTGAGTCAGATTGGCAGGCGATCGCGTTATCAGCAGCCGAAGAAATACGCAAACAAGTTATGTATCAGGTAAATGAAAGCCAAGCAATTACTGTATAAACGAATATACAACAGATTGTAAGTAAATAAAGTACAGCACTAAGGGCTCTCGAATTTTTGTAGGTTGGGCAAATCCAACAAATGCTTGTAAATGTTGGGTTTCCTTCCTCAACCCAACCTACGTGGCTTGAGAATTTCATTCACGGGTATTGGATTTAAAATCGTGTTTCATACTCAAATTCCAATCGACTTTCATCTTCTAAATCTGTGGAACCTCGCACGAGGGTGTTGTCATTGACTCGGTAAAGCACGTTGTAACGGAAAGGTTCATTTGTTAAGAAAACTCTAGAGAGGGAAACAGAGAAACTTCTATTAATATCGAATACACCTTCTGCAGCTAAACCCAATACAGAAGCTCTTGATGCTTCGTTAGCAACATTTGTGGGAAATATGCGAAATTCACTAAATCCGATCGCTTGTCCTAACGCACTAATACTTCCTTGCAATCCCCCCAACACTGTAGAACCTGCAAAAGTAGCAAGTCCCAAAGCTGGATCCGATCCACCCAATGAATTAATAATCGATCCACCCAATAAAGCAATAATTTCTGGTTCGCTGCGACGGGGTTCGCTTGTTAATTGCAAATTATCAGCTAATTGACTGGCTGGTCCTTCTACTCTTGCTTGAACGCGTACCGTTCTTAAAGTTCCAATACTTGTTGAAGGAACGTCACTAATCTCCGAAGAAATGACAGGAGAAGTTAAAATCCTACTTCCACTTGCTTCTGGTACAAAAGCTACCATCCGAACATCTAGAGTTGGGTCGAGTCCTCGACTGGGAGTAAATTGTGCTGTGTGTTCGTAACCTCGCACTAAGGTAAACTGAGTTGTAAATAAATTAACCTGTCCACCAGTGAGACGAATGGTTCCTTTAGGTATGGGTTTTGCTAAAGTGCCATTGATATTGAGGCCTCCCTCAGCGACAAAGCTGAATATAGATTGTGTTGGATCTGCTGCGGAAGGTATAAAATTACCAAAAAGGGGTTGCGTGGTGATCCGAACATCATCGCCTAAAACAAGCCGTAAATTGGTAAACTCGATAGGAGAATCGGTAAGTGCGGGTGCAGCAGAACCTTTTGAACCATCTGTATTTTGAGCTGTTGTGGTGGCTGAGACTGCATTACTTTTTGTACGACCTCCTTGTGGAGTATTACCAGCAGCTTGTTGTCCAATCCTGACTTGACCATCACTTAACACAATCTTACCACTGATGTCGGGGTTCAAAACACTTCCCCTAATAACAGCATTACCACTGACACCGCCTTGATAGAGATTTTGAACGCTCAAATTCAAATTTTCCAGAGATACGGTGAGGGGATTTGTTGCTGCTTGCGGTGTGGTGCTCTGTTGGCTTGTAAAAATCGGAATACTCCCCTCAGCTGTCAAATTTCCTTGATTGTACTGCCCTTGAATGCCTAGGACATCTACCCTATTGCCATTAAATTCTAGTGTTCCTGTCACACCAGTTAATGGATCTTGTAGGGCTTGGGCTTGAAAAGTGGCATCATTTACTGTAGCAGTTCCTGTAAGAGTTGGTTGGTCTAAAGTACCCCCAATTTTTACATTGACTTGTCCTTGACCGTCTACCCAACTGACTACATCGGTAAACGCGTTTAATAGTGCTAAGCCTCCATCTTGAACGTTAGCTGTAACGTCAATGAGGTTGCTCTCTGGTTGTACGGAAGCAAAAGGCAAAGGAATCGGTACGCTCCCTTGTGCTTCAAGCGGTTGTGTTCCTGTAACCAATAAGGTACTGGCAAAATTCAAACGTGCATTGTCATAGTTAAAGCTGAGTTGTGCTGTTTGCACTGGTTGCTGGTTTAAAGTTGCATTTTCTAGCGTCACTTCTCCTATAGCACTGGGGTCTTTTAAAGTACCTGCTAGAGTTGCGATCGCATCTACTTGACCTGTAACATCTACTTGATTTTGTTGTATAAATGACTGCAATAATGATAGAGGAAAGTCAGAAACACGCAATTGCCCCGATAGTTCTTCGGTTCCTAACTGTCCTGTAAAAGCCAACAAACCTTCACCCAAATCCACGCGCACTGGTACTAGTGTCACGACTCCATCTGCAAAGGTGCCTTGGGCAATAATTTGTTCTAATTTATACTCACCCCACAGCCAGTTAGCACCCTGAAAATTGAAACTAGCATTCAATCCTGACTGTAAAGAACCAGCCACCTCAACTTTTCCGTTCAAAGCACCTTGTAATTCTGCAAGAGTGGGCAAAGTTTGAGTTTCTTGACGCTCTTGCGCCTGTTGTGCTATTCGAGCTTCAATTTTCGCAAAATATTCTAATTGTGTTAATAAATCTGCGTTAGGCAACTCCACAGGTGTTGTTTGAAGAACTTCTGCCCCTGCAAATTCCGGAGTTTGCAATCCAGAAGCAAAGTCTTGGAAACCAAAAATATTAGCTGCTTGTAAGACTCTTTGGATGTTAAGTTGCTCAAAACTAGCTTGTGCTTGGAATTTAGGATTATTGCCTGTTTCTACATTACCGCTTACAGCTATAACACTGTCACCTATTCTTAATTGTCCGTTGTTTAAAGAAGCCGTTCCATTGGCATAACTAATGCTTCCTTGAAACGAATCTGCAGCCACTCTACCCGCTTGAGGTTTAGCGATCGCCACGTCTCCTACAACAGCAAACTCCTCTAAGTCAACTGCTAAATCTCCAGATATCTCCCCAGATAGAGGTTTTAAATTGAAATTATTGTTGGGGACAAACCCTTCCAAAAGAGCAACAGGAAAACTTTGGACGTTAACGAGGAGAGCCTCTCCCTCCGTTCTCCCTGTTGCGACAGCGTTATTTAGACGAACAAGAAATGATGATGGGCGATAATTTGAATTCAAGGTCACTGCAATTTGGTCTTGCTGACCTGCAAGTTGTAGTTCTCCACCTTGTCCTCCCTGAAAATTAACTCTCCCAGCTAACACAGGGTCAAACGCCAAACGATTCACCTTCAATCCCCGCAACTGAATATTTCCTACAGCATTGGGAGTTTCTGGAGTTCCCCTCACTTGTCCTCGAAAATCCAACAGCCCTGCTACTACCACATTACCGGGAAGGTTTACAGGAATTTGTTGTAAATTATATCCCCGTGCAAGCACATCCAAATTAAACCCAGAGACTTGAGGCGTACCTGTTTCCGGTAATTGGACAGCAATTATACCAGCAGCACTCAGTCCGGGAGCCGTTGCTCGTTCGATCGCAATTTGTTGTCCGTTCCATTGAACTTGTGCTGTCAGTGGTTTTTCCAAAACAGCTAATTGAGAAAACCGCACTTGACCGGCGGCGCGAATATCTGCGAGTTGAAAAGATTGAGTTGTTCCTGCAACTTGTAGATCGGAACTAAGCCTTCCTTTTAACTGTTGGGAAAATTGGTTGAGTTGAACTTGAGAAACATTTGCCACTGCTTGCCAAAGTCCGTTGTTGAGGCTAATGTTTCTTACATTAACTGTACCTCCTGCAACATTACGTAAAATTGCTTGTCCCGTCGCTTGAATGGTTTCGGGTTGGAAGGATGCAGTTGTTCCCGCCAGGTTCAACTCACTACTTAACACTCCTCGTTGAATCTGCGGCGGGACTTCGGCAAAACGACTCAATTGAATTCTTTCAGCATCAACAAATGCTTGCCAGCGACCTTGTGCAAGCTGACCTCTTGCTCTGATTATACTGCCTGCAATGTTGGCTACAGCATCTCGAAGGAGAATATTCTCTCCCTGTTGGGAGATGACAGCTTGCCCAGTTGTGGGGTAAGTGGCTGTAGGTGCTTGGACTTGGGCGAGAGCTTGTAAGTTACCCAGAGTCCCAGTCACTTTGGCATCTGCGGAAACATTGCCAATGGTAATCGGAGGTGAAGTGTTGTATGCTTTAGCAATGGCATCCCCTGGAAGATTGTTTGCTTCCACATTCAACGAAACTCTACCTTGCGGTGCTAGTTGAACTCGACCGTTGGCGGCGATTTGTCCTCCCACTTCTGGTGTTGCTAGAACTCTAGAAACATTAACTGATAGGGTTTGACCGAGATTACCCGTGACTGTAGCATTTGCTGAAATACCACCAATGTTGATGGGAACTGATAAACCGTAACCAAGGGAGATCGCATTTCCTGGCAAACCTTGAGCTTGAATATTCAACGATATGTTCCCTTGAGGAACAAGTTGAATTTGACCATCAGCGTTAATTTTCCCGCCTGCGGCTGGAGTCGCCTGAATATTTGAGAAATTGACAGCTAAGGGGGGTTGTTTGTCTAAAGAACCAGTAATTTGGGCATTTCCGGAAACACTGCCTACAGTAATGGGAGTTGTAAAGCCGTAAGCCTTTGCGAGTCCATCTGCGGAAATACCTGCTGCTTGCAAGTCAACTTTTACATCACTCGCCTTTCCGAGTTTCACGGTTCCTTTCCCCACAATTTGTCCCCCGGTAGCTGGAACCAATCGCAAGTTAGAGATGTTAAGTTGAGATGCAGCTTCTGATATGCTGAGTTGGAAACCAGTTGAGATCGCATTAAACAGCACGCGATCGACCTGAGTTAGTTTTATAGCACTTGCCGTTCCACTCAAGGTCGGTTGTTTTATAGGTCCAGTCAACTGAATATTGGCTTGAAAATCTCCAGCGACAGGAACTGGTAAGCTAATATTTAGCGTATCCAAAGCATTTTTAGCACTGACTGACTTGACTTGCGCTGCAATGTTAAATCCTTTTTGGAGATCGACACTTCCATTCGCCACTAAGGGGGCTTTACCATAGTTTGCCGTCAGATTCTCCAAAGAAATTTGTTGTCCAGTGAATGTCAATCTCCCGGTAGCATTAGAAAACTTTTGGGGAACGTTTTGAATTTGAGCTGTCACTTGATAGGCGTTAGCCGTTCCTGTTACGGTAATTTCTGGGTCGGACTGTTGTAGCTGAAGTGTCAAGTCACCATCCACACGACCTGCTTGTAAAACAGTGGGCAACTCAATTAATCTACTCAAGTCAGCTGCTTGAAAGTTTTGTGCTTTTACCTTCAAGTTCGTTTGTAGCGATTTTATTTGAGTTGTTCCATCAAGCTGAACCGTACCTCCCCTGGTAGGTTGAGCACTCACTTCATAATTAACAAGTTGATTTTGAGACTGAATCTCAGCTTCCCCATTAACCCTGTCTAGCGTCACAGAACCCTGAGGTTTCCCCGGTCTTGGTGTTGGATCTAACACCACATCACCATCTTCAACCCGAAGCGTCTCTAGGTCGGTTTGAATAAAACCCCCTCCTTCCCCGGCTTTTAATTGAGTTGTGACCCAATTTCCCTGCTTATCCTGTTGGACATAAACATCAGGTTGAATCAGAGTCACATTCAAACTTAGTGTTCGAGTAAAAAGGAGTCGCAAGGGAGAAAATTCCACTTCTACAGCCTTCGCTGCTACTCTGTCTGGATCTGTAGCAGTTGCGGGTATTGATAGCGCACCAAACCTCAGACTAGTCAGCGAAAACCGCTCTACTTTTCCTATTTTTATAGGTCTTCCCAACAATTGTTCGAGATTGGTCTGAACCAGAGGTGCTAAATCTTGATAGACAAAGTTCCTCACCCACCAAGCACCAACCGCAATTCCAAGCAGCAAAATGACACCCAGTACAACACCGCCACGCCCCAATAAAAGGAGCCATAAACGAGGATTGCGAGGGCTAGAAGGCTCCTGTTCATTTTCTGAATTGGGAGGACGCGTCATAAGCCTTAACCAGAACGCTTGCTGAATTTATTTGCTATTCTCTATGATTTCACAAAAGTACATTTTTTTGTTTACCGTTTTGTTTTTTGAGTACATCGGAATAGACCACATGACATACAAATGTAGCTGGAAACGAAGTTAATATAAATACGTAGCAATTGCCACTTTCGTGAGGTATGGGAAGAAAGAACTAACCGCAGATGGACGCAGATAAATATGTACCTCAACAGATTAGGAAACGCTATATACCCTGTCAGGAAATCATAGAAAATACTACTATTGAGGTAGCAGATCGCTATCTCCAGGTCTAAGCATTGTTCCTATTGTCTCAATAATTTGGCTACTCAAGCATTTGCACAATCTTTAAAATCATGACTCAACGGTATCATTTTGGCACCATTTGTTATAAAAAAGCTTTGCGCCTTTGCGTCTTTGCGTGAGAAAAAACTATAATATGCCAGCTTCAGTCAACGCTTGTTCCAACTCATCAAATATATTCAGACGCTCAGCCCATTCTGTCAGATATATGTAATTAAGATTTCCACTTTGTAACTTCAGAATTCCCAACACATCACGCCATTGTTTTTCCGAACGACTTCCTTTTCCCCACAGCAACTTTTGTAAAATCAAGTCTTCTGGTGAAGCTATCCAAAATTCTTGCATTCCTTCTACATCTAGTAATATTCTGCGGGACATTTGAGAAATGGCAAATGGTGAGGAGTTATCCATTACAATCAGATCGGCATTAGCGATCGTTTCCATGTGAGTGATGCTAAGAGTTTTTTCTCTCTCTTGCTTCATATCTTCTACCGCACCTGCGGGACAGTAATACCCAGCTGCTTCTAGTGTCTGTACTAAAAAGTCAATCTGGCTGACTTTAATCTGAATAACCAAGTCCAAACCTCTAGTAGAACGTGCTTCCCCGTGGATTGAGCTTGCAACACCACCACTAATATAATAAGGAACATTTATGGACTCAAGCAGTAGGTGAAGTGTACCTGCTAATGCAATAGAGTCTTGAATCCACATTGTTTCATCCCTGCTTGTTGGCTTAAAATCAGGAGAAAATTTCTCTGCTAATACAGCACGGGTAAAGAATAGACGGATTTCATCAAGTTGAGCATTCCGATGTCGCCATTTAATTCCAATGAGGCACAGTTTTTTCACCCCACGGTCATGAGTAGCATACAATTCTATTCTTTGTTTAAGCGAAAGTTGCCGTAACTTGTTAAAGAAGTATACATCGGCTTCAACACTCGTATCTTTAGCTTGCGGCTTCTCTTGAAATCCCATGACTTGCCAAGTTAACAAACTTATGCACTTGCCGAAGCTTGAGATTCAGTAACTGCATCGCTTTCAACAGGAGTAGTGTCTTTCTTTTTCTTCTCAAAAATTTGAATTCCAGCATCAATTATTTCAAAGCCAGTTTCTGGGTTGTGAGCAAGTTTCCCTGATACCGATGCAACCCATTCAGCAAATTCAGACGCATTCGCTTCCGCCTTACGCCAGCTTTTGCCATTAAGCAACACTCTAAATAGTAGACCATTTTGGTCAACTAATTCTACCTCAACTTTTTTATTTGGTGCGGGTTTTGCAGGTGGAAGAGACCCACTAATTTTAATTGTTATCTCACTTCTTGCGTCCATAGCTCATGCTTTAACAAAAATTCTCTGTATTCTCGATGATTGTATCACGTTCATTTATTAAAAAAGGCACGAAGCACACTGCGGAGTGGTGAAGGGAATACTGCCTCATCCCTCTCTCGAGTGAGCGAAAGAAAACAGGAAGTTTCTTTTATTTAAAGTTATTCAGATGTTAATATCAGACCAAATAGAGATAACTTGTACGCTTTTAGTGCGGTGAATTGACTTTTCGGGCTTCTCGTTCGTAATAAATTCCACTGCACTGACTGAAACGGCAGCTGCAACGTGAAGCGCATCCATTGCACCTAATCCTGATTCACTAATCTCTCGATATGCGTTCTGGATGATTTGATCGATGGACGTTGCCCAGTATGAGACTGCATCGAAATACTCCTCATAGAACTTAACTTCGCTAGTTCTATTATTGTAGATTGCTTTCGGTAACACCTCTAGTTTTAGAAAGATGCTGGACGCTAACTCTCGGTTTGGATCTTGAAGAATTGCCAGCGCCCTTTGGGCAATTGCTCCCTCGCCCCGTGCTGCAGCAATCAGTACGCCTGAATCGATAAATGTGCGAGTCATTCAGCGTCTTCCCGATATCCACCTCTACGCTCAGCTTTTTCACGTTCCACTCCTTCCCAATCTAGCAACGACACACCAGAAGCAACAATTTCTTCACGAATCTTCCGTAACCGTTCGCCTAAAGGAGGCTTTGTCTTTGGTTCGGCTTCACGCTGAGTGGTAGAAGTTGTCTTAAATTTCAAGAACTCCACAAAATCAATGGCTTCCTGTTGTTTGTCTGGGGGGAGCGTTCTCCATTTCTCCAAAAGCAATTGTTCAGGACTCATACGCCCTCCTACTATCGAACGCGAGCAACTATATTCTTTGACAATTTACCAAAAAACCGCCACTACTGGCAAATACGGTTCGACTTCTCTGATAATTTCTCTACTATCTTACCACTACTGACGCGTAACGAAACTCAGGAATTAATTGCTCATAGTTAGATGTTTCTATAGTTTGACGTTACTAATGATAAATTTATCTTTGTTATGCCTTCAATGATAGTTAACAACCATGCCACAACTCATACCCGAACCGAAGCGTATCGAAGCAGCTGGTAATAAGCCTAAGATAATAGATGAGTACATTGGTCGTGTATCAACTCAGACTGAAACGGTCAGTATTGCTCATATGCGATCGCCAAGTGGATGGCTTGAACCGGGACAGCGTCCTGACTTTGATGAATTCACCCTAGTTCTTAAAGGCACGTTGAGAGTAGAATCTTCCGATGGGTACTTAGATGTTCAAGCCGGACAAGGGGTAATTGCACGAGCGGGTGAATGGGTGCGTTACAGCACTCCCACAGAAGAGGGGGCTGAATATATTGCCGTTTGTCTTCCCGCATTTTCACCTGAAACCGTGCATCGTGATGAAACAGGCAATGAATAAAAATAGTACCAAACCGCTGAATTTATTTGAGTATGAAAAGTTAGCCGTTGAGTACCTATCTCAAATGGCTTTGGACTATTACGCTAGCGGTGCTTGGGATGAGGTGACCTTAAGAGATAACCGGGCGGCTTTTGAACGATACAAGTTGCGTCCGCGAATGCTCGTGGATGTGAGCAAGCGCAATCTGACGACTCATATCTTGGGTCAACCCATACTCATGCCTCTCCTAATTGCTCCCATGGCTTTTCAATGTCTTGCTTGTCCTGAAGGAGAAATTGCCACAGCCAGAGCAGCTCGCTCCTCCGGTGTTGGGATGGTGTTGAGCACTCTCTCAACAAAAAGTATAGAAGAAGTTGCTAGCAGTTGCGATCGCGTAGCGGCTGCTTTGCAGCATCGCTCTCATGCTCCTGCTCTCCAATGGTTCCAGCTTTACATTCATAAAGACCGAGGGCTGACTCGCGCTTTGGTAGAAAGAGCTTACACCGCAGGGTATAAAGCACTTTGCTTGACTGTAGATGCACCTGTTTTGGGGCGGAGAGAACGAGACAGACACAATGAGTTTGTTCTACCACCCGGTTTGCAATTGGCTAATTTGGTCGATATCTCTGGGTTGAATATTCCCTATCAAGCAGGGGAATCAGGTTTATTTACCTACTTTGCCCAGCAACTAGATCCCGCCGTCACTTGGAAAGATTTAGAATGGTTGCAGTCTTTATCTCCTCTACCTTTAGTATTAAAAGGAATTTTACGGGGAGATGATGCTGTACATGCAGTAGAATATGGAGCAAAGGCAATCGTTGTTTCCAATCACGGTGGGCGTCAATTGGATGGTGCGATCGCTTCTTTAGATGCTTTAGTAGAAGTCGTCAAAGCAGTTGATGGTCGTGCTGAAATATTAGTCGATGGAGGAATCCGTAGAGGAACTGATATTTTAAAAGCTCTAGCATTAGGAGCCAAAGCCGTGCTTGTAGGTCGTCCGATTTTGTGGGGATTAGCTGTCGCTGGAGAAGCAGGTGTTGCTCATGTTATCGATTTCTTAAGAGATGAATTAGACGTAGCGATGGCATTAAGTGGTTGTGCGAGTTTGGAGGATGTGGATAGTACAGTGACCAGTGACCAGTGACCAGTGACCAGTGACCAAGTTTACAAAGTAGCTCTATCTTTTCCGAAGATATCTATTTCATACTCTTGAGCATTTTCCATTTCATTTACATAGCCGCACTTGACATTTGGAAAAGAATCACAGTAAGTGACGTAAGGCTTGATATCGAGTACGGGCGTTTGATCCAGTAGATCGATTCCCTCAATATGCAAAATTAAACCTTCTATTTTGATAAGCTTGGCGGCGCTGATTCCAATGGGGTTGGGACGATGGGGGGCGCGAGTCGCTAGTGTGCCTCGTCGAATGCGGGGTCCTCGTGGCAGTATAACAGTAGGGTTCCAATGTTTGTTTAGGTGCAGCCACGAGATGACCCAAATACGCTCAAAGCCGTCCATGTCTTTGAGGGCAATGGGGGGTACTAGATCGGGGAAAAGTTCTATTTGTGCGATCGCAGGCTGGTAATATGAAGGAGTGCGTTGAAGTTGGGCTTGACGTGGTGTACCGTGTCGCTCTTTGTAGGGGGAGTGAATTATACCAATAGGGTGTAAAGTAATTCCATCAGGAAACGAAACTGCTTGAATGTAGTCTTTAGGAGGGAGTTTAGGCATACTAAAGCATAAAAGATGAAGGATAAAGTATTAATACGAGTTCAAGGTAGCGATCGGTTCTCCAGATGCATCTTGGGTGAACATAGAACGCTCCTCGCTGACCCAACGCCCGTCAAAACTCAATTAGGTTGAGTCCCAACCACTCACAGGCTTTGCCTGCACTGATTTTCTCGCGCTTGTAAAGGATGATGGCAATTTCTAGTTTGAGGTCTGCTTCAGACATTTCACTAGCACTCAAGATATCATCGGGAATTAGGAGATTCATGGGGAATGTTTCTGATGAGGGATTTTAACTAGCAATAGTCCCAGTTTACCAAGCTGATTGGGAACTTTCCAATGAATAAGGTCACCACACCAGAGAACTGGAAACTTCTCCAAGCTCGACTGTAAGCGTTGCTTGACAGCAAAGGATATGGTTTGTTTAATGTGTTCAAACAGAAATGAACGTTGAGTGTAGGTACGCCTAGTTTTTTTGAGAATGCGAGCGCACTTAACTTTACCTGAATTAGCTTTTTGATATCAACTATCACTAGGCATACTATAGAAGTTGAAATCAATCAATCAAAATATTCTTTTATAAGCAAATAGTCATATAAAATTCTGAAAAAATAGTAGAGCATTCTAGGCTCCTGTATTATGACTTTATGCCTTTACATCGAATTAGATATGGCTGAAAGCCAACAAAGGCAACTATGAAATTAAAAAAGTATTAATTTATACAACAGAATTTCTATCACATTGACATCGTCCAAAACTATCTTGACACTGAAATTATCCCCAGCAGAGGCGCTAAACTGTAATTCAATTTTTTTATTATCGTTTTTAGCTTTAGCTTCCATAACAGCAGTTCCCTCTTCATCTAATATCATCACATTAAGCAAGGGTGGTAGGTACTCTTGACCATTTTTTGGACGCAACTCCACGAGAATTTTCATCTCGTCAAAGTTGCTTTCATCATGACTGACCTTAACAACTATCCCTACTGCTGCTCTCGACGCTTGTGCTGCATTCTTTAATGAAATATTCTTTAGGTTGAGACCAAGCTATGACTTCTGTTAGAGGAATAATTACTTTTTTGTCGTTAATCTTAGTTTTGTAGACGGGACTGCTCATTTAAGTGGGATTTGGCTAGTTTTTTAAGCGAACCCTTATTTATAGTGATTTTGCAATGTCCTGCAACAACAACAAGTATTGAGAATGAAATAACGGAGTCTTGTTATGACAAATCCGATCTCTCGTGCGATCGCTCACATCAGTGCTTTCCTTAAAGAATTTCAAGTCAAGCGTTTCGTAGCTGTTGTCTTAGTTGGATTTTTAGTGCTGACAACAAGCGTTAATGCTGACCGTGGTACTCAAGCTGTCACCAAGAGAGTTGACCAAGCGGTACGTCAAGATACTTCTGACAGACCCAAAACAACAGGAGAGTGGAATAAAGAAGCTCGTGAAACAGAAGATGCTCCTGGCGAACGAGTTCAAAGAATTGCCAAAGAATCCGCAGAAGCAGTGAAAGACTTTGGGTCTTTGTATCCAGACACCGTTAAGAGAACTGCAGGCGATCGCGACTAATTGTTCCGCCTCCGACGCTCCCCTCAGCACACGGATACGTCGGACACCCCACCTCGTCCACCTCGTTCGTCTACCTCGTCCACCTCGTTCCTAGCCTCAGGCTAGACCTCACCTCGTTCCCAGCCTCAGGCTAGACCTCACCTCGTTCCCAGCCTCAGGCTAGACCTCACCTCGTTCCCAGCCTCAGGCTGGGAATGCCTTTTTGAGAGGCTCCGCCTCCTATCCGAACCAGCCACATTCTTACCACATCCGCAAGGGACCCAATTTCCTGTATCATGTTCGACTATTGTGAGTTCGTAGTTGCGCTGAGAGCGTATGCACCACAATTACAAATGTAGTCTTAGAGTCGCTCCGAACATGATATTATAAATAACTATGAACATTACTATTATTGGATGCGGATACGTAGGTTATGCGGTAGCTCAACACTGGCAGAAAATGCCATTTACAATTACTGCTACCACAACTACCCCCGAACGTGTCCCCTTATTACAAGCGGTAGCCCAAAGAGTTGCGATTGTCAAAGGTAGCGATCGCGAAGCTTTAAAATCAATCTTACAAAATCAAGATGTTATACTTTTGAGCGTTGGTGCCAAGGGCGCTGATAACTACGAGGAAGCTTACTTGCACACCGCTCAAACTTTAATCGATGTCATAAAACAGACACCAACGGTACGACATCTCATTTATACAGGAAGTTATTCTGTATACGGAGATAGAAATGGGGATTGGGTAGATGAAGAGTCATCAGTTGAACCTGCCAACAAAAACGGGGAAATTCTGAGGGATACCGAACAAATTTTACTATCAGCCTCAGATGAAAATCTCCGTGTCTGTATTTTACGGTTGGGAGGAATTTACGGTCCAGGTCGAGAGTTAATCGAACTGTTGGATCGATTTGCTGGTACAACCAGACCAGGTAATGGAGAGGATGTTACAAACTGGATTCACTTGGGTGATATTGTTGGTGCAATAGACTTTGCCCGCGAGCATCAACTCCAAGGTATTTATAACTTAGTCGATGATGCACATCTTATAAGTTGGGAATTATACGATCGCCTCTATGAAGCACACAATCTACCAAAAGTCACATGGGATTCTTCCCAACAGAGCAAGCGTCCTTACAATGCCACGGTTTCTAATAAGAAAATAAAAGAAGCGGGATACAAGCTTATTCACCCCGATATGATTTTTAAATGATTACTCAAGATCGAGCAACATCTTCCACCCAGTTTTACACTTGGAAAAACTATCGCGCTTGCTACGAAGCCCTCAAGCCCAACTTTTCCGCACCTGAAGGCACTCCCCTGTTACTGATTCACCCCATTGGGGTTGGCTTGTCACGAAAATTTTGGCGGCGGTTTCAGAGTGAATGGTACAAACAAGGACACCTTAATTCCATTTACAATCCCGATTTATTGGGATGCGGCGAAAGCGATATGCCTCACGTCGCTTACACTCCCAATGATTGGGCAAAACAGTTGCAACACTTCTTGCGAACAGTTGTACAAAAACCTGTCATCTTAGTCGTGCAAGGTGCTTTATTTCCAGTTGCCATCGAATTAGCCCAACAAGAACCCAATTTGATTAGCGGCTTAGTGCTAGCGAGTCCTCCCGCTATGCCCTTACTAACGAAAGACACACCTCAGTGGCAGCAGAAAACAATCTGGAACCTTCTAGATTCATCTTTAGGCAACGCTTTTTACCGCTACGCCCGACGGGAAAAGTTTTTAAGTTCCTTCTCAACTCGTCAACTGTTTAAATCAAGCGAGGCTGTAGACACTGAATGGATAAACACCTTACAAGAGGGTGCAAAAAATCCTGAGAGCCGTCATGCCGTTTTTGCGTTTTTAGCTGGCTTTTGGCGTCAGGACTATAGCAGCGCCATATCTTCTATAAAACAACCAACATTAGTTGTTTTAGGTGAGGATATTTCAAGCATTGCCAAAGAAGGTAAAGGATTAAACCCAGATGAATGGTTAGCTGATTATCTTGCTCGGTTGCCCAAAGGTCGGGGAGTAAAGATTCCCGGTCGCAATGTTTTACCCTATGAATCTACTCCTGAATTTGTTAGAGCAGTAGCACCATTTATTGGCGACCTATCTTAATTTTAGAGTGGGTAGTGCTAGAACGCCAATTAGACATCTCCTTCAAAAGAATGTAGAGACTAAGCATGGCTAGTCTCTACAAGGATTTCTTGGTATCTCGTTGGCGTAGAAACGCGCTCTCATGAAAGTCTTACTTAAGTGACAAATTAAAAAAACGTAACAGCACACTTGTAGCACTTTTGCGGCACACTGATGTCAGAAGACAAAATAAGATTGAAAAGATGGCAACCGAAAACTCTCGCATTGTTACGAATTTACCGCCAGAACTTGGTGAGCGGTTAAAACAATTTTGTGATGAAAAGCAAATAAAAACCAGTGAAGCTATCAAACAAATTCTCAGTGAATTTTTTGATAAACCACCGAGTTCCTCTACCAGTACTCAGGATTGGGAACCGCGAATAGCGGTTATCGAGAAAAGATTATCTTTATTAGATGAGTTGACACAAAGAATATCTGCCGTAGAAAGTTCTTTTGCCGGATTCCAGGAACGAATGAATGTTCCTCTGAGTGTTCCAGCACAAGATATTCCACCAGTGTTGGTAGAAAGTGTGCCAGAATCTCTTCCAGAACCAAGCAAAATATCTGAGGATACTCCTAAAGCTCAATCTCAGAAGAAAAGCAAAAACGGGTCTGTTTCAAAAACCAGCACAACATCTAAGGCGACTCCTCAAACCCAATCTCGGAAGAAAAGCAAAGACGAGTCGCCTCTAGAAACTAGCACAACATCTGAAGATACTTCTAAAGTCCAATCTCAGAAGAAAAGTAAAGATGAGGCGGCTCTAGAAACCAGCAAAATATCTGAGGACACTCTGGTAGAATCGCCCAAAGAATCTACCGCCAGCCGAACATGCACTGTCAATGAGTTGGCTAAAAGATTGAGTGTCACAAAGACGACAATTTCGCGCAACAAAGACCGGGAGAATTTTCGCTCTTGGTCTCAGGGACACGATCCTGAGGGAGTGGCTTGGGAATTTCACCCTGAGGAGATGCTTTTTTATTCACTAAAATAATAAAAAACTCTCAATTGAAAATTAACGAATTCCGGGAACCGTGTTTTTGAGAATGTCCGATGACGAATCTGTAATATCAGAAACTGTCCCGGTATACTTTTGGTCATTTGTCATTTGTTATTTGTTATTTGTCGTTGAGAGGATGTTTGAAAAGTGATGATTCATGTATCAAATATTTTTTACCCCACGCTAACCCTCCCCGATGGATTGGTTCGGGAACTGGAAATTCAATTTCCCCCCTTTATAAGGGGGGATTAAGGGGGGTAATAATGCAGTAAAAATCACAGCCAACCACTTTTCAAACATCCTCTGAAGAAAAGATTACCTAAAATGGCACGAGAAATAGAACGTAAATTTTTAGTCAAAGGAAATAGTTGGCGCAACCTAGGAGAGGGAAGCGTGTACCGTCAGGGATACATTGCCACGCAAAAAGGAGCCACTGTACGTGTTCGCATAGTAGGAGATCGGGGTTATTTAACGATTAAAGGGCCTACTGTCAATTATTCAAGAGCAGAATTTGAGTATTCCATTCCGCTTGAAGATGCTCGAGAAATGCTGGACACGTTATGTGAGCGACCTTTGATAGAAAAAATCAGATATAGAGTGGAGTGGGGAGGTTTGATTTGGGAAATTGATGAGTTTGATGGTGTTAATAAAGGACTGATATTAGCAGAAGTTGAACTGAGTAATGAAAAACAACAGATTGAATTACCAATCTGGATTGGTGAGGAAGTTTCAGATAATCCTAGATATTTTAATAGCAATTTAGTAAAAGAGCCTTTTT
This sequence comes from Scytonema sp. UIC 10036, assembly GCF_009725235.1. The sequence continues at coordinate 186,033 of NZ_WJFC01000001.1, forward strand.
TACAATGGTGAGATTATCTGCTGAACAAGCTAAAGAAAATACAAAAACCCCTGCTACGTAGGGTAAGAAGGCAGGGGCAATAAGGATATCAATGTGTATTCAACTTCTTATTTTCTTGGAAAGGTACATAAATGTTTACTATCTATGGATAGGTTAAATGTAAAGCTTGCTTGTGATGGTCGATACAATTGAGAATTTTGAGCATATATATATATGGTGTTATGACAAATGGGGAAATTCCTGTCTAAAATATAGAAAAGATGTTTTGGTAACTTGACTTAAATTTTAATAGTTTATGTTAAGGGTGGATAATTATTAATAATTTCATTGAATGTTTTTTTGAAGAAAACATCCTTTTTTTTTGTTTTACGATGTTTAAATAATTAAAGAGTGAGAATTTGAAGATTAGGAATTTGAAGATGGATATACATAAGATAGAAATAGACACATTTGCTCAACGCGCAGAGGGAATGTATCAGCGATTAGCAAGTCTGTACAACAATTCTCCCGATATCATAAATTTGCCATCAGATAGGTTGCCTCAAACCTTTATGGAACTTGGTCATGCCTCAGAAATCGTGAAAATAGCGACTGAGGAACTGTACCAGCAAAATGAGGAAATTGCACAATTGCGTGACTTAGCAGAAACAGAAAGCCAAAGATATCGAGAATTGTTTGAGTTGGCTCCAGATGCTTATTTAGTGACAGATAATCTTGGCATCATTCAAGAAGCCAACCGTGCGGCTGCCCATATGCTGAATTTGTCACAGCATTATTTAGTAGGAAAACCAATCGCCAATTATGTTGCTCTAGAAGATCGTCATCGCTTTCGCAGCTTGCTTAAGCAGCTTGAGGAGTGCGGCGATAAAGCGATGGAGTTAGTCCTTGGCTTTTTAAAACGCAATGGGGATGTGTTTGATGCAGCTATAACAGTAGCTGTGGCTTGCAATCGACAGGGTCAACCAACACAAGCTCGCTGGCTGATACGTGATATTAGCGAACAGCAAGCTTTTCTACGCGATCGCCAATGCAAGCCAGCAGAGTTAGCCTCCGTTAACCATGACTGTAACCATGTGGAAAATCGTCTTTTGCACAAATATTGCAAAGGAGAAACAATTCCTCTCAACCCAAGTGCAATTTGGTATGTGTCTCAGGGTATGGTGAAGTTGAGTACCCTTTGTGAAACGGGAGAGGAAGTATTGATTGGGTTAGCAGGAGAAGGCATGGTTTTTGGTTCGAGTCTAACCTCGCTACACATTTATCAAGCAACAGCTATGTCAGATACAGAGTTGTCATCAATTTCTCTGGCAGAAATTGCAACTTCCCAAACTCTGAGCCATACCTTATTACCAAAAATCAATCGCAGGTTAAAGCAAACAGAAGCTTTTTTAGCTGTTGTTGGTAGGCGAAGGGTTGAAGACCGTATTAACTACCTATTGCAGCTGCTTAAACAAGAAATTGGGCAAAAAGTGGCTCAAGGGATTCGCTTTAGTGTTCGCCTTACTCATGAAGAGCTTGCGAGTGCGTGCTGTACCACTAGAGTTACAATTACACGGTTAATGGGAAAATTACAAAAACAAGGAAAAATTAGTTTTGACTCAAAAAACCACATTATTATCAAAGATTTGTAACAGATGTCATTTCCCAATCTCGGTAGAGCTTTTCGGCGTGGAACATAATATCTTCATTCGGAAGTCTGATTTTAGCTTTTTCTCTAGGATACAAGTTCTCAATGGCTGTTGTATCTTGTTCAACTACAGTAGCTACAGCTTTAAGAATTGAATTTTTTAATAACAAATCCAAACCAGGTAACTTCATTTTCGTGTAAACAAGAACAAAAGTTTTAGTACTATTTTCTGTTTCAGGATAGAGGACATGAGTTTGTAAAAGTTTAACAACAACAGGGGTCTGGGTTTGAAAGGCTGTAAGAGCGGGGAAAGCGTATTCTAAAGTACCTTTGTACATTTTAGGTGCGAGCATTAACACTGGATTGCTTAAAATTTCGCCAAGTGTATTATCGTCTCTATAAAGTTCTTGAATAACCCTTGCCCAATACCCATCATGTTCAAAGCTAGCAATAGGATTGGCTTTGATTTTAAATAACTCACGATGAGTTCCATTTTGGTGGTTATAGTCATAATTAATTAACAGGTTGTCTAAAAAACTACCTTTGATACTTTTAATTCCAGCGACTCCTACAAAATTCAGCCCTGTTTTCAATTTGGAAATTAAATCGGGGACTGGAATTTTTGGTTTGAAACCGCCATATGTCCAGATACAATCATCGACAACAATGAGTTCTAAAGGTTTGGAGATCGCTTGACCATCTGTTTTTCCTTCTCGGTACAATCTGCCTTCTCCATCAAATTCTAGTGCGTGAAAAGGACAGGCAATGGTGTTTCTATCTTTGCAAATCCATCCATCTGACAAAGGAGCCTGCATATGAGGACAGACATTATCAAGAGCAAAGATTTCTCCTTTCTGGTTTTGCCATAAAACATAATCATGACCGTTAAGCGTAATTTTTACAGGTTTGTTCGCCGCCAACATAGATTTGTGAGCAATTAACCAAGGAGCACCTGGTAAGATAGGGTTCATATTTTTCTCCGTTAGATGAAATACAGCTGGCAACAGGGTTGATATCATGTTCGACCCCACCCGCCTGACGGCACCCTCCCCTTGGTAAGGGGAGGGTTGGGGAGGGGTACTTTTATTACAAGTGTTCAGCCGAACATGATATGAGTTCTTCGCATCAGCCCTCTGTTTTCTGTAAAATTGTGACAAATAATTTGTGTTCTTATTTCTAAATCATGACAGATTATTCATATTTGTCAAGATAATTTTCTTATGAGTGACTTGCAAGTAAATTCTCCTTCTATGCGCCGTCAACCCAAGCAAAAGCGAAGTCAGCAACGTGTTGAACGCATCCTAGATGCAGCAGCTGAAGTTTTTGATGAGGTTGGTTTTGAGGCAGCAACAACTCATGCGATCGCAACTCGTGCTGACACAGCGATCGGTTCTCTATACCAATTTTTTCCAGATAAAATGACCATTTTCCATGCTCTGGAATTACGTCACAGGGAGAGAGTGTATGCTATATGGGCTAAGTTCAACAAGCCTGAAATTATTCAACAGCCTTTTGAAGGATTTATCTCAGATCTGGCTGCAATCTACAGGGAACTTCTTCAAGACCAAACCTGCAGGATTGTATTTGTGCAATACTTTAAGTCTCCAGCAATCTTTCAAAATATCGATGAAAGCTTTACTCAAGAAGCGATTGACTTCTTGGCAAAACTACTGAATGAGCGCAATCCAGCATTAATTTCAGAACAGTGCCAGCTACTAGCTGAAGTTTGCGTTCATGCGTGCAACACTTTGGCAGTTGTGGCACTCCGCAGTGATGAACCCCATCGGCAGCAGATTTTCGATCAAATCCAAGCATTGGTATTTGGGTACCTACGCCCTTATATAGGGGATGAAATAGGGAATGAAGTGCCTCCAAAAAAGGTAATGAAAGTAATGAAAGCAATGAAATGTCCCCATTGTGATTCCAGTGCCGTGTCTAAAAACGGTCACCGTCATGGCAAGCAGCGTTATATCTGTAAAGAGTGTGGCAAGCAATTTCCGGAAAGCTACTCCCGGTGAATGAAAGTAATGATAATTAGTTAAAGGCGAAAGAATCTTACTTAAGATACTGGCAACGTCTTATCTCTATGTATCAGAGTAATCAAGCTACTTCGTTAAGGTTGAAACCATGTTTTCACCCTGGCAACTTCCTCTCCCGTTAGAAGAGTACGCAATGAGCCGTGTTGTTGTCTACTTTTACAATGGCAGATGGACACCAATTAAGTACTGTTTCTTGGAAAAGGCAATTGAACTTTATTACAAATCTCTGTTTTCAAGTCACGAAGTGATTTTATTTCCTCCGGATTTAGATCCTAATAGCTTTAGTGATACTGCTTGAACAAGGAGATAAAGTACTGGCTTTCGTTAACAGTATGGGTGGAACTCCCATGGACGAATTTGTAAGCGATCGCGTTCACATTCTACGAAAAGCAGGTGACATCCCTGAACATTTAGCAGCCGTGGAACGCCGAGGATTTGTTTGGTATAGAGTTGGCTTTCCAAAAAGTGGGGCACGTGGTTGGATTTGTGAAGATTTTATAGCAGTTTTCACTTGAATGAAGTATAGATTTATCCGCTACGGGCTGCATTCGTCTGCGTTCGTCTGCGGTTCCATAACTTTTTTTATGTATTGCACCCAATTGAAAACCGCTATATATCTCCTGAATACGCCAATTAAGAAAACACAAGATCTGATTCTCGGATCTGATTTTTTCAGACTTTCTTTAGACATCACAAAGCAAAACACTTTGGTTTCTTATAGCTTGACAGTTAAGTAAAAGCTTATCTATACTATAAATAATTAAGCAAATGCTTAATTATTTGCTCAAATGAGTAAACCTGTTGCCAGTGAGAAGTCATCAATGGAAAATACAACGATTGAAACCTTGGAAGAAAAATTGCAGCACGCCATGCTTACCAGTGATGTCGCTGTGCTGGATGAACTGATTGCCGACGATCTGGTTTGGACGATGCACACAGGTTTTGTAGGCAACAAGCAATACGATCTCGAAGCACACCGAACTGGAATCTTTCGGTTCACGAAGGTTGAGATTAGCGATCGCCAAATCCATCCTTACAGTCAGGATTGCATTGTCGTTACCTTGAAAGCAGAACTGGCTGGAACCCTCAACGGTCAAGCATTCTCAGAACCCTATCGCTTCACTCGTGTTTGGTTACAGCGCCATAACCGTTGGCAAATCATAGCAGGTCATGTGAGTCTTCTTTGAACTTTACGCCTGTTGTGACTGTTGCATTGCCTTCCATTCACCATAAGGGATTACCCCTGCTTCGGGACACGGCTGTTGTGGCAACATCGCCAGATATTCCAGCAAATGCCCATCAGGGTCGGTGAAATAGAGAGAAATTGCGGGCATCCATCCTATGACGACTGGCTCTTCAACAGGTTCGCCATAAAATCCTTTGGGAACAACGCCAACGGCTTTCAATGCAGATGGAGCGGCAAGAACTTGCTCAACCGTGCTTGTAAATGCCAAATGCAGGGACATTACGTTTGGAGCGTAGCCCACTTCCCATACACCTAGCATTGCCTGTCCGCGTCCTCCGATCCAGAAGAAGGCAACGCGAGGCTCATCTAGAAGATAAGCCAGCTCAAGCCCAACGGTGTCTCTGTAGAAGGCGACTGAAGTTGCTAAATTTCTCACCGTTAGATGCGTTTCAAATAGACCCTGAATCGAAACTCCCATAACCAAAACCTCCACTATTTATTTATTAGGGATCTCGGAAATCGTAGTAGGGGTTGAGCGAAGCGCGAAACCCAACAAATGCTGATAAATGTTGGGTTTCGTTCCTCAAACGCCACTTCACTCAACGGGGGGAACCCCCGCACTTTTTGTGGCTCCCCAACCTACCTTGAATTTGTGTTTTTAGCAAAACCTACGTAGTATTGAGGTACAGCCCCCTTTCATCCCCTCAAGGCATCGGGGGGACAGAGGGGGGTAATTTTTGTACCTCACCAAGTTGAAATTTGCTATAAGTTCGTCACTAATCTGTTTGCCAACGTTGGCGAAACAGTACTGGGACATGATGCCACTATCGATGTACTGGTAGCAAATATCCAGCAACTAACTGAAAATATCAACGCAGTCAACCAAAGAGTAGACGCACTCACTACCAATGTTGCTGAAGTAACCAACCGTGTAGATTCTTTAGCAGCCGAAGCAATCTACGCGACAGAAATGGCGGTAGCAGCCCACCTACAAGTTAGCGCCGTTCGCGAAGCGGCTGCCTTGCAGCATCGGCACTAACTTCCATCTTATGAAGATTTCGCATTAGATGCCAATGCGCGTCCAGTAATCGAACAGCCATCTCCAAACTTAACAATAGTAAAGTTATACAATTCTTGAATTTCACCATTTTTCCAGTAAATTCTTTTCTCGATGGTTGTTCCTGTCTGAACTACCCATACTAATGTATCAAACAATTCTGAGTTCAGCTGTTCGATCTGGTTCTTCACTCCTGACATACTTAAAAGCAGTTCTCGTTTTTCTCCAAATAATTTAGCAAAAACGGGATTAACCACTAAATAGAAAAAGTCATCAATTTCTCCATTAATCGGATTCCTCACTGCCTGTATAGCTGCAATTGCATCCGGTGAGTTGTTCAATAAATTAGCTAATAAGCTACGAGATTGATAGAGAATTTCTGCTGTCTTCTGATGTTGCTCAATTGCTTGTTTTAGTTCTGATTTTTGTTTTTGAATTGTTATTTGATTTTGAATGCGAGCGAGGACTTCTTCTGTATGAAAAGGTTTAGTAATATAATCAATTCCTCCAACTTGAAAGGCTTTTATTTTATCAATCAATTCATCAAGTGCGCTTAAGAAAATGACAGGTGTTTCTGAAACAACTTTATTCATTTTCAAGGCTTTGCAGACTTCATAACCATCAATATCTGGCATTTTAATATCTAGTAAAATAATATCTGGCGGGTTATTAGCAGCTGTTCTTAATGCCATATTACCATTGGTGACACTGCGGACTTTGTATCCTCGCTTCATCAAAAGTTCTGTTAAAAACCGCAAATTCTCTACCAAATCATCAACAATTAAAATACTCGGTTGCTCTGTTTTAGTTTGTTCAGTATCAATTTCTTCCATTTGGCTGGGAGGATAATTTTCTGTAAGATCTTGTTTTTCTAATAGATAGCGAAAATTACTTTTATTAACTTTCGTTTTCATGACATCTGAAATGCGCTTCCATAACAAATAAGCTAAATCTTTAATATGTCCTACGCTCAAGTACAAGCTGTCAGAAATATTATTGTAAGGCTGATTTTCCCAAGCAGCTTTTAAAATTTCCTTCTCTGGATCTGTTAATTGCTTTCCCGTCTGTTCTTTTAAGAGAGATTCTACTAATAATAAGGCTTTTTCAAAGTTCATAGTTAACTCATAGATGCTGAACAATTTTATTTTTATATAGGAATCATAAATGATTTATGAAAAATTTTAAGTGGGAAACCAACAAATGCTTGTAAAGTGGGTTCGTTCCTCAACCCAACCTACGTAATTTCATTGTTTACCTGTCTGACAAGTATTGATGCCCGTCATTTTAAAGTTAATCATGTTCGGCGATTCTGTCAAATTTAATAAATTTAGAAAAAATCAGTTAATTATCTAAAAATATTCCACCCTATCCAGAATTTTCTCAAAATCAAAGTATTTAACCCATTTTCTAAGTATTTGAATTGTGATGTGTGAATTTTCGGAATTTCATCAATCATTTGATGAACCAGTTCGGAATCAGCATCAAGAGAGGCTTATGTAATTGCACAATCCAATCTTTTGCATAGCTGTCAAAATTCGTTGAAATTCAACGGTTCGCAGGTAAATTAAGAACTTGATGAGGTAAGTTTTCTTTTTCATAGATGTAACGAACTTCTAAATGTTGAGCGATGATTTCAAAAATGACTTTTTCTTGAAATGGCTTGCGAAACAAAATTATCACAACCAGTTGACAAAATCACCGCTTTCTGTTCTTCTAAAACACTGGCAGTAATAGCAATTATCGCTGTAGCTTGACCTTTGGTCGTGCTTTTAATGTGTTTAGTTGCTTCATAACCATCCATAACTGGCATTCGCATATCCATCCAGATCAGATGGGTTCCCACGCTCCCAAATTTTAATTGCTTCTTGACCATTATTTGCTTCTCGCACTCAAAATCTAAGCGTCCCAAAATTTAAGTAGTAATGACGATTGTATTCATTACGTCAACGACTAACATTCGATATTTTGGTTGATTGGGAGCTAAACCAATAACGCGAATAGGTAGGGATTTGTTTTCAACTTCGGCACTATCAATAACTTTAGGTCTAATATCAAATATGAAGGTTGTGTAAAGAATAGATAAGAAGTTTTTTCGTTATGAAATTTCTCTGAGAAGCGATCGCAATTTTTCTAAATCTGGTGTAAAAGCTCTGCCGCACTGATTACAGTTATTTGACCTCCATTAATTAATGAACTGACGCTGATAGCTAATCCCAATCTGTTCCTTCTTGTACTTGTGGCTTGAAGAAGTTTGTCCAAAAGTTTGAATAATTTTCTAGTCGTGAGGAGCAATACCAACACTGTATCTGCAACTTCAAAGATGATTGACATTGAGACTGTAGATACTTGGCAGCAATATCTCTAGTGGATTATCAATTTTACTTTGAAAGATACAGTTCCTTTTGAGTAAATTTAATGGCATTATTCAACAAATTGATTAGGACTTGCCGCAACTTGAGTTGATCTGTAGAAATATATTGAGGAACATTTTCAGCACATTCAAAAAGTAACTTAACCCTTGCTTCTAAGCTTTGAAAGAAAATATATTTTCACATCGGCTAGTAAGTAGTAAAGGTGAAGTTACTTTCGTTAGTGTCATTCGTCCAGATTCAATTTTGAGAGATCCAGCACTTGGTTAATTAGATTCAACAGATGTTCCCCATTGGAATTAATAATACTAAGATTTTCTTGTTCTTCTGCCGATAAGTTGCTATTACTCCTCATTAAGTTAGAAAATCCTAAGATGACATTCAGAGGTGTTCGCAACTCGTGGCTCATGTTAGCAATAAAAGCCTTTTAGCATGGTTCGCTGCTTCAGATTCTTGTTAGCAATCTCTAATTCGGCAGTACGTTCTTAACTTTTTGTTCTAATTTATTGTAAATACGGCATTTCTATCGAAATAGCAGCTTGAGATGATAGTAACTTTAATATTCCACTCTGTTGGAATAAAGCTTTTACAGTTAGATTATTTTCTAAGATAGAGGATGCAATTAGTTTGGCTTGGTTTAGAATAGAATGCATAAAAATGATTTTGGTTGTTGTTGGATGATATACACATCATTTGCAAAATTCGTTTCAATGGTAGCATCGTCAAGTAATAGAATTTCTTGGGTGCGTGCAACATAGTTAATGATGCTGGCGGTATTTCTTTGGGGGTTGGTGTAGCCTTCCGCAGGGATTGCTACTGATGGCTGCAGATTGACTATAATTTTTTGTTTCTGCTTCCCTGGTTCTAAAAGAGCGATCGCCTCTAAAGTTAAATCACCCGCTCGTGCAAGAAAAGTGCGCCTTTAGAAGCTCCAGCATTTTCGATAGCTACTTGCATTAAAGTAGAAGCAAGCTTTCTAAATTGATTTCTTTTGACATAGCTTGAGAAGCTGTCATCACCCCGCTAAGTCTAAAGCTTCTGAAGCTTTTCTAGAGTTAGAAATAGCATTAGCCGTATTAATTTTATTAACTTTGCCATTGGCATCAGAGTTACCTTGTTTATCAAATTCAATGCGCTCTAGTAAATGAGGATAGCATTTTCTAAATCTTTTACTTTGGCTAAAGCACCCCAGTGAAAGTAAGTATAATAAGCTTCAGTCAGTAAACTTTGGCAATTTTTTCTTTTCCCATGCTAGATAAATTTAGCAGCTAGTTCGTTAGCAAGAGCTTCTTCATTTAAGAACTCATGTTCTTTGCTTCGGCAATAGTTTGTCATAATATTCATTGCTTGAACGTTTTCACCCAGAACTCGATGCTGTTCTGCCTTCACTAAATCAAATTTGTGCAAATATTCATAGGAGCATGATGTGCCCACGCTGCATTTTTTCCAGATTGGCTTCTACCTTTTCAGAAGATTTTTTTGTTCGTCTTTTGAACGATCGCAATATTTGCTAGCCTAACTAGAGAATCGTAGAAATAAAAAATTGAAACAACTATTGTAGATGTTTACACCAGCTAAAAGTTTTTCAGCATTTTCCGCATTTTCCAGAGCTTTAACGTAATTGTTAAACAAATAGTTTAACATAAGCTGACTGCGTATACTTGGCATGATGCAGTTTTGTGATTAATTTCGATTGGGCGATCGAGTATCAATTTTTTATTGTCATCTTGTCATTGACTTCCGTTAATTTGAGCACAGCATATTCATATATTTGCAACTTCTCTAAAGTTGCTTTTTGTTTCATCTGAGTGAGAACTTCACCATAGTTAGCATTTCACGCTGAACTTGTGACAGTTCCTTACCATAGAAATAAAGTGTTACAGTATAGTAAGCAGAAAGAGCAGCAAATTGTAAATCTCCAGTTTTCTAAACCATTAGTGTAAGCATTCAAAAATTTTTTAATGTCTCTTTGAGATGCTCTTTCCAATGTTTTATCCATGCATTAGTATAAAAAATAATTTTGTTTCAGTTCTTGATTTTTAACTTATCCAACAGATTTAAAGCAAGTTGACCAAATCGATAACCAGAATCAATTTCTCCCAATCTGCCACAGAGGATTAATCCATAATTAATATAGGCGATCGCAGACTCTAAAGAATTCCATATTGAATTGATAAATTGACTTGTTTGAATAAACAGCGATAATAGCTCAATATTGGTACTAAACAGAGAAGAAGTAATAATTGAAAATATTCGCATAGCAGATTGCTTTTCAATATCTGTCATTTCCGGTAAGTCAATTAATTCCTCAATCTTCTGAAGAGTTAAGTTTGCCCTCATTTTCTCAGCCTATACCGAACATCTAACTCGCTGGGTTGTCCGGAAGATTTATTCCCAAAAGTGCTAAAGCACTTAGGGAATTTTAATCGCTACTAGTGGTTTATTCTGACTTTGATAATTTTTAATCTTGATTTCATAGACTTTCATTTTATCTAACACTGTCTTAGCTTGTTGCAGCACTATCTCTACCAAATCAGATGTTTCTGCAAAATTACCAGTGAGATATGCAGCTTCTGCTGCTGACTCATACAATGCCAGTGTTAAGTCATATAAATGAAGCCAACTGTCTGCTGCTAAAAGTTTCTTGCCAAAATGGAAATATTTCAAAGCAGCAAGTATAAGCAGTAGAAGCTAAAGCTTTACGCCAGCGATTAAATTTAATTGAGCTAGTTCATCTCGCTCAGTTTGATTTTGAGTAATTCCCATCCATAATTTAACTGATTGACAATATCAAAAATTCTTTTTTCTCGTTCCTCTTGCGGAATATGAGTTAAAAGTAATTGCCCAATTTCTAAGTGAGTTAACTCTTTTGAGCTCGGGATTAGAAAATATGCAGCTTGTTGCACTGGTCATGTCCAAATTTATAATAAATTTGTTGTAAATTTTGACTCTTTAACTTTAAAATCTCATCGTCTTTTAAAAAGTAATTTTTGCTTTGAAGAAATGACTAAGCCTTCTTGTAATGCTCGGAGCAATGCAGTGGCTATTTCGTCTGGCGATCGCCTAGAAGCAATTGCTAAAGTATTCAAATCAAAGGAGTTACCAATGCAAGCTGCTATTTTAAAACATCCAAGGTATTGACAGGCAGTGTTTGCAACTGATTTGCCATAAACTCAACACATTATCGCTGGTATAAATCGCTTTAATTTCGTTAAGGTTTGTACTGCCAAACTCCCTTATTTTTTTACAAGTAAAGTAAATTAAAGCTTGTTCGTGAAGAGATTTGAGTAACTGAGTTGCAAAGTAAGATTCCCCTTGTTCTATCACATACAACGTCCGTTAAAGGATGCAATGTTTTTTTTGAATAGTTTACGTATCACTAATTAAACAATTCAGAGAGGATTATTGAGAGGAGTTAAGCTAATTTTTGTTACTCTAGCATTAACTTTTTTAGTTCATCCAAGGTTAGCATTAAAGGATGGTAGCAGAAACTTCGTTATCTCGGTATGCACCAATAAGTAAATAAATAACTTGTATAGTTTCACTCATTAACAATTCCATCAACTTTAGAGAAGCTGTATCTGCCACTGCAAGTCATCTAAAAAAATCACTAAGGGATGCTCTTTTGTCGCAAACACCTGAATAAATTTGTGAAATAGCAGATAGAAGCGATTTGTCCCACATTTCCTGCTGATTCTGATATATCAGGTGCTTACAATCAAAAGTTCTAATTCGGGAATTACATCAACCAGCACTTTTAGCTTGCGTACCCAAAGCTGTTAATATTTTTGCTTTCCATGTCTCGATTTGAATAAAGCTTTCAGCAAAATGTTGTCGCATTAAATTCTGTAATGCTTGTACCCAAGCCAAAAGGGAATATCGCGCTGAAATTGGTCAAATTTCCCTTTAATGAAATAACCCTTTGACGTACTATGCCTTGTGGACTTCATTAACGACTGCGTTTTTCCAATACCTGAAAATCCTGCCACTAACATCAATTCGATTTGAGATTTGGGATTTTGAATTGTGCTATATGCTGCTAAGGTAGAGCACTGATGAGTTGGTTCTATCTCCACGTTTTCTCTTGGTGACACTCGGTTAAAAGCAGCTAACAGTGTAGCTACTTCGGTTTCTCGCCGTAGAGTTTTTCTGGATAATAAAGCGGGAGCCAATATCATTTTGAGCAAGTTTAAAATGGTGTAATATTACCTTTCTCTACAAGTTGTTTTTCGACACTTTTCTAAATCTACCCGCAATCCTAAAGCAGTTGATAGCGTTCTTCAGGCGTTTTGCCATCAGTTTCAGGACAATATCATTTAACACCTTTCCTATCGCTGGATTAATTGATATTGGGAAATTGGTATCCTGGCAATGTGACAATGGACTAACTCCATTGCTTCGTACTTTCAAAGGTAGTTGTCCGGTTAGCAATTCGTAAAAGTAACACCTAAAGAGTAAAAACCAGTACGATAGTCAATTCCTAAATTCATACGTCCTGTTTGTTCTGGGGACATATAAGCAGCAGTCCCTCAAATACATTAGGGTTATAATTTCTGGGTTTTCTTTGGGTAAAAGAGAGGAATTACAAAAATCAATAATTTTTATCTCTTGACTTTCTGGTTTATTAAAATATTCTGCGGCTTAATATCTTATGAATAATGCCATTTTGGTGTAGGGCTTCTAGAATCCGAACAATCTGAATAGCAATATCTAGAAATTGATTTAAGTTTAAAGCGTTGGAAAAAGAAAAGTTTTCTCTCTCATTCTTAACACGCATATAATCAGATAGGAAATGCCTCCAAAATCTTCTAAAACTAATAAATAACTATTTCGTATTTTTCTAAACTTAGATGTTTAATTATTCCAGGTAATGTGAGATTTTTAGCAATATTGTACTGATGGCGAAATTGCATCAGTTGATTAGGGTAGGGTACTCCGAACAGAGTAGTTTAAGAATTACGCTTGTTCGTTGGACGCACATATAGCTCGATATACTTGGCTGCGGGAACCTGAGTAAAGCTGTTGAATAATTCGATAATTGGGATTGTGAGCATACGGTAGAGCTAAATATACGTATAAGTTGTTACTATAAAAATCTTCGTATTAGATACTCAATCTCATTTTCAAACCCGATTTTCCGACTTGATTTATATTAACAAACAATGTTTCCATATTTATATTGTTTGATAAAGGGCAAAAACATTATGAAAAAACCGAAAGCCTTAGTTCTTCAAGTTTCCTGCTTGTTGGCTCAACTAGCTTTGGAATTCTCCTTAATTTCATAGGAACTAAATCAATTGCTCAAGCCCTGGTTGTCACTTAGAGACATTTTTTTAATAAACCGACTTTTCCGACTTCGACTTCCGACTTTTCCGACTTGATTTTACATTCACAAAAGAGTTTAGATACTAATACAAGTTAACTATGCAATCATAGGCTGAAAAGCTGAGATTTTCGTAGGTAGGGCTAAAGCCCACCACGCCTTATTAAGAAGGTGCAAGATGTCAGCATTCCTAAACTTTGCTGGAATTTCAATGAAAGGGTAATTAATACTTTTTTTTAGGAAGAGATGATACGGCAATATTCTCTAGACGAACTCAATTTAGTTTATTCACATCTAATTAATCAAAATAAATGTTGTCTTGCTTGCAATTCACCAAATGTATTCTATGGGTATGAGTATTGCGAACACAAGCGCCTAACAAAATTCATCTGTTCTAAGTGTGGATGGAGTTTTACATTTCTACCATCGCCACCAAATGATAGACAATGAGACAACAGTTTGTTGCCCACCGACTTAGTCATGAATGTAAAAAAGTAATAAATAGTGGCTATTCAGTACTTGTTATGCTAAACTAACAACTACTGAATAGCCAAATAGTTTTTATTATGGCTTTCACATCTTTATAATAATTTTCTTGCTAAAAAGCTTCCGAGTTCTACACAAACAACACCCAACGCTGCGCTACCCATCCAGTAAAATAGCGCTATTCCGTAATTCCCTGTTTGTAGAAGCGCCATCGTATCCAGAGAGTAAGTTGAGAAAGTCGTGTATGAACCCAAAAAACCTACTGCAACCAGTAAGCGCAAATCAGGAGAAGTGATAGTTTTTTCCAAAGTCCAAGTCACGAAAAAACCCATAGCCAACGCTCCTGTGAGATTGATCCAAAAAGTAGCATAAGGGAAGCTATTTCCAAACCATCGAGCTGATAATACAGTAAGATAATAGCGACTCAATGCCCCCGGAATTGCTCCTAAACTAACTGCAATAGGCGCACGAATTTCTGGGTTTATAGAATATAAAAAATTTAACATTTGTATCAAAGCTAGCCAAAATAAAATTCAGCATATAGCAATCCTATCCGATCTAATTTGTGAAATTAAGTACTGTAGGTAGGGCTAGTTTCAATCCCTAATAGGGATTCATATAAATTGCAACGTGAGGACGGCAGGGGTTACTGGGGATTGGTTAAGGTTTCAATCCCTAATAGGGATTCGTATAAATTGCAACTCAACCCTTTTGTTAGCACTTCTGCCAGTTAAGCACCTACAAATAACCTGAAAAAATCTACTCATAACTGGTATATTCAGTAGCTTCTCAGTGCCGGAGGCGAGCCGTATCGGTGAAACCCCCTTTGTAACGTAACAAAAGCTTCAAGCTGTTTCTACAGCAAGGATAAGTTGTTTCTATGAGATTGAGTGCTTAAGGATTTTGCCAATTTCTGTTGTTTCCAATCCCAGGTTCTAAGGGTTGGATTTTAGGATTGTCGCGCAACTGCCTCTGTGTATTGTTAGGATTATTTATTGTCTCTGGAAAAATATTTAGCTGATAATCCCTCAAGTCTCTCTCTTGCTTAAGTCGAAGAACTTCTTTACAGTATTCAACTCCTTGAGGAGTCAATATTCCGAACGCCTGAGCTTTGTCGCACTCTCTTAAATCACTATCAATCAAGTCTGCTTTTGCTCCTTGTACACCCATAGTCACACATAGAGCAGTTCCCGCTAGTAAAGCAATGAAACAATTTTTCATGAATTTTGACATATCTAAATCCTGATGATGTTCTTTACAGGGTTAACTTTGTCAACAGAAGTGAGAGGATAAAGTTTCATATATCCCTACAGAGAGTATCACGATAATTACTGAAAAATATTATAGTTATCTTTAAATTCTACCGTTTGCCAGACTCAGTATTCCATACTGCTCGGTTAAGGAAATTGTAGGTTGGTAAACCCGTGTGTGAAACCCAATAAATGTCTGTAAATGTTGGGTTTCGTTCCTCAAACCAACCTACGTGTTTTCGTATTTTTAGGCTTAACCGACAAGTATTGACTCAGTATTATGATTAACTATTTTAGTCAAGACCACTGAAAAGCCTTAAATCGTTTGGGATTTAGCTTGATATAGCCGATCCTCATGCTAATGGCTGAGTTCTTCGTTGAATGAATTCAGTACGCTAGATCTAGAGCCAGTGCTGCGGAACAGACTCACGTTGGTAAGGACAAATGCCAATCCACGCTAGCAGCATCGATGAATCAGGAGGTTCAAGTTATGGATAATATTGCACAGCAAATCTGGGAACCGATCGCGCATAAGCAAACAGATACAGATACCAATACCGAGCAGTTCATGCATAAACCTTTGGTGGTAGCAGGAACATCTGAGGGTTTGTTGTTTCTCGGTTCCGAACAGCACGTTGAACTTCAAGGTTATTCCATTGCGGCTGTTGCTTCAAGTTCTGATGGGCT
Source organism: Scytonema sp. UIC 10036 (assembly GCF_009725235.1). The sequence goes on from NZ_WJFC01000001.1 coordinate 202,057, forward strand.
GTGGGCGATCGCCGATCGCAACTCCGTATGGCATCGTCACCCTAACGGCGAATGGCATCAAGTCGCTTCAGTAAATGATTTGCAACTAAACTGTATCCTACCAATAGAGAGTGAGGTTTTGGTAGGAACCTCTAAAGCCTGTCTCATTCGCATTGCTGACAGCGGGACGGATCGCCTCAATTGTTTTGAGTCAGTTGAAGGACGATCTGAGTGGTATACGCCGTGGGGTGGTCCGCCCGATGTGCGATCGATGGCAGTAGGTCAATCCGGTGAAATCTATGTAAATGTGCATGTCGGCGGCATTTTGCGCTCTAACGACCGGGGACAGTCTTGGCAACCTACCATCGACGTTCATGCCGATGTCCACGAAGTAAAGACTGTTTTAGATCGTCCCGATCTCGTGCTAGCAGCCACGGCGGAAGGGTTAGCGATAAGTAGAGATAGAGGGAATTCTTGGAGCTTCGACCGCACAAACTTACACGCTGCCTACTCACGAGCCGTGGCAGTGTGTGGAGAAACCATTTTAATGACCGCTTCTACGGGTCCTCGTAGTAGCAAGGCAGCAATCTACCGCCGTCCACTCAACCAGCCGGGGACATTTGAGAAATGCGAGCAAGGTCTACCAGAGTGGTTTTCAAACAATATCAACACGGGAACCCTTGACTCTTCAGGAAATTTCGCTGCTTTTGGGACTAGTGATGGTCAGATTTTCCTGTCAAGCGATGCTGGCTTAACATGGCAGCAAATTGCCAAGGATTTGTCTCCAATCAGTTATTTAAACATAGGAAGAAATTATGGCAACCGAAAATAACAAAGTCCGATATGCTGTTGTGGGATTGGGTTGGATTGCACAAGAAACAGTCCTACCTGCGTTTGCCCAAGCCGAAAATTCACAACTGGTCGCCTTGTTTTCTGAAGACCCATTTAAGCGTGAAGAACTAGGCAAGCAGTATGGAGTTAAGACTTACTCTTACGAAGAGTATGACAACTGCTTAAGAAGCGGTGAAATTGATGCAGTTTACATTGCACTGCCCAACCACTTGCACTGCGATTACACTGTGCGAGCGGCAAATGCTGGAGTTCATGTGCTTTGCGAGAAGCCAATGGCAGTTACAGAGCAAGAGTGCGAACAAATGATTCGTGCGGCTATTGATAACAACATCAAACTGATGATTGCTTACCGCCTGCACTTTGATAAAGCAAATATGCAAGCAGTAGAGATTATCAATTCTGGAAAAATTGGCGATTCCCGTATCTTTAACTCCGTATTTACTCAACAGGTTGTTGAAGGCAACGTGCGATTAGAGCCAATTTCCAATGGTGGCGGTACAGTTTACGATATGGGTGTCTACTGTATCAATGCTGCCCGCTATCTGTTTCAAGATGAACCTATTGAAGTCTTAGCCTCAAGTGCAAGCAAAGGCGAAAAGCGTTTTGACGAAGCTGATGAAATGACCAGTGCTATTCTGCGTTTTCCTGGAGAGAGACTAGCAACCTTTACTTCTAGCTTTGGCGCTGCACCAGTTTCGACCCTCCAGGTAGTGGGTACAAAAGGCGATTTGCGGATGGACTCGGCATACTCCTATCAGGGAGAACTGAAGCAACAAATCACTATCAACAATGAAACACAGGAACAATCGTATCCTGCAGGAAGCCAATTTGCAGCAGAAATTGTCTACTTCTCAGACTGTGTGCTGAGTGGGCAAAACCCAGAACCATCAGGTGAGGAGGGATTAGCAGATCTTCGCATTATCCGTGCTATTTACACTTCAGCACAAACGGGTCAGCCCGTACAGCTTGGTGAGTTTAAGCGCCAGCATAGACCATCAGCTCGACAAATTATCCAACGCCGTGAAACTCAACAACCAGAATTGATTCATGCAGCAGACCCTTCCGGTAAGTCGTAATTGAGGAAGGGAGAAGTACGCGAAGAGCCAGATATAAAGCCCATCTTTAGCCCGACTGGTGGATTTAACGTACCAGGTTTCGTAGGGATAGCTTTTTACAGCCATTTTCAGGTAAATAGACCACAGCCGTAGGGGCGCAAGGCATTGCGCCCCTAGCATCGTGGTTAACATCCGGTATTCGAGTTGAAAAAGTGACCAATCTCAATCTTTTCAAATTTACTGAAGAGTTAGGCTCACGGATGCAAGAACTTCTAGATAGAAAAAAAGCTGATTGACTGACACCAGAAGAAGCTGCTGAACTAGAGGCTATGGTCGAATTAGATATGATTTTCAGTTATACTAATGCTACGATTGCATCTCAATTATGACTTCTTTCTCCTACTCCTGTACAGACGCGTCATGGCTCGTCTCTACAATTTCCCAATCCCCAAGTTTATTGAGAGACTAGTTGACAAAATACGAGACTGCCTGCATACTATATTTAGTCGTACCATTTTTGAAAAAAAACTCGATCCGCCGTAGGCGGAAAAGGGTAAGAAAAAAGAATAGAGAAAAGGGTTAAAGGGTAGAGTGTAAAGAATTATAAAGTTCTCGCGCCGGAAAGCACAAACCGAAACCCGAGGACGACCGAGCCAGTTGTCCGGAGGAGCGTCGAGGCGACGCGCCGAACGGCAATGCCCCGGAAGGCCGTCCCAAAAATCGCTGCGAAGCATCCGATTATCATTATTGTTCATGCCGCTCCAAGTAATAGAATGAGAAGGTGCATCTTTATAGTGCATCTTTATAGTGCATCTTTATAGTGCATCTTTATAGTGCATCTTTATAGTGCATCTTTATAACTGTTATGAAAGGTATCCGCACACCATTCCCAAACGTTCCCGTGCATATCAAACAAGCCAAAGACATTTGCTACTTTCAAGCTACCTACAGGCGTTGTTCGTTCACGGTATTTTCCTTTTGAGCCAGAGCCATAAGTAGAGTTGCCGTTGTAATTCGCTAACTCAGGCGTAATAGTTTCGCCAAAGTGGAACGGTGTCGTCGTACCTGAACGGCAACTATACTCCCACTCTGCCCCACTTGGCAGTCGGTAGTTACGTTTGGTATGTATAGATAGTCTATCACAAAACTCTACTGCATCATACCAACTTACACACTCTACTGGTAAATCGCTTCCTTTAAATAGAGAAGGATCGGGATCGAGTTCGCGATTCACTTGCGGAAGTCCTGCGATCGCACGCCATTGTGCTTGGGTGATTGGATATTTTCCCATAAAAAACGGTTGAACGGTGACCTCGTGTTGGGGGCTTTCACGTTCCTGATGTCCTTCTTCCGTTTCTGGTGAACCCATGAGAAAAGTACCACCGGGAATAGAAACCATTTCTAAAGTGACATTATCGGGGAGATATTCTGTAAAGTAATTGGCTTGATGCTTTTCCCGTTTGATTATCTTTCCTAGGGCGTTAACGGTGACAACATCAAAAGAAAATTGAGATAATTGGGGCAGATTGCTGCGCCCTGGAATAGTAAGTTTCACCCCTTCAATATCTAGCTCTGATAAGTTTGGTGAAAGTTCGTCAAATAATTCCCTGGCTCCTTCGTCATATCCTCTCGCTAAACGTCCCCAAGCAGATGCAAAAGTTAAAAGAGGTTGAAATCCTTCTTCCACCAGAGGGTCTGCAAAGGTAGCAGTTAGAGATGTCGTTCTTACCTTGTCGGCTTTATCTCCTAAGTACATTTGTTCCAACATTGTAGCAAGATGATAAGCAAGCTCTTTGGGTTTCGTGTATGCTAAGGCAATCCATTCTGGTTTTTCGCCAAAATCTTTGATATCTAAATTAGTCTGCTCTAATCTTTGCTGCAAGTAAAAGAGCAAACACTCAGATAGCTCTTCTAACCGTGGATTGCCAAATCGTTCATCCGTTTGTAGCAGTTTCAGTAATAGATGTCGCACAGCACTATCCATTTCATACAATGGTTGACCTGCGGGATTGCATAGATTGGATAACAAAAGGTCTGGAATAGCAAGCCAAGGAATATTTAACGATGTCCCTTGTCGATCGCGCTTAAAGTTTTCTCGCAAATAATACGATAGATCGGGAGTGAGGGCGAGAGGAAAAGCAGCATGACAGGCGAAATCCAGATAAGCTTGACCGTGTTTGGAAAAATCAATGATGTAACGAGCCGCACTTTCGTAGCGACTATACTCATCTATGGGGATGTGTTTGAGTTTTTCCAGCACCTGCTGAAGTCGCCCTCGCACTTGCTGAATAAACTGCGGATTGGCTACTAATTCTAAACCATTCGCTGAATCATCATACTCTTTTACAAGTTTCTGGCGTCCTCGCAGGTCGTCGATCGTTCTCCGCCACCCAGTGAGGTCGAAGGGATACATGGAAACGAGTTCGGTAACCCAACTTGCAGTGTTACCGCGCCAACGGTTTGCTGGTAAAGGATTCAGCCATGCAACTTGTCGCACTACGGGTCTAATGCGATCGAGAAAGTTCTCCAGTAATTCAACTCGCTTTGGGTTGAAACCTCCACGCGCCGCCCCTCCGTCACTAAAAATGACAACTACTGTATGATTTGAGTGTAGGTGGGGGATGATGTCGGTAAGGGGTTGCTTTTGCAACAGGTTAAGGTCGGAATAGAGAGAGTCCGTGGGGCTGTTGCGAAAGTAGTAAATTTTAGTTTTACCCAAACGTCCTTCTTGCTGGGCTGTTTCTGCTAATCTCTCTGCTATGGGCGCAAAGGGAATTGTGGAATTACTCCGGTCAATCAATAGCAGCAGTTCGGTTTGATTGATACGGCTGGGGATAAGCACGGGTTCCAAGAAAAATCCTTCTTGGCTGATACGTTTAACTGTGGCTGAAATATCCAACTCAATCTCTGCTCCTTCTCGAACTGGTTGGCGAAGTTTACGCCAACCTTGTTGCATTTGGCGTCGCGTGACAGGAAAGTACTCGTCGGTGAGAGTAAAGCGCTGGGAAGGTAGGGATAGGGAAACTGCTTGAGCAACTTCTTGCGGTTCTTCTTTCCTGTCTAAATTTTCTACCCTAGGTAGATTGGCTTGGGTTGGTGATGCTTCTGTGGTTACTGGTTCTGATTCTGTGGTTTTTGCATCTGTTGTTCTTTGAGTGGATGGAGATTTAGCAGCAGAGGAAATTTTATTTTCAGATTGAGATAACTGCTGCTGTTTTAGGTATTGGTCAAAATAGTTCTCAAAGCACTGTTTTTCAGCCCGGTTTTTTACCCACAAGCGCCGACATAATTTTCGCAAATCTTGGTAGTTCTCTGGTCGAAAGCCTTTTTCCCATGCTTGGCTGAGCAATTGGTAATCCTCTATTCTGAGGAGCAATCCTGCTTGTCGCAGTCCCCAGAAGAGTTCTAGTAGATGCGGGTCATTTGGTATCATGGCGCTGTTTTTTATAGCGAATTTTTTCGTCGCGGGTTTTTAACAATACACCTAAAAACGGTATTTGCTTTTGCTCAAGTTTGTTACGAATTTCCTCCAGAGAAAAAGAAAGTACTAGGGCTTTAATCCAGTCAATTAATTCACTTGTACTAACCTGCTTGCCACTGTTTTTGTCTGTTTTGTCACGAACTTCTAAAAATTCGTCAACCAGGAGTTCAATGGAAAACTCTGGTAACTTTTTGTCTTCAAAATGGACTTTAACAATTTCAATTAATTCTTCTTTACTGGGAAACTCTAGGTAGTGGAAAATGCAGCGACGAAGAAACGCATCGGGTAAGTCTTTCTCGTTATTGCTGGTAATAACAACAATGGGAGGAGCTACTTGCTTTCCTACTTCGGGAATCTCTTTTCCAGTTTCTTCAATGAAAAACCGTTTTTCTTCAAGTTCCAATAGCAAATCGTTGGGAAAATCTATATCCGCTTTATCAATTTCATCAATGAGGAGAATCGTTCGTAGCTCGCTTTGAAAAGCTCTTCCCAATGGTCCGAATTTGATGTAACCTTTCTGACTGGAGTCTTGAAGACGTTCGAGTCCCCTCTCATCCAACTTATCAAATCCTGCTAGCTGAGCATCCCGCAAGCGAGCAACAGCATCATAGATATAAAGCCCATCTTTAGCCCGACTGGTGGATTTAACATACCAGGTTTCGTAGGGATAGCTTTTTAATCCCAAGGATTCTAACAGTTCTCGATTATTTTGGGTGAATTCATAAGCGATCGCACTTGTCAGCCGAGTTTTTCCACAACCCGGTTCCCCCATGAGTAATAAAGGACGTTCGAGGGCGATCGCTAATCTCACAGATTCTTTCAACTCATCATTTGGAAGGTAAGGCAATAGGTCTTTTCCCTGATGGTCTTTGTCTCCTGGTTTAGGATTAACTTTGCCTGTATATTCTAGATTACACTGAATGTTATTCATAAGGATAGTAAGTTCATGATATCAGACCAACTAGAGCCGCAATGCTTGCAAATTTCCTCCATCGCCAATTCAGGAATTCCCTGACGGCTATTTCTCCAAAAATCTTGGGCTAGTTTTTGGAGTTGTTCATCATTTCCTGTAGAACCCAGTAACTGATGGTTACCCATGACCCAACTAATGAGCAATTTTTCAGAAAAGTCAGAAATTGGTTCTAAATCCATAGGATATAATGGGCTATATTTTTCTAGGTCCTTAGCCCAATCAATTTTCCACTCAGAAGCGTAGCCTCGATTATCAACTAAAAACATCACTAAATAAGAATTGCAACCTTGAGAACAGTTTTGCACCTTTTCTACCAAAGGATTCCAAAATTTTTCTATCAACTGTTTGGCTTCTGTAGGACATAATCTATCGAAGTTAGGAAAAACAATAATTACTGTTTCCTTTTGCCAATCTTCATAGGTTTGAGTTACAAGTTTTTGAGGCGATGCTGAAGTTTTTAACTCCAAACTTAATTTAGCCCATATATCCTCTATGTAACTTTCCCCGCGTTCTGCCAAAGAAATCCGTACTTTTTTGGCTGTTGTACTACAGCGAAGAGATGTTTGTAACAATCGGTTCAATAACCACCGTTGACAACTTTTAGGCTCACCGCGAACTAAAAAACAGCGTGGAAGGCAATTGTTATGATAATTCCAAAATTTTTGAAACTTGTCAACTTGATCCTGGTAGTTTAGAGAGAGTAAGGCCTCGTAAAGTAGATTATTGTCTTGAAATGTTAGATTTTCTATTCTATTTAAATCAATTGTTTGTAATTTAGGATTCCCAGGATTAGCTGTTTTTGCTGCTTCTATAAGTTCTCTTAGCTTTCCTTGAGATTCAGCATAAATAATTAACCTATACACAATGTGTTTATAATTGTTTCCACCTGCTATTTGATGTAAGTTCCAATCCAACTTATCGCTTAGCATTATTTCTAATTCTGTTGCACAACGAAATGCATGCATCAGTGCTTCTCGAAGTTCTTCTTTGAATCCCATTTTACTTTATCTACCTTTGACAAAGGGACTAGCGTAGAAATAAAATACCAGCGTGTAAGGGTACAATGCCTTGTGACTCTTTCATTGTTGTCATGAACTGATTGGTACATTATTTAAATGCGACTCCCAAATCTTAAGCAAAAAAGACTTGTGTAATTTAAGATTATCACAACTCAATTTTTTTGCGGCTACTAAAAATTCTTTATTTCAGTGTTTTTTCTTACAGCGAATAAGATTGCTATACTCCCAGATTTCTCACAAAGCTTTAAACTACTGGCTTCAGCCGTATCGCAACGAGCGTGAGATATGTGGGTACTCAGGTTTACTCCTATCCCGCAAGGGAGATTACTTAATTAAATGAACCACACTTGACGCAAAGTACGCGAAGAAGGAGAAGACGAAGATCGGTAATCTTATGATGGTAAATAAGTACTAATACTTAAATAAGGGGAGTTTTTTAGAAGCAGTGACAGTAAATTGCGTTCGCGAAGCGCAAGCCTTACCCTGCTTATCGCTTCGGCGCAAGCCTTACCCTGCTTATCGCACCCGTTTTTCTACACCATCTTCCGCCAAACTATTCTGTTGCTCTAGGGAGCTGTCAGAGGATTACACTTCGTTAAGGCTTCCCAATCGTCTAAAATTAATTGGCAACATAATTAAAGTAAGCGTTGTCAATCGGTAATGAGTATAAAATTATGAACCCAGTAGTCATTAAACCTTCATCGTGGTTAACATCCGGTATTCGAGTTGAAAAAGTGAACAATCTCAATCTTTTCAAATTTACTGAAGAGTTAGGCTCACGGATGCAAGAACTTCTAGATAGAAAAAAAGCTGATTTACTGACATCAGAAGAAGCTACTGAACTAGAGGCTATGGTCGAATTAGATATGATTTTAAGTTATATTAATGCTATGATTGCATTTCAATCATGACTATTCCTAACAAGATTCAAGAATTTGTACGTTAACGTGCTAATGTTCTATCTTTTATCTGTCTTAGATATTGAAATTGAAGATGTGTCATTCTTGTCTCTTAATATTTCTTAATTCCTTGCGTTTATCGTTCAAAAAGTTTTTCTAACGCCACCAACTCAGCTTCTGTCTTTTCATCAACAGCAGGTAGGAGTTGCTGCACGATCGAGTAAAGCGATCGCCTTTGCACACCTCTTGCTTGTAAGCCCTTTTCTTTCAAGTCTTGTTCTATCTTTATAATCATTGGCTTGCGATCCACTTTGGCGACATCAGGGCTGCGGAAAATCGCTGTTCTAATTGCAGGTAATTACGTAGGATAAGCATGGCTTGCTCTGCGGGGCGTGGTAGAGCGGTACAGGAGGCGGAGCCTCACCGAAGGCATTCCCAGGCTCCGCCTGGGAACGAGGTGTTGAGGTGGGGTTCTGAGCTAACTTAATCAGTATTTATACGCAAGAACAGAAAAAAGATGAAGTTTTTTAACATTTTGATTTTAGTGTTAATTTTTACTGTATCGGAGGGATAAATAGACGAGGGAGGCATTAGGGCGCATTTACCACTAATGCTGTTTTCAATGGTGTGGGACACATGAATCAATCCTATTTAACTAACTTCGGCAAATTTGTTTTGGCTGCTGCTTATTTGGCGATCGCTTCTCCAGCATCGTCAGCTATTGCGGCTTCCGTATCCAAAACTACCGAAGCACAAAGCGCTGAAACTTCTGCTCATCAACGATTAATAATTGCTGATGATGACAATGATGATGACAACGAGACAAAAGTTTCATCAGAATTGCCAGAAGAAGTCAAAACAGCGGTATTGAGTGATATTTCCCAACGTACAAGTGTAGAAGCTTCTGCATTGCGGGTTGTTAAAGCAGAAAGGATTATTTGGCCTAATGGTTGTTTGGGATTACAAGAAGAAGGAAGTTGTACTAAAGTTTTAGTACCCGGTTGGCAACTTGTTGTTGCAAGTAACGACCAAATGTGGGTGTACCGCACGAACGAGTCTGGTGCGATCGCAAAGCTTGATGAAGGCTCAACCCAAGCGATTACTGCAACAATGATGAAGGTGCGAAGCACCAACGAACAAATTAGCCGTCGCACAACCACTCTCCAACGCCGTGAAACCGTAGTGGTACAGCGCAGAACACAAGCAAGTGGTGTAGCGGCTTCTGCACAAAGTTCTCAGTCTAGCGGTGCAGTTGCTGCATCCGTACAAAACACTCAAATTAGCGCTGCAACTGTTGCTGTTAAAAGCAAAACAGGTTTTACTCTTTCTATTCTGCAACCATCAGGAAGTTTTTCCGAAGTCATTGCCCGTATTTCTGTGAAAGGTAAGCGTGGCAAAGGCTACTTCAAAGAGCGCTTTTTAGGTGATTACAAGTATAAGATTAAGCAGAAAGCTAAATTTGTCAAGGGGTTGAAAGCAGGCGACAGAATAGTTGTGCGCTTGTTTGATACTCAAAACCGCTTTATCGGCTATAGCGAATTTGAATCTTTGTCTGCAAATACAGTCGTTAATCTGATTTTATCGGCAAACCCAACACAATATAAAGTTGTCCGTACTGTTTACGGTTTAGATGCTGACTTTGATGGCGTTGTTGATGAAGGTTCTACCACCTATGACTACTTCTCCCAAGTGAGCGGTCAAAGTGCTAGCTTCTTCAGCAGTTCCCAACAAGTCAAAGTAAGCCAGTTTCAAGCTCAAGGTTATTCAACTGTTGCTAAAACTAGTGTTTATCCTGCTTCCTTCTCCAAAGGTGAATTTGCAGTTGTTCGTCAGTCTCTCAATGTTTTTAATTCTAACTTAGCCGCAGCTTTAAAAGCTAAACCCGGTCAACTGGTACAACTACAGGAAGTGAGCGCTGACGGTAGTTCCACTTACGATATGACTCAAATGATGATGGGCTATCGGGAAGTCGGTACAGCCAGTGGCGTTCAAGTGAAGTTTTCGGATGTATCTGTGAACCACTGGGCTAAAGATTTTATTGCTGAGTTAGCAGCGCTAGAAATTATTGAAGGATTCCCTGATGGAACTTTCCGTCCAGATGAATATGTGACTCGCGCTCAATTTGCAGCAATGTTAAGCCAAGCTTTTGATAGAGTCACAATCCGGAGTGCAGTTAAGTTCAAAGATGTCTCAACCGCATACTGGGCTTACAATGCTATCCGCGAAGCCTATCAAATGGGCTTCTTGGGAGCTTCTGGCAATATGTTCAACCCAACTATGAACCTTTCTCGCTTAGAAACTTTGTTTGCCTTGGCAGAAGGTCTCAACTATACTGTGAGCGGATCTACAGAAGCCATTCTGACTGCTTACACTGATGCAACAACTATTAGAAGCGACGTTCGGAATGCGATCGCAGCACTCACACAACGGGGTATTGTCGTTAATTATCCTGACGTTCAGTCACTCAATGCTGACAAAGTAGCAACTCGCGCTGAAGTTGTCGCTTTGATATATAAAGCATTGGTAAGCACTGGGGAAGTGGTAGATATATCCTCGCAATATGCTGTAGGGCGAACGCAAATGCAGGTTGGACAGCAAGGAGAAGCTGAAGAACTCAATGTTGAACAGGTAAAACCCAAGAAACAGCATTGCAACCAAGGAATTGGTAATGGTGCTGAGGGTTGCGACCCCGGAAATTCCCATCCTCATGGTGGAAGTAACGACGAAGGTGGACGGACTCCTGGGATGAAAAAGTAACAGTTAGATCCCGGTAACTCATGCGGATACTGTTGACAAACGGTAGGTCAGACCCGTCATGTAGCACTCTCTCGTTCTCTCGTTCCCAGGTTCTACCTAGGAATGCAGGCTGCGAGGCGGAGCCTCGCCTTGCAGATCGCTACAGGAGGCGGAGCGGAGCCTCCCAAAAAGGCATTCCCAGCCTGAGGCTGGGAACGAGGTGGGGGTCAGACCTATCATTCGCCAACTGATTGAATAGACTTGATATTAGCTACATTTAAAAAAATAATTTCTGAAAAACAGAACTTGTCGAGCTAAACTCTTGAGTATTAATACTAGTTACGCTACGCTCGAATAACTCAGGAAATATACGGTTAAATTTGAATGAGAGATAAGTGAAAAATACTGCCTACATGAAGTGAGTATTAACTTTAATGGCTATGCTTGTCACATCAAACGAAGGCAGCAAAGTCACCGTGCCTGCAAAACTAATATCTATTCATTTCTGTATTTGTTTTTTGCTTCCACGTTGAATATGTACCGACTCTGGATCTGGCATCTTACCGCACTGCACAAAGAAACCCGATTTCTCGAAACCAGAATCGGGTTTTTAAACGTGCATATTACTAACTGTGTAACGTAACTTGCAGTTAGCTTTTGGCTGCTAGCATATATCCTAATAAGCTGTACAAGCACCCAGAAAATACGGAATTCTTAAAAATTTTTATTTATTGTTAAGTAGTGCTCTTTGAAGTAGCTCAAACAAATTTGTCACCCAGACGATAATTTTTCCGGGTGACACTTTTTACTGTAGATCTACTATTAGAAACTATCTTGTTGATTCCGAAGTAAAGCTTGTAATATATCTCGTTGTTCTTTCAAGAGACCTTGTTGTTCTGTTACTAAATTTGTTAATTGGGCATTTAATTGTGTTAGCAACAAAACTAAATCTCGGTATCGTTCTAGTAGACGAGTTTCTTCTGTTTGGCGACGGCGTTGAAGGCGATAGGCAATTAAAGGTGGACGATTCAGCCGTAATCGTCTGCAAGTAAATTCTCCTGTTGTAGTCAGAGCCAGCAACTGCCCATCCTCTAACTCAATAAAATGTTTATCGTAGTGTTCAGAACGAGGATTCCACAATTTTGGTAAAGACTCATCCGTACTCCAGTAATCTTGTTTATATTGATTACAACAAGCGCAGCAATAAATTAGGTTTTCTAAATTGTCAGAACCTCCTTTCGATTGGGGTTGGTAGTGATCGACCGTTAGAGTTCCTCCTACGTCATTTTCTCTCACTCCACAAAATTCGCAGGCATAGTTTGCCCGTTGTTGAACTTGTTCTCGTACTTCTTTTGATATAGTCATGCCGAACGTCGAGCCGTTAACTGTTGTCGTAATACACCAACTTCTTGGCGTAAATTATCATTTTCGCTAGATATTTGCTGAATGCGTTGAGTTACAAATGTTAACTGGTTTAAGGATGCTTCAATCTGAGTTTGCAATTTTGCTAAGTTCATTTGAGAGTCAGCATTGTCACTAAGCAGCTTGCTTTCAATTGCATCTAGCTTTGCATACCAACCATCTAGCTGCTCTTTTTCCAAGTTAGTGAGTTCTTCGCCAAGTGTTGAGCGATTGTGCAGTTGCCTCCCCATTTCATCTGAAATCATCAGTTCTCTCCTGACTTATGGAAGTGTGAAAATTGTACCAATCAAATTATAGTGTTGAACTTGGGACTTCAAAAGCTTCGTTATGCAAAGGTTATAGCTATTTATAAAAAGTCTAGCTATTAGCCGTTTGCAGTATAACTAATAATCACTAACAGCCCTTTCACAAAGTTAGGTTTTTTCACACCGATCTACTTATAAAGTTTGAGCAATGATTTCTTGAATAACGCGAACAAACGTCTGTAAGACAGCAGAAGTTTCATCCTGTCGCCAAACTGCGACTAACTCTACCTCCACATTTAAGGGACTGAGAGTTGTATATACTACCCCAGTTCTATGAATGTTGCGGATGGAAGCAGGTGCAAGGGAAACACCCATATCGGCGGAGACAAGACCGAGAATTGTCTGCTTCTGGCTTGCTTTTTGAACAACTTTAGGGCAGAAACCAGCTTGTTGAAACAAACTGATACATAAATCGTAATAGCCCGGTTCGAGATGACGAGAGACCAAAATGAAGGACTCGTTAGCAAGTACAGATAATTTTAACTCTGGCTGAGTGGCAAGTGGATGAGTTTCTGGCAAAATCACTACCAATGGCTCGCGTAGGATTAGTTCTTGGACTAACCCCGTATCGGGTATAGGTGGAATCATCAAACCGAGGTGAATTTGTCGATCTTGCAAAGCTTGAAGTTGAGCGCTGGATGTCATCTCTTCCAATTCTAGTTCCACTCGTGGAAAGCGCTCTCGGAATATCCTCAGAACTTTGGGCAAAAGACTGTAAGTGGCAAAACCAGAGAATCCTACTGTCAGTCTACCGTTTTCTCCGCGAGCAACTTGCCTTGCCATCTCTACCGCCTGAGATGCTTTAGATAATATCTGACGTGCTTCCTCTAAAAATGCTTTTCCTGCTTCTGTTAACTGTACTCGACGTTTAGTACGGTGGAACAAAAGCACACCTATCTCTGCTTCTAGTTGACGGATTTGTTGGCTGAGAGGTTGCTGAGTCATGTGCAGTCGTTCTGCAGCGCGACCAAAGTGCAGTTCCTCTGCAATAACGACAAAGTAACGTAGATGTCTCAGTTCCATAATCTGATTTGAACTTTTTAAGTGTTAATTACTTATGAAAAATGTGTTGGACAGTGAAAAAAATAACTCGTATGTTAAAAACTAACAGTTATTTTTCTGTGTGCGTTTATCTAGAGTTTATTTTGAACCCCAGATGAACGCTGATGCAATACTGCGTATGTTTTGAGAAATTGTAGGTTGGGTTGAGCGTAAGCGAAACCCAACAAATGCTGATAAATGTTGGGTTTCGTTCCGCAACCCAACCTACCTTGAATTTGTGTTTTTTGCTTAACCTACGTAGTATTGAACGCTGATGGACGCGGATCAATTTTAGAGGGGGGAATAACACGTGAGTTTAGATTTTAGTACAAAAATTTTTGAGAAAGAGAAGATTTTTTTAGCTGATACGGAAGAATATATTGTTCGGGGAGGACGGCATCTTTTTACTCTTTTGCCTAAAGCATTTGAAGGAATTCGGCAAATTGGAGTGATTGGTTGGTCTTCTCAGGGGCGTGCTCAAGCTCAGAATTTAAGAGATTCTTTAGCAGGTAGTGGGATTAAAGTCAAAGTTGGTCTGCGAGAAAATTCTGCTTCTATTTCCAGCGCAGAAAATTCTGGATTTACTAGAGATAATGGGACGTTGGGGGAAATGTATGAAGTTATTTCTGAGTCGGATTTATCAATTCTTCTGATTTCTGATGCTGCACAAGCTGAAAATAAAAAGCAAATTTTTGAGGCAATGCGTCCGGGGAGCACATTGGGTTTGTCTCATGGATTTTTCTTGGGGTATTTGAAAAATATTGGGGAGTGTTTTCCTAGCAATATTAATGTTATCGCTGTTTGCCCTAAAGGTATGGGACCTTCCGTCAGACGCCTTTACGAGCAAGGCAAAGAAATTAATGGTGCAGGTATTAATTCTAGCTTTGCTATTTATCAAGATATTGATGGAAAGGCAACAGATTATGCTCTGGGATGGGCAATAGCGATTGGTTCGCCTGCGATTTTTCATACCACTCTGGAATCAGAGTATAAATCCGATATTTTTGGAGAACGAGGAATTTTACTGGGGGCGATTCACGGTATTGTAGAAAGTTTATACCGATGGTTTCTGAGTCATGGTTCTTCTCGTGAGGAAGCTTATATTTATTCAGTGGAATCTATTACAGGACCAATTAGCAGAATAATATCTCACCAAGGAATTTTGGCTGTTTATGAATCATTAGATAAGACAGATAAAGAAACTTTCAAGAAAGCTTATTTAGCAGCCTATCACCCTGCTATGGAAATCTTACGAGAAATTTATGATGAAGTCGCTTCCGGAAACGAAATTCGGAGTGCGATTGCAGCAAGTAACCGTCACAAAAGTGATCCTCTAGGCAAAATTGACGGTACACCCATGTGGCAAACTGGTATTCATGTCCGTGCGAATCGAAAATCTCATCACATCCCCATTCATCCTGTCACCGCAGGAATTTACATCGCAACAATGATGGCTCAACTTAAGCTATTAAAAGAAAAAGGGCATTCCTACTCTGAAATCGCTAACGAGTCCATTATCGAAGCTGTCGATTCTCTCAACCCTTATATGCACCATAAAGGCATTGCTTTCATGATTGATAATTGTTCTATAACTGCAAGAATTGGGGCTAGAAAATGGGCACCCAGATTCGACTATATTCTATCTCAGCAAACTTTCAATACACTAGATAGTGATTTCATAGCAGATGAACCTCTCTTCAAACAATTCATAACCGATGAAATACATCAAGTTTTATCAATCTGCTCTCAGTTAAAACCACCAATTGATATTTCAGTCACAGAGTAAGATACTGTAGGTTGGGTAGAACGCAGTGAAACCCAACAATTTACCACCTCGTTCCTAGCTCTGCGTACTCTGCGCCTCTGCGGTTCAAAAGTATTTTTTTTAAACCGCAGAGGCGCAGAGAGCGCAGAGGAGAAAAATGAGGAATTGCTCTCTCTAGCAATGTCCGCCCTACGATAAAGCAATTCCATTATATTGAAAAGCATTGTCCCAAACATAATCGATAACAGCCTTAGCATCATCCAAAGAAAGAACTTGGCAAAATCCCTGGCGATCGTAAGTAAGTAGAGGAATCTCAGATACATTATCAACTTCCTTCCTATTTCCCAAAACTTTGCCACGAATTTCTTCCAAATTCTTTAAAGGACCGTTAATATCAAAGTTAATTTTGATACCCACCTTCCTCTCCATCCAACTTTCAATGTGAGAGTCTAACTTTCTTGGAGTCAGAGGAGTTGAACTAGTCAAAAGATGATAATAGACCAAGATAATTTCTTTACATTCCTGCTCCTCAGCAATATCCATCAGCATCTGAAAAACACTGATATTACTAGCTAAATTTTTAAAAAACAGCGTATCAGTCACATCTTTTTGAAATTTGATTTTTTTATTTTTATAATTATTGTATTGTTGGAAAGCAAAACCACCGAGAGCGATCGCTAACGATAGCGCCGCCACTAAAACGGGCATGACATTTTGGCTTTTATACTGTTCTACAACCAAACCTAATGATTCAAGTAGAGATGTCGCATTAAAAATCAGCAAAATAGCAGCAATCAGTAATAACAGATTTGGTAATGCTTTTAAAAGCAAGGGAATTGCTGCTCCAATCGCAGGAATGCCGAATAGCAGGCGATCTTTCCAAGTCATACTAGTGACAACATTAGGAAAGAGCAAGTCAATATCTAGTTTGGGAATATTTTTATAGAAGTAAACATACATTTTACCCGGTGTAAAATTTAACTCCTCTATTTTCATTTTCTTTTTACGAAAATATGCAGCTTCTTTAAACTTAATCAGTAAAACAATTCGTTCAAAAGTTTCAATATTTTTTTCTTGTCGCCAAAAGAATAACTTTTTGAGAACAATTTTATGGCTGGTATCGCCTTGGTAATAGCAATAAAAGCGGTCAAAATCTTCAAAATCAACTTGAGT
Organism: Scytonema sp. UIC 10036; assembly: GCF_009725235.1. Next base: position 218,757 of record NZ_WJFC01000001.1, read on the forward strand.
TTTCAAATCAATTAAAGATTTCCTATCTAATGCTTGCTGTACAATTGATTCAGGTAAAGGAATGTAATTAGCTCTCTCTAAAATGTAATGAAATGCCTCAACCACTTTTGATTCCATCGCGTCATATTGGTCAAACGTTGGTTGAGTCAATGATTGAACATCTGTACTAGGATTGAAAGGTACGTAGTTGTCTTTGATAATTTCTAAGGTCTTATGAAAGCGGAAGTGGTAGTACGCAGATAAAATTTCGCAGAAATCTTTAAACTTGTCAGCATCAGCAGCATTTAACTGACCATCTTGCAGGCAAAGTTCAATAATATCAGTGCGACGGAAGGGAATAAAGGCTTCTCGATTTTCATTGACTGCCATAAGCTTACAGCACCTCTATGACAACGTGAACTGTACATTGAGAGTCGGCACTGTCAGACTGCAATTAATTGAACAATGCTGAACAAGAGTATTATACCTGCTTTCATCTACAGTTACGGAATGGTGGTTTTCATACCGGGATCGTTCACCCACTGACCCCGTTGCGAATCCCAGCGAGGAGCGCCGAAGATGGAAAATCTATTCCCGTAGCTGTAGTGGCAATGACTGAAGCGGTTAGAAGACGATGGAAGCAATTGGAAGAAAAAGCGTACACGATCTGTGAGTTTTTCCTGACAAATATTTTACGTAATTTAGAAAGCCGCGATCGCCATCTTGCCTCTCAAAACCTTATATTTCTGGTGAGGGAGCACATATGCAAAAACCTGCTCTGCTTCGGAGGGCGTTATGGTTGCCCTTTCTGGTCAAGTATTTTGTTTGAGTTATCTTTCTACAACTGCATAACCCGAGCGAGCCGTTCCCTAATAAGAGAATAGAGAGAGGTAACAATCTTTTGGTTTCCGGAAAATATTTGAGACTCATTGTAGAACTTTAATGAATCTCGACAATGAGATCGCAAAAGCACATAGCTATTAGACAATCACTCAGATTTTTTAGTGCATACACGCATACTCTCTTGTTGTCTTTAAATTTTACTTAAGGATAAGAGTTCATCATGAAAATACTTCGATTTCTGTCAATTGTCTCAAATATAAACTTACCCAAATTCCCCAATACAATGTTGGCACTTCTAACGACCTCTCAAAAGAGAGGTTGCGGCTCTGGCGCTTCAGATCGTGGTATATATCACTAACCTTAATAAGTATAGAAATTCTAAATCATTCATGAAAAATTTTAAATATTGTAGAGTAAGCCTTGCCCAGTAAAAACCTTTTGTGATGGGCAATGCCCACTCTACGTGTATTTCACCATCAAATAGGCTTCTTATAGCATATCAAAAATATGCGTTGCTAATTTCGACTTTTTCAAGGAGAATGTGAGTACAATGTCTAATTTTAGTCATGACGAAAATCTAGAAAATTCATCTACAAACCCACAGGGATCGTTAAATCAAGATTCACCTACAAATTTAGCGGAAGCATTAAACAAAAAACCCGCAATGAAAAGAGGAAATTGTAAGAATAGAGATCCAAAAACAGGTAAATGCCGTCCCAGTAACGCTCAGTTAAGAAAATTGTTCAGTGAGACAAGCAGGGGGTGCAGGGGTTGCAGGGGACGCAGGGGAAAAAAAAGGCTTAACCGAGTAGTATTGAACTCCCCTTCCGCACCCCCTACTGTCACAATCGGTTTTTTCTGATTTTTACTAACTATAAAAGCTGCACTTTATACAAACATGGTGAAAATTACGATGGCGATACCTACGGTAAGCTCCGAAGATCGCCAACCCCAAATCCTCAAACGTTCAAAATTCGTAGTGTGACAATGCGCGGGTGCGGAAGGTAGGTTACAAAATTCTCTAACGGAACTGGCGGGAATACCAGTTTCATATGAGAAGGCGGGAAAGGATGCGACAATCGCTTTTTCAAATTCAGGTGTTACTACTACTGCATAGATTTCGTATATGGTTGTTATTGGAATTTTTAAGATAGTCTTTTAACCAATTGCAACCATATCCCAATAAATTATCTAAGTTCAAATTCCATAAGCTAATTTGGTTTCGATCGCCACCAGAAATAATCATATTATCGTTAGCGCTCAAACTCATGCTGTTGATAGAACTACTATCAAATACCTCAAGTTGTGCAAGCTCTTGCTGTTCGTCTAAACTCCAAAGCTTTATAGTGTAAGTACTTGCAGCAGCAAGAATTTTGCCATCGCGGCTGAAGCTTAGGCTTTTAACAGGGCTGAAATGGTTGGAAAGAATCTTGGGTTCCTTAGCATCTAGGCTCCAGAGTCTGACTGTCAGGTCATCACTTCCCGAAGCCAGAATTTTCCCATTGGGGCTAAAGTGAATACTTCTAATTGGTAACTCGTGTTGACCAAGAGTTTTGATTTCTTTATTATTGAGACTCCAAAGTTTAATTTTGTTATCTATGATAAAAGCGATGCTCCGATTTTGAGGATGAAAAGCAACGTTTGAAATTGCACCATCATTATCATTGAAGGTTTGAAGTAACTGACCGTTCTGACTCCATAATTTGATAGTTTTATCAAAACTTCCAGAAGCAATGGTTTGACTGTCAGGGCTGAAACTAACACTTGAGATAACATCTTTATGCCCAACCAGAGTTTGAAGTAACTGACCGTTTCGATTCCAAAGCCTTACAGTTTTGTCTTTGCTACCAGAGGCAATCGTTTTACCATCCGGGCTAAACATAATGCTTGTGACAGCATCGCTATGACCGCGAAGGATATTGAGTAACTGACCGCTGAAGCTCCAAAGTAAGATGGTATTGTCATCACTAGCAGATGCAAACATAGTACCATCAGGATTAACACTGATGCTGTTGATGGCACCTGTATGTTTTTTTAGGATTTGAGGTTGCTGACATTTCACACACCAAACTTTGACGGTGTTGTCTCCACCAGCACTCACAATGGTCTTGCCATCGGGACTAAAACTGGCGCTGAAAAATCTTTCAGTGTAGCCAGAAAAAGTCTTAAGTATTTCACCATCTAGATTCCAAAGCTTGATGTCATTGTCCCAGCTTGCAGAAACTAGGGTTTTGCCGTCAGGGCTAAAACTCAAACTTGCGACAAGAACGTTATGTCCATTCCAAGTTTGGAATTTCCCATTATCCAAATGCCAAAGTGCGATCGTGTTGTCTTTGCCACCAGAGGCAAGGATTTTGCCATCGGGGCTAAAAGTAACGCACGTGACATCGTCTTTATGTCCAGTGATGGTTTTGAGCAACTCACCATTGCGACTCCAGAGTTTAATAGTTTTGTCGCGACTGCTAGAAGCAAGGGTTTTGCCATCTGGGCTGAATGCGACACTTGTCACAGCAGCACTATGCCCAGTGATGGTTTTAAGTAACTCACCATCGCGACTCCAGAGTTTAATGGTTTTGTCCTCACTACCAGAGGCAATTATTTTACCATTAGGACTGAAACTGACATCGTAGACATTGGCTGTATGTCCCAAAAAGCGATTGCGTTCTGGCATTCGGTAAACTGCTTTCCACAAAGCTGATTTCACGAGCATATGAGTTTCGGGAGATGTCACGCCTGACTTTTTCAGCTTTTGCCCTGCCCTAACTGCTTGGATGAGCGACTCCAAGCCATTGTTTGCAGCCAATAGCCCTTCCGATGACTTGCTGAGAGCTTCTATTTCGTTTTTGACAGAATTTTGCCAGTTCCACCAAGTCATTCCAGCGAAGCCCATTGCCATGACTAAACCAGTGGAAAGACTCAAAAAAGCAGTTTGTCGCCTGCGTTTTTGCAAATTGATTTCTCGCTTCCTTTGTTCCAATGAAAGATGAATAAAATCTTTCTCTAGAGAACTCAGTTCTTGAAAACGTTGCAGCTGCCAGTACTCTGCATCATTCAAGGGTTTTCCTCGCAACAGCCCTCCTTCGTCTTTGTCGCTGCTTTCCCACTGACGGATAACCCCTCGTAAATGCTCTTGCCAGTGACGAAATTCACCGTCTATTTTCAGCCAATCTGTTAAGCGTCCCCAATTTTTAATCAGTGCCTCATGTACAATTTCTACCGTTTCTTCCCCTGTGAACTCATTGCGGTTTGTCACGACTAAACGGTGTGATGCTAAATGTGTGACTAAATCCCAGTTCTCTGAATTGACCTCGTCTCGAGTTGCTAACCTCCGAGTTGCTTCTGTCTCTTCCCCCAAACGTACTAACTGCATAAACACTTGCCGTGCTCTGGCTCGATCTGTCTCACTTAACTGGGTATATACTGTTTCAGCATGATTGGTAAGCGCTTGCTCTACACCGCCAATTTCTTCATAACCTCTATGGGTTAGCAATCCTTGGCTTTGTTTTGACCACAGTTGTGTGAGGGCAAACTCTAATAATGGTAACCGCCCTGGTTGTTCTTCAACGTTAGAAATGAGTTTATTTGTCAAGCCATTTTCCAATTTAACCTGCATCTGGGCTGCTGGTTTTTCAATCGCCGATCGCAATTCTTCACAACTCATGGGTCCAAGATTCAGAACTCTTCCCTGTAAAGCATCGCTGAATGGGCGGTAAGATAAAGCATATCCATAAAAGTCAGCTCGTAAAGTCATCACTAGAGTAAATGCTGGAGCTAATCTTACGGCTGTTAATAATGCATCTAAGAAGTACTGGCGCTGTTTTTCGGTGCAAAGAGTGTAGAGTTCTTCAAACTGATCGGCTATAAGTAACAAGCGGCTTTCGGGATTTTGCTGAGCCAGTTTATCAATGATTTTGTATAAACCGTTTACGTTATGATTGAGTGCAACTTCTAGTTCCAGTTCAACTAAGCGACGGGTGTTTCCATCGCTTTTCGGTAACTTGCGATCGCTAATACTATCTACACCTGTTATCAATTGATATTGTTCTTTGTCAGGGAACCGCAATCCTCCTTCTTCTGCTTGGTCGTAATTTCCAGTTTTACTTGTGGCTGTCAAAGGGGCAAGCGCTGTTGCCAATGCTGCTATGGGATTGTTTCCCGGACGAAAGGAGACGATTTGCCAATCAATCAGAGTATCTTTTCTGAACAGTGGAACCAATCCAGCAAAAACTGTACTCGACTTACCACTTCCACTAGAACCAACTACAGCCACTAACGGCTTTCTTTTCACCGCCGCTAGTAAATCCTTTGTAAACTCTTCTCTCCCAAAGAATAAATCCGCATCCTCTTCGCTAAAAGCAAATAACCCACGGTAGGGACACACCGGCATTCCACCTAACTCCAACCAAGTGAGTGGTTCTACTGCTGGGTTTTGACAAATCATTGGCAACCACGAAGCACCGGGAAAGTCATCTTCCAATCCTTGTAACTTTCGGCGTGCTTGCTGAACAGCAAGATACAGGGGTAGTCGTTGAAGTGAAAAACCGTGTAAAAAATTTTTAAAAAATTCTGCCGCTACAGAATTTGGAACGGGTTCCCGCATGACAATCACTGTGGGAATACTTAGTTTTTCTAGTGCTAACGCCAATCCCAAACCATCACAGGAGTTAAAGATTGCTAGTTGCAAATTTTTATCAATAGCTGATTTCAGTGCTTCTTCTAATTGTTCAATTGTTAAACTGTTGTTTGTTGGATTTTCGTTAATATAGATTCTGCCCGTTTCACCTTCCGTTTGGCTGTGACCTGCAAAAAATAAGATATCCCAGCCTTGTGAGTCCCAAAGCTGTGAATTTAATTGCAAACGAGAGGGTTTATCTAGAACAACAACTTCTGCATCTGTTAGCTTACCAAGAGACTGAGTTTCTATTTCTAAGTCAATATCTTTGCTGTTGCCCATTACAGCTAAGATTCTGACTTTCTTTCTTAGCGATTGTGACTGCCTTGTTTCCGAACGTTTATACTCTGGTTTGGATAGAGCCACTTCTGCTTTGGGATAATCGTTGAAAAAATTCCAACGATACCAAGGTATGCGCTGTAATATTTCATCGCTGGTTTCAATAATGACTCTTATTTCTTCTTTTGGATTCAGTTGCGATCGCAGTTGTTGACTAATATTAAGAAACTCTGTAGATGCGAGCCAATCATTAATACTCTGGTGCATCTTTTGACACAGATCGTCAAAAGTGACTTGAGAAACATTGGTTATCCCACCATCATCCAATTCTAGTTCATCATCTTCTTCTGGCTGCCCTAAAGAACGCAAATGTTGACGACTACAGAGATTTTGATAAAGTAATTGCCAATTTCTATATAGTTCGCTTAAATGTGGTGCTGGTGGTAGGCTACCGATAAATTGTTGTGGAAGAGGATGTCCTGCTGACCATAACTGAGATGTGACTTTTGGAAATCCGTTTTTCACATCACCACTTCCCAATTTAATAAGTACTAATTTATCCGGTGATAATCTACCTTTTATTTGCATAAACGTTTTTTACAGTGACCAGTTAAATAAATATTTGGTTGTAGTAGCGCTTCAGCGCATGCCCTGTATTAGTGATGCATGCGCTGAAGCGCTACTACGAACATAATTTTTATACTTAATCAGTTATTTGCCTTTGGTTTTTGACCGCCAGTACCATGGCTTGTTGGTTTTAACCCTCTACTATCTTCCTCAGCAGCAGAGACTGAAAGTATATTACCATTGAATTCTTGACCATTGAGTCTGGCAATAGCAATCTCCTCAGTTTCTTGATTTTCTAAGTTGACTTCTACTTGACCGTCAGACAAAAATCTAATTTGAACATCTCCATATTCTGCAAACAAATTCACTAAATCTTGCTCTGTAGATTGTAAAGGTAGATTTGACACCCTAATAGTCATGTTGTCCTCCTAAATTAATCGAGCTAAAAAACGACTCAAGTTGAATAGACATCTATATGCGTTGCGTTAAACCCGTGTAAAGACTAGCCATGCTTAGTCTCCTAGATTATTTTTGGGAGAGGTAAAATCACAGAGATAGTTATCTTTGAATTGTACATCGGCATTCGTGCGAAGATAATCTCTTAACCACTGACAGCCGTAATCCTGTAATTCATCTTGTTGGAGAAAACGTTTCCAATTCCATACAAGCGCTCTCTTGTCTTCATCACTAGAGACAATTGTTTCACCATTATGGTTAAACGCCACTTTCCAAACAATCCCATTATGACCCTTAAAAGTTGTTAGCAAAGTACCATCTGTTGTCCTCCATAATTTCACAGTCTTATCGCCACTTGCTGAGGCAATGATGTTACCATCAGGGTTAAAGGCTACCCCAAAAACCTCAGCATTATGACCGTTGAGGGTTGTTACTAAAGTCCCATCAGATTTCCACACTTTCACGGTTTTGTCCCAACTTCCTGTGGCAACCAGCTGACCGTTGGGACTGAAAGCAACTGAAGTCACGGGGGCACGCCCATAAAGAGTTCTTACAAGCGTTCCATCTCGTCTCCAAAACTTGACGGTATTATCTCGACTTGCCGAAACAATCGTTTGACTGTCTGGGCTAAAGGTAACAGCCCACACTTCATTGGTATGACCGCTCGAAGTGGCAATTGGGGTGCCGTTGGTTTGCCACAGTTTCACTGTTGTGTCATCAGAAGCAGACGCTAACATCTTACCATCAGGGCTGAAAGCGACTGCGTTTACATAGAAGCGGTGACCAACAAGAGATTTAATGAAGGTACCATCTCGCTTCCAGAGTTTAACTGTTTTATCCCAACTGGCTGTGGCAATGAGCTGACCATTGGGATGAAACGCAATATCCCATACATCTTTGCTATGACCAGTAAAGGTTGTTACGGGATTGCCGTTCGACCTCCATAATTTTACGGTGTGATCCTCGGAAGCAGTCGCAATGAACTGCCCATCAGGGCTGTACTTTACCCCATGAACTGCGGCACTGTGACCGTTCAACTCAGTGAGTAAAGGATGTTTCCACCGCCACAATCTCACAGTTTTGTCATCAGAAGCGGTAGCGATGGTATTACCTTGTGGGCTAAAAGTCACACCCCAAATGATTCCACTGTGACCTTTGAGTACGGCAATCTCAGTACCATCAAGCTGCCAAAGTTTGGCAGTTTTGTCCCAACCTATAGAAGCAATCAGCCGACTGTCAGGGCTAAAGGCGACTCCATGAACCTGACCCTCATGACCTTTGAAAATTTTGTAAGGACGCGTTTCAAATTCTCCCTGACCATTGTTTTTCCAGAGTTTCACTGTCTTATCGGCACTTGCTGTGGCAATAAACTGACCGTTGGGGCTAAAGGAGATCGCCAGAACTTTGTCATTATGCTGAAGAGTTGTGAGTAAAGTGCCGTTAAGCTTCCACAATTTAACTGTTTTGTCCCAACTTCCAGAAGCGATGGTTTTACCATCCGGGCTAAACGCGATAGTATCTACGCTTTCGCTATGACCTGGAATGGTTAAGAACAAAGTCCCATCTCGCTTCCACAGATTAATACTACCGTCCCAAGTTGCTGAGGCAAGAGTTTGCCCGTCAGGGCTAAATGCAACTGCGTAAACCTCAGAAAAGTGATTGAGGGTTCTGAGTAAAGTGCCGTCAAGCGTCCACAGTTTGACTGTTCCATCGTCACTTGTTGAGGCAATGGTATTACCTTGCGGGCTGAAAGCAACTCCGTATACTGCGCGTTTATGTCCAATAAGAGTTTTGAGCAAACGACCGTCTCGCCCCCACAGTTTGACTGTCATATCTGCACTCGCTGTGGCGATGGTCTGAGCGTTAGGGCTGAATTTCACTTGGTGTACTTTAGCACTGTGTCCTATGAGGCGGTTATACTCATTAGCTCCGTATATTGCCTGCCTGAGTGCTAAATCAACTTGAGTCTTTATTTCTGTAGTATTCGTACCAACCATTTGTAATTTCCGATTAGCTCTCAGTGCTTGTACGAGGGCATCCAATCTTTTGTCAGAAGCAAACAGAGCTTGTGAAGATTTAATAGTTGCTTGAATTTCATTAACTTGAGCTTTTTGCCACTGCCAACCGGCAAAAGCGGCAAGTATTGATGCGATCGCCATACCACTGGCAAGACTTAGAATAGTAATTTGCTGCCGTCGCTTTTGCTGTTTGACCTCACGTTCCCGCAGTTCTAGAGAAGAGTGAATAAAATTGCGATCGCTAACACTCAGTTCTTCCCATCGTTTTGTTTGCCAATATTCTGCATCAGAAAGGGGTTTTCCTCGCAACAATGCCCCTTCATCTAAATTGCTACTCTCCCACTGACCAATTGCCACTCGCAACTTTTCTTGCCAGTTCCGAAACTCTCCGTCCATTTGCAGCCAGTATTCCAAGCGTCCCCAGCTTTTAATTAGGGCTTCATGCACAATTTCTACTGTTTCACAACACGTGTGTCCCTTAAGATTTGTAACAACCAAACGCTTTGATGCTAAGTGAGTTACCAAATCCCAATTTTCTTCTTTGACTTCAGCACGAGTGGCTAACCTCCGAGTTGCTTCACCACCTTCGGCTAACTGAACTAACTGCATGAATACCCGTTGCGATCGCTGTCTGTCTGTTTCGGAAAGTTGGCTGTATACTCCCTCTGCATGATTAGCGAGTGCTTCTTCTACACCACCAATTTCTTCGTAAGCCTTAACACTCAGCAATCCTTCACTTTGTTTTGACCAAAGTTGAGTCAGGGTAAACTCTAACAGAGGTAACCGACCTGGCTGTCCTTCCAATGCAGAAATCAGCTTATTTGTCAATTCTTTTTCCAATTCCACCTGCATTTGTGCCGCCGGCTTTTCAATGCAATCGTGCAATTCTTCACGGGACATGGGCGCAAGGTTGAGAACTGCTCCTTGCAAAGCATCACTCAAAGGACGATAAGAAAGAGCGTAGCCGTAAAAGTCAGCTCGTAGGGTTGTGACTAAGGTAAATCCAGGGGCGCGGGTACAGGCATTCAGTAATAAGTTGAGGGTATGCTGGCGTTCGTGTTCGGGACAAAGGGTGTAGAGTTCCTCAAATTGATCGGCAATAAGTACCAGGCGAGTTCCAGGATTTTGTTGAACAAAAGTTTCAATGATTGTGTATAAAGCACTGTCGTCTTGTTCGAGTGCCAGTTCCAATTCCAAATTGGCTAGGGAACGGAAGTTTTCATCGGTGAGTGATGAATTGTCAGTCCGAGAATTGACACCCGCCTCCAATTGATAATTTGCTTGCGTTGTCAGTTTTAATCCCGCACTCTGAAATCTCTCATTGTTGAGTGTTTGTGTGGTACTCAAAGGTGCAAAAGCTTCTGCTAGGGCTGTTATTGGCTTATTCCCAGGACGAAAAGAGATAATTTGCCAAAAAACATTTGTATCTTGTCGCAACCGAGGCACCAATCCGGCAAATATAACGCTGGACTTACCGCTTCCACTAGAACCTACCACAGCCACAAATGGCTTTTTTTTCACTGCTGTCACTAAATTTTGGGTAAACTTTTCCCGTCCAAAAAATAAGTGTGCATCTTCTTCCCGAAACGCAAATAAGCCACGGTAGGGACAAGGTGGCATTCCAGACAAAGTGAGCCAAGTCGGCGGTTTGACGGCGGGATTTTGACAAATTGTTGGCAACCAAGAAGCACCAGGTAAGTCATCTTCCAAACCTTGCAATTTTCTACGTGCTTGTTGTACCGAGAGATATAAAGAACGTCGTTCAACAGCGAAAGCTTCTAAAAAGTGTTTGAAAAACTCTTGGGCTACATAATTTGGTACTGGTTCCCGCATCACAATAACTGTAGGAATATTCAATTTTTCTAGTGCTAAAGACAATCCCAAGCCATCACAAGAATTGAAAATTGCTAGCTTTAAACCTTGGACAATAGCTGCTTTGAGTGCTTCTTCTAACTGTTCAACTGTTAAACTGTTGTTGGTTTCGTTCTCATTAATATAAAGTCTGCCCGTTTCACCCTCGGTGTGACTGTGTCCTGCAAAAAATACAACGTCCCAACCTGTGGAGTCCCAAAGGTATGTATTCAATTCTTGTCTTAATGGCTTGACAAGAAATACAACTTCTGCATCTGCTAAATTGTTAAGAAATTGACGTTCTGCAGCCAAATCGATCCCAAAGCTGTTCCCCAGAATCGCCAAAATTCTCACTCTTGTTCTTTTGACTTTAGGTTGCAAGACTTGAGCGCGTTTGTATTCCGGTTGAGAGAGAGCTATTTCTGCCAAAGGATAATCTCGAAAGAAATCACAGCGATGCCAGGGTAATTTTCGCAGCAGTAGATCGTTTGTTTGAATAATGACGCGAATTTCATCTGTTGGATTCAGTGCAGAGCGCAATTGTTGGCTAATCTTAAGAATTCCTTGAGATTGCAACCAATCATTCATTCTTTGTTGTAATTTGTTACATACACTGTGAAAATCCAGAACCGAGACGTTGGTAACACTGCCTTCATCGATTTCAAATTCATCATCTTCGTCATCAATTTGTGAAGAACGCCATTGTTTGCGATCGCAAATATTTTGATATATTGACTGCCAATTTCTACAAAGTTCAACGAGCTCTGGTGCTGGAGGTAAGCCGCCAATAAATTGCTCTGGCAGAGGATAATCCGCTCCCCATAGTTGAACAGTAACTCTTGGAAATCCTTGGTCTAAGTTACCTTGACCTAAATTAATCACAATCGACTTGCTCATTCAAAGCTGCACTTGATTGTCCAAGATTGTCATAGATTTTACTTTTATACCATATCCTTGTATTGCCTTGCTGTGTATATATGATGGAGTTGGGTGAAAATGTTGAGTGTGGAGGAGCAGAAAGAAACAGAATGCAGGAAAGCAGAGATTGTGTTTGTGTGGTTAACTAGTCTGAACTTATACCATTTTGATTGGGAGATCTGTTTTACAATTCAAAGTTTTCTCTGACTCTAGTATCTTCGAGACTGATTTCTAAACTAAAACGCTTTCCTGCTTCACCTTTAAAAGGCTTGAGTTGAATATAATTATCTTGAGTTCTAGAGGTAACTTCTTGAAGAGTTTTTCCAGCTTTAGAAAACAGTGTTAATTTAATATTTGATGGTAATACTCTTTCTCCATTGGTAGGGTGTAGCTGAATCAAAACGCCTAATTTTTCCTCAGTTTCTTCTGTGATATTGACTAACAACGCTACTGTTTGATGACCGAGTTGCACTCCCAAGTCAATTAACTTAGCTCTCTTCACACCCGCTTGTGTTTGCCTAATATTAAATGCCACATTGGTTTCGCGATCCAGCATGCTATCAATAATTTCCCAACCTTCATCACAAGCCCCTTGAAACCATTGGCTCAATTTAGTTCTTGTTTCATTAAAGTATGTTAATAACTTGTCTGATACCTTTTCGGTTGAAGCCACGGGTAAAGGAATAGAGCTAGGTTCCAAGTGAAGATAGTAATGCAACAAATGATTGGGTTCTGAATCGAATACCGATAGCCCTAATTGGTATGAGCCATCATGTAAGCGATCGCTACTGCAATAGGTAACCAGTTGATCGTAACGCAAACAACCTCTAATAATAACTTCTTCCTGTTCTTCAGAAACTTCTAGCACTACATAAAAATGAGCTACTAGTTCGGGTGCATGAATAATATTTTCCGGTATGCTTACCACTTCATCAAGCAGATGCTCGGTAGAAATCACGCAAAATTTAAACTCTCCAAGTTGAAGTTGAGCACAGGTTTCAATAACATGAGTTTGTTTTTGAATAGATTGTTCTGGAAGGCGTGCAGTCAGCCATTGTTCAAACCCAAACAATCCCAAGCTATTGAGATAAATTTGCCACTGTTTTGTTTCATTCATAATTTGGTTACTGATTTGTGTTGCTTGGTAAAAGTGTTCCGGTTCCAACCATACGCTTTCCGGCAAAATCAACCCGATCTTTGTTGGGGTTATTGATAACTCTGACATAATAAGTTCTCTCCTAATTGTAAACTGTGTTTATCGTTTTTCTATGTATTGCAAAAGCTGTCGTGCGTATACGCTATTCATGGCTCGGTTTTTCCCCACTCTAATTTCTTCCGATGCTTCTTGAAAAATTTCTTCATCAACAAAAGCTTCTATTTGTTCGGAAATAGCTTTGAGATAATCTGGTTGTGGAGGAAGTTTCGTTAAACCTTTTTCCTCAGCCTTTTGTAAAATTTTCTCAAGGAGTGTTTGAACTGTGGCATAGCGTACCTTATTTAAAAGTTCACCAGGGTTTAAGATTCGTCTTGCTTGATCCCAGCTACTCATTCCTAGTTGAGGAACAATTTCTTTTAGAGCTAATCCTTGACCGTAATATAATTTCAATCCAGGAATGAACTTTTGAGCTAGAGGCGCATACTTTTTGCTTTTTTCCAATCGGTTAAGACTCGCTTGAATTTCTTCTTTAATAGCTTTAAGCAAAGCTAATTGTAGTTGCTCGTGCAAAAACTCTAAAAGTTCTCGCTGTTCTACATCAACTTCATTCAGGAATTCATAAGGTAAATCAGATCTAAGTGAGTAACCGCCAGTTTCGGGATCTTGAATTTCTATCGATTCTCTATAGCTCCAGATATCATACTGCCTGAGTTGTGCAACAACAAGTTTGAGTTCTTTAATTAACTCCATTGAGTCATTGATAATAACCTTGCGTTGTTTCAACTGGGCTAGCATTTCTTGCTGTTGAGCGTTAGTAGGATCGGGACATCGTCTAGTTTGATAAGAACGCTGCTGTTGGCGATCGCGACGATAAACGGCATGAAAAACTTCTACTAAATGACGTTCGCGTTGTGAGAAGCGTTCTAGCTGTTTGGATCTAGCACGGTTCAAAAGCGCCCAGTCACTCAGATGCTGAAAACCAAATTCTGATAAAAACTCTTTTAGCTCTGGATTTTGTCTGGTTTGTAAATAAGCCCAATTCTCTAAGCTCATTCTCGACTGAGAGTCAGGCTTGTAAGTTTGCAGAACCCTAACAGAAAAGAATTTAAAACTGGCTGTCTTAGCTTGACCGTTTTTATCTAAAAGCAGTTGATTTTTGCTGTCTTTATCCAAAACGAGTAAGCTTTCACCATCATCATTTAGAACAAATGGCAGCAAATCTTGGTAAGTAAAGTGCTTTTCCGTACCAAATAAATTGTCAATTTTTTGACAAGCTTTTAGTATAGGGTCGGAAACGTAGCACCTAAGACAAAGCCCAGCAACAGCACGATTTTTGTCATCAACCTCCAGTTTTTGATTGTAGAAGAAGGCGTAAAGAGCAGTTTCCACATCTCCATTCTGGGAACGTGACAACTGTTTGTGACAAAAATCCTGTGCCGGAGGAACCAAGAAGAGTTTGTACCCCGCTTGTTCGCTGGCTGGATTAATTCGCCAAATTTTCCAGTATCTGGATGAAGCACCCATAGGTTGTATGCTCTCCTTTGATGAACTGACCTCATTTTACAGTTGCAATAGGAGATAGATGTTGTACCTTTGACCTTATGCAGTTGCTTGGGGAATGAGGGATCGGGAGTGGGAGATCCTTTGGCAGAATAGTGAAAGTATCAGTGGCAATACTTATCGGTTAAGCCTAAAAATGCGAAAACACGTAGGTTGGGGAGCCAGCCCTGAACCGTGTGCGTGGCGCGAATGCGCCATAGGAGGGTTTCCCTCCGCACCTTTACTGGCGTTTGAGGAACGAAACTCAACATTGACAGACATTTGTTGGGTTTCTACACGGGTTTACCCAACCTACAATTTCCGAGATCCCTTGCAGTATGTGTATGGCGTAGCATCAGTGGCAGCAATTATAATATAAAGGTTCAATCTCGTATACATGACATGATATGAAGTTTAAAGCGATTGTTCATCAAGCTGAAGAAGGTGGATTCTGGGCAGAAGTCCCTGCTTTACCTGGTTGTATTACTGAAGGTGATACTTGGGAAGAACTGATGACTAATCTTAAGGATGCAATTGAAGGATGGCTTGAGGTAGCCAATGAAAGTCATTCGACAAATGATACAGATCGAATAGTAGAAATTGCTGTATGAAGTCTATTTCGGGTAAAAAGCTATGTACAATAGTAGAGAAAAAAGGATGGATTTTGAGAAAAATAACTGGAAGTCATCATATCTACAAACACCCTGACTACGAGCAAATATTATCAATTCCTGTTCATACAAACAAAGATTTAAAGATAGGAACCTTAAGAGCCTTGATGAAAATAGCCGAGTTAAATGAAGAAGATTTCTAGATAGAACTGGCATTTATTATTGGTATTAATAATTATATCAACGGGATTTCTTCTTTGAAAAATGCCTATCAATATACTCCTTTGGTTAATCATGAATTGAGTGATAATCTTTTCTTCATCAGTACGATGCACGATTTCGTAAAATCTTTAAAAAATCTCCTTAAAAGTACGTAAACTAAAGAGTATTAGAAGCTAAAGCCAACTAATTACAGAGCAATTCCACAATCAAACAAGAAAATCCCTCTTCCCTATCCCCTAACCTCTAATCCCCCACCTCTATTGCCTATGCGTCCCCGACAAGACATTACGGATATGTTCTCAACATTCGCGCAGCTGGAAAATGACAAATTTGGCAAATGGTTGAGCGATCGCAAACTGCATCGAAGTATCCAAAATTGCTTGAACTCTTCAGCAGAAGTCACTACCTCAGAGAACTTTTGGGCACTCTATTGGCACAAGCACTGGAAAACTCAGTCCAATCATTTAGCAAAAATGCATTTGTTGGCTTATTTGCAAGAACCATGTTATTGGACAGCTTCAAAAACAGTTGCCAAATTTACGAACAGCCAATACAGTCTAGCTGATTACTTCCAAATGGCGAATACAGAAATCGAAACAATTCTTAAAGACTTCAAGGCAGAAAAATGCTCTAGCTTAAAAGCTTACGCCATGATGGCAATGCCCAGTCGGTTGAGAGATATTTTACGCCAACGCCAGGAAGCCGAACTTTGCACCAACTGGGCATTATTGCGTAAAGTCAGTAAAAAGCTGCTTTTAGAAGCTCTGAGTGAAGTTGGATTATCACCTACCGCAATGACTCAATATCGTTTAGCCTGGACTTGTTTCAAAGAACTGTACGTCCAGAAGCAACCGTCCGGAATTGCTAAGTTACCGGAACCAAGTCGCCAACTTTGGGAAGCTATTGCCAACCTCTACAACCAGGAACGCAAGAGCCAACTTACTCAATCGACTGGGGAATGCACAAGCGAGACAATTGAAAAATGGTTAACCCAAACAGCTCTCTACGTGCGTGCTTATCTGTTTCCACCTGTTAAATCGCTAAATACTTTCAAGCAAGATGACGACACAACAATAACGTTTGATGTCCCTGACCCATCCTCTAGCTCACCCATGGCTGATATGATAGCCGAAGAGGATGTGGAAAACCGACAAAACCAAATATCTCAGATGTCTGCTGAATTGTTAAATTCTTTACAGAGCCTAGATGCACAATCCCAAGAAGTACTCAAGCTTTATTACCAACAAGGGCTCACTCAGCAGCAGATTGTGCAGGAGTTGCAGATGAGCCAGCCTACAGTGTCTCGCAGACTGGTTAAAGGCAGAGAATCAATGCTTGCAGCATTAGTTAAGTGGAGCCAGTCAACTTTGAATATTCCTGTTCATTCCAACCAAATTAAAGATATGAGTCTTTTTTTAGAAGAGTGGTTGAGAAATCAATATGGTGAGTATAACATGATGAGTACAAGGTAGTAAAAATGACTGGCGCGTTTGCAGACCCAAGAGAATGGTTGTTAGAAATATCACCAACAGTTCAGGAGCAATCTTGGCAACAAAGCCAAGTTTATGCCACGCCCAGCAGTCGTTGGTGCGCTTACACGAATCAAATTTGCCTTTATGCCTTTTTGGATTGGATTTCTACTGAATCCTTTCCTGAAGCAAGTATTTGGTACAGTTCCCCCGGCATTACAGCTTTTTGGGAATTTGTCAATGGCACGGCAATTTTATTAGAAGGGAAGCAAGTCATGTTGATCCCTAGTGAGGCAATTGATGATAGCGAGTTAGAAGTTCCTCAGGAATGGGTAGATATTCCCAGTTGGGCAGCAGACTATTATTTAGCAGTGCAAGTCAAACCAGATGGGGAATGGGTGCGAATTTGGGCTTACACAACTCATACCGAACTAAAATCTCTGGCTGAGTATGACCCAGTAGATAGAACTTATTGTATGGACGCACGGCATTTGACACAAGACCTCAACGCTTTCTCTTTGAGCTATCAATTTTGTATCGGAGAGGAGACAAAAGCAGCTGTAGCCCCTTTACCACAAGTATCAACCGAGCAAGCAGAAAATCTTTTGCAACGGTTAGGCAGTGACTCAGTAACATTTCCCAGACTATCAGTGCCATTTACAACTTGGGGAGCGCTATTAGAAAACGAACAGTGGCGACAGTGCTTGTACCAACAACGGCAGAAGGTACAATCTTCCCAAGTGCAAGTCAATCTCAGTCGTTGGTTTGAAGGTGTGTACGATACTGCTTGGGAAACAATAGAGACGTTTTTGCAGCCCAATTCCAACAGTTTAGCTTTTAATTTCAGGAGTTCTTCTGGAATAGGGGTTGCTAGGGTCAAACGTGCTAAGCTGATTGACTTGGGAATGGAAATAGAGTCTCAAAAAGTAGTGCTATTAGTTGCTTTGATACCAGAGACTAACCAACAAGTTGATATTCGCGTGCAACTACATCCAACCCATGGGGAATTTTACTTACCTGTTAATATTAAGCTAGCTTTGCTTTTAGAGTCAGGGGAAACTATTCAGGAGGTGCAAGCAAGAGAACAAGATAACTACGTGCAATTGAAACTTTTTAGTGGAGAAGTAGGAGAATGTTTCACCATCCAAGTGACTCTTGATAGTTACCAAATAACAGAAAATTTTGTAATTTAGTCATTGGTTATTGGTCATTAGTCATTGGTCATTAGATACGCACAAACAACACTCTTACAAATGACAAATGACAAATGACAAAGGACTTTTGACAAATGAGTAAACTAGTTGTCTTTAGCTTGTTGGGAGGAGACTTAGATCGGGGTTTTCCTGTTGTCACTGCTCAACTTTGGTATAATAATCAATCTGTTAAAATAACAGGGAGTTTACCAGCTATACCGGAACTCAGCGAACTCTACAGAAGTTGGCAGTTACTCTACGAAGCTATCCATGAACGTTTGGGTAGCAATCAACGTATAAAAGTGCATTCGCAAGATATTACTCATATTTCTGTAAATGACTTTGAGGGCTTGTGTCAACAACTACAAGTCTGTATTAATACTTGGTTAAAATCTGAATCCTTCCAAAATATTGAACGGCAGTTACGGACTCTACTGAGTCGAGATGATGAAATTAGAGTCATTATTGAAACTCACATAACACTACTACATCGATTACCATGGCATTTATGGGATTTTTTTGAGGATTACCCCAACGCTGAGGTTGCGTTGAGCAATCATGAGTATGCGTCTCCTCAGATATTACAAAAATCTCCCACAGGTAAAGTTAAGATTTTGGCAATTTTGGGTAACAGTGTTGGTATTAATATTGATAAAGACCGTTCTTTGTTACAAAAGTTAAAAGATACCCAAACTACCTTTCTAGTCGAACCTACACGTCGAGAATTGGACGAACAACTGTGGGATCGAGATTGGGATATTCTGTTTTTTGCAGGTCATAGTGTTAGCCTTGCAGGTGGTGAAAAAGGGGAAATTCAGATCAACCAGACTGAGAGTTTAACAATTTCTCAGTTTAAATATGCTCTTCAGACAGCAATTACACGGGGTTTAAAACTTGCAATTTTCAACTCTTGTGATGGAATTGGTTTGGCTCGAAATTTGGCAGATTTGAACATTCCTCAAATAATTGTCATGCGCGAACCAGTATCAGATTTAGTAGCGCAGCAGTTCTTGAACAATTTTCTCATGTCTTTTACGGGTGGGAAGCCATTTTTCCTTGCTGTGCGAGAAGCGCGGAAAAGACTTCAAGCATTGGAAAATGAATTTCCGTGTGCTAGTTGGTTACCCGTTATCTGTCAAAATCCTACAACTGTCCCAATAACTTGGCAAGCGTTACGCGATCGCCCTTGGCGCAAGCCGTACCCGGCTTATCGCGAAGCGGCTGCTTTGCAGCATCGCTCTAGTAACACTGAGGCTGGCAATCATGTCTCGATTCCAAGCAGAATTTCGGTTTCAAAGACTAAATTATGGACTGTGCTGCTAAGTACTATTATTGTTACTCTTGTAACGATAAGTTTAAGATATTTAGGAGTTTTCCAGAAAGCCGAACTGCAAATCTTTGACCAAATGCTGCTATTGCGACCAAAGGAAGAGTTAGACCACAGGTTAGTCATTGTTGAAATTACTGAGAAAGACATTCAATCCCGACAAGGAATAACAACAGGGCTAAAATCCATTTCGGATAGTACGTTAGCTGAACTAATTAACAAATTACAACAGCATCAACCGCGAGTCGTTGGATTGGATATTTATCGAGACTTTACCGATCCTCCAGATAAATTAAAACCGATACAACTGGCTGATGAACTGAACCAAGAAAATGTCGTTGTTGTCTGTAAAGGCAAAGATAGCAAACACGATCCTCAAGGAGTTAAACCTCCCCAAAAAGTACCTGTAGAGCGTCAGGGTTTTACTGATGCAATTCTAGATCCAGATGGTGTTATCCGTCGTCAAATTTTGATGATGGATCAAGATTTTTCGTCTCCCTGTAAAACTCCTCATTCACTCTCTTTGCAATTGGCTGCTCGTTACCTATCTGACAAAAATCTTGAATTAGATGAAGATTATGTAAAATTTAATTCTAAAACAGGTTCTAAAATATTTAAACGCTTAAAGCCCGGTCTTAGTGGTGGCTATCAAAATTTGGAAACATTAGGGGGAATTCAAATACTTGTTAATTACCGTGATGCTGATTATAGAGGAGTTACTTTGGAATATGCATTAAGTGATGGAGCTAACCTTGATTTTATTAAAGATAAAGTTGTGCTTATAGGAGTGACAGCAAACACTGTCGGTGATACTTGGCGAACTCCCTACAGTGAAGCAAAGCAAGAATATCAGGAAACTCCAGGCGTATACATACAAGCGCAAATGGTTAGTCAAATTCTGAGTGCAGTTTTAGACGAACGACCAATTTTTTGGGTTTTACCTGACTGGGGTGATATTCTCTGGATATGGGGATGGTCGAGTGTGTCTGGTCTGATTGTTTGGAACGTGCGATCGCGCTCTGCTCGGCTCTCTTTGGGAGCATCGCTGTTAAATGGGGGATGTGCCATAGTTGCTACAGTCATTGTTTTATATGGAGTTTGTGCGATCGCGCTCTGTGCAACTCCCTCTAAGGGCATCGCTCTTTTCCCACAAGGAGCATGGTTACCATTTCTTCCTACAGCCTTTGCTGTGGTTACAAGCAGTGTTGTTGTGTTATCAGTTCACAGTCGTTGAGAATTTTCTATTTCTTAGAGGATGTTGGAAAAGTTGTAGGCTGTCATTTGAATCACATTATTACCCCCCTTGTAAAGGCTATGCATTAGCGCTTGTCTTGCGCTTGCATTACTACTATAGGACACCATTAGGATAAAATATCGAGTACACTACAGTACAATAAATGACATAAAAAAATGGACATTGCGTAGGGTGATTTGAGATGATGGGCAACTTAGCCGCGTTTATGGTGTCAGAAGCGATCGTCAAAAAACGCCAAGAGCAAAACAAGGAGGACAAATGACCAACCCACGACAACCACCATTAACTGTTGAGAAACGCTTAACCCGCCTAGAAACCCTGTTTAGCAACGTAGGTGAAACAGTACTCGCTCAGAGTGATGTCATTGCTGCTATGAGTGCTAGCATCCAACAAACTAACCAAAATGTTCGCGCTCAGAGTGATGTCATCAGAATGATGTCATTGCTGCTATAAGTGCTAACATCCAACAAACTAACCAAAATGTTAGCGCTCAGAGTGCCACGATTGATGTCTTAGTTGCTAATATCCAGCAATTAACCGAAAACGTTAACTTTGTAACCAATCGTGTTGATATTCTAGCAATACAAGCAGAGCAGGATAGAGCGCAAGCAGCCCAAGACAGACAACAAGCAGCTATTGACCGCCAGGAATTTCGCAAGGAGATTCGGCAGATTTGGGAGTACTTGCGCGACAGGAACGGGGGTAGCAGCCTACCAAACCAATAGTGCAAGGATACCTGCCAAACCAATAGTGCAAGGATAAAGGATAACTTTCTCTACAAAAATTCAAATGAAAACAAAACGCTGGCTGGGTTGTTGGCAATTACGATTTGTAGGACTTTTGACATCGATAGGGATAAGTATCTTTGCAAACAAAGCCTTGGCTCAGAGTACTCCCAGTAATATCCAAGCCGATGATACCCTTGGAACTGAATCATCGCAAATTATACAAAATTTTCAGGGACAACCAAGAGAAGTCATTACTGGTGGTGCAACTCGCGGAATTAACTTATTTCATAGTTTTCAAGAATTTAACGTCAATGAAGGAAGAGAAGCTTATTTTTTCAGTCCTAGCGCAGATATCCAAAATATTCTAGCACGAGTCACAGGTGGTAACCGCTCGGAGATTTTGGGTACGCTGGGTACTGTTGGCAACTCCCAACCCAATTTATTTCTAATCAATCCCAACGGCATTATATTTGGGGGAAATGCCAGATTAGATGTACCAGGTGCTTTTGTAGGGACGACTGCAAATGGAGTGCAATTTGGAGAGCAAGGATTGTTTAGTGCTACGAATCCTCAAGCACCAGCTTTGTTAACAGTGAATCCAAGTGCATTGTTTTTTAATCAAATGAATCGCAGTGAAATAATTAACCGGAGTCGTCAAATTGCAACGCCAGGAAGTTTTTACTTAATAGGGGGAAATATTACGTTCGATGGTGGTATTGCAATTTCAGTAGGAAATCGTTTGGAATTCGGTGCAGTTGCTCTAACAGGAACTGTTGAGTTGATTGGTAGCGGTAATCAAATGCAGTTAGCCTTCAGAGAAGGTGTACCAAAGGCAGATATAGTCCTGCAAAATAACGCCCTTGCTTCGACAACTGGAGGAGGTGCAGTTTCTGTCAATGCTGAGAACTTGAGCCTTTTTGGAAATAGTATTATTGGTTCAGTTCTTGCAGCAGGGGAAGGTCAACTGGGTGTAGCTGGGGGAGATGTCGTAGTTAATGCAACTGGCAATGTTACGCTAGACGATCGTAGTAGCATTGCTAATCAAGGTTTAGAAAATTCTTTAGGCGATACCGGAAATATTACAGTTAACGCCCAGTCAATTCGTCTCACAAATCAAAGCCAAATTAGTAGTCCTAGTCCAAGAAGCCGGGGAAATATTAATTTAAATGCTAAGGATAATATCAGCCTTGATAATAGTTTGATTAGTACCAATGGAATCTTGAATCGGATAGGTAAATCAGGCAACCTGACAATCGCTGCTCGAAATATTAATTTAAGTAACCGCTCCATAATTGATTCTGGCAATATTGGACAAGGACAAAGTGGAAAAATTGATTTAAAAGCTCAAGAAACTATTTCGATGACTGGTGGAAGTACTATTTTAAGCGCTTCTACTGCATCCGGTTTTGGTGAACTTAATAATCAGCCTAGCGGTGATATTGAAATCAAAACAAGAAACCTCACACTAGATGGTAATAATACTTCCATCAATGCTTCAAATCTTGATGAGGGAAGGGGCGGCAATGTTCGTATTATCGCTGATGACTCAATTTCATTAAATGAGCTTGCATCAATTTCATCTACCAGCACTGGTCAAGGCGATGCGGGGAATATCGAACTTCAGACGCGATCGCTAACGCTTGCTAACGGGGGAAGCCTTGGTACGCAATCATCAGGACGTGGTAGTAGTGGAAATTTATTAATTAATGCTTCCGACTCTGTTAATTTGAGCGGTATAACAACATTTATTAATCCACAAACTGGAGAGACAATCACTACAGGAAGTAGACTAGCAACAAGCACTTTTGGTACTGAAAATAGCGGAAAATTAACTATTAATACACAACGATTAAGCGTTAACGATGGTGGAGATATTACTACGAGTACTGAGTTTGGTCGCGGAGGAAATTTAACCATAAACGCCAAAGACTCAGTAGAGGTTGTAGGGCGATCGCCTAGTACAGACAATAGTCCTAGTACTATTTCTACTAGTACTTTTGGTTCTGGAGATGCCGGAAATCTCAGCATAATTACAGGTCGTTTAAGTATTCGTGATGGTGGAGCTATCACAACTTTGACATCTGGTACGGGCAAAGGAGGAAATTTAACTGTAGATGCCAATGACTCAGTAGAGGTTGTAGGGCGATCGCCTAGCTTACCTAATGGTCTCAGCAATATCTCCACTGGTACTTTCGGCTTTGGAAATGCAGGAAGTATGAGAATTAACACAAATCATTTCAGCGTTCGTGATGGAGCACGAGTCACGACTTCTACCTTTAGTAGAGGTAAGGGAGGTCATTTGACTGTTAATGCTGACCGTAGTGTGGAACTCATTGGTACGTCTTCTGACGGTCGTTTTTTTAGTGGTTTGCTTTCTTCTGCTGAATCAGGCTCAATTGGTGATGCGGGAGATTTAACGATTACCACCCAAAATTTACTCGTGCGAGATGGAGCACAGATTAATACGGGTACATCTGGTGCAGGTAAGGGAGGGAATTTAACTATCAATACCTCTAATAAAGTCCAACTCACTGGTACGTCTTCTGACCGTCGCTTTGTTAGTAGTTTGGGTACTTCTACTAATAACCAAGATTCAACTGGCGATGCGGGAAACTTGATGATTACCACCCAAGATTTAATTATCCAAAATGGGGCATTAGTTACAAGTGCTACATCTGGCGCAGGTAAGGGAGGAAATTTGACAGTCAATGCGAGCGGTAGCGTGGAAGTCATGAGTGCTAGCAGGTTGAGCGCATCCACAAATCAAGGCTTAACAGGAAACGCGGGAGACTTAACGATTAATACCCAGAACTTACTTGTGCGTGATGGTGGACAAGTGGATGCAGTTACATTCGGCGCACGTAACGGAGGAAATTTAATTATAAATGCTTCTAAGAAGGTGGAAGTTATTGGTACGTCAGCAGATGGTCAAACTACCAGCGTCTTAAGTACTTCTGCGTTAAGAGGTTCAACTGGAGACGCAGGAAATTTGAAGATTACTACTCAAGATTTACTTGTGAGAGATGGGGCACAAATTGACGCTAGCACAAATGGTAGAGGCAAAGGGGGTAATTTAACTGTAGACGCCTCAAACAAGGTACAGTTGATTGGCACTTCTGCTGATGGTCGTGTTATCAGTGGTTTGGCCACTTCTGCTCAAGCAGGTTTAACCGGAGATGCAGGAAGTTTAACGGTTAATACCCAAGACTTACTTGTACGAGATGGAGCACGGATATTTACTGGAACATTTGGTACAGGTAGGGCGGGAAATTTAACAGTCAATGCCTCTAATAAGGTTGAACTGGTTGGCACATCTGCTGATGGTTTTCCTGGTGGTTTAATTGCGTCTGCTGAAAGAGGCTCAACCGGAAATGCAGGAGATTTGAAGGTTGATACCCAAAATTTAATAGTAAGGGATGGGGCGCAGGTTTTGGCAAGTACGTTTAGTTCTGGACGAGGTGGAAATTTAACTGTGAATGCTTCAGAAAGCGTGCAACTGATGGGTCAGTCAGCTAATAGCGATTTTCTCAGTGGCTTGTTCGCTTCTTCTGAAAAAGGTGCAACTGGTAGTGCGGGAAATTTGGCTGTAAATACTCAACGTTTACTTGCGCGAGATGGGGCGCAAGTTATAGCTTCTACGTTTAATTCAGGACAAGCGGGAGATTTAACTTTAAATGCTTCAGAAAGCGTGCAACTGATTGGTCAATCAGCGCGTGGTGGGTTTTCCAGTGGTTTATTTGTTTCTGCTGAACGAGACTCAACCGGAAATGCAGGAGATTTGAAGGTTAATACTCGTCAATTACTTGTACGCGATCGCGCTGGGATATTTGTCAATAGTCAGGGAACAGGAAACGCAGGTATTATGACCATCAACGCTAACACTATCCGCCTAGACAACAACGCCTCACTTAATGCCAACACTCGCAGCCCTAACAAAGATCCTAATAGAGAACAAGCAACCATCAACCTCAACTCTCGAAACATTGTTCTTCGTCGTAACAGTAACATTACCACTAATGCAAGTGGCGAAAATGTCGTTGGTGGTAATATCAATATTGACAGCGATTTCTTGATTGCGATCGCAAACAGTGATATCAGTGCCAACTCAACTGACTTCCGTGGTGGAAATGTGAGAATCAAGACTCAAAGCATTTTTGGGACGCAGTTCCGCGATGCACCCACTTCTGTGAGTGACATTACAGCTACAGGCGCAACGCGAGATTTGAGTGGGAATGTAGAAATCAGTCCACCGGATGTGGATCTTACCAGTGGATTAGTCGAACTCCCAATTAATCTGGTTGATGCCTCTAATCAAATTTACACTGCCTGCACTCCTGGTACGCGACAATTCCAGAATACTTTTATTTCCACAGGACGTGGTGGATTGCCGCTTAATCCTATTGAACCATTACAAGATGCAAATACTATTGCACAATGGGTGAGATTGCGATCGCCTCTCAACGCCCAAACCACTCAAAGTCCCTTGATTGCAGATCGTGATTCGCGATCATCTAAAAGACAACAGCAAAGAGAAAACTCAGCCAACACCGCACCTCAATCAACAGATGTTTCAAGCACTACCAAAGTTACAGCAGCAACTCAAATTGTGGAAGCTCAAAGTTGGGTAGTTGATCGCAATGGCAATATAGAACTCGTGGTACAGGCTCCTAGTGTAACCCCTCACAACTCTTGGTTTCCAAGAGCTTCTTGTCCTGTGGGTTGGTTAGATTAAGCTACTACCTGTATGTTTTGGTAAGTGAAATCTAAATTGGATGATAGTTGTGCAATTGAGACTGGCGCTTGGGAACCGATACCATCTGCGTCATAAGCTAGAATACCATCAGCAGGGTTATAGAGGAAGCTTGAGTTTCTAGTAGTGGCACTGCTACCCAAGCTAAACTGCTCTGGAGTTAGTAAGACGTCTTGACCTAAGGTCGGTGGTATGAGTCCTGCAAAGCCTGAAGCAGACACAACAATCTTGTCCTCAAGAACATCAAAATCAGTAATCGTGTCAATTCCATCATTTGAAGAGAGAAAAACAAAACTATCTGCTCCCGCTCCTCCGGTGAGAGTATCATTACCAGCACGACCAATTAAGACATCGTTACCGCTACTTGCTTGACCAGAGGAAAAATTGTTACCGCTAGTTGCTCACAGCACGGTGTGGATTTCTATCTTTCCAAGCAGAAGAGAGAACATAGCATTTAAGCATTTATTTTTTGGTTTGAGATTCTGCAATCTTTGCCCTTAGCATTTGTTCTGTTTTTTCGATTCCTGCCAATTTATCCTGAAGTTCTTGCTTTTGTTTTAATACTTTATCTAGATATTTAGCAAAGCAGCTACCATCGATAACAGATTGAAGTCTATGTTCATATTCTTCATCTGACATGGGTGTCCCACACATTGCGGTCATACCAAGGTTATAACTGATTAAACTGTTACTCTGAAAGCTTAAGCTCAAGATGCATGAGAAATTATCAAAAATCCTAACTGAATTACGCTCTTACCTTGAAACACTGTATCATGAGCGGCTAGTTCAGATTATCCTCTATGGTTCCCAAGCTAGAGGAGATGCTCGCCCAGACTCAGACATTGATGTATTAATTGTGCTAAGGGAACCTGTTGATTTTGCTGCCGAAATAGAGCGTACAAGTTACTTCTTGACGGAACTATGTTTAAAATATAACGTTCTTGTTACCTGCGCCTTTGTAGAAAGCGAGCGATTCCAGCACGAGAATGGCGGTTTCTTTCGCAATGTTCGTCGAGAAGGAATAGCCATATGACACCTGAACAACAAGCACTACTTCAAAAAGCTGTCAGGAGTTTACAAGCAGCAAAAGTTCTCAATAAAACAAATTTACCAGAATTTGCTGCTGCCCGTGGTTACTACACCATGTTTTACATTGCCTCAGCTTTTTTAGAAGGTGAAGGGCTAGCTTTCTCCCGACATTCTGCTGTAATTTCAGCATTTGGTCAGCGGTTTGCCAACACAGGGCGTGTACCAGTAGAATTCCATCGCTACCTCATAGCCGCAGAACAGATTCGCCGCCAAGCAGACTATAACATTAATCCAGGACTTACGGAAGAACAGGCACAAGAACAGATTGAACGTGCCGAAGAATTTTTGGAATTGGCAGAACAACTACTTGGTTCGATTCCACCTACATAACTAACTAAGCAGATCTTATTTTTTTGGAATTGCCGATAAATTTTCTGGCACCGTGAGCAGCATAGTCAACTATCCAAGTATTCAGGAATTTTCATAATCTCGTAATTTCCAAACTTGGTGTAATAATCATCTTCCCAGTTAAAGCGATCGCCCCTCAACGCCCAAACCACTCAACGTCCCTTGATTACAGATGATGATTCGCGATCGTCTAACAGACAATGGCAAAGTCGAACGCAAAGAGAAAACTCAGCCAACACCGCGCCTCAATCAACAGATGTTTCAAGCACTACCAAAGTTACACTAGCAACTCAAATTGTGGAAGCTTCAAGCTGGGTAGTCGATCGCAATGGCAACATAGAACTCGTGGCACAAGCTTCTGGTAGCCCTTGGTTTCCAAAAGCTTTTTGTTCTGTATCTCGGTAATATTATATTTGGCTCATAGTTGAGATTGCCAATATAAGAGGACGAGAAGATGACTATGGAATTTTGCGCTCTAGTTGCTGTGTTATCTTCCGTAATATGCCCAAAAAAGTTAGAGAATTGAAACAGATGTTGCAAAAAGCAGGATTTACATTGTTGCCTAAACGGGAGAAAGGAAGTCACTCCTGTTGGATTCATCCACTTTTGCCAAATCCTGTAGTCCTTTCCGGTAAAGATGGCAAAGATGCAAAATCTTACCAGGAAAAAGATGTAATAGCAGCACTAGAAGAACTAGAGCAGTTAGAGCAAGGGAATGGATAATATTGTCAGTCCCCATTCTGTACGAATGATAGTTGTTTGTCCACCTACTACCGAAGCCATACCCATAGTCTCTGAAATAGAATTTAATTTCCGGGATGCTAAGCAATTTTGGGGATTGGAGGATTTTATGAACTTCACTCAAATTGCGGTGACTAATGCTGCTAACATGAGCATTGTTTATGGTTAACCTATCCTATTGTTTTCAATATGTCCGGGAAATGTTAAAAATGCTGCCTGTAAAACCAGAGCCTATAATATTCGCCCAGATTTTTACCAAGCTTACTTCCTTGGGTCGTATTCATCCGCTTTCTACAGAAGTTGAACCCTCGTAAATTGGCGAAGGTATTGCTAGAGTAAGTTGTTTTCCTTAATAGCTGGAACAATTATCACCCTATTCTTCAAACTGGCTTAAAAAGTCCATACTGCCATGCAGAATTGTTACTACATAGACCGTCTGATTTTCAAGGCGGTAGACAATTACATGTTCACCTGCATTATATGCCTTATGGGTTTGCGGTATATCAGACCGGAAATGTCCGAGCATTGGATTGTCCCTTATTTTCTCCAAACATTCCTTGAGCATGGCTGAATATTTCAGCACTTGTTCTTTGCCGTAAGAATTCTTCGTGTAACGCTGAATTTTCTTATAATCTTTCTTGGCACGCCCGGACAGATAGAGGATGTAATTTTCCTTACTCATCTGCCAGCACTTCCTCAGTCAGGCGGTCAATCAATGCAGGGCTGTAAAGTTCTATACGTCCCGCTTGTATATCCGCTTCTCCTTCAGCAATGGCAGCATGGGATAACGCGATGCGCTTGCTCTCCCTGTTGGAATCCATATGCTGGCGCAGCGCATCCTTCACCACTTCTGTGTAGGTGCTGTAAAGCCCAGTATCAATCAATGCCTGCACATAAGTATCATAGGGATTACCCAATTCGAGACGTGGCATAGTTTTAATTCCTATGGATATAAACAGTACAAAAATTGTACCATTTACTGCCATACTTGCCAATACACAATCTTCCCTTGGCAAACTGTTTTTACAAATAAAGGTTACGCTGCAAAAAGCGGCAGATACCGCCAGAAATGATAGTAAAACTCAGTTTAAGCGTGCTTTGTTCGTCACTTGCGTACAAATGAACTATAAAAGCCCTGTTGCTTAATGGTAACATCGAACTCCTGGCACAAACTCCTAGTGTCACCGCTCACAGCCCTTGGTTTCCAAGAGCTTCTTGTCCCGTGTGTCAATAATAAATTTATTTTCCAATAGTCCTGACAGTAAAAAACCTTGCCAGAATTTGTATTAACACTCTAAAATCCCGGTTTCATGTGAGTGACCGGAATTTTAAACTTTAACTCTTATTAAGCTACTACCTGTATGTTTTGGTGGGTGAAATTTAAATTGGATGATAGTTGTGCGATCGCGACTTGCGCTTGTGAACCGATACCATCTGCGTCATAAGCTAGGATTCCATTAGTAGGGTTGTATGTAAAGCGTACATCACTGGTAGTAGCAGTGCTACCCAAACTCAACTGTCCTGAAGTTAGTAAGATTTCTTGAGCTAAGATCGGTGGTGTAAGTCCTACAAAGCCTGAAGCAGACACGACAATCTTGTCCTCAAGAACATCAAAATCAGTAATCGTGTCAATGCCATCATTTGAAGATAGAAAAACAAAACTGTCTGCTCCAGTTCCGCCAGTAAGAGTATCATTACCACCACGACCAATCAGCACATCCTTACCGCTACCTGCTTGCAAGATGCTATCTTGAGAATTACCAACAACAAATTGCCTTGTAAAGCTTGTACCGTCTGAGGAAGAGCTAACAAATCCTCTAGTATAGACAGAATTATTATCTAATAGTTTAACAGCACCAATAATGTCAGAAATACTGCTGTTAGCATTGAGAGAAGACCAAGTTACTGAATTTCCTTGCGTTGGAAGGTTAGGTGCTGGATATTTTATAGTAAAGGGAATCCCCTTATCTGTAAAGTAATCAATGATAGAAACAGTAGCCATATCTCACTATCTCCTTTGGTTTCAATGAATGAGTTAGAGCTTTTGCATTGACAACAAAAACGTGGAGCAAGCTGCACTGAGTTTGCAAGTAGAAGTTAAGCTTGACTCGATTTTCTTCTATTTCTTTATTGGTTGAGCAAAATTAATTTATTCACCCCACAGTTCGTAAAAAGCGATCGGGTTCCTGCAATGTTATTTGTAAAGCTTATGTATCAATCAAGTTTATTGACACCTACACTCTATAATTGAGAGTGCAAAACTAAATTGAATAGGAGAGTGCCATGTCTGGAGTGTCTGTGGGTTTGTGCTACTGGCAAGGTTTGGGAATAGCGATCGCTTGTTCCATTATCTGGTGTCCGAATAGCTCAGTTGCTCAAATCATCCCAGATACCACTCTCCCAAATAATTCCAACGTTACATTTAACGGCAACACGACAATTATCGAAGGTGGAACCACAACAGGCGCGAATCTGTTCCATAGCTTTAGAGAGTTTTCCATTCCACAAGGAGTAGGGGCTTTTTTCAACAATGCACCAGAAATTCAAAATATTCTGACACGGGTAACGGGTGGAACGGTATCCAATATTAATGGTTTGATTCGTGCTAACGGCAAAGCCAATCTATTGTCGAATATACTTCGTACCAAGTAATCTTTGACGTTTGAGGGTGAACTGCCCTGTGTCGGCGTTAGTGTTTGAGTGATTTACAATCGTAACAACATAGTTATGACTTCTCTGCCCCGGTGCATTTGGCGTCCTCATAGTAGGACTGTGGCTTGAATGTGAGAAGTTACAATTTACGTCACACTTTCCTGTTTCAAATGAAACATTGGAAAGGTTTGCTCGGAGTAATGCACGTAAGAATAACGAAGTACTTGCAATAGAGATTAAATAGAACACAGATTCAATTGCACAATCAGCATGTACTGAACAGAAAGACGACTAGCCGAACTCGAAACCAAAAAAGCAGAAGGAAGAAAAACCGGAGCCAATCGTATATAGGGAACAAAAACTCCAAGCTGAGTTGAAGAATATATGCACAAAGTTGAATGATTTAAACATTGGCGGTTCTCGTCAGTTTAAGAAGTCGGGGCGAGGAAGAAGAGCAAAGGGCGAAAGTCCTTGGGAAAAGATATACGATTGGTTGTGGAACGACGAGTATCCTAATTGGCAAGGTAAGCGACAGATAGTCTGACATCCCTCTGCAATCTTTCTCTCCCCACGAACCCAACTTAGTTGTGAATATGGTGCAGTGGATTCAAACTCACCAATAAAGTCCATTTTGTCAATCAGCTAAAATACTCAAAAAGTTCTCAATCAAAATGATAATTTTAGCAGGGTGGTAGGGAGAGGTGGCAAGAGACGCTTGCCTCATCAACAAAGTTTTTGATAGTCTAAATCTTCTTCAAAAACAAGAGTGTTACAACAGAATAATTTTGTCAGAAATGGGCAAGATTATTAGGTAAATTCAAAGATTAAACGAAGTAATGAACATTTTGGTCTACCGCTATGCCCAAACGACAAAAACAAAGCTCTGACCACGCACATAAACATTTGACATTTTTTTGATTCAATCTCTGAATTATAGCGCTTTTTACTTGAATCCAATACAGTTCTTGTGGAGAGGGCATCTTGCCCGCCTAAAACGGGCGGGACTCCCGTTCCACAAAATGGATAATTTATTTCTTGGAAAGCCCTAAGCGATTTCCCAATTTCCCGACTTCAGCAAACAGCGTTAACTTATTCAACTATTCCAAATGCAATTAGCAAAAAACCTGACCCATTAATCAAGGCGTGAATTATAATATCTGACCAAGTATTCTTTGTTTTTTGAACCACAAACGACGTGATGAAGATAATCGGGATGAGTGTTACCAACAATGTAAACCCAAACGGAATGTGAAATATCCACCAGAAACAGCCGTGCAATAACCAGGTGTACTGTCCGAATGCCAATTCTTGTCGGGGAAAAATATATCCTCGCCAAAACAGCCCTTCTCCAAAAATGTTGAAGAAGAACATAGGTATCCAGATGGCTAATATCCAATGATTATTATCGGTTAGCGGTGACACAGACATGAATGAGGGCTGGGCTGAAAAGCCAGGAATAAAGGCTTGCCCTATTGCAACAATGGCATAAGTTAAGATTCCTATACTTAGCACACCCAACCCAGTCCAACCAAGCGTATGCCAAGAGGGCTTACCTAGTCGCAACCGAGCCACGATCGCAGCAGTTTGCCAGGGATTGCCTTCAATCCAATAGAAAACAAAAGCAGCCACAAAGAGCGGCAGAAAGACGAGTGTACCTCCACAAATGAACCAGGAGACTAGCGTTGGCATTCCAGTTGCTTGGTTGAGAGCGGAGACTCCAATATGCGTGGCAATATACAGCAGCAGCATAGGAATTCCGAAGAAAACCAACGACTCTCGCAGTCCCATTGCTTGCATTGAAATCTTTTCCAAAATCGATCTCCGTTGAGAAGAACTTCTAACCTCCAGTAGGTTCTAACCGAATCAACCGACCATCCGAATCATCTGTGAGAATATACAATAACCCATCTGGTCCTTGCCGCACATCCCGCACCCGTTGTCCGATCTGAATTTCTTGTTGACCTCGAACGTTTCCCGCTTCGTCAAGATCGATGCGCCGCACATCTTGGGAAACCAAACCTCCAGCGAACAAATCTCCCTTCCACGCCGGAAAGCGATCGCCATTATAAAATGCTAATCCAGAAGGAGCTATTGCCGGAGTCCAAACGACTTTTGGATCGATCTTACCAGGTTGCGATCGAGTCTTTGAAATTTCGCCACCTGTATACTCTTTGCTATGGGTTACAAGGGGCCATCCGTAGTTTTTCCCAGCTTGAATTAAGTTTAGCTCATCACCACCACGCGACCCATGTTCCGTTGACCAAATCCGCCGCGCACCTGGATCGAACGCTAGTCCTTGAATATTGCGATGCCCGTAAGTCCAGATTGCCGAATTTGCATTTTTGTTAGTCGCTAATGGATTATCGCGAGGTATCGAACCATCATCATTTAACCGTATAATTTTACCCAAATGGCTGCGTAAATTTTGCGCCTGTCTCCGAATTAGGTTACCCTCTAGCTGAATAGGTGGATTTCCTCCATCCCCGATAGCGACTAGCATTGTATTATCTGGTAACCAAATAATGCGAGAGCCAAAATGTTGTCCACCCGATTTTACTTGGGAGACTTCAAAAATCACCCGTAAATTGCGTAACGCTTTTCCATCAAATGTTGCTCTGGCAACGCGAGTTCGATTAGCATTCTGGGTACCGTGGGAATAGGTGAGGTAAACAAAGCGATTTTTGGCAAACTGAGGATGAATCGAGACATCCATCAATCCAGCTTGCCCTGTTGTCAACACTTCCGGTACACCTGCAATCGGGGTTGGTTCGAGGACTCCATTTCGCACAACTCGCAGCCGCCCTGCTTTTTCCGAGATCAGCATTGTTCCATCTGGAAGCCATGCCATACTCCACGGACGCTCTAAGCCTTTGACGATTGGTGTTTGCCGAAATCCTTGAGCTTCTCCACTTGCAGTAGCAGCTCGAACAAGAGGCGCTTCAGCAGAAGGAACTGGTGGATTCTTATTCGCTGAAGCGAAAGAACAAGCTGCGATCGTAAACCCAAGACACGTAGTGCCTACTTTGCGGATTAGATACTTCATCAAGATACTCATGACTGCCAGTGTATGGAGGTTGAATCGATGGATGTTAATGTATAGTCAAGAATCTAGCATCTTATATTAAGAGAGTATAACAAACAGCTTATTCTCTGACTTAAGCAGTAGCAAATTCTGTCAAACTTCCTTTACTGGGATGATGAAAACCTAAAACAATGTCACTTTGGGGTATTCTGGCTGAAAGCAAATCATCCCAGATACCACTCTCCCAAACAATTCCAATGTTATCTTTGACAGTAACATGACATTACAAACAAAGCTCTAGTATTTCCCAGGTTTTTAGCTGTTTATACTGTTGGGATGAATAATAGTAATTCCTTCAACTGGAACAAAATCTTTTGGGTTTAAAGTCAGAATATGACTGATATTATGGGCAAGCACTACTGCTTGTAGGCGTAAATCATGGATACGTTTCCCTGAAATCCTATAAATTGTAGCGAGGCTCAACCAAATGTGAAATATACTCGGTGTTTCTTCTAGCCACTCAAACTGTTTTATGAGCATTTGCACTGCTCGTTCGGTTTCTTCTGGTGTCCATCCCAATCCATTTACATCAGTAGGACGAGTGGCTACAACCCAAAATTCAATTAAAACTTGAGATGTAATAAAACATTGATGATTGTTAGATATTAGATACCTGATTGTACGATCAACAAGATTGTAATCGGGAGCAGCTATATCCCTGGAACGCAACAGGATATTGGTATCTAATAGATAATGGGTCATACTTAATCATCGTAGATATTTTCTCGACGCAGAGCTTCATCAGAAAGGTTGGCATAGCTTTTTGGTGCTATATCCATCCACTTTTGCCAAAGTAATAATCTCTCTTCTGATGTTTGAGGTTTATTAGTTTGTAACATTAAATGCTTGTTACTAAGCTTTTCTTGAAATAGTTTTTGCTCGTCAACAGAGAGGTTTAGTACCACTTCTACGAGGAAGTTAACAAGTTGTACATTCATGGTTATGTATACCCACAAAACGCTACACGATAACGGCAGCCACTCCAGCAGAGTTTTGGTTTATTATAACAAGGGAACAAGGAACGGGGAACTTCGTAAAAATTAAATCCCATCAAAAGAAGTCTTTATCAGATGCTGCTGCTGTAAATTCAACTTGTAAAGCTATATTTGGAATGGCTCAGCGATTTTGACTCAAGAATAAAAACTTTAGAGTACTCATGTCTACAGATATTAACCTTTTAACTCTCTAGCTTAATTGTATATAATCATAAATGACATCACGAAGGCAATTTGTATTTGTTAACTTAGATAGTAAGGCATTTTACTAATAGCATATGAGCGAAATTGTTTTTTTGGTTGAAGATGACCTAGACGGTGGATACAATGCAAGAGCGCTTGGTGAGTCCATTTTCACACAAGCAGATGACTTGACAACTTTGCGGAAAATGATACGAGATGCAGTTCAGTGTCATTATCTTGATGAGCAGAGTCGTCCCAAACTCATCCGCCTACATATTGTCCGAGACGAGGTGTTTGCCTTGTGAAATTGCCCAGAGATTTGTCTGCTGAAGACCTTATTAAAGCACTTACCAAGTTGGGCTATGAAACGACTCGCCAGACTAGTAGCCACATTCGCCTGACAACTCAGGAAAATGGAGAACACAACCTGACAATTCCTGCTCACGATCCGATTAAAATAGGAACACTTAGTGCCATTCTTCGAGAGATCGCTAATCACTTTAATTTAGAACGAGAAGAATTACTCAATCGCCTTTTCTGATAAAAACAGACCAAACACTCATAAATACGTTGCACGCAAGTCAAGAAGTTTATTGATTCTCTACAAAAACGATTACCATATT
The DNA here is from genome assembly GCF_009725235.1 of Scytonema sp. UIC 10036. The sequence goes on from NZ_WJFC01000001.1 coordinate 254,303, forward strand.
CTATTTATAGAGTAGTTATTAAATGTAACATCACTGCTAATAATTGAAACTTTTTCTGTCATGACTTGTGCGACAAGTAATCTATCATAAGGGTCACGATGATGTAATGGCAATGTAGTGTAAATTGATAAATGTGCCATTCTAATCGGCAAAATTTCAATATCATTTAGTACAAGTTGTTCGGGGATAAAGTCCTCATAGTTATTTGGGAGTGTAAGTTTACCAATATTAACTTTAATCGCTATCTCCCATAAACTAACCATACTTATCCATAGATCGTTATCTGATTCCAACAAATTCTTTGCGTTGGAACTCAACTGTGGGCTATCATGAATAAACCACAAAAATGTGTGAGTATCAATAAGGAATCTCATTCCATGTACTCACGAAGTTCTTCTAGAGGTGCATCAAAATCATCAGACATCCAAATTAGTCCTTTGGCACTTCCACTTTGACGCCGTTTTTTTGGGTGATTTAAACGAATTATTTTTAAAATTGGCTCGTTGTTCTGAGTAATTACAATTTCGTCACCTGAAAGCGCTGTTTGAAACAAACTTTCTGGAGAACTTGTAGCTTGAGATATATCGACTTGATGCATATCAATTCAATATTGGAGAAATTCATACATTATTATATCACAATAATATAGGAGAGAAGATAAGCGGTTAAGGGAAATAGGGTTGAGCGCTTCGCTCAACCCAACAAATGCTGATAAATGTTGGGTTTCGTTCCTCAACCCAACCTACGTAATTTCGTATTTTTATGCAAAACCTACGCAGTCTTGAATCAGTATGAGACAATATACTCACGAAGTTCTTCTAGAGGTGTATCAAAATCATCAGACATCCAAATTAGTCCTTTAGCACTTCCACTTTGACGCCAATACTCGTAGATACTATAGATTAGCCCATTCTTGTATAACTGCATCAGCCTCTTTAATACCATTACGAATAATAATATTGTGCAGAGTACTACCATCTAATCCAGGAAGATCGACCAAGCAAACATTTTTTGGAAGTTGCAATGTCTTTGTTTCTGCATGACTTTGTACCGAATGTAGGTGATAACTGACGCTCTCGATTAAACCAATGCAGCGAGAAGATTTTTCGACATTGCGATCGCTATTTTCATCAACAAGCTATTTGAGGCTTTCTGCATCTCTAACGTTGTCCATGAAAAATTCACGTTGCAAACTACTCATATTGTTATTGAGATATTGTGAAACAAGATCGCTGAGTGTTTTCCGCAAGTTTTCAAAGTTTTTGCGAATTTCGACTTCTGCAATTTTCTATTCTGGCTCCACAGTTGCAAGTTTACTTGCAAAGCCTATATCTAGTTTGCCATTCAGCCATGATATATCAATTTTGTAATGCTGGTAGCGTTGAAGAGATTCATAGATGAGTGTACGAATGTTTTTTTCGTCTCGATAATTTACTATCGCTTTTCGAGGTTCTGTTTCTAGCAGATCGAAGAAAATTTCCAACACTGTACCAGTAGCTGGTTTACCAGCAATTCTAGCCAGAACTATATCATCTCCCAGTAAGGCATTAGTCAACGTACTTTTACCAGCACCAGTGACACCAATGAGAGCAATGCGGTAAGAACGTTGATAATCGAGAGCCTTCTTTGCACGAGCCAAAATATCCTGATAGCCCGGTTTGTCCTCTGGATATTTCTCAAAGTAGTTTTCTAGCTCTTCTAACCGTTCAACTTGTTTTAGAAAGCGCTCTACCTGTTCGTCGCTAGCATCAGGTAATCCGTTTTTAATCTCTTCTTGTCGTGACATTTCTATCTCTTGTGTTAATTGAATATCTTCACTTAAAGTCATAGCGCTCGCTCTTTAAATATTGAATCCGTATTTTCTTAATGCTTGAACAAGAATGATATCGCCATCCGCCGTACCATCTAATGCAGCAGAGGATTTAGACATCTCTTCCCAGCAAGTCACAGAGGCTCTAGTTGTCATACAAAGCCTCACAAGGTAAAATCTAAAATTGCATTCCCTTCTGGCGCTAGTTAACTGTAAGTCTCTTGGATTGCGATCGTGCAAATTGTATATAGTATTGCATATGGGCATCATCTGTTCTTTCGAGAAACGACCCGGAACTTGTGCAAATGTGCTACTTGGAAATGCAATGGACACCGTTAAACTGACAAGTAAACTTATGGCAGTTTTCATATTTACTCCTAAAATCCAATTGTTTTTCTTAGGAATGTCAGATGGTATTTGAACTGAAGGTTAAACCTGTTTGCTAACCCTGTTAATTCTTAATTGGTAGCAGTGATATTAGTTTATTCATTTTCAAGCAGCACTCCAGTGTTTTTAATTCGTCTCTAGTTGTTCCAACACTGGTATAAGTAAGCCAGCACAATTAAAGTTAAAAGCGTGAGGATCGTCATTAGTCATTTGTCATTCGTCATTGGTAAGGATTTCAGGTCTGTTTACATTTTGTAATGTAGTTCGGTTTATTTGTGCTTGGCTACTTAGTTTGTGCTAGTATATCCCAGCAGCAAGAATCAGCGCTGTTTATAGTATGTATTTTTCAGGTAAATGAAGTACATCGGTAGGAGAGCAATGCCTTGCGCCCCTACAATACCAGGTGAACCTAGCTTGTATAGCCGCGATTTCAATCGCTATTAATAAATTCTATTGAAAAACTCTTTTAGGGCTAATCTCGAATACCGACTCAGCACGGTAAAAGCAAACATCAAAGGCTAGAAAAAAATTCATATGTCCTAAAATCAATGGAGCATTCCTGTCTCTTGTCCAAGCAAAAGCTAGTTCTACCGGAGGAAACTGCTCAACATTTGCTATCAACACTAATGCTCGTGCTTCAAACCTAGCCAGATTACCCCCTAATGGAACAGAGAGTCTTTGACGTTCCCAAACAGCTCCTAGCCTTAAACCTATTTCGTATGGTAATACATTGACGCTAGAACCTGTATCTAGTAAGCCTGATACACTGAGAGATTGGTTTTGATAAGTTAGGACTATCGGTAGATAGGGTAGCGTGCTTAATGCACCAAGTTGTGGATTCATCTCGGTGAATGCAAATCTAGCTTTATCAACCATGTGTCGTTGCTTTTTCCTCTACCAATGCCTTTGCTAAAACAGCAGCAGCTTCAAAAGAATCGTGTAAGCCTTGACTAGCTACTGTGCCCTGAGTGTCTAATACAGCTAAACCTGATTCCTTCAATAATTCAGTTACCAGGAAATGTAGTAGCAGAAGCTTATCAGAGTAAGATAATTCCTTCAGAAGGGGCATAAGTTCGGTGAGTGACATAAAGATGTTTAATCAATTTGGGCTGCAACTATTATATCGTTGCTATCAAAAACATCTCTGTGAGATTAACTGACTACACTTTATCTCTAGTTGTTCCAACACTGGTATAGTTTGTGCTAATATACTTCAGCGACGAGAATCAGCACCATTTACCAACGGTTACGACTGGGAGGTTGCAATGTTTGGGGTCAAATCTTGTTGGGGCTGGTTTTTCAGTAGTGCGTTTGGTTCCGCCATTGTTCCTTGGGCGATCGCGATCGTTTCCTCTTTTAACTGTGTCCAAGCTCAAATTATCCCAGACAACACCTTAGGTACACGGGTAAATGGCGAGTTAACAACTTCATGTGAAAGCGGTGTTTGTTCCATTACCAATGGCTCCCAACGGGGAAGCAATTTGTTCCACAGCTTTCGTCAATTTTCGCTTCCAAATCCTAATGACGTTGCAGATTTCCAGACAAACTCAGCAATTAACAATGTAATTGTGCGCGTCACAGGGGTAGGAGTTCCCTTTATTTCTAATATTAATGGCACTATACAGACGAGTTCTCCTGCTAACTTCTTCTTACTCAACCCAAATGGTATTATCTTTGGTCCTGGTGCGGTGTTGGATGTTGGCGGTGCTTTTTTAGCAACAACGGCGAACCGAATGGATTTTAAAGATGGGACACAATTGACAACAACAAATCCAACTGAGCTATTAACAATTACTGCTCCGATTGGCTTGGGACTAACAGGAACGTCGGGGAATATTACGATGCAGTCCTCATTTTTCTCGGCAGGACGAACTGACAACTTTAGCGATTTAGCGTTAGTAGGGGGTAAGATATCGCTGGATGACACAACTTTACAAACTCCGGGGGGTCGAGTCGAGTTGGGTGGGTTAGCAGCATCAGGAACTGTAGGGTTAGATGTTGTAGGAAATAATCTGAGTTTGAGTTTTCCCCAACAAGTGCAAAGGGCAGATGTGTCCCTTACCAATGGCACTGGTGTATTTGTAGAAGCTGCTGGTGGTGGTAGTATCGCAGTCAACGCTCGGAATTTAGATGTTTTGGGAGGAAGCGTTCTTTCAGCTGGGATTGAGGAAGGTAATGGTTCAGTTGGCACTGTAGCTGGAGACATCATCCTAAATGCTACTGAGGACATAAAATTTGTTGGGAGCGACATCTTCAATACTGTGCGATCGCAATCAATAGGCAATGGAGGGAATATTAAAATTTTCTCGCGATCGTTGTCCTTAACGGATAGCACTCAACTGTCTACTAGCACTTTTGGAGAGGGAAATGCAGGTAATGTCAATGTTGATGTCACCAGTGCGGTGACGATTTCTGGCGTGAAGGACGGATTTGCCAGTGGAATTCGCAGCACTGTGGGAACGGAGGCAAAAGGCAATGGCGGCAACATTAGTATTGCTGGTGGTTCGTTGTCATTAACTGATGGCGCTCAAATGATTGCTAGCACCTTTGGGCAAGGGGATACAGGTAATGTCAATGTTGATGTCACCGGTGCAGTCAAAATATCTGGGAGAAAGGACGGATTTGCCAGTGGAATTCGCAGCAATGTGGAAACAGGAGCAAAAGGCAATGGCAGAAACATTAATATCTCTGGTAGTTCATTCTCCCTAACTGATGGTGCTCTATTATCAGCTAGCATTAATGGAGAAGGGAATGCAGGTAATGTCAATATTGATGTTACAAGCGCAGTGACAATTTCTGGAGTCAAGGATGGAATTCCTAGTGGAATTCTCAGCGCTGTGGGGACGAGAGCAAAAGGCAATGGCGGCAATATTACTCTCTCTGGTAGTTCGTTATCTATAACTGATGGTGCCGGGTTATTTGCTAGCACTCTTGGAGTAGGGGATGCAAGCAATGTCAATGTTGATGTTACGGATGCAGTCATGATTTCTGGGGTGAAGAACGGATTTGCTAGTGGTATTTTCAGCACCGTAGGAACGGAGGCAAAAGGCAATGGCGGCAATATTACTCTCTCTGGTAGTTCGTTATCCATAACTGATGGTGCTGGCGTATACCTCAGCACTTTTGGGAATGGGGATGCAGGCAAGGTTAATCTTGGTGTTACAGGTGTAGTCGCGATTTCTGGGATAAAGGATGGATTTGTCAGTACAATTGCCAGCACTGTAGAAACGGGAGCAAAAGGTAATGGCGGCAATATTACTCTCTCTGGTAGTTCGTTATCTTTAACTGATGGTGCTCAATTGTCTACCAACACTTTTGGAGAGGGTAATGCGGGCAATTTCAATGTTGATGTTGAAGATGCAGTGACGATTTCTGGATTCAAGGACGGATTGTCCAGTGGAATTTTCAGTGCTGTGGGAACAAAGGCAAAAGGTAATGGTGGAAACATCACGATCTCTGGTAATTCTTTCTCCTTAACTGATGGCGCTCCACTGCAAGCCAGCACTCTTGGAGAAGGGAAAGCAGGTGATATTAATGTTGATGTTCAAGGTGCGGTGACTATTTCTGGTGTCAAGTACGGATTGTCCAGTGGAATTTTCAACGCTGTGGGAATAGGGGCAATAGGTAATGGTGGGAACATCACGATCTCTGGTAATTCTTTCTCCCTCACGGATGGTGCTCAACTGATTGCCAGTACCTTAGGAAAGGGAAATGCGGGCAATGTCAATGTTGATGTTCAAGGTGCAGTGACGATTTCTAGAGTCAAGGACGGATTTCCCAGTGCGATTTTCAGCGCCGTAGAGACGACGGCAAAAGGCAATGGTGGGAACATCACGATCTTTGGTAGTTCGCTGTCTTTAATTAATGGTGCTGAACTATCCGTCAGTACTTTTGGAGTAGGAAATGCGGGTAGTATGTTTTTGCAAGCAAAAGATTTTGTGGCTTTTGCAGGTGATGCTAGAGTATTCAGCACTGTGGAATCTCAAGGTGTAGGCAAAGGTGGGGACATCAACATCAGCACAGAAAAATTCTTCCTGAAAGATGGTGCTCGAATTATTGCTAGTAGTGTGGGAAATGGGGCGGCGGGTAACTTGAATGTCAATACTCGCACTATCCTTCTGGACAATAGTACTCTCAGTGCTGATACTCGCAGTCGGGACAATAACCTAAATGTAGAACAAGCAACTATTACCATTAGTGCAAGAGATTTAGTGTTACTGCGTCGTGGCAGTAACATCACCACCAACGCTAGGGGAGAAAATGTATTTGGTGGCGATATCAACATTAACACTAAATTCCTTGCTGCTTTTGAAAATAGCGATATCACTGCCAACTCAACTGACTCACGTGGTGGTAATATCAGAATTAATACCAAAGGCATCTTTGGCGCTGGGTTCCGGGATATAGCTTCCTCAAAAACAAGTGACATCACAGCTACAGGCGCAACGCGAGAGTTAAGTGGCAATGTAGAAATCACCCCACCTGATGTCGATCTCACTAGTGGATTAGTCGAACTCCCAATTAATCTAGTTGATGCTTCAAACCAAATTTACACCGCCTGCACTCCAGGTACGCGACAATTTCAGAATACTTTTACTGCAACAGGGCGAGGTGGACTACCACTCAATCCCACTGAACCACTACAAGATTCAAGTACCATTGCACAGTGGGTGAGATTGCGATCGCCTGAGAACGCACGTCTGGAGCAATTGCACTCAGAAAACTCAGTTCAAACCACAATTAGCGAACCCACAGTAGTTTCAATGACTCCCAACCTTGCGGCGACAAAAGCTCAAATTGTGGAAGCGTCAAGTTGGGTAGTTGATGGTAATGGAAACGTAGAATTAGTGGCACAAGTGCCTGGTATTACCTCTCACAGCCCTTGGGTTCCAAGAGCTTCTTGTCAATAGTTGGGATTGCCAGTACCCAGCACATTAGAAAGAAGCTAATTGTGAGTTAGTGGGGTAAAAGTGTCTGAGAGTTTGTACAAATGGCAAGGTTTAGGAATAGCGATCGCAAGCACAATAGTCTTGCATATAAATAGCTCAGTTGCTCAAATGACTTTGCTGAACACAACAAACAACGGTAAACTAATAACACAATGAAAACCTCGCTCGTTCGTAATAAATTGGGTACAATTTACAAACAAAACTCTAGTATTTCCCAGGTTTTTAGCTGTTTATACTGTTGGGGTGAATAATAGTAATTCCCTCAACTGGAACAAAGTCTTTTGGGTTTAAAGTCAGAATATGACTGATATTATGGGCAAGCACTACTGCTTGTAGGCGTAAATCATGGATGCGTTTCCCTGAAATCCTATGAGTTGTAGCGAGGCTCAACCAAATGCGAAATATACTCGGTGTTTCTTCTAGCCACTCAAACTGTTTTATGAGCATTTGCACTGCTCGTTCGGTTTCTTCTGGTGTCCATCCCAATCCATTTACATCAGTAGGACGAGTGGCTACAACCCAAAATTCAATTAAAACTTGAGATGTAATAAAACATTGATGATTGTTAGATATTAGATACCTGATTGTACGATCAACAAGATTGTAATCGGGAGCAGCTATATCCCTGGAACGCAACAGGATATTGGTATCTAATAGATAATGGGTCATACTTAATCATCGTAGATATTTTCTCGACGCAGAGCTTCATCAGAAAGGTTGGCATAGCTTTTTGGTGCTATATCCATCCACTTCTGCCAAAGTAATAATCTCTCTTCTGATGTTTGAGGTTTATTAGTTTGTAACATTAAATTCTTGTTACTAAGCTTTTCTTGAAATAGTTTTTGCTCTTCGAGAGAGAGGTTTAGTACCACTTCTACGAGAGAATTAACAAGTTGTACATTCATGGTTATGTATACCCACAAAACGCTACACGATGACGGCAGCCACTCCGGCAGAGTTTTGGCTTATTATAACACTCAATGCAATTTAGATAGCACATTAAGCTTACAAGCAAATGGTGAGTTAACAGGGGTAACCTTGGGGGGCAGAATGTAGGTTCGTCAAATTGTGAAAGCCTCAAGTTGGGTAGTTGATGGTAATGGAAACGTAGAATTAGTGGCACAAGTTCCTGATATTACCTCTCGCAGCCCTTGGTTTCCAAGAGCTTCTTGTCAATAGTTGGGATTGCCAGTAACCAGCACATTGTTTAATTGTATAAAATTCAGAATCTAATTTTCCAAAAGTTGTCAAAAACTCGTAGGGGCGCAAGGCCGCCGCGCCCCTACAGATGCTAAACCATTCTGAAAAAGAACAGTTGTTAGCCGTTTACAGTATACAAACAAAGTTCACCGACGCGGACTTTGGAAACTGGCTGTGGATGTGACAGATCAATTGACTTTTTGATATCGACTGATCCGTGCTTCTTTTCCATTACCAGTGTTGATTAACTTGTAGAAATAGAGCGAAGGGCCAGAACCTTCATATGTGAGAACAATAACTGAACCAATCTTGGCTTGAATTAAGCTGTCGTACCATACGAAGTATTGATTGCCGCTTCTAGATTGAATCAATACCTTGTATGCAGCATATGTGGGGTCGTAACCAAATCCTTGAACGAGGGTAACGGGCATTGATTCTACAGCACGTGCAATCTCGGCAGTCACAAAGGCAGAAGATACAAGCAATAGTACAACAGGAATTGAAGCTTGCCAAGTGCTTACAGCAAGAGGCAATGCTAGCAAATTGCGAGCTTTTTTGAAAAATCTAACCATCGGTTTATTACAACTTTTCATCATTTTTGTTCTCCTTAAGTCAGTAAAAGAAGTTGTTTGCGTTGTAAAATTTTGGCTGTAGCAGTTTGATTAACTAGAAACAACCCATTCACAAATTGTTTTTTTTGGAATTTCAGATGGTATTCGATCTAAAGGTTAAGCCTGTTTGTTAACCCTGCTAACTCTTAATTGGTAGCGGTGCTCTGAGTTTATTCACCTTCTTTGCACGTCACTATTAATTCTGATAGGCGGCTAGATCCCCGACTTCTTTAAGAAGTCGGGGATCTAGAAGATCTAGAACAAACTGCTTCTTGTCCTGTATCTTGGTAAGGTGTGAGATATGCAAAAGCTCTATCTGTTAAAGCGAGTCGTCAGACTTGCGGCGATTCATATAGTACTATTCACTCTTGCTTTTTTCCTAACTCTTATCCCTAGCACGATCGCTAAACAATCAGAATCAGCAGACGATCGCATCCAAACCATCCAATCCCTGACACCGCAACAACTTCTCGAACAAGGTGAAGTACTGTATCAAGCAGGGCGCTTTACCGAAGCAGTAACTGTTCTACAACAAGCTGTTCGCATTTCTCAAAAATCAGGCGATCGCATCACACAAGCCACCGCACTCACAAACCTCTCTCTAGTCTTCAAACAACTTGGTTCGTGGCAAGAAGCTTCCCAAGCGATCGACACTAGTTTAAGTCTACTTGGCTGGAAAGACAACCAAAAGTTGACTGTCAACAATCGCAAGACAGATTTACTAGAAATACTTGCCCAAACTCTCGATATTCAGGGTGAATTGCAACTTTCACGGGGACAGGCGGATGTATCATTGAAAACATGGCAACAAGCAGAACAAATCTGGAAGCGAATAGGCAACAATACTGGAGTGACACGCGATCGTATCAACCAAGCACAAGCTCTGCGAGTTTCTGGTTTTTACAGCCGTAGCTTAGACGTATTGAATGAAGTTTCCCAACAGTTGAAAACCCAACCTGATTCACTTGAAAAAGTAACAGCTTTACGCTCTCTTGGGAATGCACAACAACAATTCGGTGACTTAGAACAATCCTCAAAAAATTTAAAACTTAGTTTAGAAATTGCCCAACGACTGAAACTGCCTTTAGAAATTAGTCTGGCAGAATTTTCTCTTGGTAATACTGCAAGAGGATTAAACGATACAAAATCTTCTATAATTCATTATGAAAATGCGGCTAAAGTTGCACCTACCCCACTTACAAAAGTTCAAGCTCAAATCAATCAACTGAGCTTGCTTGTTGAGAATCAACAAATAGCAGAAGCAAAAACATTAGAGCCTACAATTCAATCCCAATTACCAAGTTTACCAACAAATCAAGCAGGTATTTATGCACGGATAAACTTTGCTCGTAATTTACTTAAAATAGGCAATAAAAAAGACATTGCTGAGATTTTAGCAAGCAGCGTTCAACAAGCCAAAACCATTGGAGACGAACGCGCACAATCCTATGCATTAGGGAGTTTGGGAGAAGTCTACGAGCAGAACCGTCAATGGCAAGAAGCACAAGATTTAACGCAACAAGCATTGTTTGTTGCTCAAAAAATCAATGCTTCAGATATAGCTTATCGTTGGGAGTGGCAGTTGGGACGCTTGCTAAAAGCACAAGAAAATATACAGGGAGCCATAGCTGCTTATGATACCGCAGTTGCCACACTTGAGTCTCTCCGCAGCGATTTAGTAGCAGTCAATCGGGAGGTGCAATTTAATTTCCGCGATAGCGTAGAACCCATTTACCGTCAGTCAGTAGAGCTGCTTTTACAAGAGGGAAAACCCGATCTAGATAAAGCCCGCAAGCGAATAGAAGCCTTGCAACTAGCAGAACTGGACAATTTTTTCCGAGAAGCTTGCTTGAGTAACCAATTTGTAGTGCTTGACAAAGTGGTAGATCGCGATAACCCCAACACTGCTATTTTCTACCCCATTCTCCTAGATAACCACTTAGAAGTTATCCTCAAGCTCCCCAACCAACCGTTAATGCGTAGAACTTCTGTCGTTAATCTTCAGGAAGTAGAGCAAGCCGTTACAAAAATGCGACAGACGATAGTCGAACCCGATGCATTGAAGAAATTTCAAGCAGTTTCGCAGCAGTTATATGACTGGTTAATTAAACCAGTTGAAAGTGAGCTGAAAAATAGTAAAGTCAATACTTTAGTCTTTATCCCAGACGGGTTATTAAGAAATCTTCCCATGTCTGCATTATATGATGGCGCATTGTATTTAGTCCAAAAGTACGCTGTTGCTATTAGCCCAGGACTGCAACTCTTTAGCCCAAAACCTTTAGCGGAAGAAAAATTAAACGCCCTTGCTGGAGGACTATCTCAACCACCCGAACACGAAAAGTTTGCACCGCTTCCCAACGTTAAAGTCGAACTGAAATTAATTCAGCAATTGGGTGTATCGAAAACAACATTATTAGATGAAACATTCAAAAGTACAATATTAGGAAAAACTATCAATACCCAACCTTTCAGAGTCATTCACCTAGCAACTCACGGGCAATTTAGCTCCAAAGCAAAAGACACTTTTATCCTAGCAGCTGATAAACGTATCTACGTAGGGGAATTAGATCGCTTGCTCAAAAGTAGAGAGCAAAAACGAACAGAGCCAGTAGAATTACTTGTTTTGAGTGCTTGCGAAACAGCAGCAGGAGATAACCGCGCTGCATTGGGATTAGCGGGAGTTGCTCTACGTGCTGGAGCGCGTAGTACTTTAGCTTCCTTATGGCAGATTGGTGATAATTCCACGGCTTTGTTTATTGATGAATTCTACCGACAGTTAATAACTGGCAAAACCACGGCAGAATCCCTACGCCTTGCTCAATTAAAGCTGCTGTCTGGTTCTGAATACAGCCGTCCTCTTTACTGGGCACCTTACGTACTAGTGGGTAACTGGTTGTAGAAATTTTAAGGACAATCGTGATATCACTTTGCTTGGAACGATCTGGCTACGATAAAAAAAATTGCCCAGATACAAGAAGAGACAGAGCCAAGCATCGCCCTAACAGTATTCGCTGACATTGGTTTGACAGATGCAGATGAACTTTTTACCTGTGGTAAGATAAGAAGTAAAGTACGTTTAATAGAATAGACAATAACATGACAATTCAAAATACCTACTAGCATAAGAAGTCATTAATTATAGGTGTAAAAATGGAAACTACAACCAAAAGACAAGCGTTGTTAAAAGCTATTTACGAACAACTAGAACAAGCTTATGAAGATACTTTGGAGGATGTTTTAGAACTGTTACATATTCGGTCATCTGAGGATGAAGAGGACATTCAAGACTATGATGCTGCATTAGAAGATATTAAAAAGCATGGGACGGTATCTTGGGAAGATTATAAGAGAGGAATTGAGTGACCTATCAAATTGATTTTTCAAGAAAAGCAACTAAACAATTAAACAAATTGCCTTCTGATATTAAAGAACGAATTGAAGCGAAAATCTTAGAATTAGCCGATAACCCACGTCCTAATGGTGTTATAAAACTAAAAAATCGAGAAAACGGTTATCGACTTAGAGTAGGCGACTATCGAATTTTATATGATATTTACGATGGTGTTTTAGTAATAACCGTTGTTAAAGTTGGACATCGTAAAGAAGTTTATAGGGATGAATAGGGGGCGTGCCTAGTTCACTCTGGTATAATGATTGACTCGCGCATCGTGTCCTAACGTAATATCAACCCCTATCTAAGCGATCGCTAAATCATGTTATTTCACCAGAGGAGCCGTAGCAACATTATCCAAATTGACAGAGCGCAGTAAGCTTTGCCAATTAGCAGCAAGAGATGCATCTTTAGGATTAGAAAGGTACAGTTGTGCCAGCATAGTCAGAGAATCAAACCAAATACCTTCTTCTGCATAAATCGCAATTTTTTGTTGGGGATCGGCTGCTGCTTGCAACTTCTGCATGACACCAGAATCCAAATTCACTCTCTGAATATCTCCTTCTACGTAGATAGGAACCCTTGCTATTTGTTGTCGATCGCAACGAACTTTTAAGTACCAGCGATATGTTTTACCTACTTGTAACGATGCATTGGATGGTAAAGAAACACCTATGACACTGGGATTTGTAGGTAGTGAGATTGCATCTTTATAAATATCATTTCCCGTACTATCCTGTAAGCTAAACTCAGCACTAGCTTTTAAATCCTTAGTGTAGGGAACGTAAAACCAAAAAGTTGGTCGTTCAGAGGTAGTTAGCCCTTCTACAATCCCCACACTTGATTTATCTGTCTGTTTGCTATCCCCTTGTTCCTCTCGCAACGGTATTAAAGCAGTAAGTGCAGTTGCAACTGTAGGACAGTTATCCCGGCTACCCATTCCTGCTCTACGCCCAGAAACAGGACTCAACCGCTTGGGTGTTTTAGGCCAAACAAAAACCGGTCGAGAGGTACGTCGTTGTTGAAGTGAAGTCCGATCTCTGGATGGTTGTGCAGGTTGCTCGCTAGTTGCTGGTTGTTTAGTTTGGGCTGTTACCTTTGATGGATAGTCAATTACAGTGCTCAAAATCAGAGCGATTGTTAGCATCCAGTTCATTATTTTGACAAAGTAGGTACGGTTCTTGATTTTGGCTACCATTAGCATAAATCAAATTCACCGTGTTCGAGACATTGATACCGACACAAGTACTTCCAACATTTGTGTCTTGAGTCTTACGAAACAGCAAATTCTGAATCTTTCCTTAATTCAGGAGACCGAAATCCCAAGACTATATTTTCTCTCGGCACACCTGCCATCACAAGTATAGTTATGAGTCGAGCGATCGCACTTGCAGCCTATTTTATATAGGTGTCATCTGACTTTATTTATGCACTATATTTGACTTTTGCTCAAAGTATTTTCACAAATCGCTTTGTTTTTATTGATATGAGTGAAGCAGAAGCCATTTTTCAAACACCATCACCCCGCACTCGTGCAAGTCTTGCAACTGACTTGCGCCAACTTGGTTTAATTCCCGGTGCGATCGTACTGGTACACTCTTCTTTAAAGTCGTTAGGATGGGTTTGTGGCGGTTCAGTTACGGTCATTCAAGCTTTCATGGATGTGCTAACGACTATAGGTACTCTAGTTATGCCCAGTCACTCTGGTGATTACTCCGATCCCGCAGAGTGGCAAAATCCACCCGTACCAAGTGAATGGGTTCAGATAATTCGAGATACCATGCCAGCCTTTGATGCGCGGTTAACTCCCACACGCGGAATGGGTAAAATTGCTGAAGCTTTTCGGACTTTCCCTGAGGTTGTGCGGAGTTCCCATCCCACATCTTCATTTGCTGCATGGGGAAAATATGCACCAGACATTATCAACAATCACAGTTTAGATTATTCCTTGGGCAATGAATCGCCACTGGCTCGCTTGTATGACCTGAATGCTTCGGTTGTACTATTAGGGGTTGGGTACGATTCCAACACTTGCTTTCATCTTGCTGAGTATCGAACTACCAAGGTCAAGCAAATTACCCAAGGCTCACCGATTACTGAAGAAGGACAACGGGTTTGGAAAACGTATAAAGATGTTGAGTTTAACTGGGAATGTTTTGAGGAAATGGGTACAGCTTTTGAAGAAGCAGGTTATGTGAAAAGTTCTAACGTCGGTAACGCGCCAACCAGACTTTTTTTGATAAAAAGTGCTGTTGATTGGGCAGCGAGTTGGTTAGAAAAGAAGAGCTGAATCTGGAGAAAATGATAGTGTAAGCGAGAGTGTATTTCTGCACTTTCCGATCCAGAGGAAGAGAATCATGCAAAACCATAAAAAGGGGACGGGAAAAACGTCCCGCCGTGGTTTTTTAGGACAAGCACTCACCGCAACGGGAGCAGCTATTGCGGCTCCTTCATTGCTCGAACAAGCAAACACAGCAAAGGCAACTGCCCAAAGTTCCGGAGATGAAATGTCTGTCTCACTAAACGTTAATGGCAAACTCCAAACCCTTTCTATTGAGCCTCGCGTTACGCTGTTGGATGCTCTGCGCGATCGCTTGGGACTGGTGGGTAGTAAAAAGGGATGCGATCGCGGACAGTGTGGAGCTTGTACTGTTCTGATTGAAGGCGAACGAGTCTATTCCTGCTTGACATTAGCAATCATGCAAGAGGGCAAAGAAATTGTCACCATTGAAGGGCTAGCAAAGGGCGATACCCTCCATCCGATGCAAGCTGCCTTTATTGACAACGATGGTTTTCAGTGCGGCTATTGCACGCCGGGACAAATTTGTGCTTCTGTTGCCCTAGTCAATGAAGTCAAACGAGGTTGTGCCAGTGTTGTCACTCCAGATTTGTCGAGTCCCCCACAACTAGCCGAACTCTCGTCCGTGGAAATCAAAGAGCGATTGAGCGGCAATCTCTGTAGGTGCAGTGCTTACAACGGTATTGTTGCTTCCGTACAACAAGTCGCCGGTCAAAAACCACCTTCTCCTGTGGCAACTGTCCTAGTTCGCGAAACTGAGGAGTTGCCCACATGAACAATTTTACCTACATTCGTGCGACTTCTGTAAAAGATGCCATTCAACGCTCAACAGCTAACAAAAATGCAGCTTATATAGCAGGTGGGACAAATCTAGTCGATCGCCTCAAGGGTTTTCTAGATGAGCCATCCCAACTCATAGATATTTCCCGACTGGACATGAAGCGCATTTCTCGCACAACTAATGGAGGTTTGCTCATTGGGGCGCTTGCGAGCAACACAGCAGTTGCAGACAATCCCGATATTCGTCGCGACTACCCAATTTTGTCCCGCGCAATCCTCTCCGGTGCGTCTCAGCAAATCCGCAACATGGCAACTGTAGGCGGTAACCTGTTGCAACGCACTCGCTGTCCCTATTATTATGATACTGCCTTTCCGTGTAACAAGCGCCAGCCGGGAACTGGTTGTCCAGCAGCAACGGGAATTAATCGCGGTCATGCTATTTTAGGTGCTAGCGACCAGTGCTTGGCAGTTCACCCCTCAGATATGTGTGTTGCTCTCGCTGCTTTAGATGCTGTGGTTGTCGTGGAAAGCCCTAAAGGCAAGCGGCAAATACAGATGGTAGATTTTCACAGATTACCGGGAAATACTCCCCAGCGAGACACAAATTTGGAACCAGGTGAGTTAATTACCGCTATTATCCTACCACCAATCTCCTTTGCTAAGTCAGGAGTTTACTTGAAATTACGCGATCGCACTTCCTATGCCTTTGCATTAATATCAGTAGCAGCAGCTGTTGACCTTTCAGCTGAGAAAATCAAAGATGCTCGCTTAGCAATGGGTGGTGTAGCCCACATACCCTGGCGATCAACTGAAGCCGAAAAATTTTTAATTGGCAAGACTGCCAACGCCACAACATTTGAACAAGCAGCAGAAATTGCACTTCGGGAAGCAAAACCCCTGACTCACAATAGTTTCAAAGTTGACATGGCAAAACGGGCAATTCGCCGCGCACTGACAATTTCAGCCAAAGGAGGGGGGGTTGTATGAACAAAGTCAATGGATCTGTAGTTAGCCGCAAGGACGGACGAGCAAAGGTAACAGGTACGGCGACTTACGCAGCCGAACATCAAATTCCAAATCTTGTTCACGGTTACCTTGTCACCGCTAGCATTGCCAACGGACAGATTAAAAGCATTGATACGAGTGCAGCAGAGAAAGCATCAGGTGTCATCGCTGTTTTTACCCATAAAAATGCGCCAAAGGTATTCAAGCCAACCAATAATTTTATGACCTCGAAAATTTACGAGGCTCGTTTACCGTTATCTGATGATAGGGTTTATTACGCAGGGCAGATCGTTGGCTTGGTAGTAGCAGATACCTTTGAACGAGCACGTCATGCAGCACACTTGGTGAAGGTTGAATACGCAACTGAGAAACCCCTTATAGATCCGACAAAAGCTACTTTCAAAGAACCCCCATCCCAGTTTGGTGAGGAGATGAAGTTTGAGAAGGGAGACTTTACCACAGGAATGGCAAGTGCAACAGCAAAGATGGAAGTTACCTACAAAACTTCCACTGAATTGCACGCGCCTATGGAACCTCATGCTACCATTGCTCAGTGGCAAGGTTCAAACTCTCTGACAATTTACGAACCGTCTCAGTGGGTGGTGGGTAGCCAGCGTACCTATGCAGAACTTTTTGGACTTCCTACAGAGCGGGTGCGTATTGTTACCCCCTTTATTGGGGGAGCTTTTGGTTCTAAAGCCTTCCCCTGGCCACACGGTATTCTCTGTGCTGCGGTGGCTCGCCAACTTCAACGCCCCGTGAAAGTTGTCCTGACACGAGCGCAAATGACTGCAAATACAGGACACCGTTCTGAAACTGAGCAAACTATTCGTTTGGCAGCCACTGCGGATGGTAGTCTCGTGTCTGTTGAGCATGATGTCAAATCTTGTACATCGCTAGTAGATGTTTTTACAGAACCTTGTACGGGGATTACTCCAGTCATGTATGCTACACTTAATATGCGGTTGAAGCAAGAAGTGGCGGTGATAAACGTTGGGACGCCAACATTTATGAGAGCACCAGGAGAAAATCCCGGTCTTTGGGCATTGGAGTCAGCAATGGACGAATTGGCTTGGAAGCTCAAGATTGACCCCGTGGAATTGCGGTTGAAAAATGAAACCAAGGAACACCAGCGTAAAGGGCTGCCATTTTCAGCCAAAGCATTCACTGAATGTTTGCGCTTTGGTGCAGAACAATTTGGTTGGAAAGACCGGCCACTCCAAGTGCGATCGCTGACACGTAATGGTAAGCTAATAGGCTGGGGAATGGCAGGGGCAACTTTCCCTGGTGGGAGGGGTGCAGCATCCGCGAAGGTACGGTTGCTACCAGATGGTACAGCACATATTTTGACTGCAGCCAATGATATGGGTACTGGTGCCTATACGGTTGTCGCCTCCACCGCCGCAGAAGTTTTGGGGCTATCTGTAGAAAAAGTGCGGGTAGATATTGGTGACTCATTGCTACCAGATGGCGGCTTAGCAGGCGGTTCTATGATGACAGCATCCCTCCTTCCTGCAGTCATGTCTGCCTGTCAGCAAGTCCTGAAAACAGCCAACGCCAAGACAGCTGATGATGTATTTGCCAGCCTGCGCCAGTCTGGGCGTGCAGCTGTTGAGGCAACAGCATCCTCAAAACCAGGTGAAGAAGGAAAGAAATGGGCGTTTCAATCTTGGGGAGCGCATTTTTGTGAAGTCAGTATAGATGAAGAAATTGGACGCCTGCAGGTGACGCGTTGGGTATCCGTCATGAATATTGGGCGCGTTATCAATGCTAAGACTGCAGCTTCTCAGGTGCGAGGCGGCGTTATCATGGGTATTGGGCAAGCTTTGATGGAAGAGTGTCACTTTGACCCAAATATCGGTTATCCAGTCGTTTACGATCTTGCTACCTATCACTTTCCCGCACACGCGGATATTCCCCGCATTGAAGTTGCTTTCGTTGGGGAACCTGACCTCAACTTTAATCCGGCGGGTGTCAGGGGTGTGGGTGAAATAGGGATTACTGGTGTTTCATCTGCAATAGGTAATGCTGTTTACCATGCTACAGGTAAGCGCATCCGCAATCTACCGATTACTCCAGACAAGCTGTTGTAATTGTGGGACGGGCATTCTCCCTGTGAATTTAGAACGGGCGTCCCGCCCGTTCCACAGGAACCTTTTTTGGTTCATTTATTTAACAACTGTCGCGATCCTAAATTTTTAAATTTCAGAAAAAATTATGTTAAACGAAGTCCGAATATCCTCTAGAGGTTTTTCCCACAACAGATTCCATTCAATACCAAATAGAGGCTTAGCCTGTTTTCCCATGAGCCATCCCTTAGCGATCGCATCCACATAATTTGTTGAAACCTCTATATCGTAAATAGAGGCTTTAACAAGATTTTTAGCTAATAAAGCCAACCAGAAACGTGTAAAGTATAGTTGGGCGACATAAAAAGCTTCTAATTGAATCTCCCCGATAATATTCGTATCGCATCCAGTAATAATATGCCAAATATCATGAGTTTCTTTGAGATGCGCTCCTAAGAATTGGTTATCGCTTTCTACTTGTCCTGCAGATAAAGGTTCCAAATTGTTTTTGAGCATATGATTAGCATATGCATAACCTAATGTATTGTTTGGTAAACAATAAAGTTTTTGTAGATTGACATCACCCAATCGGGGGCGATTTTGAAATGCTTGTTTTCCTTGCGGTGTGCTACAAAGATGTTCTATTACTTTTTGTAAGCTTTGCGGATCGTTAACAGCACTTGCAAGTTGACCAACACTCTCAAAGTCACCATCAGGTGCTCTGACTATATTGATAATGCTATCAAGTGCTTTATCCTGCCATGTTTGCTCTAGTTGGTCTATAGAATACATTCTTAAACACCTCCGTGTAATCCTTGTCTTTTAGTTTGACACGTTATAACAATTTCCACATTTGTGAAGTACAGTAAGAAAGAATTAACCGCTGATGGACGCTGATGGACGCTGATAAATTTTTACTTCAGTAGACTGGGAAACGCTATGCAAGATTTTTAGCTGAACCCAATCCAAGAATGATATTGTTAACTGTATCAAATATTACTATAAATTCCAATACTTTAAGGGCTGAGAATATTAGTAGGTTGGGTTGAGGAACGAAACCCAACATTTATAGGCTGAGCAGTATTGCCATTAATACTGCATTTTTAACAGATTAAGGGAATTGTACGAGTGTTCGCTCGGCAGTATTTTTTGAATTATTACGTGCATAAGGAAATTTAGTGATTCAGCCCCAAGTCAACAGCAATACGATGAGCGCAAGCAAACCCAGAAAATGCCACTGCATTTAAACCCTGACCGGGAAACGTACTATCTCCCACACAATAAAGCCCTGAAATCGAAGTTCTATTAAACGGCATTCCCAACAATCCCCGCAATTTATGTCGGGGGATTGGTCCATATGTACCATCATTACGACCTAAAAAGCGACGATGGGTTTTAGGTGTCCCCACCTCTAGATAATCCAAACCATTATTTAACCCTGGAAAAATCTTTTCCAAACGGTCAATCATTCTCCAAGCCGCCTGTTCTTTCTTTGCTTCATACTCACTTGCTGATAAACCCTGCCACTCATCAATCCAGGAAGGTGTAAAAGCGTGAATGATATGATACCCAGAAGGTGCTAATTCTGAGTCAAGCAATGTAGGAATTGACACAAATAGAGTTCCTTCTGTCGCTGTCATCTTTTCCCAGTCTTCTAGCAAAATGTGATGGCACTCTGTTCTTGAAGGCAAAACTTCCGCTTTGACTCCCATATGTAAATTTATAAAACTCGGTGACTTCTGATATCGTAGCTGCCATCTTTTCTCATTAGATGGAATTTCTTGTTGATTGAGTAATTTCTCAAAGGTATCCCAGCGTGTAGTATTTGAAACAATTCGTTTGGCACGATACACCTGACCATTAGTCAGTTGCACACCCACAGCTTGTTTATTTTCTATGATAATTTTTGAGACTTTCGCTTGATATTGAATTTGACCGCCTGCTTTAATCAACCCTTCTACTAATTTTTGAGCAATTTGTCCTACCCCTCCTTTAGGATAATTGACACCTCCGTAGTGCCTGTCTGAAAAAACCATTCCAGCATTAATCATGGGTGTCATCCGCGCAGGTACTACCGACCAGCAATAGCACTCTATGTCAAGAAACTTTAACAAGTGGGGGTCTTTGATATAACGCTTTGCCACATCCCCAACGTTTTGAGGTAGATATTTTGCTAAACCAAGACATGCCAAGGGCTTCTGAAAGAAACTCCGAAGTAAATACCGAGGTTCCTCCAATGACAGCAACTCCATACTATTGAGACAATGAAAGACTCGCCAACATTCATCATAAAATTGGCGAATTCCCTTGCCCTCATGTGGAAAGTATGCAATTAAATTTTGTAAAAATTCTTCATAAACCCGATTGACTTTAATATCTAAACCTTCTGGTAAATGATAGTGAATTTGAACGGGATCGGGAATCACTTCTAAGTTAACATTGACAGCTTGTAAAGCACGAGTGAGTAAGTTAGTCGTTCCTTTCTGCCCAAAGCCAAATATCATTGATGCTCCAACATCAAATCGATAGCCCTGCCTCTCAAAATAACCAGCGCTACCCCCAGGAATTAAATATTGTTCCAGTAGCAGCACTCTAGCCCCTTTTACTGCTAATTGAGTTGCTGTGACTAAACCGCCTATCCCAGAGCCAATAACTATGACATCCATATAATTGTTAATGGTTGATGGTTAGTGGTTAGTGGTTAGTGGTTAGTGGTTGATGGTTAGTGCAAAAACAACTAACAACTAACAACTAACAACTAACTACTAACCACTAATTAGTAACAAAAAAACAGGGACAAGCCAGAAGAAAGCTGACCAATCCCGTTTGCCGATCCTTAAAGAGAGGAGAACACTGAACAACAATATAGCCTTGATTGAGAATATATGTCAACTGATAATGCAAGATATTATCAATAAATTTAAAGTAGTTTTCAATAGTGGAAACCTGCGATCGGTAAAAAGTATTATGATGTTTCAGTCGTTATTTATTAGAAAAAGCGGCTATTTGCGGCTATGACGCTACAACTGCGCGTATACGTTCCCCCTCATCCTCTGATAAAGCACTGGTTGGCAGTTGCTCGTGATGCTGGAACCCCCTCGGTGCTGTTTCGCAGTGCGATGACGGAGTTGGGGCGCTGGCTGACTTATGAAGCAGCTCGAGAATGGTTGCCTACTCAAGAAACAACAGTGCAATCTCCTTTAGATTCTTGTCCGGCAACTTTGATAGATCCTACGGTACCTGTGGCAGTAGTACCAATTCTACGAGCCGGACTGGGGTTACTGGAAGGAGCGCAAACAGTTCTGCCTCTGGCATCGATTTATCATTTCGGTTTAGTACGAAATGAAGAAACTTTACAACCTCACTGCTACTTAAATAAGTTGCCACAAAAATTTCAACCGCAAACACGAGTGTTGGTTACCGATCCAATGCTTGCAACTGGTGGATCTATCATGGCAGCTATGGCAGAATTAACACAACGGGGTGTTGATACAACTCTGATTCGGATTATTAGCGTAGTGGCAGCTCCACCAGCTTTGCAAAAATTAAATGATGCTTATCCCGGCTTAATTGTTTACACTGCCAGTATCGATCGAGTAGTCAACGAGCAGGGTTTTATTGTACCAGGTTTGGGAGATGCAGGCGATCGCATTTTTGGAACTTAAGCTAGTATGCACGTAGGGGCAATGACCAGTGACCAGTGACCAGTGACCAGTAAATAATATTAACTGATAACTGACAACTGTAAAGGAGAGTAAGGTGGTAAGGATATGAGTCAGCGAGATGGTTTTGCAAGTGGTTTTCTAACCGGAGCAATTGTTGGTAGTGTAGTAGGTGGGCTTGTGGGTGCGCTTGTTGCTTACAAACGAGAACCTGAAGAATTACCAGAAGAAGAGCGTCAGTTAACCTCTAGCGCAACAGAAGTTAAAAAAGTAGCGAAAAAGCGACCTATTAGAGCTTCTGAGGAAGACAGCATGGAGATGGAGATGGCACGGCGATCTCTAGAAGATAAAATTGCTCAACTTAATGCCACAATTGATGAAGTGCGGCAGCAATTGGGTCAGGTGAATGGCAATGCCAATCAACCCGTTAACGACCGTTCCCCTCGTGCTGAGGAGTTACGATAGTACAGTGGCCACCTGACCCTTTAGGTATCTCCTATGTCCTTACAGACACGCTACGCGATGCCGCAGGCTATGCTCTCAAGGGCTATACGCCAGTCGCCAGGGCGTGGGAGACCCTCCAGCAGCGCTGGACTCACCACCTGACCACCTGACCAGTGACTGGTTCATAAATGGTAGCTGGTAACTAGATGCAGATAATTATAATTGCACACGCTGTGGCAGGCGCTAAATTAGAATCAAAGATAAGACTGCTTTTAACACTTAATAGGAATCCGACCCATCCATGAATCTACTGATCAACACCCTCTATCAATTCGTACAGATTTATAGTATCTTACTGATTATCAGAGTTCTTTTGTCATGGTTCCCTAACATTAGTTGGGGGAGTCAGCCATTTGCAGCTCTCAGCCAAATCACAGACCCTTACCTCAATCTGTTCCGTTCTATAATTCCTCCCTTGGGTGGGATGGATTTTTCTCCAATACTGGCTTTTCTACTGCTAAACGTCTTGAGTTCTTTGCTCATGTCTCTAGCACGCCTTCCCATAGTTGGCTAAGTTTGGTAACTGCTTCAATAAGCATCTCCATAAAGAACGGTGTAGAGACGCGCCATGGCGCGTCTCTACAATATAGAGATTTTCATTAATGAGAGACGATAACAAGAAAACCGTCACTGACTACTTCCGAATTTGAGCGCTGAACCCTGCTGCCTTAAATTGTTTAAGCTTCAGAGGTAAGGGTTGATTCGCCGCTACGGAAATTCGCAATTCAAAATCACTCACACCGGGCGGAATTTCATCAATAGACCCAAGACGCGTGCGGTTTTGCATCACTGGATCGTTGTTAGCATCATAAATACGACCAAAAATATCCGCATCGTAGACGGTCTTATTGGTGTCATTTTTAGCTTTGCCTGTCACAATAAAGCAGTTAGCTGCCATTGTCGTTCCGCCACTTGTCACAGCTCCTTGTGCTAGTTCTGGCGGACACTGTTGGTAGGCGAGATCGTATAGCTTAACCTGTGTCAGTGCTTCAGCGAAAGGGGTAAATGTCCATGACAGTACCCAAATGATACAGGAAACAAGAATAACTGTAAGCGATCGCAACTGCATAAAACACGCCGTGGATAAATAGAGTCATAAGCTACACTTACCTCAGCTTACAGGAATTTCGCTCCATAGGTATGGGAGACTTCTTTTTTAATTTTGTAATAATTATTAAATAAAGCTCTCAGCAACTTGCTGAGGGTTCAATCAAGTCCTCAATTGCTGTACCACTTATGAGTCCAGATGAGATTCAAGTAGCTTTGCAAGTGGCGTTTTGTCGTTGCGATGCAGCTAGCTGTCCTCTCACCGATACACAAAAGGAAATACTCCTACAAATAGTAGAGAAAGTTAAGGAAAACTCTTCACTCGATGTGTCAGACGTTTTAAATCCCTTAGATGAACTGACACAAGAGGAAATCCAAGCACTGTTAGAATTTGTCAAGTCTCAAGAAGCACAAAACCTTTCGTGGAAAGCACAGCTACTCAACGATTGGCTGCTTGAAAAGGACTCAGGTGCAGTACAGTTTATTCGCGATCGCTATGGCTTACAGTGGCTAAATCGCGTCGAAGATTGTCATTTTCAAAAGTATGCTTGTGAGTATGCACCAAAGCTAAAAGTTGGCGATCGCATTGAAGTGTGTAATGCTTTATGGGAGTGGGTACAAGATGATGGTCCTTGCAGCCGTCAATGGTACAATTGTATTATTATGAGCATCAATGAAACCAACGATAGTAGTGGTTCGTCAACAAATTGCATTATTCGCTTCAACACTGGAGAAGAATACGAAATTCAAGGAATGTATGAATGGAATCGTTATTATTGGCGATTGGGGTAGAGGTTAGGGGGTAGTGGTTTGGGGTTAGGGG
>NZ_WJFC01000002.1 GCF_009725235.1 Scytonema sp. UIC 10036
ACATAAAATTAAAAACTTTGGAGAAAAGACTTTTAATAAGCTAAAAGAAGTTGCAGATATTATTGAATAGAGCATCGGTACAGAAATCCAATTTGGGCATAAAAAAACCAGTTTCTGTGCCTGGGAGTACTAGTTTTTCCTTGTCCCAACTTAAAGAAACTGGGTTTTTGGCATTACTGCACCGGCGCTCTAGTATTTCGGGTAATAACTCGTTCTGAAAATCAATTTGTTTGCAAGTGGAAACAGTACGAGCGCAATTTGCTATAGCTAGGTTTCCAAGTCTTACTCTTCTTCGTCTCCATTATCAGCCAATGCCTGTTCCTCCTGACGAGAGAATTTCCAGGTATAAGACGACTGCTTGTTGGATAACATAATTGAGAAGTTTGAATCTTCTGGCACATTTGAAATAGACAAATTCAGTAGTTCAGTAGCGCAAGCATCTATTTCTGCAATTGGACGCCTTACGTAATGCTCTACAAATCTTGCCATCGTTTCTCCTGCTTGTTCTTCTAAATGTTCCCAAGCTCTATCTCCGATGTAAGCTTCACCACCAACACGAGAATACTCTCTGCTCAAATCTTCCAAGCGTGTACTAGGTGTAGGGTCTAGTACAAGAAGAACCGGATGAAAACCCGACTGTTTGCAATCTTCTGCAAAATCTAGCTCTTCTGAAAATCGACCTTGCCCGCTTGCTGCAATAGTTACACGAAGTTTAAATTCATAAGCAAGCTTATCAACAATACAGTCAACCTGTCGTCCCTTTTTAGCGTTATTTCGACGACGTACAGGTGAGTTTTGCGAGCCGTAGGAGACTCCACCAAGAACACTAGCAAGAATCGGCTCAAATAAGTAACCAGTTTCTTGAGCAGCTCGATTGTCTATGTCATAAAACCACTTCCGCCAGGTCATCCATGAAGCCAAGGCGGGGGAAGCAATAATTCCAAACTCAAGTAGTACACGTGGCGAAATTTGAGCCATTGTAGGAAGTGGTTGAGCTGAGAGAATTTTTTCATACTTTCGCCTTCGTTTATGGATTTCACACAGACACTTGAAATAAGTCTCAAAGTCCTTAACATTCTGAAGGCACGTAAGATACAGAGTAACAAAATCTATACCTTGCACTTCCTGAGTAAACCATTCTAATGGTCGATTGTAGTAGCTAGCACTGGGTGGAATTTCGATAGCGCTGGGAATTAAGTTTTCTTGCCCAACGTCATGAAGTATTACTGCAGCCAGTCGTGCAAGTTCTGAATCTTCCAGAAAGATGGGGATCGCGGTTGCTGTTCCCATTGTTCGTGCTCGTGAGAGCAGTTGGGATTGTTCAAGTGTAAGCCGTTTGTCTCTCCCCATAACTTTCTCCTGCAAAAATAGCGCTTAACCAAGGTTAGACATCAGGGATTTGAGTAAAGATTCAGTATGCATGAGAGCAGGACTCATTCCACTCGCGTCTGTCAAACGGTAGCCAATTAATTGAGCCTTCCGTTCTTTAAGAGATGTTAACCCAGAACCAGCTTTGCCTTCTATTTGCATGAGATGTTGTGCAAATTTCATAGCCACAAGGGGCGGAAATGCGTTTCCGATCTGGATGGCTATGGATGATGTGTTACCTGAAAACACGTAGCTATCGCTAAAAGATTGGAGACGAGCGCATTCGCGTAAAGTTAATGCACGATCAACTGAAGGGTGAATAAACTCACGGGATGATGCACTTGTGATTGTTGGTGAACACAAATGTGAATATAACCGCTTGATACCAGCAGGTGCTCCACCGCGTTTTTCAGTTGGTGTACCATCTTTGACTCTTCTAAAAGCCCGCTTGCGGAAGCTTGGATGCCACAAACTTTCAGGTAAGTCTTTCATCGTTTGACCGGGCTTTAACAACCTGTATCGCTCCAATTCATTGGCACTCGGTGTGCTAAAGTGATGTCTCACACCACCGGAATTGTTACCCAAGCGTATGAAGTGCTCGTACTCGCTACTTGTCTCAGCATATGTGTATGGTAGAAAGCATTCCTGGGAAACTGCTTCAGGAAGACCGGAGATAGCTTCATCAAGGGTTGGAGAATTGGGAAAAAGGGGTAGTACCTTGTTATGCTTACCCGCATTAAATGAATGTGTCTCTGGGGGAAAGTGGAAGAAAGCACCGATTCGATTGCCGATAACTATCGCCCGTTTTCGTGACTGAGGAAGCCCATATGCAGCAAAATTCACCTTTTCAAGTCGAAGCAAGTACCCTAAACTAATGAACCGACGCACAAGTTCAAAGACACTCTTCCCACTATTGGACGTGAGTAAACCTTCTACATTCTCAAATAAAAACCATTTTGGTTTGAGATATTCAACAATAGCAAAATAATTAAAAATAAGTTGATTGCGCGAATCGAGTTCATTTCTGCTTCCCGCAGTGCTAAATCCTTGACATGGTGGTCCCCCTATCACTGCAAATACTTCCTTATAGGGAGTCAGAAGGTCTATCAAAGAACACTTGTCAGAAGCATTTAAGTCAAGATTGTGACAAGGTATTCCAAGGTTGCTCTCGTAAGTGCTACACGCATCATCATTAATATCAACACCCAGCCCCGGTTTAAGACCAGCTAACGCGAAACCCAGCGATAAACCTCCCGCTCCTGAAAACAGAGAAACAATATTTTCAGACATACTTAGAGGTTGTTTGAAAAGTGGTTGGTTGTCATTTTAATCACATTGTACCCCCCTTAGTCCCCCCTTGGAAAGGGGGGAAACAAGAAAAATTCAGTTCCCTCCCCTTTCTAAGGGGAGGGTTAGGGTGGGGTAATAAATGATTTATCTTCTTGATAATTTGTGTCATTCAGCGCTGATATCACACACGACTTATACTGAGTTTAGTAAAAATTTTATAAACTTTATGCGGAATATAACTATATTTAAATGAATCACACCATATCAAAACATAAATCTATCCAGTATTTTCCATAAGGAAGGCTGTTATGGGGCTGCAAGTTTCGCCATTGGCTCAAAAGTTAGTTGTCAGCATTTTGCTAGCACTATGTTGGACAACAACCGTGCTGGCTAACAATAACCCCGAGCTAACCCGTGCAGAAGTTGACAAACTGTTACGTATGGGTATTGCGGAGTTGTTACTGAAAAACAAGTCTCCACGTCGAGCCGTATTGAAAGATGCGATCGCTCCTCAAGATGCAATCCGGACGGGAACAAATTCTGAGGCGCAACTTCTCTTCAATGAAAAGACTGTAGCTAGAGTTGATGAACGTACCACCTTCGAGTTTGTACCTGGGTTACGCCGCTTTCAGGTGCCAAATCGCATCGCCTTAAATGAAATGATATTTAAGCTTGAGAATGGCACAGCATTGATTTTGAGTCCACCAGGTAGTGTTGGAACTGAAGTCGCAACACCTCAAAGCCAAATCAGCATCCTAGCAGCACGCCCCGCAACCACATTATCCTCAACTTCAAATTTCTCAGTACCAGCACAGATTGTCAGCCTCGCCGCCAACAAAAGCATCAAATTAAGTCAAAATAACAACTCTGTTACACCGCCATCAACCAGTTCCAATCTCTTTCTACCAGCACAAAAGGGGAGTGCGGTTATGGTTGTACATAACGCCACCGATAACACCACACAAGTTTTTGCTCTGACTGACGGGGACATCAAAATATCCGATCGCCAACAGAAAAAAACCGTTTCTCTCCTTGGCGGGCAGACAGTAGCAGTCAAAAATGGATTGGTAGGAAATGTTCAGGAATTCGACTTGCAGGGATTTTATCAAATCATTGCGCTAACAGATGGTCTTGGCGCAGGGGAAGAAAACCTGGTAGCACAAGAATCTCCTCCAGTACAGCAGACACTCAAAGCCGTTCGGATTGAAACTTTGGCAGCACTCAAAAATCAAGCCAAAAGAATGAGGGGATTTAAGAGCTCGTTCTTAAGAGATGCACTTGGTGGTACAGAAGGTGACTTAAATCCTCGCCAACCAGCAACAGTTAGGATTAGAAACCCACAAGTCCTCACTGGTATTTTTAGAAGAACTAGCAATAATACTGCGGTATTTATACCTGATAATAATCCGAACTCTCCAATTCCCATTGGAGTAGATTTTGACAAGCAGACTATTAACATCAATGGTAGTACAGGTATATCAAATAATGCTGGTTTGAGTGGGAACAACGCAAGTGGCACAGTGATTGAACGTAATGGTGAAGCTAGGCGCATAGAAGTTTTTGGTGTAAACGGTGAAGAACCTGCTGTGGGCGCTCCTTTTCGTGGAAGTTTAACAACTGGAGTTATACGCGATCGCTAATTTCTTATTTTTCATAACAAATCTTAGGTGTGAGGGGTATCATTGTGGTTAGAAAAGATTTATTACTCCTATCAGGAGTGGCTCTATTTTGTTTATCTACACCAGTCATAGCAGCCAATACAAATGAAGATGGAGAAGATAATAACAAATTCATCCAGGAAAATTTGCCAAATTCTGACTCTTTTACCCCACAGCAGAATACCATTCAAATAACTGAACCAGAACAATTTGAACCTAATTTCTCACTTCCAATAACTTCCGAGGATAATATAAAGAATTTCAGTGAAGTCGCTCAAAGTGGAGAAGAATCAAAAGCTTCAGATACAAGCAGCATGGAACGTTTAACATCAGTATCGCAATTATCTGATGTGCAACCTAATGACTGGGCTTTTGCGGCATTGCAATCTTTAGTAGAACGATACGGTGTCATTGCTGGTTATTCTGATGGCACTTTTAAAGGCAATCGTACCTTAACTCGTTATGAGTTCGCTGCTGGATTAAACGCAGTACTGGATAAAGTCAATGAATTAGTTGCAGCTGGGTTAGTAGAAAAAGTTAAAAAAGAAGATTTAGAAAAACTACAACAGTTGCAAGCAGAATTTGCACCAGAATTAGCCACATTACGCAGTCGTATAGATACTCTTGAAGCTCATACTGCAAATATACAAGCACAACAATTTTCAACCACAGCCCGGTTGGGAGGACAAGTTATCTTTGGACTCGCAACAGGTTCTGGAGGCGATCCACCAGGGAAAGGAGAAGCAAATACAATTCTCACTCACTTGACACAATTACAACTTGTTTCCTCTTTCACCGGAAAAGACCTATTTCGTGTAGGGTTGGTCACAGGTAATACTGCTAATGATGGTTTTGGAAATCCTGATGCATTTAACACCAACATGGCAAGGCTTTCTTGGCAAGCAGATTATAACAACGATGTATCATTGGATTCTTTAGAATACCGATTTGCTGCACTGGGTGATCGCGTCGTATTCACCTTCAAGCCTGTAGGCTTTAGTTTAAGTAGTGTTCTCACCCCCAACTCCTCACCCTACGCAGATGCTGGATTGGGAGCGCTTTCCCTGTTTGGTGGTTCAACTCCTGTCTTTAAAATTGGGAGTCTTGATGCTGGTTTGGGCTTTGACTGGTTAGTTTCCGATCAAATGCGCTTGCAATTTGCTTATGGTACTAGGAATAGCAACAGTGGTAGAGAAGGATTATTTGGTGCAGATCACAGTGCTTTAGGAGTGCAAGTTTTATACAAACCAACAAGTTCATTAGTTGCTGGTTTAGCTTATGTAAACGCTTATTCTCGTGATGGTCAATTAGACACGGGTACAGGTAGCAGCAATGCTGATACTTCTGGGGGAATCAACGAACCTTCTCAGATTCACGCTATCAACACGAGTCTAAGATGGCAATTAACAGATCAACTGATTCTTGGTGCTTGGGGCGGTTTAATGGTGACCAACTCCTTACAGTCAGATGCTGTTGTATTAAGTAGCACTTATTTGTTATCCTTAGGCGTATACGACCCCTTTGGTAGAAGAGGAGATTTGTTTGGATTTTTATTCGGTCTACCTCCAAAGTTAAATGCTGGTTATTTAATTGAACAAGCTGATACTGGAAATTCAACTCACTATGAAGTTTTTTACCGCTTTCTCATAAACGAAAACATAGCAATTACCCCTGGCTTTTTTATTGTTACCGACCCCGGACATATTTCTGGAAACGACGATATTTTTGTCGGAGCTATTCGTACAACTTTTAACTTCTAAGCACATTATTTTTACCCCTCCGAGCCTCCCCTTACCAAGGGGAGGTGCCGTAGGCGGTGGGGTTCTTTGTATGCATTTTTATATAAAAACAGTATGATAGAGTGGTTTTCAATTGGGTGCAATACATAAAAAAGTTATGGAACCGCAGCCCGTAGCAGACGAACGCGGATAAATCTGTACTTTATTCAAGTGAAAACTGCTATATTGCAAATTTAAGCATTATACCTATTTTTAGGTATAAATAGACAAGATATAGTTATTCTTGAGATTCATTAGGGAATTAGCGCTGATTTCGACCAATACGGCTTGTAATTAAAAATCCAATCTTGAAATTCTTCACGGCTCATCTGTGACTGCTCCTGCATTTGCCGATCGGCAGTCTCTGTATCGGTTGTATAATAACGCATTTCGCCCAATGCACTGCGGGTTTGTATTAAATGTGTACGGGGGATGCGGCGTTCTTCGTAAGTAGCCAAAGCTTCTTGAATGCTGGATGCTTGGGAACAGCACAATGCTAGTTCATAGGCGTCTTCAAAAGTGCTATTTGCTCCCTGTCCCAAAGCAGGTGCCATTGGGTGAGCTGCATCACCCAACAGAGTCACTCTTCCTTGACCCCAGGAGTTGAGCGGTAAGCGATCAGGTGAGTTCCACTGCGAAAATTCTAGGTTAATCTAAGTATAGTTAAGTATATTTGAACTATGCCAAAGATTTCGATTCAAGATGCAAGTGACCTGTTAGGTGTACACCCCGACACTTTGAGCTATGTGGGAGGATGAAGGCAAAATCGTTGCAGAACGCACCAATGGCGGACATAGACGGTATGATGTTGCTAAGCTCCTGGGTACATCTGAGCGTGAAGGAAAAACAATTTGTTATGCATTCGTTGAGCACGCGCCCACAGCACGCGTTGATTTGCGCTTGTCAGGGACTTGTGCTTGCGATCGTACTGCGAGAAGCAAGGTTGGAAGTACGAAATAATCACTGATATAGGTTCAGGAATTAACGCTCAACTTACGTGGTTTATCGAAGTTGGTAAAACTTCTTCTAGAGGAGTGAAGTACGGCGGCTAGTTGTTACACATAAAGACCGTTTATTAAGGTTTGGAGCCGAGTTAATTTTTTCTTTATGCAAACAATTAAACGTTGAAGTTATAATCATCAACCACCATGTTAACGCCTCAAGAGAACAAGAGTTAGTGCCAGACGTTTTAGAAGTCAACAAGCGTGTTTTCTGCCCGATTGTATAGGTTGAGAAGTCATCAAAATAAGTCGTTGATTGAGGAGTTAGATAAAAGCGCTAAAAAAATATCAGCAAACAAACGGATTGAGTTAGAATCTGGTGTATAATGACAAGAAGCTAAAAAATTTAAGGGGGTGATAAAACTTGTCCGTCGTAACTATCCAAACAATTGCAATCAGCACTAATCAAAATAAGCTAGCGCTAGATTATCTAGAAGACTACGGGATAGTTTTCGGACAAGCTACCCGAACAGCATTTGCACTACGAAATCGAATTGGTAAGACAACAACCAAGGAATCTGAATTAGAAAAGACAATTTGCAAGGAGCTTGAAAAAAGGCTTGGTATTTCCAATTCAGAGGCTAAAAACGCTTACAATAAAGCGACGGCTACTTATAGCTCGCAAGCTGAGTTAGTAGACCTATACATAGAGGACAACTACGACTGTATCAAAGAGATTCGACGGACTATTAAGAAATTAGAGTTTAAGCTAAACAAAGCTGTTGTGTTGGGGCAGGAAACCACAGCTAAAAAATTAAAAAAGAGAATTCACTTCAAGCAACAGAAAATTAACAAGCTAGACGCTAAAATTCACCGTCTAAAAGAGGCGAAAGCTACCGGACATTTTACAGTAACTTTTGGTTCGTCTAAATTATTTGAAAAGCAGCACTCTTTAGAAAAGAATGGGTACAACAACAAGCAGGAATGGCTTGAAGACTGGCGCTCAAAACGGTCTAATCGTTCATTCTTTATCGGTTCAAAAAACTATCAAAGTGGAAATCAGTTAATTAGATATGATGCTAATTTACATACCTTGATCCTGACTGTTACCCCTAAGTTAAGAGCGAAGTATGGTGATACTGTAACCCTTCATAACATTAATTTTCCCTACGGTCAAGATTGGTTACTAGCTGCTATAGAACCAGTGAAACGTATCTCTACCCGGAAAGGAAAAGACGGGGAGAAGAAAGAGACATCTAGGAACGGAAGCCTTCAGCCTGTCACTTATGAAATAGTGAACAAAGATGGGAATTTTTATGTTAATGCAACCCTCGAAACAGTAGATCCAGTAATCCAAACATCCTTAGAACAGGGTGCTCTAGGCATTGACTTTAATCCTAATAGTATTGACTGGAGTTTAATAGATCGTCATGGGAATTTAAAGCGCCACGGAACTATCAAGATTAATGTTCAGGATAAGCGCTCGGCGCAAACAATCATACATTATTGGTAAGGCTGTATCTGAAATAGTTAGAATTGCATTGAAGTACGGCGTACCCATAGTTATTGAAGATTTAGATTTTGCCCAAAAGAAAGCATCTATGAAGGAGAAAAGCGCAAAGTACGCTCGGATGCTTTCTAATATGGCATACAGTCAGTTTACCCAAATGATTGAGTCTAAATGCTTTAAATCTGGGATAGAACTGATTAAAGTTGACGCTGCCTATACTTCGGTAATTGGTGTTACCAAATATATGGCGCGATTAGGTCTGAACTCTGGCTGTGCAGCTGCACTGGTCATTGCACGTCGCGGTCAGAATCGGACTGAAAGCATCCCTAGTTCCCTCGATTCTTACTTTAAAAAGCCAGAGGACAAGTTAAAGTCGGGAGCGTGGAAACGGGTTGCTAAAAAGGTAAACATTCGCGGCGGTTTTAATCGTCATAAATTTTACCTTTTTAGGGTGAAACACAAACAGGCGCGATCTAACTGTTCGCTGGATGGCACGCCACGGCAAATTACGTCCAGAGCATAATGCTCCCTCATATTTTCAAAAAACCTTGCGCTATCGGTTCTCTTGTCCTTAAGGGCGTAAATCCTTAAGTTTGCCCAAGTTTTGAGTAGCGCAAATCGGTGCTTCCAAAATTTGCTCGGCTGGAGTTGCTTCCACAAGCGATCGCAATGATTCTCCCCAGCCCGCTATTCGATCGAGAACCCTAGATTTAACCTCAGCCACATTTTGGGAAAGAGTACAATCTGGTAATAACTTACGATATAGCCACGAAATATACCCATCACCGACATTCAGCAGGTACATAAATTCTTCATGACCGTTAACAAATCCAAGTTCACCCGGATTAAGTACCTCTTGGTTGCAATTGATAACAGTACGCCAAGACATACTTCCTAAATAGCGAGGTTTGCCGTCTCCAATTAAAGCTTCTCTAATCACCGAATTGATACCATCAGCTCCAATCAGTAAATCTGCACTAACCCGTTCCCCATTCTCAAAATATACTGACACACAGCGATCGTCTTGTTCAAAACCGATGCAGCGATGGTCAAGATGAATACTCTCAGACGGCAGTTTAGATGCCAGAATTTGTTGCAAACGCCACCACCAAACGGTGATGAAGGGCTGACCGTATTTATCCTGATACATTCTAGCTGGGCTAGTGCGAATTGTTTCACATTGAGTATTCTTTAAAATAGTTGTGCTAACTTCACAACCTGAATTTTTTATAGTTTCTACAATTCCAGGTTCAATAGCATCAAGGGAATTTAAACCGTTTGGTAACAATCCCAAGCCACCACCAATAGGACGAAAATCTTGTGCTTTTTCGTACACTTGAACATCACACCCAAGTTTCCGGAGTGCTATAGCAACAGCTAAACCTCCAAGTCCGGCACCAATAACCGCCACCTTTTCCATAAATGGTTTGGACAACTTCTCAATTTGAGTTTTTTCTTGTGCGTTTGCGTAAGATTTCATAATTAATTTATTATTCTCACGTGTGACATATAATTGTAGCGGTCTACCAACATAAATAGTTAATTTGACGATTTATCTTTCCAGTTCGCTACCAATGCTTGTCGGTTAAGCCTAAAAATACGAAAACACGTAGGTTGGGGAGCCAGATTACACTAATCGTCTTGCCAAGTTTCCGCAATTTTTCAAGAACCGTAGTCCCTACATTTAATCATCAATTTTTTCGCTGACTGCTTTTTGGATATAGCGCTCTGCTTGCTCCGGTTGATTTTTCGCCTCGAAATCCAATCCTACGTATAGAAGTTGCTCTAAATTGTAAATTTTAATAGCACGTGTGAGTATATCTTACGGAATTCTTACCAAAAATCCTTAACGGAATCGATTGATATATTGTTATTTAATCGAAACTGCATATTTCCTCAGAAAGGCACATATAAATCGGTATTGGTCTAGTGCAATTAGTTTTTTCTAAGGAAACATGAGATATAAATACTTAATTGCTTCGATAGTAGTTATAGGAATCATGACTATATCTGCTAACCGCTCAGACAAATACAGTTCATTTCAATTTTCAAAAAACACAGATAAAACACCTGGAATTGTTAATTTAAACCAAATGCAAGCTCGAAGACTTATAAACTGTGGTTGTGGTATTCCAAAGCGTCGAGAAAGCGGTGCTACCCGTATAAAACAAACTATATTAGTTGATTTTTATAGTTAAGATTTGCAAATCTATAGTTAGAAATTATAATTATCCAAGCTATACAAAATTTTATTTTAAATAAGAACTTAAGTCAGTCGCCCAGAAAAAAACTATATAACGAAACCTAAACTCGACTTTATCCAAAATTAAGAACTCGGTTTTCTCTACCGGGCAAAAACCTTGGCTTTTTGGCAAATACTTTTTCCACGTCATAGACGAGCGCTGAAGTTCAAAAAGTAAAACTACTGCCCCACAAAGGTTTCATCTGTAGCGATCGCGTGGCGAAAGAAATGGATAAAGTCGAGCTAAGAGGATGTTTGAAAAGTGGTTGGCTGTGATTTTTATTGCATTATTACCCCCCTTAATCCCCCCTTAAAAAGGGGGGAAACAAGAAAAATTCAGTTCCCTCACGCCCTTACGGGTTCGCCACTCCTCTACGGCGGGAAACCCGCCTACAAGGGTGGACTCACCATATGCCTCAAGTCGGGCATTCCCCGATGGCGCAGTGGCTCCCCTTTCTAAGGGAGGGTTAGGTTATAAATATTTGATACATCAATCATAACTTTTCAAACATCCTCTAAAATATCCCTCTTCTGTTCGTAGTTGCGCTGTCTTCGTATGTATCGCAACTCCACAGTTTCGTTCCTCAACCCAACAATAAGGTTTCAATGTTGGGTTGAGAAACGAAACCCAACAATAAGGTTTCAATGTTGGGTTGAGAAACGAAACCCAACCTACTTTCGTATTTTTACCCAAAGCCTACGCAGTATAGCCTCCCTAAATTCCACAAATATCAAAAAATTCCAAGAGTGCTTTGTTGGGGATGCATAAAAAATATAACCCAGACATAGAAGCAAATGAAGGGGTTAAATCAAACCCACACAAACTATAAAAACGAAAACTAGGAACCACTTAAATATGTTGAGAATCGCTCAAATGACCCGTAGTACTCTGCTGGTTGCTACCATGATGTTTGGTAACATTTCCTTGCTCAGTTCGTCTGCACGTGCAGAAACCGTAAACATTCCCGTCCCCAAAGCAGCTGTAGCCACGGCTTTTAATGCAGCATTTAGCTCGACTAAAGTACATCTTCACAAAGACGCCAACTATATTTTAATGCCTAACGGTTCTAAGAAATCAATTCCACTTTCTAACCCCATATATACTTACAAATTTTCAGGCATTGCTCGGCACATTGATTACTCTCTCCAAGATTTCAACACACAGTCTATCCAAGCCACAGTCAACGGTGACAGAATCAATGCAGATATGTATTTTGAAAACCAAGGTGAGGAAATTCAAGCAAAGTGCTTCCGCAAACTCGCTGGCAAATGGGGTGAGTGTTCGCTTGATATAGAGCGCGACATTCATTTAGATAACACCAATCTTTCCATATCGCTCATTCCTGTCGCCTATAATGGCTCGATCTCTTACGCCAATCCGGAAGTCACTTTCAAAACTGATGTCAGAATTGCTAACAAACTGTGCAAGTCTGTTCTCCCACCCATCAAGCAAATTTGTGAAGGAATCGAAGGCGCGATCGCAAACAAAATGACTCCGCAAGTTGAAAGCCAGATGAAAAATGCTCTCAATGAATCCAAAATGAAACAAAGCGTTGCAGACGCTGTCAGGAATGCACCCGGTATTAGCAACCTTATCGATCCCAAGTGGCAAATTACAAAAGTAACCAGCCAGGGTAGCAATTTCATCATCACGGTGGAACGTCCCGATCAAATCGACGGCTCATCAGTTCAGAATTTGTCGCTCAAGCCAGTGCAGAAAGAGATAGTCTCAGCTTGTCCAACAACAGTCAAGCTTGATGCAACAATTGATATGAAGCATACCGTAACAGGCACTGGTTTTCTCAGTTATGAGAACGGTGAGAAATCAAACACCTTTAACTGGAGTGCCAAGAAAGGACAGACTGTTACCTCTACGGTAAGTCGTAAGTTTGACAGCAAGCCAAACTCAACAAACAATGGTTGGGCTGTCATGACTGTTAAGTGGAAAGGGAGTGATGGCAAAACCTATGAAGCCGTCTCCAACAAAGCAACATTTTCGGTTAAATGTACGCCTGCTGCACCCGGAGGTTTAAAGTTTTGAAGAATACCGGTAGGGACGACGTGTAGGTTGGGTTGAGGAACGAAACCCAACATGAATTCTCGCTTGTGTTGGGTTTCAATGCTTAAGTCTGGTTGCGCTTCTTAAGTAGTTATCTGATTCCTGAACCAGATTGAAGTCTATCTGTTCGACTAGAGGTCGCAAGACCCGTCTGACTCTTTCCAAGACTCTAGCGGGAAAATCTAAGGGCTTTTTGAGGGAATTATGGTGAATTCGCAGGAGTTGTTGAGTCGCGATCGCATCTTAATGAGCCTGTTCAACTACACTCCTCATCTATCTCACAAAAAATTCCGAGTTTATTTAGAATGAAAACTGTATAGCTTTCGTATTTTGGATTTTATAAGCACTTAACCAGACACGATATTGGTAGTAACCTATCTTTAGAACGGAGAGTAGAACAGAGTTGTAGCCTGGTGATGCTAATCGCTCAGAATCTCCTCACAATTTCCTTAAATTATTGATCTTTCATAGGTAGTTACTTCAATGGTTTATAGTCTTTTCTTTTATGAGAGGCGGTACAGTGTTGTTACAGAAGATGATGGTGACCTCTGCATCAAAGCGCATTTTGTTAATTGACGACGAACCCGATGTGCAACGGGTAGTGCAAACCTGCTTGGAAAAATTAGCCCAATGGACTGTCATTACCGCAACATCGGCAGAAGAAGGGTTACTCAAGGCGATCGCTGAACAACCAGATGTGATCCTGCTGGACATTATGATGCCAAAAATGGATGGCTATATGTTTCTGGATGCACTGTGGGCTAAGCCGGAAATGCAGTTTATACCTGTGGTGTTTTTGACTGCACAGGCTGGATTACTCGAACCCCATCATTATGAAACACTAGGAGTTAAAGGAATCATAGCCAAACCTTTTGACCCGCTGACATTGCACCGGGCGATCGCATCTGCTTTGAATTGGGAGCTAGGCACCTAGTAAATAGGGTTGTGTCACAAGTACGACACAACCCCCATTGTTTATTCTTAACACCAGTTTGATCCCCAGCTTTCTGTGGGCGAAGGACAGGGAAAACTGGGCTATTAAGGACGCTGTGCGTCGCGCGGCACCCCTTTATCGAATTCACATATTCTTAAGTGAGATGAGCCTAGTCCGGCTGCAACATCACTTTGATGCATTGGTCTTTCTTGTGCTTGAACATCTCAAAGCCCTGTTTTGTTTCAGTTAGAGGTAGCTTATCAGACTTTAAAAGCATGAATTCATGGGCTAAATCAGCCCAAAATTCCATTGCTCCCACCCATAGACAACCATACAAACCAACCCAAAAGGCGCTATGTCGGCGGTGTCATCGCTTTAATTCTTTCAGACGACCAACATATTTTTGGAATCCCAAAGAGCGAGAATTACGACCAGCTAAAATAGCACAAGTATAGGCAATAGCAATTAATAAAATTAATGCTATCAAGCGTTGACCATTACTCTTAAGTAGATTCGAGATTATAGCCCCCAGTCTTGCAATCACGGAACATCGCCTCAATACCACTTCGTAACTTAAATGCTTTAATTGCATCTTTGAGACTGTCAAGGTTAGTGAGTAAAAACCAGCTAGCAGGCTCTAGGTTGCCACGATATTTTCGCTTGTAATATCCGGCTAAATTGAATTTAGCAAAACCTTTGTGTTTGGTAGCTTAAATACCCATCAGAAAGAACGAGATACCAGGATTTTATCCTAAAGATTGTAACCGTTGATATGATTCATTTTCTTGGCGAATATACGTGCCTTGTTTTTGATGCAGCACAAACTCAATCCCCTTGCTATGTAACCAATGAGCCAGTTTTATACTATGAAACTCTCTATCTCCCAGTAGCAGAATTCGATATCCTTTGAATAACCGTAACAATGGGCGTATTAATTTTTTCTGCTCACCCAAATTGCTACATCCTCTTTTTGGTAACAATATCCAGTAAACTGGTATTGCTCTTTTCTGTTCAATTAAGCTGATTATAAATACATTTTGTGAGCGCCACTGTGTTCTATCAATGGCGAATATCAATTTTTTTCTCAGATGAAATATGGCTGTTTTTTACCCATCGTTTGAGTACTGGAAACCAGAGGTATTGAATTGATAACTGGGGCGATCCCCCTAAATCCCCCTTGAAAAGGGTGACTTTGAGCGGTCCGGTTCTCTCCTTTGTCTACGCCTTAGGCGCATCCCCGGAGGGGCTTAGGAGGGTTAGGGAGGATCACATGGTTTTTAAACACATCCTAGAGATTGCCAGTCTCAGCATGTGAGCGCTAAATCTTGTCGAGATAATAGAGCAGAAATCTAAGGGGTTTCTGAGGAAATTATGACCGTTACGCCATCTGCCGCACTTTTCCTGACTGACTGAACAATTTGATCATTTCCCGATTAAACGCCGGAATATCGTCGGGCTTGCGGCTTGACACAAGGTTGCCATCCACCACAACCTCCTGATTTACCCACTCTGCTCCGGCATTCTGCAGATCGGTTTTGAGGGAGGGCCACGATGCAAGCCGTCGCCCGCGCACAACATCTGTCTCAATCAGTGTCCAGGGTCCGTGGCAAATTACAGCTATGGGTTTGCCAGCTTCAACGAAAGATTTGACGAAGGCGATCGCCCGATCGTTCACTCGCAGTTGATCGGGATTAGCCACACCACCTGGAAGCAGCAGGGCATCATAGTCAGACGGATTAGCTTGCTCTAGAGAGACATCTACAGGGAAAAAATCGCCTTTATCAAAATGATTCCAACCCTGAACGCGGTCGGACTTAGGGGAAACGATATGAGTTTCAGCACCTGCCTGCTTTAGAGCTTGCTGGGGTTGCGTCATTTCTACTTGCTCAAAAGCATCTGTTACCAGAATTGCGACTTTTAGTGTGCTAAGGTCTTGATTTGCCATCTTTGTGATCTCCTTGTTCAATTACTTGATAGGTCTGGTTTGGGATCTACTCACCAACAGAATCCCACTACGACGTGGTCTCAGTTCGAGTGCTACATCTTGTTGAAACACTTGTTGTAACAATAGAGAAGAAATCTAAGGGTTTTTCGAGGAAATTCTGATTACTGGTATGCGTATCCGATACTCTTAATCATTTAAAATCTCCTAATGGCGTATTCTCGTCGTAGCGATGGCACTGATAGAGATCGACATAATCTGTGCGTAAGCGTTGTAACGATGCATCAATTTGTTTGTAAATTTGAGCCGCCGATAATCCTCGGTCGGTATCCGACATTGGAAAATAAACTTTGGTCGCCAAAATGTAGGACGAGCGATCGATCCCCTGCAAAATTTCACCTAACAGCGATTCAGCCGCACCGCGTCCGTATACATTTGCCGTGTCGATCGTATTAATCCCCACGTCAAAGGCTTTGTGAACGCAAGCTTCTGCTTTTTGGCGCTCGACTCCACCGCCATAGTTAACCAAGAGCCTAAACTAATTTCAGACACATTCAGATCGCTATTGCCAAGTTGACGATATTTCATGATTTCAAGTGAGTAGTGAGTGGTAACTGATTACTGATAATTGATAACTGTTTCAAAATGGGTAGGTGCGCGGAGTTTGCTGCACGGTAATCCAATGGTCGGTGGTGAACTCCTCAATCGCCCAATTACCACCAAAACGTCCGATCCCACTATTCTTCTCGCCACCAAAGGGAGCATTCGGTAGGTCATTTACCGTCTGATCGTTGATATGCGTCATTCCCGCTTGCATCCCTAGTGCAAAGCGCAGTCCACGTCCCTCATC
This sequence comes from Scytonema sp. UIC 10036, assembly GCF_009725235.1. The sequence goes on from NZ_WJFC01000002.1 coordinate 16,573, forward strand.
GCGGGTGAACACTGCACTCGATAAGCCGTACTCGGTGTCATTCGCAACCTGCAAGGCTTCTGCTTGATCGCGGACTTTAATGATGGAGACGATCGGTCCAAACATCTCCTCACGCGCTACCGTCATCTGATTGTTGACATCCACAAAGACGTGCGGCGGTAGCATCAGTCCATCAGGGTCGCCACCGAGCAGTTGACAAGCACCTTCCTCATGTGCGGCTTGAATGTGCTTGAGGTGTGAATTCAACTGAGCTTCATCAATGATGGGACCAATATCCGTATCGGGGTCGTTCGGGTCACCCATCTTTAGATTGCGAACGCGATCGACAAAGCGATCGACAAACTCGTCATACACGCGCTCATCGACAATCAGCCGATTTATACTCATGCAGATCTGACCTGAGTTTAAGAACTTACCAAACACAGCAGCCTTTACCGCCAGTTCCAGATCGGCATCGTCTAAAACGACAAACGGACTGTTACCCCCAAGTTCAAGCGAAGCCCGTTTTATGATGGGGCTACTCATCGCCAGTTCCCCAATATGCCGACCTGCTTTTGTCGATCCGGTAAAGGTAATGACGCGCGGGATGGGGTGGCTCACGAACGCATCCCCAATCTTGTGGGCTGGACCCGCCACAGCACTCAGCACGCCAGGGGGAAGTCCCGCTTCCTCGAAGATCTTGGCAAAGATCAGACCACCCGTGACGGGAGTATTCGAGGGTGGTTTCAGCACGACCGCGTTTCCCAGCGCCAAGGCAGGGGCAACCGAGCGATTGGCAAGATTAAGGGCAAAGTCCCACGGGCTGACTACAGCGACTACACCTACAGGGCGGCGATAGACTCGGCTTTCTTTACCTGGTATGTCAGACGGCAGAATCCGCCCCTGGGCACCATAGGGAACAGAAACAGCCTGTTCCATCACATCACGCGCCGCCTTCCATTCCAGGGTTGCCTTCTTGCGCGGGCTACCTGCCTCCCGAATCGACCACGAAATAATCTCCTCGCGACGGGCATCCATAATGTCAGTCGCACGACGCATAATCAGCGCTCGCTCGCTGGGTAGTTTTTCTGCCCACGCTACTTGAGCACGTTGTGCTTCTTGATAAGCATCTTCGAGGTCTCGTTTGTCCGCCGCCGGAATTTCCATAATCACGTCTTGGCGGAATGGGTTAATGGGTTGTAATTTGTGTTCGGAACGACCTGTGACCCAACGTCCGCCAATGAATAGGCGATCAAATCCCGTGTAGGGAGCGGGTGAATTAGGATGTGAGTTAGTTGTGCGGTTGGGAGTTGTGGTTGTCATCGGAAAATTTGCCTTATCGGTTTCAACATTTCAGTTGTGCACTTAAGTACTTTTGTCAGTCGATGTTTATGTTTACTCTCCTTCTTCAGGAGTTAACGCTAGGTCAAATACGTTCGTATGCTTTCACCTCAGCCCTAGCTCTTGACTATTGGCGAGGTTTGGTTCCATTGCTCAGAAAAAACAAACTGTTCTAAGGGCTTGCGGGTGCGCGGAGAATTCTCTCGTTGCTGCAACCTTTCGGACAGGGTTTTTGGATCTCCTAAATAACCCAATGCGATCGCCGCTACTGGTTCATAGTCTTCAGGAATACCGTATATCTGTCGCGCTAGTGGGACATCAAACCCTGCCATTTGGTGAATGTATAGCCCTAATGCGGTCCCTTGGAGAGCTAATTCGGTAGATGCTGCTCCAACATCATGAAAAGCATGTCGGTTTTCCTCGATTGCTTATATTTTGATGAATGCTTTACGAGAGCAGTGTTTAGCTAACACCGAACTAAAAAATGCTCAAGTCGGAACTATTCGTGGCAATTTACTGAAGTTAGGGGCAATTATCACTGTTAATACCCAAAAGATTTTGATTGCAATTAGTAGTGGTTGTCCCTACCAAAATATTTTTGCAACTGCTTACAGTTGTTTATCTCGACTCCCTTGTATTGGTTGATTTGCAATTATTTGGTTGAAATTCTATTTATTAGCTTGTAGTTTGGGTTTACTTGACTTAACCCTAGTTTTGGCATATCTAATTTTCCGACTCAAGTGTTTTTCTTTCAACACTTACTAGATTTATTGTTATTTATGCATCTGTATGCTTTCGATTTCTACTTAAATTTATCTGATTTTTTCATCTTGTTTACTGATGTATTAATTAAATCATCCTACATTTTGCTTGTGCCATTGATTTTTTTCCACTTGTGAGAAATCCGGGTTTAGTCCCAACTGCGTATAATTAAGTACAAACTAAAGCAACTTGTCGAGCATAATCGGCAAATTTCTAATACGTTTTCCGGTGGCGTGGAAAACCGCGTTGGCGATCGCCGCTGCGACACCGACAATGCCAATTTCGCCCAAACCTTTTGCTCCGAGGGGATTGACAATTGAATCATTTTCTGGTACAAAAATTACGTCAATATCGTGTATGTCGGCATTGACAGGAACGTGGTACTCCGCCAGATTGTGGTTCATGAACCGTCCGAATTTCTGATCGATCACGCTCTCTTCTTCCAGAGCCATGCCGATACCCCAGACAACTGCACCGAGAATCTGACTTCGCGCCGTTTTAGGATTCAAAATGCGTCCACCTGCGATCGCACTAACAACCCGCGTGACGCGAATCGTGCCCAACTCTTCGTCAACTTTCACTTCACAGAACACCGCCGAATGACAATTCCGTGTGTATTGATTTTGCTTCGAGGAGTTGGGTTGATTGGTAGTTTCTTCTTCAATACTGTTGACTTCGCCATGTCGCATTACTTCAGTAATTGAAACAGCCTGTGTTGGATCATGGTTCAATTTAATTTGCTTGTCGGCAAAACAAAGGTCTTCGATTGAAGCATTGGCGAGGGGTGAATTGTCCATCTTTTGCGTGAGTTTGAATAACTTTTTGCGCACTTCATCGCAGACGACCTTGACTGCTGAGCCGACTGAAGATGCTGTCCAAGAACCACCTTCAATGGGCGCTTCTGGCAATGATGAATCGCCAAGTTTAAATGTCACATCGTCAATCGGCAACCCGAGAGTTTCGGCGGCGATTTGCGTCATGATCGTGTAAGTTCCAGTGCCAATATCAGCCGTCGCGCTACTGACGATGAGTTTGCCGTCAGGGAACAAAACTGCTTTCGCACTTGCTTTTTGTTGTTGCGCGTCCCAAATGCCAGTTGCCATGCCCCAACCAATCAGATTATCACCCTCACGCATTGAACGCGGTTCGGGATTTCGCTTTACCCATCCAAATTTCTCGGCGCCTTGTCGGTAACATTCGCGCAGTTCTTTACTTGAAAAAGGTTTGTTTTCGTTTTGATCGCGCTCAGCGTAATTTTTCAGACGCAGTTCAAGTGGATCGATACCAACTTTATATGCGAGTTCGTCCATCGCGCATTCGAGCGCGTACACGCCTAAGACAGCTCCTGGCGCTCGCATATCTATCGGCGTGTAAAGGTCAAGCTTTGTAAGTTTGTAATCAAGCTTGACATTATCGCACTGGTAGAGTAAACCTGACCAATTAACAACATTTTCGGTAAAATCTTCAAACTGCGAAGTCTCGGCGATCGCTTCGTGAATGACAGCTTCGAGCGTACCATTGGGCGCAGCGCCAAGGGCAAGTTTCTGCACAGTGCTGGGACGATGGCCAAAGGTGAACATCTGTTGGCGCGTCAGTGACACTCTCACCGAGCGTTTAAGTTCACGTGCCGCCATCACCGCTAAAAATAACTGATACTGCGGACGCAAACCTGAACCGAACGCCCCGCCGACATAGGGCGAGATGACACGCACATTATTTTTGGAAAATCCGAAAACATTGCAGACGTATTGATAACTGTTTGGCGCTCCTTGGGTTTTGTCATAAATAGTAATTTTTTTGCCATCATCTTCCCAGACGACGGTGGAGGCGAAGGACTCCATCGGATTGTGATGTTCCACAGGCGAAGCGTATTCAGCTTCGTGTTGAATGGCAGCGTTGGCAAAAGCTTTTTCGGCATAGCCGCGCGGTTTTGGTGGTGGTTCGCTGCCCGGTCTCATTGTTGGTTTGTAGGCTTGTTCGCGCTTTGCATCCAAATCAGTGACGTGGATTTCACGTTCGTACTCGACTCGGACGAGTGTCGCCCCATAACGCGCAAGCTCAAAGGTTTCGGCGACGACAAGCGCAACGGGTTGTCCGCTATACAAAATCTTATCTTCATGAAGGGGACGAAACGGTGAACCATGCGGTGCAGTTTCGTCCTTGTAACTGCTGTCAAACCACGCAGTATTAGGTGCGTTTTCGTGAGTGAACACTTGCAACACGCCTTCAAGGTTGAGCGCATCACTAGCGTCAATTTTCGTGATTCTCCCTTTAGCAATCTGACTGGAAACGACGTAACCGTAGGTAAGATTGGGAACATTGAATTCGGCGGCGTATTTCGCTTTGCCGATTACTTTGGCATGTCCGTCAACACGACTAGTCGGTTGTCCAATATAGCTCGTAGTCATATTATTGCTCCATTTCTGCGGCTTGCTTGAGAGCGCGAACGATCGCACGTTTCACCAATTCTATTTTGAACGTGTTGTGACCAAAGCCTTTTGCGTCGCGCACAATAGCTTCTGTACATGCCTGGAAGTTTTCCTGATTAGCACTTTTACCTAAGAGCATTGCTTCGGCTTCCGTATTACGCCAAGGCTTGTGCGCCACACCGCCAAGGGCGAGGCGTGCTTGTTTAATTTGATCGCCATCCATTTCTAGCGCAACAGCAACCGACACAAGGGCAAATGCATAGGATGTACGATCGCGGAGTTTCAGATAAGTGTAATTTTTGGCAAAGCCTTTTGCGGGTAAGTCAACTGCCGTAATGATTTCGTCCGCCTGTAAATTAGTGTCAATGTGCGGCGTATCACCAGGTAAACGATGAAATTCGGCAAATGGTATTGTACGATCGCCATTATTCCCTGTGACGCGAACAACCGCTTTCAACGCTGCAAGCGCAATACACATATCCGACGGATGGGTGGCGATACAGTGTTCGCTCGTGCCTAAAATTGCGTGAATGCGGTTGAAACCATCAATCGCGGGGCAGCCTGTTCCAGGTTCGCGTTTATTGCAGGGTGTCGCTGTATCGTAAAAGTAATAACAGCGCGTTCGCTGCAAAAGATTTCCTCCCGTCGTCGCCATGTTGCGCAGTTGCGGCGACGCACCCGCCAAAATTGCTTTTGAAAGCAGTGGGTAACGCTTTTCGACTTGTCCATTATAGGCGGTTTCGGCATTTGTCACAAGTGCGCCGATCTGCAAACCGCCGTCTTCGGTGTTTTCAATTTTGTTTAAAGGTAAGCGCGTAATATCAATCAAACGCGAGGGGCGTGCGACATTTTCCTTCATCAAATCAATTAGATTTGTGCCGCCTGCGATAAACTTCGCCGCGTTGTCCACACCAATCTCATTCACGACTGTTGCCACATCATCGGCTCTTGTATATGAAAAACTTTTCATTGTTCCGCCTTCCTTTCCCCCGTTTGTATCACCTCTTGAATCGCTGCGACTATATTCGGGTAAGCACCGCAACGACAGATGTTGCCGCTCATCAACTCGCGGATGTCATCTGCCGTTTCTGCTCTACCCTCAGCCATCAAACCAACAGCGGAGCAAATTTGACCAGGTGTGCAATATCCGCATTGAAAAGCGTCGTGTTCAATAAACGCTTGTTGCAAAGGATGAAGTACTTCCCCTTGAGCAAGTCCTTCAATTGTTGTCACCTCGGCGTCATCTTTCATGATTGCTAAAGTCAGACAGGAATTAATGCGCTTGCCATCCACTAAAATCGTGCAAGCTCCGCATTGTCCGTGATCGCATCCTTTTTTCGTCCCGGTTAAATCAAGATACTCGCGCAGAGCGTCGAGCAAAGTTGTCCAAGGCGCGATCTCCATTTGTTTTTCTGTGCCATTAACTTTTAGAGTAATTAAAGTCTTCGAGGGCAACGAAGCTGAGATGTCCGCTACTCCATTTTCTAATTTCATGTTCATGGAAAGTCCTAGAGAATCCTTCTTTCCTGATGCGCGTTGTGTGTACACTCTTGGGCAATTACTACAGAATTTGACCCAAAGACTATAACAAACTCTTGAATCAAGATTTTACTATATGCTTAAATAGACTAACTTAAGTTTTGAATTTTGAACACGCGAATAAGTATAAAAAGCACCGTACTAATCTATCCTCTATCGTTGGTAGATGATGCCTAAGTTATTGGATTGTCTAAAGGAATAAATTAGTGCTAAATCTAGATGCGATCGCGAATACAAAAGCACGCTGGTAAAACTTCGCAGGCTTTGTTTGTGAAGCTGAGCCAGTGCGTTAGGCGGCTCTGCTAGTTACAAAAATATGTGAAATATATGTATTTTTTTTAAAACTAGTTGTTAAAAGTAATGATCGCTCGTGCCCCTGGTTGATATCAGTATCGCTTGCTTCAGTTGGCTCCTAACCGTAGTATCTTTGCGGCAATTGATGGCATTGATTGTATCATACCAGATGCAGAGCAGCCCCACGGGGTTGCACAAATACTTTTTCTTTCTCAAGAAGACCAAAAGACTTTTGGTACTAGTTCACCGATCACTCAGTTCATCCACAAAGATGAGCAGAACTTGTGCGATCGCAACGTTACTGTGTCGTCAATTGACGGCGACGCGCAAACCTACATTGACCAGACTGGGGAGGAAACGCCCAATCGCCTGTCTCCCAACTCGCAGTTGGTAAAATTTTTCTCCCACCATTCCTGCATCTGCTTGTCCTCCTGGTTAAATTCCTTAGTGCTACATCCTGTTGAAACAATAGAGAAGAAATCTAAGGATTTTTCGAGGAAATTGTGATTGCTTGCAGAAGAACCGATGCTTGAGGGTCAGGGAACGAACTTAAAAATCTCAGTATTCCATCAGATTCTGCTTAGGATTGCTCGCTAAGTTAGATCAAATTCATTAACCCGTTTAGGCTCAATAACCATGACTTGCATAACTTGGGAAGAATGGAGGCAACAGAGCTACGAACTATCCGGTGGACGTATCGAATTTCCAGAGGATGAAGATGTAATGACGAGAGATTATCCAATCACTTATTACTACTTTGTTCATCGAGTACCACCAATCGACTATCTATCAAATTTCTTGATCGTTTACAGCGATCGAGGAAATGAAACTGGTGTTTTTTGCGATCCAGATTCCTCAGATATGTTTTGGGGTTCTGAATGAAAGCAACGACACAGCTTCAGCAGAAGATTTAGCTGAAGTGGATGTTACGACTGTAGCATTTATAGAACTAGCCCTTTCAAGGTGTTGTTTAATGGGGTGATTTGTAGTTTTGTAAAAAGAGGTGCAAATCTATTGGGTCTAATTGACTTTGGCAAAGTTATACTTTCATTTTTTAGCACGTAATTACGTTATTTTTGGCAAATTTTGTGTTAACTTAAATCCATAAATTCTCAACTGTATTAATGCTATCCATTGCTACAAAAACATTCCAGACATTTTACTTAACTTAACTATTTTGGCAAGCTTATAGTGCTATTTTGTGGTTCCGGCAATATTATCATGACCTTCGCCAAATTTTGGTAGTGAGTGATTAGAAACATTGGTATTTCAGCCTTTGTAGCGGCAATATTATGGTTTCAGCTTTGGCAATATTATCGTCACACCGACACATTTTTGAAACCACATTAAGAAAGTGTTTTGGGGACTGTTCATTCCATGAAATAACACCGGGGTCTCTTAATAAAGTATTCCTGTATACAAATATCCGAGATAGCAATTGTTACTTCTGAGAAGCAAAATCTTGATTAACTATAACTTTTGAAAGAACATCAGTAATTTATTTTTAACTACACTTTTAAAAAAGAACTCAGAATTCAGAACTCAGGAGTCAGAATCAAAAAGCCTTTTATATTATTTATCAGAAAGGCAGAGGTCAGGAGCCAGTATTCCCTTCTGCCTCCTGACCTCTGCCCGTGACCGAAGGGAACAAGGGTCTAAAACCCCACCGTCTACGCGGTGCTCACAATTGGTTGGGGTCTGAATCCCCATCCAATTGTTCCTTCTGCCCTCTGCCCTCTGCCTCCTGCCTTCTTCAATTGTAGTTTTGGCTTAGCCTATGTCTACTACAACTTTTGAAAAATCTCCATTACCTATGACTACATCTGCTCCTACACTAGAGTACCTTCCCATTGCACAAATTCGCATCGACGGCGGTACTCAGTCACGGGTCAAACTTAATTGGGATGTCATTGCAGAATATGCTGAAGCGATAGAGTTAAATGCCATTTTTCCCCCGATTCTAGTATTTTACGACGGCAAAAACTATTGGCTAGCAGATGGTTTCCATCGGCTTTATGCAACGAAGAAAGCTGGGCGTCAGGTGATTGCCCCACAAGTACGCCAAGGTAGTCGTCGCGACGCTTTGCTGTACTCGGTGGGAGCGAATGCCAACCACGGTTTACGACGTACCAACGCAGATAAGCGTCGTGCGGTGGATATAATGCTACGAGATGAAGAGTGGAGTCGTTGGAGTAATCGGGAGATTGCCAAACGTTGTGGGGTTTCTGAATTTATGGTTCGCCAAATGCGTGAATCTATCTGCGATAAAATCGCAAATAATAGCAAACGAATTGCACAACGTCAAGGAAAAACTTACACGCTTGAGACCGCTAATATTGGCGAGGGTACGACATCGGCACAAATTCCAGAATCTCCAAAGCTATATGGAGAGGATGAATGCGGTCGAGTACTGATGCCCACAGGCAACCCTCAACAGAGTCAGGGGGAGCGATCTGATAGTAGTGCGGGCGTTGTGATTAATGACCAAACTCTCAGCTTTCAAGAACCCGACGAGGTACAGCTGTTCGATGAACAATCTGTAACCGATTTACACCCACAGCCTGAAGATGAGTTTCACTCTGCGCCCACAAAGGAAACGAGCAAGCCTCAAGACATAGTGAATAACATTGCAATGAAAATCATGCACCTGTCTCCTACTCAACTGAGCAGGGTTATTTGCGTATGTGCCAGCAATGGGTTAAGTGAATTTCATTTCAAAGCTATGAGCAAAGCTGTTAAACAGGCGCTTGCGAAACTTAAGACAAAATAGGGCGAAAAGAGTTGATTATGACTTTATAAGAAAGTAGGCTGAAAACCCTTCGGCTATGCCTTCGGCACGCTGCGCGAACAGCCAAGGGATGAAAGCCACGACGCAGGGTTTACCCTGCCGTGACCTAATCTTTTCAGTAGATCGTGATGGAGTAGAGAGCCAAACGCCTCAAAAACAGCTTTAAAATTGATGCCTAGCTCTGCTTCTAGCCTTTTCTACTAGAGGGTATTGCATATTTTTCGCGGCTTTCCTACGTTAGCTTAAGAGTTTTTCCATTCAACTTTAGTAGCCTTAATTGGATTAAGGACACAATAATATTTTGATTTGTAGCCTAAAAAATTTTGTGAAGACAAGTATACCGTTTAAATCTAATTTGACACAACAATATCGATTTACAGCAATCTTAAATAAATAGTGAACTTGCCCGTGATGACTGATAGTAGGTAGTGGAGAAGAACTAACAACTACCGACTAACTACTAACGGAACAAACACAAAATTTCACAAATAAAATGGGATTCCTGTATATAACTACCTTTAGCCAGATAAAAATATTGCATTCATAGCCTGTTTCACTTAGACAAGAGAGAATACCATGACTAAACATACCAATTCTTGTAATACAACACTTAACAAAGTAATGAGTTTAGAACAATTTGAGCAGGTCGTTGCAGCAATCCTTGACGGTAAATATTCCTGGGCTTGTGTTTTGATTCTTCGTTTTGCTGGTTACAAGCCCTTACACTACATTCCTTACCGTACTTATAAGCGATTGGTAAAAGAAAACAGCGAAGATTGTAGAGTCAGCAAATATCAAAGTGATAGGACATCTTGCCAGAGTGATTCAAGCAGAAAATTTGAGGGTAATTATCTAGAGATAGTTCGTGAGCAACGAACATCTGATATTGATTATCTAGAAGCTACTTGCCAGCAACAAACACAGATAGATAGTGGCAGTTTGGAGCAGTGTTTGAGGGATGAAACGGATCTGCATAATATCAGGATGCAATGTCCTCACTGCTCTTCAAGTCAAATTAGAAGAAACGGTCATCGTCAGGGGAAACAAAACTACCTTTGCCGTAACTGCGGACGACAATTCATTGAGTTTTACTCTGCCAAAGGATATACCGATGAAACTAAGGAACAATGCTTAAAAATGTATGTTGATGGTATGGGATTTCGTGAGATTGAACGAGTAAGTGGGGTTCATCACACCACAGTTATTCAGTGGGTAAAACAGACCGCAACTCCCCTAGTTAATTAGGGCAAACGCATTAAAATTTGTCAATGATGAACTTGACAAAAATACTCGTATATGAGTTGTTTGGTGGTCGCTGGGCTTTGCCCAATCGCCTAGCGCGCTCTGTACCTCAACAAGCTCCGCTTATTGAGGCAGATACGGGCGATCGCTAGATGAATTAGAAAGTTTTATTGGCTAAAAAACAAAATTTTGTTGTAGACAGTACTCAGCAAGAGCGCTCCAGGCATTATGCTTACGTTTTAGACAATATAAGAACCCTAAATCATCGCTAAACAATGATGATTTTTTAGTGTGCATAATGCTCACTTTTAGGAGATTTGTAGGCATTACTTAAAAATTTCACAAATCAGATAGGACTACTATAGAAGTGCAAGACATTCAAACGCTTGTGGAGAACCATCAAGCGTTGAAAATGCTTTTAGTGCATTGCTGCTCGCTATGTTGTCTTTACCTTATTAATCAATGAAGCTAGACAGATAGTGAGTAAGACGTACATGGATTGAGTGTAAGGATAAAATACCCGGCTCAGTCATTATCTAACTCAAATACACTCCCAGATTATTTACCACTTTAAATCTAAGGAGAGGCTCAAACTATCAATTCGTCGTCTCTGGCATAATTTACAATATGTTATTCTTTCTGTCCGTCTATGAACCATCCTTTCATTCAGCAGCATTAAATTATTTTTTCGCTATTTTAATTGCAGTGTAATGGGATGTTTTTACAAATAAAAATGTGGCAAGATGGCATCCTTAAAATTGCTTTTTTTAGCTAGATTATTTATAACAACCGATAAAGGGTGTTTCAAATAAAAAATCACAAGGAGAAATACAATGTCACACGAATTTTTGGTGGATTTAACTGAAGAGCAGCAGGAACTTGTTTCTGGAGGCGGAAAACTAGACACGCTTAATGAGTTAAATTACACTAACTTCGAAAATCAATTAGTGGATTTTCAGAAGGATATCACTTCTAGTAGAAATGGCTCTAGCGTTCGCAAGAGATTATCGACTGACTTTGTATTCACCGAAGCTTACGATGATCTCAAGCTAGGCTTTGAGGCACCAGGACGGGTCACTGGTATCGGTGGCGATGACGTTACTGGTGACGCTGAGGCGACGGCTGACATTGTCTAGTAAGCTTTAGGCTGAGTCATGAGGTTGGCTAATTAATTCAACCAACAGCACAAACTCCCTTGCAACGAATTCCAGAGCTTTCCTAGAAGTTCTTACTTGGCATGACCTAATTTTTTAGCTCTATGCCTAAGTAAGAGATTAGCAAGGAAGTAATACTCTGGAATTCTTAACGGGAGGGGAAGGAAACTTGTATGACTTGCTCAAATCAAAAAGAGAGTTTATACAAGCTTCTCTGGTCGTCTTCCATTAAAGCTGGAGAGTCAAAAGCGGGCATGCATAACGGTGCTCTATGCTCAATTGAAAGCATACTCATTAACTCCGCAGGAGGAAAAATATGATGAGATTAAAAGACATTCCTCTACTGCTAGAAGAACTCACAGATGACTCCGCCGCTGCTATATCGGGCGGGTTATCTATAGGGAGGTTGCGGCCACTATCCAGCCTTCCCTTGATTGGGCAAGGGGTAAATGGGTTCCTGAACAGAGGTGGGAATCAGACGGGAACTAGTGGGAATGAGACCGGAACGAGTGGGAATGAGACCGGAACGAATAGCCCCGAAGCATTCCTCCTGGAGGTCAGCGAAGCAAAACAGCTAGCCAGCGAGGAAAAAGACCTAGCCAAGGAATTGGTCGAAATCATCGAGGAGGAATTATAGGGATAGGACCGAAGCCTAGGGGCTATACAAACATAGACGCCGGAGGCGGTGAGACAGCGCTCTTTGGAGGGTTTTCCAAACTCACAGCGACTGCGTAAGCGCAAAGCGTGCCGCAGGCATACGCGCAGCGTGACCGAAGGTCTTACCCGAAGGGCTTCCCGGAGGGTATTACCTACACGCTCTATACAAAAAAGGAGTTACACAACCAATTTAGTATAAGTAATAACCAGTGAGGTATAAATATGGCCTTTCTCTCATACTCAGAGTTGCTGGTGGATTTATCTGAGGAGCAACAGGAGACTGTAGCGGGTGGCGAATCCAATTCCTACGTGACTGAACACCGATATACTAACGAAGTCAACTTTGCAGACCATAGCAAAGAAGAAAATGGCGTAAACAATGGCACAGAAGGTGGAGATAATAGCACAGAAGAACCCGATGATCCTTTTGATAGTGATGACTTGATGCCTCTTGTTCCTCTGGGTTCCTTAAGGTCTCCCCTGCGTTTCCGCCTAAGATAAGGATGGAAGGATAAGTCAAAACTATAGCCTCTCCTTTGATCTTTCATCTCATTTTAAAGAGGAGGCTCACATTACATATCTGGGCAAATTCATTTGAAACCCTTTTAATAGGTGGACTGAAATCAAATTTCTGGAGAGGTTTATTTTTTTGTCCGTTTACAGCCCCCGTCAACCCCTAAGCCCTATGCTTAGATCCTAAGCCTGCGGGCACGCTACGCGTTGGCGTAAGGTCTGCCAAGCGTGTAAGCTCCTCGCTGCGCGTGCCTCGCGGAGCGTGTCCCGCAAGGGACTCAGCCTGTCTGTAGGACTTACGGACACCGTGCGCGTTAAGCTCCTCCTAAAGGAGGCACGGCACGCTGCAGGTATAGGGCATACTTTGAATTTTGAATGTTTGAGGAGCGAGGGTCATTGTCAATTTTAAGATTTTGTAGCCATGCTGAGTACACCTGATCCAGACCAACTCAATCTCGTTCAAGGCGACGAGTTTCTCCCCCTTATTAGTCCCTGGACAACAATAGGGACAATGTTTCTGGTTAGCATATTTAGTGGAGCGGTTGCTCTGGGTGGCGTTCTCAAGTACAACGCCACGGTAAAAGTCCCTGCGACTATCCGTCCGACGGGAGAATTGCGAATCGCTCAGGCTACAACTGAGGGAATAGTCACAAGCATTAAAGTGAAAGCGAACCAAGTTGTCAGGAAGGGCGAGCAGATCGCCTCTATTGACAATTCTCAACTCCAAACCAGAAAGAAACAACTGCAAGGAAATATCCAGCACAACCGCTTACAATTTGCTCAAATCGATGCTCAGTTCAATGCCCTCGATAATCAGATAGCCGCTGAAAAAATATTAATGAACCGCAGCATTGCCGCTGCTGAAGCTGACCTTGTTCTCCACCAAGAGGACTATCAAGACAAGCAAATCACAACTTCCGCACAAGTGCAAGCAGTGGAAGCCTCTTTAGCGCTGGCAAAGGAGGAGATGAAGCGATATCAGCAATTGGCTAACACTGGTGCTATTGCTGAACTACAAGTCAAGGAGAAAGAACAAGCATTCAAAGCGTCTGAAGCGAAACTCAAAGAAGCTCAAGCAAGCCTCAATCCAAGTAATGCATCAGTAACAATAGCGACTGAGCGCATTGCCCAAGAAAGGGCACGAGGTTTGGCAACCCTAGCTGCATTGCACAAAGAACGAGAGAACCTGCTTCAGCGTCAAATTGAAATTCAAAACTCTCTGGGGCGCGATGTGAAAGAACTCCAACAAATAGAAATTGAACTTAGTAAGACATTTATTCTTGCCCCAATTAATGGCACAATCCTCAAATTGGAGCTGCGAAACGCAAGTCAGGTGGTACAACCAGGAGAAGCTATTGCTTATATTGCACCTATGAATGCCCCTTTGCAGATTAAGGCTAATGTGGAGGCTAAAGATATTGACAAAGTGAAACCAGGACAAAAGGTCCAGATGCAGGTGTCTGCTTGTCCGTATCCAGACTATGGCACGCTCAAAGGTACAGTCACCACAGTCGCACCAGATGCCCTGCCAGCGGCAGGTAACGAGACGGAAGCACGCGCCTCACGTGCCTCTTATGAGGTAATAATTCAACCCGAAACTCGGTTTGTAGGAAATGAAGATCATCAGTGTCTTCTTCAACCTGGGATGGAGGGTACAGCTGATATTATTTCACGCTCTGAAACGGTGCTTAAATTCATTCTCAGAAAAGCAAGATTATTAACAGATTTGTAATTTAATCAAAAATCACTATGGTTAATCTACTCAAACGTCGTAAAGGTTATCAATGTGTTTTACAAGCAAGCGAGGAAGATTGTGGGGCAGCTTGCCTAGCTTCAATTTCCAGACATTATGGACGGATTTTGAGCATCACTCGCAGTCGCGAAGCAGTAGGAACTGGGCAATTAGGGACAACACTGCTGGGTCTGAAGCGTGGCTCTGAAACCCTAGGTTTCAATGCCCGGTCAGTTAAAGCCTCACAGGAGGTCGTAGACAAAATCAAAGAAATCCCTTTGCCTGCGGTTATTCATTGGAAGGGCTATCACTGGGTTGTTTTATACGGGAAGCGGGGCAGGAAATATGTCATTGCAGATCCAGCAGCGGGCATCCGTTATCTTGACAAACGCGAGTTAACGGCAGGTTGGAATGGCATCATGCTCTTGTTGCAACCAGGTTCAGAGGAGTTTTTTGAGCAGTTCCAAGAAGATTCTGTTAGTGGCTTCGGTCGCTTTTTTAGGCGCGTCTGGCCTTATCACATATTGCTGGCGCAAGCTTTTGTCATCAACATTGTCCTGGGCTTACTCTCCCTCGGTAGCCCTTTTTTGGTTCAAATTCTCACAGATGAGGTACTTGTTCGGGGGGATATTGAGTTGCTTACCGTTGTGATCGCTGCCGTTGTTGTCATGACCTTGTTTAGTACTACCCTACAAGTACTGCAAACTATTATGATTGCTCACTTTAGTCAACGGCTACAGTTAGGGCTAGTCTTGGAATTTGGGCGAAAACTCTTACACCTGCCTTTGAATTACTACGAAGCTCGTCGCAGCGGCGAAATCACCAGCCGCCTACGCGATATCAATGAAATTAACCAGTTGGTCTCTCAGGTTGTTGTTCGTTTGCCCAGCCAGTTTTTTGTGGCAGTCATTTCTTTTTGCTTCATGCTGTTTTATAGCTGGAAGTTAACACTAGCGGTCATGTTGATCGGGACGATAATGACCCTGGCAACCTTGCCGTTCTTGCCGATTCTGCAACAAAAAACGCGCAGCCTCTTAGTCTTAGCAGCCGAAAATCAAGGGGTACTGGTCGAAACGTTTAAAGGCGCAATGGTGATGAAAACCACGGGGGCTGCTCCCCAATTTTGGGATGAATTTCAAAGTCGCTTCGGTCGTCTGGCGAATCTGACGTTCAGTACCATCAAAATCGGCATTGTTAATGGCACTTTTACGCACCTTGTTGGCAGTATCGGCGGCATTAGTTTACTCGGATTAGGGAGCATACTGGTGATAAGCAATGAACTAACCATCGGTCAAGTGCTAGCCTTTAACGCCATGCAGGGTAATGTTCTGGGCTTACTTGGCTTGTTACTCGGCTTATCGGATGAATATTTTCGCTCCCAAACGGCAATCACTCGTCTGGTAGAAGTGATCGACGCTACGCCGGAAGCAGTCGGGGATGCCCAAAAACCGTTTGCCGAAATTCCTGGCGATGCTGACATTTGTTGTACTAATCTCAACTTTCACCATACGGGTAGAGTTGACTTACTAGAAAATTTTTCCGTCACTCTGCCTGGAGGAAAAGTGATTACACTGATCGGACAATCCGGCTGTGGCAAAAGCACTCTGGCAAAGCTGATCGGTGGCTTATATGAGCCGCAGTCGGGGAATATTCGCATTGGTGATTATAACTTGCAAGATATTTCTCTCGATTGCCTGCGACAACAAGTGGTACTCGTACCTCAAGAACCTCACTTCTGGAGTCGCTCGATTATAGAGAACTTCCGCTTAGGAAATCCCTACGTTCCATTTGAGCAGATCGTTAAAGTTTGCAAAATTGCCGATGCCGATGAATTTATCAGTCAGCTCCCGAATAAGTATCAAACCGTCTTAGGGGAATTTGGGGCGAATCTTTCTGGCGGTCAGCGGCAACGACTGGCGATCGCCAGAGCCATTGTCAACGACCCGTCGGTACTGATCTTGGATGAATCGACAGCTGGACTCGATCCAGTGAGTGAATCCCAAGTGCTGGAGCGGCTGTTGAATTACCGCAAAAACAAAACCACAATTATGATTACCCACCGCCCTAGCGTGATCAAACGAGCCGATTGGGTTGTGCTACTGGATAAAGGCCAGTTGAAAATCCAAGGTTCTCTATCAGATTTGTATTCTATCCCTGGAGACCACTTAAAGTTTTTATCAGCTTAACAAAATAAAGATAAGGTATGACTATGTCTGAGCATATCAAAACTACAGATACCGAACTGCTCACAGATTTGTCCGAGCAGGAACAACAGGCAGTGACTGGCGGAGTTTCACTAGATGATTTTGCTTATTTTTTCTTCCAACAGACAGCTATAGAATCTTTCGCAGATGATCAAACCACTCTTTCAGCAAATCGAGGAAATCCTAAAGTTTCTTCCTCGTCAAGAACTGGATATAAGTCATTCCAAACCACCCTTGCATTTAGTGTGCCTGTTTCTAGTAAACGTAAGTCGCGACGGCGTACAAATATGTTGATAGGGAGTCTTTTCAACTTTCTTCAAAACTTTATTTTTTAGAGTAATGTTGCATTTATTTTTACATCAAAAAAGCGATATTGTTAATTTTTCAGGTGTCTCTCTTGAGTCAGTTGAGCTTATTAGTTTTTTGCTAAGAAATTTGCACTTCAAAAATGTGTGTCAGAAGATTTTATCGCAAATAATTATTAACAAAACTGCTCAGGAAAGGGGGATAACTGTAACACCTGAGGAAGTTGATATTAAGGCAATTCGGTTGCGGGATGAACAGCGTCGAGAGAACCTAGCCAATACACAAGCATGGCTAGCTGTAGAGGATTGGAAGGCTGGGATTCGGGATTGCCTTCTGGCTCAAAAATTAGCTGAGTCTTTATTTCCCACAAAAATAGAAAACTTTTTTGATCAAAATCGCCCTCATTCTGACCAAGTCATACTCTATCAAATTATTGTTCCCTACGAGAGAGTTGCCCACGATATCCTCTATAAAATTGAAGAGGAAGAAATCAGTTTTTATGAGGCTGCTCACTTTTATGACATTGATGAGAGACGTCGGTACCACTGCGGTTATAAAGGCAAGCTTTACCGTTGGCACTTAAAACCAGACAAAGCAGCTGTTGTGTTTAGTGCTAATACAGGAGAGTTAATTGATCCAATGACAACAAAACAAGGAAGCCATATATTAATAGTTGAAGAATTCATCCCAGATCAATTAACTCCCCAAAGGTATCAAGGAATCCTGAATCAGATGTTTAAAGAGTGGATAGAAAATCAAGTGGATAGGACTTGCTCATTGACAGAAAAAATCAAGTATGCAGTATTGATTTTAAGGCATTAAAGCTTGATGTTTCCACTATTACTGGACTAATTCAGAATGTAGCCCAAAATACGGCTTCAAGGTTAACTAGCGACATTGGAACAACCAACCTTGAAACAGCTCATAATGCCTTTGATCGAGGTCTCATATTGAGTAACCAAGGTGACTTTGCTGGTGCTGAGAAGGCTTTTACCGAAGTTATTCAGATTGTTCCGGAGGCTGCTGAAGCACATTTTAACTTAGGCATTGTATTGCTTCAGCTAAACAGAAAGATGGAGGGAATTGGTCATATCCAGCAAGCGAGAGATCTGAGCCGTTCTCACGGTGATTTTGAGGCAACAAAAAATCTCGCTCGACTTCTCCAACAGCTAGAAGCATTTGCTAGGGGCGAGCTTTCAAACTGATTGGAAGGGTACTGTTAGCGATAACGTAACGCACCAAAACGACAATGGGCAATGCGTTACGCTACGCTAACACATCCTACGATCGCTAATGAAAAACGAAAACCATTTAGAAATTTCATGATTGATTTAGTGAGTCAATATCTACTTCGGAAAGCCAGATCATGGTTTCATATCCTATCCTACCCACTTCTAGCTCTGGCTCCATCTCCATCTCTACTAAATAATTCCAAGTTCCTGACTGAAGTTGATAGTCACGAATGATGCCAGTTCCACCCACAAAACGAATTGTTTGACCTTTATGAAACATTGGTTTAGCTACACAATTAACGCGCATGGTTTGATGTTCTCCAAAAGACGTGATTACTACAGTGTTTTGACCAAATAAACAACAATTACTGACTTATAGATGAGTTAGCAGCCGCCTCAATCGAGGCTGCGTTCAGATAACCAATTTAGAATCAGTCCTGCAATAACGCCGATGGTGAGTACACCTAAAATACCCAGTATTCCTGCAAGAAGCTTTCCTAGCCCGGTTACAGGTGTGATGTCACCATACCCGATTGCCACGGCTGTAACGACCGCCCAATATAACCCATCGAGGTACGAGAGGAATTGTTGTGGCTGGCTCTGAAATATAGACTGAGCCGATCGCCCAATGTGTTGTTGAAGTGCTTCATTTTCAGCGTGAATAAATAGAAGGGGAAAGACAACCCCAATCAGTACAATTTGGAAGACGAGATAAGTGTAGAGACAGCGGCGATTTTGATTGACTCGTCGCATTTCATAAAGGTAAGTGCGGTTTTTAAGCCGACGGAGTTCTGCATCGGTCATCGATGGAGACGTGGGTGCTAACTTTAACAGCCGAAACATCTTCTCGTGTGCCCCTCGCCGCTCATACTGCTGCAATGCGTAACGCAACAGGATTTCTTCTAGACAATGGACATGCTTTGCCATTGAATCGCTGTGAAAGCGAACGCTGTAAAGCAATTCACAATAATTGATCACTGCTTCCGGCGTTTCCCACTCTAACTCCGCAAAATCTTCTGATTCAATGCGATCGGCCAAAAATTGGGAAAACCGCTCTTCCCGAATGATTTCTGGTGCGTATTCCAGTGTCAGCAAAAAGGTTTTACGGATAGTTTGTGCAGTTTTTGTGTCCGCAAGAGTCAGGTCATCATACCAGTCGAGCAGTTGGTCTAATTGTTTGATGCGCTCTTGCGTACTAATCTTTTGACGGTTGCGACTCATCAAGCTCGCTATGATTTTCTTCTTTCGAGCAGTTTTAGGTATTTGAAGCATTACTCATCAAACTTGTTTTTCCTTCAGAGTTGCTGCACTTGTTGTTTTTCCAGAGGTGAACGATCTGATGTTGCAGGTGCTTCTAAGCCAATAACGGTATCCACAGAAGCGTTCCAAAGTTCGTGCAGGGTGTCTCTCACAAAACCAGCCAAGGGAACTGAAACAATGAGCCCTAACCATCCAAATAGTTTTGTGCCAATGAATAGCGCAATTAAAATCCAAGCCGGTCTTAGTCCTGTAAAGCGACCGAGTAGCCGGGGAGCGATCGCCTGATCGATGATTTGGTCAATTAAAAGCGCCAAAGCAAACGTCTTCAAACCCAGGACAGGATCTTGGATAGTAATAATCAGACCTGTTAAGCATATGCCCAAAAAACTGCCCAATGGAATCAAGGTTAAAACGCCAATACCCAATCCAAACAGGAGAGCAAATGGAATCTTCAACAGCAGAAATAACACCATCATGGAACTTCCCATCAGAGAAGCTAACGTGATTTGTCCAATGATGTAGTTCTGAAAATTTTGCTCAAGGGATTGTTCACACAATGTAGTAACGTAGTTAGGCATCCATTGAAAAATACCCTTCCAAATGCTTTCCCCATCCAGTAGAAAATAGAAGGTTAGAACGATCGTGAAAACAATATCGGTGGCGCTCCCAACTGTACTCATGGTTAAGGATAAAAGGGGATTGGCGATGAATTGTAAACCATTCGAGGATAATTTTGTAATCGGAGTATCAAGCAGGCTCAAGCTCACGGGTAAATGTCGCTGTTCTGCCCAAGCTTGCAAATTCTCAAGCCGTTGGTTGCTGGCTTCAATCCAATCTGGAATTGTTACCACGATCTGGCTGAGTTCTTCAATCAAACGAGGTATTAATGTAATCCCCAACCCCATCAGGATCAATAAGGTGAGGAGAAAGACGACAACCACTGCAACACTGTGTCTATTACCATGCTGCTGAAGAAATTGAACGGGATAGTTCAGGATGAATGCTAGAAGTGCTGCCAGAATCACGATCGCCACCAGAGGTTGAAAGTACTGGAGCGTTTTGATCGCTAGCCAAGCATTTAGAATGAGGATTGGAAATATCATAACCATCAACCATCTTGGGCTGATGTGTTTTTGTAGGGTGTTAAACACAGGTTTGCAAATTAGTTTTGCTGCGTTCATTTTGATATAGAGTCAATGCTCATCTCTTGAAGACCGCAGCAACTCAAGAGATTTGTTGCTCGTCGAATTTCAGTCGGTGTACCTCGGACAATAAGCAGATAATCTCCCTGTTTAACTCGGTTTTGCAAAAAGTTAATTCGGTGAGTTGGGAAGTGGAGCAGTTTATTATCTAAATAATCAAAAATCTCCAGGCTGGCAAATGTTCCATCTCGTGCAATGCCCTGAGTAACCAGAGAAAGTTGTCCTATAGAAAAGCCTGCTTGCCTCAGTTCCTTGATTGCGTTCTCTAGATAATCACGACGAGAAAAGAAACCAATTACTTGCTTGTATCTAATCAAACTGCTGGCATGAATCATTCATCTACTCCCTTTAACCTAGAATTTTATTTGTACGCTGATCCCTCATGTGTTAGATGCAACAGTTATTTGTTACATCTAAAAAAGAAGGATCTTGTTACTTAGCATCCACCAAGTAGCTAGATGAGTTGCTGAAACAATTCCACACTGATTGAATATGGATACTTCTACACCTTAGAAAAAGAACCTAACGGCTTTCTGAGGAAATCATAGTCATTTGCCAATGAAATTATTCATAGAACGAATGGCACTGAAATAAGGGGATAAAAAAAGGCTCCAAGGGCTGATATGAGAGAATCAGAGCTTTGGAGACCGCATTTAACTATCTCCCTACTATGCCGAATCGTGCCGAAATACTCAAGCAAAAGTTCCAGGACAGTCTAGCACTGCCGTTGGAGCAGGTGTTACCAAAAGAGGTGCTCCAACAAATTTTGGAACAGGAAGGGGTCGCCTATCGCCAAACAGTCTACACGCCAATTGTGACGTTGTGGGCATGGATATCGCAAGTGCTTGACCCCGATAAAAGTTTAAGCTGGTGGGAGATTGTATGTAGTGCCTACCTGATGGTTAGTCTTCATTCAGAACAAATACGTCCTTCTCCCCCAGAACCTCAATCAGAGTTCGCTTCTCATTCTGGGTGGGATAATGGTAAAGGTTGGAAGAATATTCTCAATAATCTCCGTCTCATCCTTCAACCTTTTACCCTATTTAATTTAATTCAGCCTTGGCTTTCAGTTTTTCCTATTCCTCATTTATCTTTAGGATTTGCTAAACTACAATCCATCGTTTATAGACTAACTTCTCCAGTTTTTATATTTCTATTTCACCCTTAATTCTAGGGCAAACGCATTAAAAATTGATAAGAATGAACTTGACAAAAATACGTATATATAGGTTGTGTGGTGGTCGGAGATTTGGCGGCTAAGTAGCGGCAGCATGATTATGTGATTAATTCATTAAGAAATTCAATCGTATGAAATCATCTAAGATAGGCAGACGGGGAGGAAAACGAGAAAATGCGGGAAGAAAAGCAACTTGGAATAATAAAGACACAATTACAATCCGTGTGCCAAAAATTATTGCAGCAACTGTAATGGAACTTGCTCGCAAACTTGATTCTGGAGAAATTTGATTTTGTAACTAAATCAAACTTGCAGAATTTGGATTGAATCATAGAATCAGATTCTGTGGAGAATGAAAAAATCACGAAATCTATGCCATCCGATGATGAAAATGTAACAAAATCAATTAAGGGTATAAATGAGGCAATTGAGCTAGCCAAAAAAATACTAAAACATAAAAAATCAGCCCGTCAAACGGTTGCTAAACTGATATCAAAATGCGGATGGGGAATTCCGCGAATATGTTAAGGATAGGAGACTTTCTTTTAACTTGAGGTAGGAGCCAGCCAGAGGGCTAAGTTTCGCACATAGGCTTTAATATGTTCAAGGGCTTGTGGGTTTTGCTTCATCCCATCTCCAGGGGGTTCGGTTACAAAGCTAGGTGCGCCCATATTAACATCCCAATTGTAGTCGGCGAAATGGTGGAAGCTTGATTCAGCGATCGCACGTCCTAAAATATTTCCTTGTTCATCTTGAGTACTTTCAAAAGCAACTACTAAGTTAAAGTTCCGACCGGAGACTGAGCTTGTACCCAAGGCAATAACTCGTCCATTCTTCTCGTTTGCAGGCACACCTACGGCTCCTTCATGGGGATGAGCCGGAAAGAATTCAATCTCCTCAGAAGGTGATGTAGGATTCTTGAGTAAGTCATGAATAGGTTCTATGGGAATAATCTTCTCGTAGTCACCATTTAACCCAGAATGGAAGTTGGGCCAGGAAATATACTTAGTGTAGATGTCATCAGGGTAGTGGTGCCAGGGATCGGGATCGGGATTCTTACTGTGAAAGTAATGGGCTGCGCCGACACCACCAAGATTGCAAACCGAACAACCTACATCCTGATGGTCACGGCTGACCAATAAACCGCCGCCGCGCTGACGGAAGGCACTGATGCTCTGACACTCCTGTGGAGTTATGCCATCCCCTAAATCCACAGCAAACAGCCACAGTTCATCAAAATCTGAATTATCTAGCGTACTTAAAACTGGATCGTTTTTTTCAGCAGTATTTTCTCGATCCCTTGCTGTTACCTGGTACAGGGGTTCCCCAGTGTCACTTTTTAACGAAGCTAAATAGTCCTTTAGCAAAGAGAATCGCCCAATATACCAATCATCTTCATTGCTGGGAATTGTTGTCTGTAACAGAATTTGAATCGGTTTAGTCATGATCTCACTCCCTAGGGTTCTTCTTGTAGCATGAGCTAATTACTAGATCAACGTGGGAATTGTAGCAAGATAATCTAAGCAAAAAATGAGGACATTTAAAGAGCAATGCTTTTGTGAAAGCAGAGATAAGTGTTTCTAAACGTAATTTAGTATCAGTATCTGCTCAGATTTTCCTTAGATTTGCCAACTAAGGTTAGGGCAGATTCGTTAGGAAGATAAGGAAATGGGAAAAATTGGACAAATCCTAGATTCAGGCTTGGTGAAATGATTCGTCTTTGTAGAAAGGTATAAGACTTATGGTTAACAAAATTGTAACTACATTTGAACAAGACCATAACCGACCAGAAACAAAAGAATTTTATTGGAAATATTTTCTCTATAGTCTAGTTTGGCTGACGGTGCTAATGCTGGGATATGGAGGATTGGGATGGACTCTCTGGCTCAATCGCCCTTTCTCGACGATTGCAATACCAATGTTCATTTTGGCAATTGCCGCAGTCCGTGTATGCATACTCACTGGCTTTCCCGTCTGGGCGGGATTGTTATCTCTCACATTCGGTTCTGCATGGATTCTAACTGGAGCATCGATATCAAGCGGATTCTTCGGCTGGGCAATAGCGATCGCTCTATCCTGGATTGGCATTTTTACCCTGGATATGGCATTAGACCAGTCCGTCGAAAATTTGCAGGAAATAGAGTTTAGCCGAACTGAGGTTTTCCTGATTCTAACAGCTATTTGCGCTATTGGTGCTATTTTGGGATGGATACTTCCAATTTTTCTCACTTGAATACAGGGCATGTTATGGAACTGGGAATGATAGGACTAGGACGAATGGGAGCTAACATGGCACACCGTCTAACCCAGGCTGGACATACCGTCATTGGCTACACTCGTCAGCCACAAAAAGCAGAGGTGCTGGTTCAGGAAGGAGCGATCGCCCGTGGTGTAACATCATTCGTTGAACTCATCGAAGCACTCACGCCACCCCGCACCGTCTGGCTGATGCTACCCGCCGCGACAGTAGATGCTACTCTACAGACTCTCATGCCGTTTCTAGACGCTGACGACATTATCATTGATGGTGGCAATTCTCACTACATTGATGACATTCGTCGTGCAGATCAATTAAAAGTCAAAGGAATTGAATACATTGATTGTGGAACTAGCGGTGGCATTTGGGGGGCAGAACGCGGCTACTGTCTCATGATTGGTGGTGCATTGACGGTGGTGAAATATCTTGACCCCATCTTTGCAGCGCTGGCTCCTGGTGTATCAACTGCACCGCGCACCCCTGGTCGTGAGTTAATGGGGGGAACGGCTGAACAGGGATATTTGCATTGTGGCTCTCACGGTGCAGGGCACTTTGTCAAAATGGTTCACAACGGCATTGAATACGGCATCATGGCAGCTTATGCCGAAGGGTTGAACATTCTTCACCATGCTAATATTGGGAAACAATTGCATCAAGTCGATGCAGAAACGGCTCCGTTGCGAAATCCGGAATTCTACCAATACGACTTTAATATCGGAGATATAGCAGAGGTGTGGCGTAGGGGTAGCGTGATTAGTTCTTGGTTACTTGATTTAATCGCGATCGCCCTTCTCAAAGACCCCGACTTAGCCAACTTCGAGGGGCGCGTATCTGACTCTGGAGAAGGTCGATGGACACTAATGGCAGCAATTGAAGAAGGAGTTCCTGTTCCCGTCCTTAGTACAGCCCTCTACACACGATTTAGCTCTCGCGGTCAATCAGACTTTGCCAATAAACTCATTTCTGCGTTGCGCTATGAGTTCGGTGGGCATCTGGAACAATGACGCGGGGATTTTAATCAGCTTTCTTCCCCTCTGCTCCCCTGCTTCCCCTCTCCGCGTCGATATGGAGGTTAATCATGACAGCTTTACTCTCCGATGCCCTGGTATTTTTTGGGATCACAAGTGATTTAGCTTACAAAAAAATCTTTCCTGCCTTACAGGCGATGATTCAGCGCGGTCATTTTGACATTCCAATTATTGGAGTGGGTAGGCGAGATTGGAGCATCGAACAATTACAATCTTATGTGCGTAAGAGCCTGGAGGAACAGGCCAGCGTTGATGAACCAGCTTTCCAGAAACTGTGTTCATTACTTTACTATATTTTTGGTGATTATAGCGATCGCGCCACCTATGATAAATTATGCCAGGTACTCCAAATAGCTGAAGCTCCTCTGTATTACTTAGCCATTCCTCCCAGTTTGTTTGCGACGGTTGTCGAAGGGTTAGGTCAATCAAGTTGTGTAAAGAATGGTCGCGTTATGGTAGAAAAACCCTTTGGACGCGATCTAAAATCGGCTAAAATACTGAACTGCATTCTGCACTCTATCTTTCCCGAAAGTCATATTTTTCGGATTGACCATTACTTGGGAAAAGAACCAGTCCAAAACCTTCTCTACACTCGCTTCGCCAATTCATTACTCGAACCGATTTGGCATCGCGTCAGTATTGCCAGCATCCAAATCACGATGGCTGAAAAATTTGGCATCGATGGACGGGGACGGTTTTATGAAGAGACAGGCGCTATTCGGGATGTAGTGCAAAATCATCTACTTCAGGTGACAGCGTGTTTAATGATGGATCCGCCCATCAACGAGCAGCATGAAGCCATCCGAGATGAAAGAGCGCGATTGCTCAAATCCATAGATCCAATCGAACCCTCAAATGTAGTGCGCGGGCAGTACAAGGGCTATGCCTCAGAACCTCGTGTAGCTCCTGATTCCAAGGTCGAAACCTTCGCGGCGGTTAAGCTCAACATTGATACTTGGCGCTGGGCTAGCGTTCCGATTTACATTCGTGCAGGCAAATGTTTACCGAGTACAACTACTGAAGTTGTGGTCAGGCTCAAGCGTCCGCCGCAGGATGTTTTTGGCGAGCGTGCCTTTGGATTAGCAAATTATTTCTACTTTCGTCTTAGTCAAAATGTGCTGACTGCGATCGGCATTCGCTCTAAAACCCCAGGCGACGGAATGGTGGGTAGCGAAGTCGGACTAGTCGCTCAAGTCGAGCATGGCAATGAGATGAATCCCTACGAGCGGCTTTTTGAAGATGCCATGAAAGGCGACTCCATGTTGTTTGCTCGCCAAGATGAGGTGGAAGCACAGTGGCAAATTGTCGCTCCTATCCTAGATCAAGCAACCCCTGTTTACGAATACGCACCTCATAGCTGGGGGCCTCCTTTGGCGGATCATATGATTCCCCCCGACGGCGGTTGGCATAATCCTAATGAGACGTGATATCTTCCTATACTGTACTCGAAGAGTTGGTATTGGTTTTCAAGTTTACTCCTGGCAAAACTTTTGGTTGGCTCGGAAAATAATACAAGACGTTTTAGAAAAAGATATACACAGTGTTGCGTCCAAAGGAATTGTACTCTCTGAGAAATAGAAAGAATGTTAAAAGATGCATCCCAAGAATTATCGGTTCTCCGGTACTTGTTATGCTAAATTAATAGTTTGGTAGAGGGAACGGGGAACAGGGAAGAAAGGAAAAAGGGAATAAGGGAAAAGAGACCATTATTCTAGCTTCTTAATAAGAGCAATAATCATTCGACTCTCTTCTCGTAGTAAAGAAATAATCGGTTCTATATCTTCTTGTTTAGATAGTCCGGGGTAGCTAACCCGGATTTGGTATGAGATATTGCGTCCAGACTGCCGCTGCCTCGACCGCGCTGAGTCCTGCGGGACGCTTCAGCACTGCCGCAGCGGGCACGATCGCTTGCTCGGCATAAACCCCATACTGGTTCATGGAAAAAGCCGGAATCACGCTGACAGCTTCGCCGACCTCAAAGCCCTGTACATTGCTGCCCAACGCCTCAACAATACCGGAGGCTTCATAGCCGAGACGAGCAGGCAGATGCGGTTCTTCCAGGTAGGTTCTTAATCGAAACATCGCTTCTGCTCGGTTGAGACCGATCGCCTCGACGCGGCTGTGGATCTCGTCAGGGCCGGGCGCACCGACTTCGAGATCTTCGATTTGGAGGACTTCAGGACCTCCGATCTGATGGAAACGAACAACCCGTGTCATGATATGGCTCTTGGAGCGAATGTGGCTGTACTCAGTTGTTGCAACAGTAGTTTTGCTGCGGATTCGGACGACGCGGGATTCTGTCCGGTAATCAAATTGCCATCACTCACTGCATAGGGCTGCCAGTCATTGGTCTTGGAATACTTGCCGCCATTCTTTTTCAATTCGTCTTCCACCAGGAACGGCACGACATTGGTCAGCCCAACCGCTGCTTCTTCTGTATTGGCAAAGCCCGTCACGGACTTGTCTTGCACGAGAGGAGAACCATCGGCAGCTTTAATATGGCGCAATGCACCGGGAGCATGACACACGGCAGCTACAGGCTTGCCAGCGGCATAGAAAGCTTCAATTAACGCGATCGAATTGGCATCCTCAGCCAGATCCCACAATGGACCGTGACCACCGGGATAAAACACCGCATCATAATCATCGGCAGAGACACTCGATAGCGTTAGGGTATTGGCTAAAACGGTTTGAGCATGGGTATCCTGTTTGAAGCGGAGGGTCGCTTCAGTTTGGGCATCTGGAGCATCGCTTTTGGGGTCGAGTGGTGGTTGTTTACCTTTGGGAGATGCCAGAGTAATTTCTGCGCCTGCGTCTTTGAAGACGTAGTAAGGGGCGGCAAACTCCTCTAACCAAAACCCGGTTTTTCTACCCGTGTTGCCGAGTGTATTATGGGAAGTCAAAACCATTAATATTTTCATGTCATTCCTCGTATTTATCTCATTGCGAGTGCCATCTTATGGCGAGGTGGCGGAAAGGCGCGATCGAGTTCCGCCAAATCTGCACTTGTAAGTGTTAGATCCAACGCCGCGCGATTCTCCCGAACGTGCGCTGGATTGCTGGCTTTGGGAATGGCGATCACCTCCTGATGCAGTAGCCATGCGAGAGCGACTTGGGTCGGCGTAACACCATGACGTGCGGCGATCGCTTTTAACTCTCCTATACTGGCTGCGCCTGTCCCGCGTGGCTGAACAGCCCAATCATTTCCCGGTTGAACGCTGGAATGTCGTCGGGCATACGACTCGTTACAAGGTTGCTGTCCACCACGACCTCCTGATCCACCCACTCCGCGCCTGCATTCCGCAGATCCGTCTTGAGCGAAGGCCACGCAGCGATCCGCCGCCCGCGTGCAGCACCAGTCTCAATGATCGTCCAGGGTCCGTGGCAGATGGATGCCACTGGTTTGCTAGCGTCGAAGAAGGACTTGATAAATGCGATCGCCTTCGCCTGGATTCGGAGTGAATCGGGATTGATCACACCACCTGGTAGTAGCAATGCGTCGAAGTCCTGAGATTGTGCCTGGTCAAGAGCCACATCGACCGGGAACTCGTCACCCCAATTTGTAAAGTTCCAGCTACGAACGCGATCGCTCTGGGGCGACACGATGCGAGTCTCGGCACCAGCCTGGTCGAGGGCTTTCCGTGGCTCGGTCATCTCGACCTGCTCGAAGCCGTCCGCGATTAGGATTGCGACCTTCAGTCCTTTGAGATTCTCATTCGCCATGCTTCTATCTCCTTTTGATACTTAATTTGGGTCTGTATAACGTTGTGCTGTGTCTATTCGTTATGACAGCAAGTCCATTCGTCAAGTCCATTCGTTAGGATCACAAGTCCATTCGTTAGGATCACAAGTCCGTTCGTTACGACAATAAGTCTGTTCGTTACAATCGCTTTTATAGCGGTTTACATTTGCAGGTTAGAATGCAGCGGCAGCAGCCTCAGCAACGGTCTGATCCTGTTCGCCACTACCGCCGCTAACGCCGACTGCACCGACGATTTGACCGCCACTCTGTAGTGGGATGCCGCCTGCGAAGATCATCACTTGTCCTGCATTGGAGGCATGGATGCCGAAAAATTGTTCTCCAGGCTGAGCATTCTCTGCCAACGCTTTGGTGGCAAGGTTAAACGCGCGAGCGGTGAATGCTTTGTTGATCGAGATGTCGATGCTGCCGAGCCACGCACCGTCCATGCGGATGTGGGCGACGAGATTGCCGCCTGCATCAACGACGGCGATGTTCATTGGTTGTCCGATCGCTCTGGCTCTCTCTTCTCCAGCGGCGAAAACTCGTCGGGCATCGTCCAGAGATACGGACTGTTGCTGGAGGATCATCTGGGAGGTCATAATGGTTTCTCCTGGTGTATTTGGTGGGGGAAGTAGGGGAGGGGAGGGAGAGGGGAGATAAGGAGGATGCGGAGAGGTCTTTTTCAATCCCCGTGTCCCCGTCCCTTGCCATCTTTGCGGTTGCTAAACAAGGCAGAAAAGCGTGTAATTGTTTGATTTGTGAGGGTTCATCGAAGAGCTTTAGCTTCCTTTGCACCAGCTTTTACGGCATGGGATTGGGTGTTTGCGGTAGCCGCTCCTGAAGTATTGGTTGCAGTTTGCAGAAGCGCTTCCAGGAACCATAAGCGCTTGTCGATCGCCCGCGAGATCTCAATGTAGAGGTCATTGGTATCCATCTCATTGAGCTCGTCGGTTTTCTGAATCCCATCCCGTAGGGATTTAGCATAAATGGCGAAGCGATCGGCGAGAGCCGTAACATGATCCATCCCCTCTACCAGGTCAAACGGATACTCGGGTAACTCCGACTGCTGGGCAGCAATGCGGGCGGTTCCCAGAGCGTAGCCTCCTAATGCAGTGATGCGTTCTGCCACCAGATCGATAAATTCTTCCACTTCCGCTGCGATTTCATCGAACAGTTCATGCAATTGGTAGAAGTCTTTCCCTTTGACATTCCAGTGAGCTTGTTTAACTTGAGTTTTCAGATCTAGCGTTGAAGCCAGGGTTTGATTGAGCAACTCAACCACTTGAGTCTGCAACATTTCAGGAATATCGATGCGAGTGGAGTAAAAGTATTGCGAATCACGACTCATCAGTTTGTCTCTTTATCTAGACTCCGCTGTTTAAAATCCAGTGATAGTGAGAGTTTTGTAAGTCGCCGAGGCATCCCCCTAAGTGCTGGACTCTGTTGATACCTTAGAGGGAGAATCTAAGGGTTTTCTGAGGAAATTATGGTGAATTCACAAAGGGTATGTTCTTTACTTGGCTGCATCTTGGCGATCGCGTTCTAAAAGGAGTTGTTGATGATCGGCGATCGCATCCTGGTGAGCCTGTTCACCTGTACTCCCCGCCTGACGCGAATCCAACTCACTGAAGGCATCCAGGCGACCATACAAGAGCACCACATCGTTAGGACGGATAAAGGTTGCTCCTCTAGGTGCGCCAAGGTATGCTCCATCAGGGCGGAGAATCCCCAACACTATAATCCCCTCTTGACGGAGGTTGGTTTCCCGCAGCGGTCTGTCAGCAATCCAATCTCCTGCATCCACTTGCAGTTCCATCACCGCATAGCCATCCGATAGGTGCAGCAGGCTGGCATAATCTCGCACATCCAGGCGAGTCCAGCGGCGCAACGCCCATTGCATCCAATGGGAGAGGAAATGCTTGATCCAACGGTTAATTGCTACGATCCAAAGAATTGCTATTCCTAGCACCAGCAGCACGAGACGAGGCAGCCAATCGCTGAGCTTAGCTGCGCTGATGAATGTAAGGACTAAGGAGGAAATCACGGTAATCAATCCGGCATTCGCCAGCAACATCAACCACATGAGGATACGTCGCCGCACGGGATGGGTAACCACCTGTTCTGATTCGCTGGTGGTAAAGCCCGAACCCGTAATCGCTGAATGTGCCTGAAATTCAGCCGTCTCACGAGATAGCCCAGTCAGGATCAGGGCTTCGGCAGCAATACGCATGATTAACAACGACAGGGTAACGGCAAGTAGAAGTGACACGAGTGCTTTCAACTCTAATACCTCCGATTTCGGTTAACGCTGTTAGTCCATGAACACCTCATCGACATAACACCACATCCAATCCTCCCCTGGTTCAAACGACTGAATGATGGGATGATGCGTCGCAAGAAAATGCCGTGTGGCATGTTTGTTCTTAGATTCATCGCAGCAACCAACATGACCGCAGGTTAAGCACACACGCAGGTGTACCCAAGGGTCTCCCAGCATCAGACACTCTCTACACCCTCTTGTGCTGGGTGTCACTCTCCGAATTTGATTGAGATGTGTGCATTGTATTACCATGTCATCCTCCGATCGATTCTGTAATCCCCAGTTCATTTAACTGGAAGCCAGGTACTCATGAACGAACTGCACTGCCATTGCCCCTTCTCCGACGGCAGAAGCCACCCGCTTGATGGAACCCAGCCGCACGTCTCCCGCTGCAAAAATGCCGGGAAGACTGGTCTCCAGCAGAAAGGGTTGACGACGCAGCGTCCACTCGCCTGACTCCATCACTCGCAGACCTGTCTTGACAAACCCGTTGCGATCGCACTGAATGGCATCTGGCAACCATTTCGTATGCGGCACAGCACCGATAAAGACAAAGACTGCCAAACATTTAATCGTGTCAGCTTGTCCGGTTTGACTGCAAAACACCTCAACGGCTTCGAGCCACTTGTTGCCGTACATTTTGCAGATTTCGGTGTAGCATTGCACTTCGATGTTGGGCGTTTGCTCAATCCGCTGCACCAGGTAATGAGACATGGTTTTTCCCAGATCACCGCCCCGAATTAGCAAAAAGACTTTTTGAGTCTGTTCGGAGAGGAAAACTGCCGCCTGACCCGCAGAATTGCCGCCACCCACGACGACCACCTGGGCACCCCGGCACAGCAGAGCTTCCACCGTTGTTGCTGCGTAGTAAATGCCGGAGCTTTCAAAGCGATCGTAGCCCTCAACGGCAAGTTTGCGATAGGACGCACCCGCGCAAATTAGAATGCATTTAGCAGAGATTTCTTCGCCGCTCTTTAGTCGCAGCGCGTAGTACCCAGTTTCACAGCTCAGTTGAACTACTTCCGCTGGTGCCGTTAATATAGCCCCAAATTTCTCAGCCTGGATCGCGGCTCGATTTGCCAGATCGCTACCGGAAAGACCCGTTGGAAAGCCCATGTAATTCTCGATTTTGGAACTGCTGCCCGCCTGCCCACCCGGACCCATTTTGTCCAATACGAGGGTTTTCAAGCCCTCCGATGCGCCGTAAATCGCTGCCGCCAACCCCGCTGGACCCGCCCCCACGACTACCAAATCATAGATGGTGTGTTCGAGCGGTTTTTTAATGCCGAGGCAGTCAGCCAATTCAGCCATCGAAGGATTTTTCAGTAGCTTATTGTTGCCGCAAATCACAACTGGGGTTTCATCTTCACCGATCCTGAACTGTGTCAACAGTGTGTCAACTTGAGGATCGTTTTCCAGATCGATCCAGGTAAAAGGAACCTTATTTTTCGCCAGAAACTCGCGAATTCGATGAGTTTCTGGGGAATAGCGTGAACCGACCACCCTGACGGCTACAAAGCCGGATTCCTCAAGCAACTGACGGCGCATCAGAAATGCCCGGAGTAAGACATCACTCAGTCGTGGCATTTCATTCAAAATCCGTCGTAGATCGTCTGCTGCAATCTCATACACCTCACAGTTGGAGTGGGCGATCGCCCTAACAACAGCCGGTCTACCTGTCAAAATATCCACATCCCCCGTAAACTCCCCCGGCTCGTGGATTGTGACGATCTGATCGTGACCAGAGGAACGATCGACGATCGCAACTTCGCCACGCTTGATCGCGAAGAATTGGTAATCCGGTGTGCCTTCCGCAAACAGTGTCTCGCCTGCCTGAAATGCTTTAAGTTTGGCGAATTTGCCCAATGCCGCGATCTGTTCATCGTCGAGTTTGGGAAAAGCGATCGGGTGATGCTCTAATGCCATGATTGAAATCCTCGTTCTTGATCACGATACAATTGAAGACACCTTTCCCCACTTGCCTACCAGACAGGACAGGAGTTTCTCAAATTCAGCGGAATTCTCCCGTTTCGCAACGATGTAGATCCAGGGCTGTTCGTTATAGGATGACGGTGCCCAACGAGCTGCTTCAAACAGTGAACGCAGATCGTCATCCGAAACAGAGCGGTCTTGAAAGGCATAGGGACTCCAGCGTTCAGCGAGAAGTGCATGAATTGGATGATCAGTTGACGCTTTTTTGTTAGCCATAAAATCTACTTCTCCTCAATTCAGTTAATGATTTCAAAACAACAAGTTCAAAATTACAGGCATTGCCTATCGGCTTTAACGCCAGCCACTATCCATAACAACTCATTTATATCAAAGGGTTTGGCGATAAATGCTTGATATCCTGCTGCTAACGCCTGATGTTGAGTTTCTTGAGCAACATCGGTGACGACTAGAACCCGAAAACCATTGAGAGCATCCATAACAAGATTCCTCCCTTGCTCCAGGAGGCTTACTTCAAGCTGCCGTGGGGGTCAATCACAAACTTTTTGGCGGCTCCTTTGTCAAACGCTTGGTAGCCCTGGGGAGCCTCTTCTAGGGGAATCACCTGAACGTTGACAGCCTTAGCGATTTGGATCTTGTCGTTAAGAATTGCCATCATCAAGCCACGGTTGTATTTTTTGACAGGGGTTTGACCTGTGTATAACGAAAGGCTCTTTGCCCAACCCAACCCGAAGCGCATGGTCAGATAACCGAGCTTCGCTGCCTCGTCCTCTGCTCCCGGATCTTCGGTTACGTACAATCCAGGAATACCCACCGCTCCGCCAGCGCGAGTGACTTCTATCATGGTGTTTAATACGATCGCGGGTACACCTTTCTTCGGATCATAGTCTTTGCCGTGCCCGTGCGCCTCAAAGCCGACGCAATCGACTGCACAATCGACCTCCGGCACACCGAGAATTTGTTCGATTTGTTCGACGATCAAGGCATCTTTGGAGATATCAACCGTTTCACAGCCGATACTTCTAGCATGAGCTAAGCGAGCTGGGTTGCCTGCTCCAACAATCACGACAGCCGCTCCCAATAGCTGTGCTGATGCGGCGGCTGCCAGACCAACCGGACCTGCACCAGCAATGTATACCGTTGAGCCACTTGTGACTCCTGCGGTCACACAACCGTGATAACCCGTGGGCAAGATGTCAGTCAGGCAGGTCAGATCCGGGATCTTTTCCATTGCTTGAGCCTTGTTTGGGAATTTCAGGAGATTGAAATCGGCGTAGGGAACCATGACATACTCTGCTTGACCGCCAATCCATCCGCCCATATTAACGTATCCATAGGCACCACCGGGGCGATCCGGGTTCACGTTCAGGCACACATCTGTATGACGTTCCTCGCAGTTGCGGCAGCGTCCACACGCCACGTTAAATGGCACAGAAACTAGATCCCCTTGCTGAATAAATTGAACATCGCTCCCACATTCGATCACCTCACCCGTGATCTCATGACCCAGCACTATGCCAATCGGCGCTGTAGTACGTCCTCTCACCATATGCTGGTCGCTGCCACAAATATTGGTGGAAACAATCTTGAGAATAACGCCGTGATTGCATTTGTTGCCGCGCGGATCAACGAGTTTGGGAAAGTCAATAGTTTGCACCTCGACCTTCCCAGAACCCATATAAACCACTCCACGATTGCTTGACATGATTTGTTTCTCCTGATTTCAGACAATGCAAAATTAAAAATGGGAACCCCAGGCTGGCAGCCACTTTTAATTTTTAATTCATTCTTGTTTGTTAGTGGACAAGACCCGCACGCAGTGCTCGAATTGCTGCCGAGTGCGGTTATGAACGCAGAGTTTCTTCAAAATATTGCGAACATGACTTTTCACCGTACCCGTAGTGATGTGAAGCTTCTGGGCGATCGCCAGGTTGTTGAGACCGTCAATAATCAGTTGCAACACCTCTCGCTCCCGTTCAGTTAACGGCTCAACGTTAATGATTTGCTTGTACTCTGGCTCGATCGCTCGAATGGCGATCGTCTTAGCAGAATGGTTGATGATACCCTCAGAATGAAAGGGTTGAGATTGCTGAAGTAGCTTAGCAACTTCTTGAGCAACATCAATGAACGCACCGTTCAAAGCAAAGTTGCAGTTTGATTGAGGCAGTCTAGAAAACGACTGCTCGTGACGTTTATATTTTGTTGTGTTGTTCAGGAGATGTTTTTCATCGGTGGTTTCAAGCAACCTATCTGGT
The DNA here is from genome assembly GCF_009725235.1 of Scytonema sp. UIC 10036. The sequence continues at coordinate 51,936 of NZ_WJFC01000002.1, forward strand.
TGGTTTTGCAATGCAATTGCAACGACCTTCCAGATGAAGAGAGAGCCAAAATCAATTGGAGCCGCAGATTTTAACTGCTCGAAATCATCTTGTTGGCTTAATAATAAAGGTAATGTCATAGAAGTATCCTCAGTGATGATTGACACCCTAGAGGGAAAATCTAAGGGCTTTCTGAGGAAATTATGGTGAATTCGCAGGAGTTGTTGAGTCGCGATCGCATCTTAATGAGCCTGTTCAACTACACTCCTCATCTATCTCACAAAAAATTCCGAGTTTATTTAGAATGAAAGCTGTGTAGCTTTCGCATTTTGGGTTTTATAAGCACTTAACCAGACACGATATTGGTAGTAACCTATCTTTAGAACGGAGCGTAGAACAGAGTTGTAGCCTGGTGATGCTAATCGCTCAGAATCTCCTCACAATTTCCTTGAATTATTAATCTTTCATAGGTAGTTACTTCAATGGTTTATAGTCTTTTCTATTAAGAGAGGCGGCACAGTGCCGTTACAGACGATGATGGTGACCTCTGCATCAAAGCGCATCTTGTTAATTGACGACGAACCCGATGTGCAACGGGTAGTGCAAACCTGCTTGGAAAAAATAGCCCAATGGACTGTCATTACCGCGACATCGGCAGAAGAAGGGTTACTCAAGGCGATCGCTGAACAACCAGATGCGATCCTGCTGGACATTATGATGCCAAAAATGGATGGCTATATGTTTCTGGATGCACTGTGGGCTAAGCCGGAAATGCAGTTTATACCTGTGGTGTTTTTGACTGCACAGGCTGGATTACTCGAACCCCATCATTATGAAACACTAGGAGTTAAAGGAATCATAGCCAAACCTTTTGACCCGCTGACATTGCACCGGGCGATCGCATCTGCTTTAAATTGGGATCTAGGCACCTAATAAATAGGGTTGTGTCACAAGTACGACACAACCCCCATTGTTTATTCTTATTCACGTATTCCTAAGTGAGATGAGCCTAGTCCGGCTGCAACATCACTTTGATGCACTGGTCTTTCTTGTGCTTGAACATCTCAAAGCCCTGTTTTGTTTCAGTTAGAGGCAAGCGATGCGTCAACACAGCCGAGGGGTCAACATCGCCGTTCAAAACATGCTCCACTAACTTGGGAATATACTTAGGACCAAACATCTGACCCATCCTGAAGGTCAGGTGTAGCGACCTGCAATGCTAATCGCTCAAACCTGCAATCATGACATTTACAAACCAGGATTATTTGCAACTATAATTACGCTTCAGCCAGGATGATGGGTCTTGTCCACTTTTGGTGATCTAGTTTGGGGATATTAGTTCAGGCGATACCTACGGTAAGCTCCGCTAACGCAAAAACAAAAAATGGAATAGTAACTATTACTCAGATTGAGGGATAGCACGAAGTAGAAGACACGAGCGATCGCAAATACACTTTACTTTTCTTTTCCCCTTACAATTTTGCCTTGTCCCAATCCCCAATCATCATAATTTCCTCAGAAAGCCCTTAGATTTCTTCTTTATAGTGTGAACAGAATTCAGCACTGGCATGATAGCAACGCTGTTTCAGCGACTGACAAAACCCAGTCTAATGCAAAATTCTAAACACCCAAGTATAGATCATCAGGAGACTTAAAATTATGGCACTCGTTCGTTGGGAACCTTTCCGAGAAGTTGAAAGTTTGCAGCGGCAGTTAAACCGCTTGTTTGATGAGATAGCACCGACAGGTCGTAGAGAAGAAGAAGGCATTGCCTTTATTCCCTCTGCAGAGATTCAAGAAACCCCCGATGCGGTTCATCTCAAGGTAGAAATTCCCGGTGTAGACCCCAAAGACCTAGATGTGCAGGTATCGCCAGAGGCAGTGTCTATTTCCGGTGAGCGGAAATTAGAAATCAAAACGGAAGAAAGAGGCATCACCCGCACCGAATTCCGCTATGGCAGGTTTCAGCGCGTAATTCCGTTGCCTACCCGTGTCCAGCACGATCAGGTGCAAGCAGAATACAAAGATGGCATTCTCAAGCTGAGGCTGCCCAAGGCTGAAGAAGATAGGAACAAGGTTGTGAAAGTAAACTTAGGTGACGAGCACAGGAGCAACGGGCAAGGGCAGTGACGCAATGTTTTCCAAAGCACTCCCTTAAGAGCAGGAGGTGACAACATGATTACAACAGCAACAGGCGAACTTAGCCTCCCAGTTAGCGATGCCTTCGGCACACCTGAAGGTGAACGCGACCATATCCGAGGGCCAAAAAACGCACCTGTCACCCTCGTGGAATACGGCGACTATGAGTGTCCCTATTGCGGTCGTGCCCATTTCATCGTCAAAGAACTCCAGCAGTTGACCGGGGATCTCATGCGCTTTGTCTACCGCCACTTCCCGTTAACTAGCATGCATCCCCACGCCGAGCAGGCAGCAGAAGCAGCAGAGGCAGCTGGGGCGCAAGGTAAGTTCTGGGAGATGCACAACTATCTCTTTGAACATCAACAGGCGCTCGATCGCAAACATCTAATAGAATATGCCGCTAACCTCGGTCTTGATGTGCCTCGGTTTAGTCACGAACTCGCCGAGCACGCCCACGTAGCCAAGATACGCGAAGACTTACTCAGCGGAATCCAGAGCGGGGTCAACGGCACGCCGACTTTTTTCATCAACGGTGTGCGCCACAATGGCTCTTACGACCTCCGCTCATTGTCAGCCGCGATTGAAAACGCAGCCGAATCCTGAGTGCTAACGAGCCAGAGGGCAGAAGGTTCAAGGATAGATTCTTCCTTCTGCCAAAAGGTCACAAGCCCACGTCAGTTTGCTCAAGTCGGGAAATCCTTACTTTCAGAAGCCGTTGTTAAATCCCCTAAATTTATTTATGGGGTTTCCCCTTCTGCCCTCTGCCTTCTTAATACCATTTATTCAACTTGTCCTAAATTCAGACTCTTAATTTTTTATCTTAATCTTTGAAGGAGGTTGCTAACGATGGCAAAAATCGTTGGTATTGATTTAGGAACTACCAACTCCTGTATAGCTGTAATAGAGGGCGGACAACCCGTCGTTATTCCGAACACAGAAGGCGGTCGCACAACTCCGTCTGTAGTTGCTTACACCAAGAAGGGCGAAAAACTTGTCGGGCAAATTGCCAAGCGCCAGGGTGTAATGAACCCAGAAAACACTTTTTATTCTGTGAAGCGGTTCATCGGGCGCAGGTATGATGAAGTCACCCAAGAGGCAAAACAAGTTACTTACAAAGTAGTACGTGACAGTAATGGCAATGTCAAGCTACACTGTCCCGCTCTGAACAAGGAATTTTCACCCGAAGAAATCGCGGCTGAGGTAGTCCGCAAGCTGATAGATGATGCCAGCACATATCTGGGCGAACCAGTGAGGCAAGCGGTAATTACCACCCCTGCCTATTTCAATGACTCTCAACGGCAGGCTACCAAAGATGCCGGTAGAATTGCCGGGATTGAAGTTCTGCGAATTATTAACGAGCCAACAGCGGCTGCCCTCGCCTACGGACTTGACAAGAAAACCAATGAAACCATCCTAGTCTTTGACTTAGGTGGTGGAACGTTCGACGTGTCTATCCTAGAAGTGGGTGATGGTGTGTTTGAAGTGAAAGCTACCAGTGGCGACACCCACTTGGGCGGTGATGACTTTGATAAGAGAATCGTAGACTGGCTAGCAACCGAATTCCAGCGTAACGAAGGCATCGACCTCCGTAAAGACAAACAAGCCCTGCAACGCCTCACCGAAGCATCAGAAAAAGCCAAAATTGAACTGTCAGGCGCAACACAGACGAACATTAACTTACCTTTTATTACCGCAACTCCGGAGGGCCCGAAACATCTAGATATGACCTTAACGCGGGTACAGTTCGAGCAAATGTGCGCCGACTTGTTTGATCGCAGCCGCATTCCCGTCGAACAAGCTCTGCGCGATGCTAAACTGAGTCCCGCAAATATTGACGAAGTCATCCTAGTGGGTGGTGCAACTCGGATGCCGGCTGTCCAGCAACTGGTACGGCAGATAATAGGCAAAGACCCACACCAGGGTGTCAACCCGGATGAAGTCGTAGCAGTGGGTGCAGCAATTCAGGCGGGTGTGCTTGGGGGTGAGGTAAAAGATGTACTGCTCCTAGATGTCACGCCGTTGTCGCTGGGTGTTGAAACTCTAGGTGGTGTGACGACCAAGATTATTCCGCGCAATACCACTGTCCCAGTGAAGAAGTCTGAGGTGTTCTCAACGGCGGCTGACGCACAAACAAACGTAGAAATCCATGTTCTGCAAGGTGAACGCGAAATGGCATCCGACAACAAGAGCCTGGGAACCTTCCGACTAGATGGGATTCCTCCAGCTCCCAGAGGTATGCCACAGATCGAAGTTACTTTTGACATTGATGCTAACGGGATTCTGTCAGCAACTGCCAGAGAAAAAGCCACAGGTAAAGAACAGTCCATTAGCATCACAGGTGCGTCTACCCTCGACAAATCTGAAGTAGAACGGATGGTGAAAGAAGCCGAGCGCAATGCGGAAGAAGACCGTAGGCGGCGCGAACAAATTGATACCAAAAACATAGCAGATTCTGTTGCTTATCAAGCCGAGAAACAACTTCAGGATTTGGGCGACAAAGTGCCACCAGCAGACAAGTCCCGCGTGGAAGGCTTAATTCGAGACTTGCGTCAGGCAATTGAGCAGAACAACATCGATCGCATGAAGTCTCTCACCAACGAAATTCAACAAGCCCTGATGCAAATCGGCACTGCAGTTTACTCACAAGCAAGTGCATCTTCAAACGGTGGTACTTCTACAGACCGTCAAGGCGGCGGTGAAGATATCATCGATGCAGACTTTGTGGAACAAAAGTAACAAGACGCAGCGAGCAGTCCGTTGCTCTAGTTCTCAGAGTTAAAGGAACTGCTTTAGCGAGCCTGGGTGACGCAGTGAAATTCTCAAATACTCTCTTCCTATCCCCGCGTCCTTAAATCTGCGCCACATTTCGTGATGTTATCTAGTTTTTTAATTTGGAGTAATTTTTATGACTTCTACATCTGAAAAAACCGCCCTCAAAAGTGTCTCTGCTATCTTCAATGATGAGAAGAAGATGCAAGAAGTGGTTGAGCGTCTAATCGATCGCAGCGTTCCTAAAGATAACATTTCGATTATTGGTCGCGACTTCCACACCGAAACTCGTATCTCCGGATTTGTGACTAAACAAGATGTGATCTTGGATGGACTCGCCACCGGAGCGATTTTTGGATCGCTATTTGGTTCTATCTTGGCTTTACTTACGGGCGTGGGCGTGTTGTTCATTCCCTTTTTGGGAACCGTAGTAGCAGCAGGCCCTTTGGGAGCAGCATTATTAGGAGCGGCAGGCGGTGCTTTATATGGTTCCTTGGGAGCAGGCATTGGATCTGCCTTAATCGCAATGGGAATGCCGGAGGACAAAGCTGCTGTTTACGAAACACGCCTGAAAACAGGTGAGTTTTTACTGGTCGCGGAAGTGCCACAAGAACAAGCAGACGAAGTTGTCTCACTGTTAGAAAGTGCGGGTGCGGAAGAAGTCGCTATCACTGACATGAAAATTCCCCGTCAACCAAAAGGTGAACTGGCAGATGATGAGCAGATTTCACCAGAAATTAGAGCAAATCTGTCGGACGACGCGCAAAAAACTTTTGTTGATACCTACAATCGGTCGTTCAGAGAAGCCAATGGAAAAGATAATGCCTTGACGAAGGCTTGGGATCGGGTCAAACAGATGTTTGATCGCGACGAAAAAGGCACTTATTCCAAGTCTAAAGTCATATCGTAAATTTCCAAAGTTGCGATCGCGACGAACAAGGCACTTATTCCAGTCTCAAAACAACTTAAAAACCTAGGAGAACCATCATAAACTAATATCACCGACTCCTTAAACCGACTCCTTAAAGGGCTGCAAGTTTTGATCGTGAGCTTTCTTTTTTCCTCCCTTGAGTACTTGTGGCAGCCAATGCGATGTTGTTGCGCCCCGTGAAACTAGCTGAGGGGGCCTGAAATGAAATTTAGTAGTTCAAACCATAAAAAGAGGATGAACAAGCTATGGTAAGCAATCGTGGAGTAGTCTATATAGGTCCTCGGAAAGTCGAGGTTCAAAATATTGACTTCCCAAAACTAGTTGACCCTCGTGGCAAGAAGTGCGAGCACGGTGTCATTCTCAAGGTGGTCACCACGAACATCTGCGGTAGCGACCAGCACATCTACCGGGGCCGCTTCGCCGCTCCAGAGGGGATGACGCTGGGTCATGAGATTACTGGTGAGGTCATCGAGGTGGGCCGGGACGTGGAGTTTATTAAGGTCGGCGATCTCGTCTCGGTTCCATTTAACGTCGCCTGCGGCCGCTGCCGCAACTGCAAGGAACGGCACACCGACATTTGCATGAACACCAACCCTGACTTCCCATGCGGAGCCTACGGCTTCAACCTGGGCGGCTGGCCAGGTGGGCAGACCGAGTACCACATGGTCCCCTATGCTGACTTCCAACTGCTGAAGTTCCCTGACAAAGACCAGGCAATGGAGCGCATTTATGACCTCACCCTCCTCTCGGACATTCTGCCCACGGGCTACCATGGGTGTGTCATTGCGGGAGTTGGAACGGGCTCCACGGTGTACATTGCAGGGGCAGGACCGGTGGGTCGGTGTGCCGCCGCCAGTGCCCGCCTCCTAGGGGCCTCCGCCATCATCGTCGGGGACGTGAACCAGACCCGATTGCAGCTGGTGAAGAAGTCGGGTTACGAGACTGTAGACCTAACGCAAGACGTGCCGCTGGCCGATCAGATCGAGTCGATCCTTGGCGTTCGCGAAGTGGACTGCGGGGTGGACGCCGTGGGGTTCGAAGCCCACGGCCATGGGAAAGACGCTGGCGAGCAGCCGGAGGCTGTATTGAACGACCTGATGTCGGTGGTTCGCTTCGGCGGGGGAATGGGCATCCCTGGCATTTACACTAGCTCCGACCCCGGTGGTCCCACGGACCTGGCTAAGCAGGGGAAGTTGATCCTCGACTTCGGCAACGCATGGATCAAGTCGCAGTTCGCCATGTGGGGGCAGTGCCCGGTGATGAAGTACCACCGACTCCTGATGCAGGCCATCCTCGGGGGCCGGATGGAATACCTGAGCGAGGTCACAAACATCGAGTTCATCTCGCTCGACCAAGCACCAGAGGCGTACCGGACATTCGACCAAGGGGCACCGAAAAAGTTCGTCATCGACCCGCACAACAGCACCAAGAAAGCTGCATAGAGCAGGATCATCCTGTGGCAGAAGCAGGTGTTAGAGTCTTTGAAATGAAGTTTAGCAGTTTTAAACCATAAGAGTAGCTCAAAGGAGAAACAACCATGACAACTGCAACCGCAATCCGAACTGACGAGCAAATCCAAAAGGATGTGCTGAATGAGTTGAAGTGGGATTCCCGCGTCCACTCTACCGAAATCGGCGTGGCCGTCAAAGACGGTGTTGTTACGCTCACAGGCTGGGTTGATTCCTTTTACAAGCGCGGGGCTGCCGAAGAAGCCGCCCACCGCGTCCGTGGCGTACTGGCTGTGGCCAACGACATCGAGGTTCGGCTGCCGGTCTCTACCGAGCGCACTGACGCCGACATTGCCGCAGCCGCCATTCATGCGCTGGAGTGGGATGCCGGCGTGTCCATCGATAAGCTCGACATCACAGTTTCTAAGGGCTGGGTCACGCTTAAGGGTGAGGTCGAGTGGCAGTACCAGAAAATGGACGCTGAGCGAGTGGTTCGCCGCCTGAAAGGCGTCAAGGGGGTGACCAACTTGCTCACCATCAAGCCCCGCGTGACCCCATCAGAACTCAAGCAGAAAATTGAGCAGGCGCTGGTGCGCAGCGCGGAGACCGACGCGCTGCGGATCACGGTCGAGGTGGAGGGGAGCAAGGCCATCCTGAGGGGGTCGGTGCGCTCCTGGGCTGAGAAGCAAGAGGCGGAGCGGGCAGCGTGGTCGGCACCAGGAATCACCTCGGTGGAAAACTGGATCGCGATCTCGCCCTAAGCCTGACCGTCAGAACGGCCGCCTCTACTATCATCGAAGCAGACACAAAGGTATGGTGGAACACAGAATCAAGTCAACTATGCAAAAATCACGAACGGCAGCAGAGTCGGACACCCAGCGGATTGAAGCGTTTAGCGATGCCGTGTTTGCCATTGCCATCACGCTGCTGATACTGGAAATTCGCGTGCCAGAGTTGAACTCTACGGAGGGAACACCGAGTCTTGTTTCAGGATTGTTCGCGTTGTGGCCGTCCTACTTCGCCTACATTTTCAGCTTCGTGGTAATTGGAATTTTCTGGGCAAATCATCACTACGTTTTCCAACTCTACGAACGGAGCGATCAAGTATTCAGGCTGTTCAACCTCTTGTTTCTGATGTGTATTTCGTTTCTGCCGTTTCCAACGGCGGTCCTGGCTAGATGCATTACTGACGCACAGCAGCTGCAAACCGTAGTCGTCTTGTATGCGTTGGTATTGTTCTTATCAGTGTTGACATGGCTGCTCATCTGGCTATATGCCAGCCGCAATCATCGATTGCTCAACAGACATCTCGACGATAAATTCATCGCTTACCTCACCCGCATGTACATATTAACTAGCGTGTTGTACTTCTTAGCGCTTGTGCTGTCGTTGTGGAACGGTATCGCCGGATTGGTGTTATGCGTGGGATTGACATTACTATACACGCTGCCGCCGAAAAAGCCAGTGTATCGTAGCGGCGCATAAACGTGAGATCTCCTGAGGACATCAGGAACGAGCCTGAGGATCGCATCGGCGCGTTCGCGCAGCGTACACAGAGTGTAATCGCGCAGTGTACACAAAGTATAATTGCTAACTTGCAAAAGAAAAGAATCTAATCAGGAGAACAAGCATGGAACAGCGTCGGTTTGGTTCCACAAAGCGTGAGGTCGCTGCGATCGGTCAAGGGACTTGGTACATCGATCGCAGCGATCGCGCCTCAGCAATCGCCACGCTGCGTCGAGGTCTCGATCTCGGCATGACCCATATTGACACCGCCGAGATGTACGGCATGGCCGAGGAAGTGGTCGCCGAGGCGATCGTCGGGCGACGCGATGAGGTCTTCCTGGTCTCCAAGGTACTTCCCGAGAATGCCTCTCGGCGCGGGACGATGGCGGCTTGCGAGAAGTCGCTTGCTCGCCTCAAAACTGATCGACTGGACTGCTACCTCTTGCACTGGCGCAGTCAGCACCCGTTGGAGGGCACAATTGCCGCCTTCGAGCAGCTTCAGCACGAGAGGAAGATTCTTTCTTGGGGAGTGAGCAACTTCGATCTGCCCGACCTTGAAGAGGCCCAGGCGATCGCTGGCGAGGGTCGTTTTGTTTGCAACCAAGTTCTTTACCATTTGAAAGAGCGCGCAATCGAGCATGCCGTGATTCCTTGGTGTGAGAAGCATGGCGTCGCCGTGGTCGCCTACAGCCCGTTCGGTCACGGGCACTTCCCAGATCCGCACACGACCGGAGGCCAGGTGCTGCAGGAAATCGCCGCCGCGCACAACGCGACCCCTCGCCAGGTTGCGCTTCGGTTCTTAGTGCGGCGGCCCTTGCTCTTTGCAATCCCCAAGGCTTCTAGCCCCGAGCACGCAGTCGAAAACGCCGGGGCTGGGGATCTCCAGTTGACCGAAGCCGAGCTCGATCAGATCGATAAAGCTTTCCTGCCTGGTCCCCGTCCCCACGTGCTTCCAATGCTGTAGCTCGCCTGCAACCAACGAAAGGGCAAGGGAGCAGTCCGAGTGGAGCAGGGGAGAAGCCTCTGGTACAAGACCAAAGGAAAAACTAATGGGCTAGTGAAGGCTTAGAAGTAGATCGAACAATTGTTCGATCTCGATGAAAAAAACACCTATTCTAAACCCAAAACAAATTAACAAACAAGGAGAAGATTATGAACTCTACGACATTGAATCAGCCCAATCCTCAATCTCAGCAGGAGATTGAACAGGAGAGGCAAAAGGCAACGAATGAGGCTCAAAGTTCCTTAGATCGGGACGCAATTACCGCGCTCGAAGAAACTCGCAATGCAATCAACGCCATCGATCGGGAAAACACTCAAGAAACCATTCAAGCTTTGGAACGGGCAACTGGAAAACTTGATATTCTCCTAGCACGCTACTCTGAACTGGCTCTGGTTCCTGTGTCAACTCAGATAACTATTATCGATCTTGCCCCTCGGGATTTTGATTTGATTGAGCCAATTCGCGATGAAGCTAAGAGGGCTGTGAATGAGGAAGATTTTCCGACTGGGCGTGCATTGTTGCACAACCTAGTGAGTGAGATTCGCACATCAACCGTCAATCTGCCACTTGAGACGTATCCTGATGCCATGAAGGAGGCCGCCCGATTGTTGCATCAAGGGAGAACCGATGAAGCCAGAGCGATAATGCAACTGGCACTCTCAACTCTGGTGGTGACAGAACAATCTCGACCCATTCCACTGATTAATGCCCTTACTAAACTAGCTGCTGCAATGGCTTTAGCCGCTCAGGGACAGGATCAACAGAATCAGGACCAGCAAAATCAGGCCCAGCAAAATCGGGACCAAGTACTGCGGTTGCTGGAAGATGCTCGCACCCAACTCAAGCTGGCGAGAGAACTGGGCTATGCTAGACGCGATCCCGAGTACAAAGAACTTGACCGGGCAATCAGAGACATTGAGCGGCAAATCAGGGCAAAGGAGAAAACAGAAAGTCCATTTGCCAAACTCCGGGAAAAGTTCTCTAGTTTCTTCAACCGGGTGTCCAGAGTCAACAGACCATCTCATGAAAGTCAGCAAACCCAAAGTCAGCTCTCTACAGCACGCTTGTGACCAAAGAAAGGGTATAAGGGTATGGGGGTGTGGGGGAGCCACTGCGGTGGTGAGGCAGTCCGTTCTTGGGGGTTTCTCCCAGAAGGAACTGCCGAAAGGGTTTCCCGGCATAAAGGAGCCAGTGCGTTGCAAAGCTAGTGCGGTGGACGGGTTTCCCGGCATAAAGCACCTAGCGTCGGGTTAAGCGCGTTGTAGCGACTGGCGTCAAGTGGCATTGTAGGGGAAAACCTGAATAATCCTTAGACCCAAAAAGGTACAGATGTTCGATCGCGACGAAAAAGGCATCTATCCCAGGTGCAAAACAAGTTTACAAACCAGGAGAATAATCATGAACCGATATCACAGATTCTTTAGAAGGCTGCAAGTCCTGTTAGTGGGTATTCTTTTCTCCTCGCTTTTATTCATCGCTCCCGTTCATGCAGTTAGCTCTGCTGCGGTATCTCCTGAAACATTAAATCAGCTTGAGACTAGTCTTCAGCAGGAGATTGAAAAGGAGAGGCAACAGGCAACAGCTGAGGCTGAAAGTAAACTGGATCGAGAAGCGATCGCCGCAATCGAAGAAACTAAAAAAGCGATCGCTGCCATTGAGCGGGGAAAGACTCAAGAAGCAATTGCTGCCCTAGAACGAGCAACTGGAAAAATTGACATTCTAGTAGCACAATACCCTAAACTAGCTCTAATTCCGGTGGCGGCTCAGGTAGCGATCATCGATTTTGCCCCTCAGGATTTTAATTTGGTTGACCGAATTCGCAAACAAGTTAAGTCTGCTGTAAATGCAGAAGATTTTCCGGCGGCTCGCGAACTGTTGAACAACTTGATGAGCGAGATTCGCACAGCAATCGTCAATCTGCCATTAGAGAGATATCCAGATGCTACCAAGCAGGCAGCTCGGTTGTTGAACGAAGGCAAAATTGATGAAGCCAAAGGCGTGCTGCAACTTGCGCTCTCAACTTTAGTGGTCACAGAACAAGCTCGACCCCTGCCGCTAGTCAAAGCCCATACCGATCTAGTGACTGCGGTTACTTTAGCAGAGAAGGATCGCGACGCAGCACAGAGGTTGCTAGAAGATGCTCGTGCCCAACTCAAGTTAGCTCAAGAACTAGGATATGCCAGAGGCGATCGCGAGTATGCAGGATTTGACAAAGCAATTAGAAATCTAGAGCGGCAAGTTAAGGCACGTGAGAACACAACAGGTGCATTTGCCAAGCTTCAGGAACAATTCTCTAGTTTCTTCAACCGAGTATCCGAAGTCGTTAAACCAGATGATTCCTCGAAAAGGGCAGAAGCCAGGAGACGCGATTAACCCTTGTCTGTACAAGAATTAGAAGTAGAGACGCGATGAACCCTTGCCTGTATAAGAGTGAGGAGTTTTATCTCCCTCTGCTCCTCTGCCCACCCGTCCCATCGCGTTAATCTCAAGAGGTGCTGATGGTTGCAGCAACTGATTTCAAAGATTATTACGAAATTCTGGGTGTCAGTAAGAACGCCACTCCGGAGGATATCAAAAAAGCCTACCGGAAATTGGCACGGAAATATCACCCGGACTTAAATCCTAACGATAAGCAAGCCGAAGCGCGGTTCAAAGAAATTAACGAAGCTAATGAAGTGCTGTCCGACCCGGAAAAACGCCAGAAGTATGACCAGTATGGTCAGTACTGGCAACAGGCTGCGGCGGGTGTACCTCCACCCAGAGGGGCGGGTACACAAGGTTATGACTTTAGCCAGTATGACAACTTTAATGATTTCATTGATGAATTGCTGGGAGGGTTAGGTCGCAGTGGCGGTCGTACAAAACAGCGCACAGCTAATTATCGCACTACAAGAAGACCAGAAGGATTCCGGGAATACGCCGACTTTGGCTATGGAGAAGACCTTTTCGGCGGCTTCACTGATGTTCCCGCACAGGATACAGAAGCGGCGATCGCTCTCACTTTTTCTGAAGCGTTTCACGGTACACAGAAGCGGCTACAAATTGATGGAGAAACCATCACTGTTCGTATTCCGCCCGGTGTGAAACCGGGAAGCCGCATTCGGGTAAAAGGCAAAGGACAGATAAGTCCTTTTAACCAGCAACGCGGCGATCTTTATCTGTCGATTGAATTATTGCCTCATCCTTTCTTCAAATTTGAGGGCGATAATCTTGCCTGTGAAGTACCTGTCAGCCCAGAAGAAGCAGTGCTTGGCGCACAAATAGATGTTCCTACTCCCGATGGCAAGGTAACGATGACGATTCCAGCCGGTGTGGATTCCGGACAAGCACTCCGGTTACGTGGCAAGGGCTGGCGCGATCCAAAAGGTAATCGTACCGCTTTGATCGTGCGGTTAAAAATTGTGACACCCAAAGATTTGAGTCTTAAGGAAAGAGAGTGCTATGAAAAATTGCGGCAGGTTAGTAGTTTTAATTCCCGTCAGGGCTTAACGGAGGTGCGGTTATGAGTTCTAACCTGAGTTTGTCTTGCGTGGTGTGGACAGAAACAGGCGATCGCCTCTATAGTTTCGAGCAAGCCGCCTACCTCACCCAAACCTCGGTTTTATTGCTAGAACGATTTGCCCGCCTGGGATTAATTGAACCTGTAGGAATCATGCTGCGCCGACAGGATATATTTCGCGTTGTGCAGATTCAAAGGTTGCACCGCGATCTGAACTTGAATTGGGTTGGAGCAGCAATGGTGCTAGATATGGTAACTGAAATTTCCCAACTCAAGGCGCAACTGGACGCCTACCGTGCTGAATTACAAATTCGTAATTAAGAGCGTTAACAAAATAATTTATTTCTCAGCTAAGGGGCACGATTATGCAACCAACCAATCCCGAGCAATTTACCGAAAAAGCCTGGGAAGCCCTTGTTCGGACTCCCGAAATTGCCAAGCAGTTTCAGCATCAGCAGATTGAGAGCGAACATTTGATGCCAGCGCTACTGAAACAGGAAGGACTCGCCAGTTCTATTTTCAACAAAGCCGGGGTAAATGTTCAAAAACTACACGAGCGCACTATCGACTTCATCAACCGTCAGCCCAAAGTATCGGGGGCTAGCAGTGGTTCGGTATACATCGGACACAGTTTAGAGACGCTGCTCGATCGCGCCGAACAATACTGCAAAGAGTTTGGTGATGAATATATTTCTATTGAACATTTAATACTAGCTTTTACCAAAGACGATCGCTTTGGTAAAAAGTTGTTTCAAGAATTTGCACTGGATGAAAAAAAACTCCGCAACATCATTCAACAGATTCGAGGGAGTCAAAAAGTGACAGATCAAAACCCGGAAGTTAAATATGAAGCGCTAGAAAAATACGGACGCGATTTAACCCAATTGGCACATGAGGGCATACTCGACCCAGTGATTGGACGAGATGAAGAAATTCGTCGCACGATTCAAATCCTTTCTCGTCGGACTAAAAATAACCCCGTGCTGATTGGTGAACCTGGTGTCGGTAAAACGGCAATTGTAGAAGGATTAGCGCAGCGCATTGTCAGTGGTGATGTCCCGGAATCATTGCGCGATCGCAAACTAATAGCTTTAGACATGGGTGCGTTAATTGCCGGAGCCAAATACCGGGGAGAATTTGAAGAACGCCTGAAAGCTGTCTTAAAAGAAATCCAAGAAGCACAGGGACAAATCGTCTTGTTCATTGACGAAATTCACACTGTAGTTGGTGCGGGTGCAACGCAAGGATCGATGGATGCTAGCAACTTGCTCAAGCCAATGCTTGCTCGCGGCGAACTGCGCTGTATTGGTGCCACCACGCTAGATGAATACCGCAAGTACATTGAAAAAGATGCGGCTTTGGAACGTCGTTTTCAGCAGGTGTATGTCGATCAGCCCAGTGTGGAAGATACCATCTCAATTCTGCGCGGTTTGAAAGAGCGCTACGAGTTACACCACGGCGTGAAGGTTTCTGATAGTGCGTTAGTTGCGGCAGCTACTCTGTCTGCGAGATATATTAGCGATCGCTTCTTACCCGACAAAGCTATTGATTTGGTGGATGAAGCTGCGGCTAAACTAAAAATGGAAATTACTTCCAAACCAGAAGAATTAGACGAAATCGATCGCAAAATTCTGCAACTGGAAATGGAGCGGCTGTCACTGCAAAAAGAAACAGACAGTGCTTCCAGAGAGCGGTTAGAACGGCTGGAGAGAGAACTTGCAGAGTTAAAAGAACGCCAAGATGCCCTCAATGCTCAATGGCAGGCAGAGAAGCAAATCATCGATCGCATTCGCCAAATTAGACAAGAGATTGAGCGTGTCAATGTAGAAATTCAGCAAGCCGAACGCGATTACGACCTCAACCGGGCAGCAGAACTGAAATACAGCAAACTCACTGAGCTGCAACGACAACTAAAAGAAGCCGAAGCGCGACTAGCTCAAATCCAGACTAGCAGTAAATCTCTGTTGCGCGAAGAAGTCACCGAAGCTGACATTGCCGAAATTATCTCCAAGTGGACGGGTATTCTGGTGAGCAGACTGGTTGAATCGGAAATGCAAAAACTCTTGCATCTGGAAGAAGAGCTACATAAACGTGTGATTGGTCAGGACGAAGCTGTAAGAGCGGTTGCTGATGCAATTCAACGTTCCCGTGCTGGGTTGGCAGACCCGAATCGTCCCATTGCTAGCTTTATTTTCTTAGGCCCGACCGGGGTGGGAAAAACAGAACTGGCAAAAGCTTTAGCGGAATATCTGTTTGATACCGAAAATGCACTGGTGCGGATCGATATGTCCGAATACATGGAGAAACACGCTGTTGCCCGTCTCATTGGTGCGCCTCCAGGTTACGTGGGCTATGAAGAAGGCGGACAACTCACCGAAGCGATTCGCCGCCGACCTTATTCTGTAATTCTGTTTGACGAAATTGAGAAAGCTCATCCTGATGTATTCAACGTCCTGCTGCAAATCCTGGATGATGGTCGCCTAACTGATGCTCAAGGACGCACAGTAGATTTTAAAAATACGATCGCGATTATGACCAGCAATATTGGTTCAATATACATTTTGGATGTGGCAGGAGACGATAGCAAGTACGAACAAATGCGCGATCGCGTCATGGAAGCAGTTCGAGAAAGTTTCCGCCCCGAATTCCTCAACCGCATTGATGAAATCATTATCTTCCATAGCTTGCGGAAGGACGAGTTGCGCGAAATTGTCAAACTACAAGTGCAGCATTTAGAGGAGCGACTGCGCGAGCGTAAACTCTTGCTCAAAATCTCCGACGAGGCTCTCGATTGGATTGTTCAGGTCGGTTATGACCCAGTTTACGGTGCTCGTCCCCTGAAGCGGGCGATTCAGCGAGAACTAGAAACTCCGATTGCCAAAGCGATTCTACGCGGCGAGTTCCACGAAGGCGACACAATCTACGTCCATGTGGAACATGAACGACTGGTGTTGAAGCGCTTATCATCTGAACTGGTCAACGCTTAGAGAGGGCAGAGGAGCACAAGGGAGAGATAACTCTTGGAAAGACTTGGGTTAATCGCGTCTCTCTTTCAAGATTTAACAACATATCAAAACATTTTTGGAAAAGCTATGACTCCTGAAGATTTTAGAGAAACCAGAACAAATTCAGCATTGCCAATTGTCTTAGGTATTTTGATGATTCTGCTGGGAATTGCAGCGATCGCAGAACCATTTATTGCCACTATTGCCATTACAATCGTATTCTCCTGGACTTTAATTATTGCTGGCATCGTCCGAATTGTTCATGCATTTCAATCACGTCACAAACGAGGCTTCTGGACAACACTAGTAGTTGGTATTCTATACGTAATTGGTGGAATTTTGTTGATTAGCAACATCTTTGGTGCTGCGCTCTCTCTCACTTTAGCTTTTGGATTTATCATTTTTATGGAGGGTGTATTGGAGGTGATTGCAGCATTTCAAATGCGTCGAGATCCAAACTGGGGTTGGGTACTATTTAGCGGTATCATGGCTATTATTCTAGGGATTTTGATTCTGTATCAATGGCCTATCAGCACAGTTTGGGTATTGGGAGTATTTGTAGGGATTAATTTTTTGTTGACGGGCCTTTGGATGATCATGCTTTCATTAGCTTCTCGTAGTCTTCTTGACCATAGGGCAAGAGTTTAAAGCAGTTATCAGTTATCAAAGTTTGAGTTGGGGTCTAAATCTCCAACTCAAACGTAGCACGCAATAGTGGTGGGGAACTTTGACTCCCAACTGAAAAACAGTTTACTGTTAACTATTGACTAATTTGTTGAAATAACTTTCGGTTTTATTGGTGAGCTAGAGCGCCGGTTCAGTAGAGGGAGTTGACAAATTAACAGAAATGTATATGAGGGAGATGTCACTAGAAGCTGTACGTTCGCTCCTGATTGAAGGGTGAGAGGAATTAAAGCCTGACAGGGTAAGGCAAAAACTTAATTCTGGATCTGATGGTAGTGACACCATGTAATACTTGGAAAAGAGGTCAGAGATTAACGGTGTAACACATGGTAGAGCCTACGTCGAGTTCTTCGGTGTAATACATGGTAGAGCATTGAATTTATTTATAGGTTGTGTTGAAAGGACTCAACACGAGCTAGTGGTCTGTCAATTTTCTATGTGGGTTCATGCGCTTATACGTACTTGGTAATTTCCATTATTTGATGTAATCAACGTACTATAAGCTGGTTATATACTTCGTTATATATTACATATCTAGTACAAGTCTTCAACGTATCAATAAGCGCAACCAGACTCAGGCATTGAGTCTTAATAGAGTCCTATATAAGTTTTTCGGCGTTGCATAAATGCGGGATGAATCAATTAAATACTGGTATTTCCCAATACTTTAAATAATGAAGTAATAATCTAAGTGAATATTTCAGCATATCCACTGATTTGGAATAGCACAATGTTTTTCGCCCCAGTCGTGCTAAGTAATGACGTAAACGTGTATTCTCTCCTTCAACTCTAGTCATATAAGTTTTGCTCACAATATGGTCTCCTGGCTCAATAAAATTGGGGTAAACTTTCCATCCATCCGTACTTGGGAATAGCATTGCCAACAGCAAACAATTTCCCATAGTGGTTGAAATGTTTCTGCACTATGGTCTCCCAAGACCCATGCCAAAATTCCTTCCTGAAAATGATTTACAGCACGCCACAACCAAATTTTGTTTTTTTTGACCCGACAAAGGTTTCTAGTTCATCTAACTCTCCTACTTCTGGAATTTCATCTTCTGGCAGTGCATCTGGAAGTTGTTGACCAATTTGTTTAACCCAATAAATGATTGTTGTATGATGAACTCCTGTAGCACGCTCAATTGCTCGAAATCCCATACCGTTAACGTACAACTTCAAACATTCTTGTTTAACTTCATCAGAATAACCTTTTGGTGGGTTATAGATATCGATGAATTGGCGAGCGCAGTTTACACAAATGTGATGCGTGTTTACCTCTTCGCTTACCATTCTTCCTGACATCAGTAGACTCACAGTATGGACAATGCACAGTAGGTTGCCTCAATTCATCCTTCTATTATGCAACGCCCAAATCCATTTGCCCCTCTCAATTTTTCCTACATATTTATCTTTTTTTGTCAATCTCTTCTACTGAATCGGCGCTCTAGAAATTTATTAGAGAATAGCATTTAACCGTAGTCTTGAAACTCGTTTTAGATGTATTAAAAAATAAAATTTGATACTTTCATTTCCTTTTTTTATCAACGGACAAGTGTTGGGGGTATTGTTATAAATGCTCCTTGGCTAACCCTCTGAAATCTCAATTAAATAAATCTTAATTATTGATGTTACGCCGTCTTTTGCGATCAAACAATCCAGACATACTCATTCCTGTCACCAGCAACCCAATCAGTCCTAATCCATTTAAAATTGGGTAAATTGCTTCTAGATGTAATATTTCTCCTGTATGGATTTTTAACAGTAGATTAGAAGAAATTCCAGTGTAAACTGGCCATTCCTTGACAATAGTCGTCAACATTCCAGTCAATACAGTTAATATCAAAGGTAGACAAATGATGATACCAATGGTGCGATGATACTTGCGAAATGCTCGTTTCATAGTAATTTACCCAAAAAATTATTTGTAAATCTAATGCTGCAAAATTGATAGTCAAATTTTTAGCAATTGCCAGAAGTGACTGCCTTCAAGGATAAGTGTGACAGCCCACACAAAGATACTGATGCCAGCCGCCGCCGCTGCAATATCCTTAATCACACCAATTCAGGTATCTTCCCGTTCCTCCACAAAATCACATAAGATTTCGATCGCACTGTTAAATAATTCGGCAACCAGCATCATCCCCGTTGCTAGTAAAATCAGAGTGACATCGACCCATTGCCGAAAGATAAATGAGAAGCCCAAAACTGGAACTGATAAAACAACTTTGTAGGCAACGCTAAAGTCAGAGATAACAGCGACATAAAGACCTACCAGAATAATTTTGAGCTTTCGGATGGGATGATAACCCGATATGCGGTATCTTTTACTTTTATGTCTTTTGCGATCGCTCGCAGCTTTGTAACGGGAAAACATATCGTTCACTTTCAAACTCTTGCGTCAGAAATCAAACCTTAATTGGTGTAATGATACTTGCGAAATAACCGTTTTATAATAATCCGCCGGAAAAATTATTATTTTTACCTAGTGTTTATGAAAATTGGACGTTGCTGTTAGCGCAGCTTGGCTTTAGGCATATCATGGGATGATTTAGTCCAATATAGATTGCAATTTAGATAGTTACAGCTACCAATTCATCCCTCGAAGGAAGCAACGTCTAAAATTGTTTTCTCCTGCATCACAAATTAGTCAAATGCCCGTCGTGTATTATCTTTTTTTCGCCGCCCAATTTTCAGTCCCTCAAACCACAAAATACTGAATACTCCAGAGGCGAGACTAATTATTAAATCATCAAAATGCAGAAAAGAAAAACGGAATAGATGGCGCAATACAGGAAAATAAAGCACGAGTCCCATAAAAACTACTGCACCACCCATTACCCACCACAGTGCTTGATTGGGAGTGCGTAACATCTCTGGAATGGTACGCGACCAAGAGCGATTGCTCAAAATCATACTCAAATTCGAGACAATTAAGGTGGTAAAAGCAAGAGCGCGGGCATCAAATTCTCCATTTCCAGAATAATAAGACACAGCAAAGACAGCCACTAGCACTACTAATACACTTAATCCTTGCAACAATGCTAATTTCAAAGTGCGACGGCTAAATAATGGCTCCTTTGGGTTGCGGGGTGGACGCTTCATCACATTACTTTCTTCTGGTTCTGCCTCAAACACTACGGTACAAGCTGGGTCAATAATTAGGTGTAGGAAGGCAATGTGGATAGGTAATAACACTAAAGGCCAATGAAAGATTACAGGAATCAACGACATCCCAGCAATGGGGATATGAACCGCTAAGGTATAAGCCATACCTTTTTTCAGGTTGTCAAATACTCGTCGCCCCAGCCTGACGGACTTGACAATGGAAGAAAAATCATCATCTAGC
This sequence comes from Scytonema sp. UIC 10036, assembly GCF_009725235.1. The sequence goes on from NZ_WJFC01000002.1 coordinate 72,245, forward strand.
AATACCAAATCCGCAGACTCCCGCGCCACATCTGTACCCCTTTCGCCCATTGCAATGCCAATATTGGCGGCTTTCAAAGCTGGGGCATCGTTTACCCCGTCTCCAGTCATCGCCACGATTTCGCCTGAGCGCTTCAAGGCATTAACAATCAGTAATTTTTGCTCTGGGACAACCCGTGCAAAGATATTCACAGTTTGAATCCGAGAAAGCAACTCGCCTTCTGGCATCTTTTCTAATTCTGCTCCTGTGATGACTTCAGTAGCGGGTGTCAGTCCGATTTGACGGGCAATATTTTGGGCTGTTGCTGGATAATCACCTGTAATCATCACAACCCGAATCCCGGCAGTATAACACTCAGTAATGGCTGGCGCTACGGTAGGGCGCACTGGATCAGCCATGCCTACCAGTCCCAAAAATGCAAATACAAAGTCATGTTGTTTTTCAGGAAGAGAGTTTGGCTGATTGTCCGTTTGATGTCGCCCGATCGCTTTAGCGATACCCAAAACTCGCAAACCAGCAGCAGCCATTGTATTGATATGCTGTTCTAAGTCTCGCTTTTGTTCGGCATTAAAGTGACATAGATCGGCGATCGCTTCTGGCGCACCTTTGGTAGCAATGACTAATCTATTTTCTGGCGATCGCCAAACACAAGACATCGCCAATAATTCACCAGACAGGGGATACTCGCGTAATATCTCCCAATCTTGATGTAAATGTTCAGTTCTGGCTAAATAGTCATCACCCACTTGTTTGAGGGCTTTTTCCATCGGGTCGAAGGGGTCTTTGCGACTGGCTAAAATCCCAAATTCGATTAACTCATGGTAAGTTTCTGGGAGTGCTTCCTGTTCGTGCAGAGCGACATCATAAAAACTGGGAGATACAAATAATTGCTGCACCGACATCCGGTTAAAAGTCAGTGTCCCAGTTTTATCGACACACAGAACCGTAGTAGAACCCAGTGTTTCCACCACAGGGACACGACGAGTCAACACCCTAGCTAAAGAAAATCTCCAAGCACCCAACGCCAAGAAAATCGCCAATACTACGGGAATTTCATTAGGCAAAATAGCCATCGCCAGCGCCAACCCTGCCAGAACCCCTTGTAGCCAATTGCTCGTAGATGCGCCATAAATTACGACTACAGCCACACAAATAGCGATCGCTACAAAGGTCAGCTTACTAACAATCCGTCGAGTTTCCCTTTCCAGAACCGTCTGTTCCGGTTCCACAGTCTGCAAAGCTTTACCAATCTTGCCCATTTCTGTCTGCATACCAGTGGCATAGACTTGAGCAATACCCTGACCTTGGACTATCAGCGTTCCCGAATAGACAAAGGGCAAATCCTCACCACCAGGACGGTGCTGGGATGCAGTTCTTATGGTGTTTGCTAAATCTGTGCTGTCCTTAACTGATTGCTTGCGTACAGGTAAAGATTCACCTGTTAACAAAGATTCATCGACGCTCAAATGCGTAGACCACAGCACCACAGCATCCGCAGGAACTCTATCACCCTCTGACAAAACAATCACATCTTCACGCACCACTTCCCGTCCCGTAATCCGTTGGCGTTCTCCATCACGAATCACTAATGCACGCGGACTAGAGAGGTCACGTAACGCTTCCAGTGATTTTTCAGTTTTCTGTTCCTGGTATAAGTTAATGCCAACAATGAAAAAAACAAAGCCTAATAGGATTAACGCTTCCTGAACATCACCCAGAAACAAGTAAATGACACCACAGCCCAGCAAAAGTAGGAAAATAGGCTCTTGGAAGATTTCCAGCGCAATTCCCCAGACAGTACGCTTTTGGGTAGATAGTAGCTCATTATACCCTTCTTGCTTCAGGCGATCGCCTACAGCTGATGCAGACAGCCCCGTGATAGATTCGAGTTCAATTTTATCAGCCATTTTCCCCTCTGCGACTTTGCGACTCTGCGTGAATTTTTCATTGTGTCAATCAGCAACGCTGTTTTTTGAATTACGAATTACGAATTACCAACACATCCCCACCTTCCAACTTAGCTGTGTAAGTTTGTAATGGTTTTGTTGCAGGGCCTCCCAAAACCTTGCCATCTGGTGCAAATTTCGACTCGTGACAGGGACAAACAAAAGATTTCTGATTTGCTTCCCAATTTACAGCACAACCTGCATGAGTACAGGTTGAATTGACAGCAATCAGACCATTATTCTCAGTGGGATTACGTATGATAATTACATCCTGATTGAGAATATGACCTTTTTGGTCTAACTCTGCTACAGTCCCTATAGCTTTAAAGCCATCAGAACGAGGTGGAGCATTACTTAACTTAGAAGGTGTAGATTGAGAAGAACAGGCGGCTATGGCCACAGGTAAGGAAGTAAAAATTGCCCCTAAACCCACCCAGCCAAAAAATTCACGTCGATTCATAACCTAGCTAACCTTCTCAAAAGGCTTTAAACAATTTTTACTATTTGCATCAAGTGTTGTATAACCAGATACAGGGCAGACATATAAAGGACGATTTGCCTGTTTCCAAGAAGCGAGGTGATTCTTAGCTGTGGTGTAAAGTTTGGCGTGTTCCGTTTCTGCTTCTAAAGCGTAGTTAAAGGTTTGGACAGCAGCTTGATTACCAACCTGTTTCGCCTCTTTAATAAAGTTGGGATACATAGTATCGCGTTCATAGGACTCACCTTTAATAGCCTGTGTCAGATTTTCAGCAGTAGATTTGACTACAGGTGTAGCAATATTATTTTTCGGTGTGCCGCCCATTCCCTGAATCACCTTAGCATGATTATCTCGGTGAATCGCTTCTGCCCGTGCGGCGGCGCGGAAGAGACTACCAACCTCCTTGTAACCTTCCCCATCAGCTTTTTGTGCAAAAGCCAGATACATTACATGGGCGTTAGATTCCCCATTGTAAGCAGAGATGAGATTTTTGACTGTGGTAGACTCAGGCTTAGTATTAGCTTGGGTAGCAGGTTGAACAACAGGCGCAGATGGTTCAACAATCGCCACTGGAGTTTTTGGACTGCAACCATTTAAACCTAGAATACTCAGTGCAGTTGCTCCAGATATAGCAACAGTCTTAAAAAATCGCACTTTCTCTGGAAAACTCATGACGGAACTCTCCTATAGATAGATGCAAAAGCAGAATTAAGTGTGCAAAGCTATTTATTTAGTCCTACGCCACAACTAACAACAGAGTTAGGTATGCCGAGTTATCAGGTAACATCGATTTACCTCTACACAACTCATAGAGTAAAACAAAGAAAGTAAGGAACTAGTAAAGAGATTACTCAACTATCGGTAACTTCACCCGAAAACAACTTCCCACACCGACTCTACTCGTCACAAAAATCTCACCACCATGAGCCTGAGTAATAGCTTGGACAATAGCTAAACCCAAACCCGAACCACCTTGACGACGAGAACGAGCTTTTTCCGCACGCCAAAAGCGGTTAAATACTAAGGGTAAATGTTCAGGTGCGATACCAATACCAGTATCTGCCACTTCAATCACCACAAAATCATCCCTTTTAACGATTTCCACTCTGACTAAACCGCCATTAGACGTATATTGCAGAGCATTTTCTAATAAATTCCCAAATAGTCGTTGTAACTGATGTGCATCCCCCTTTACCCACACCGCATCAATCAAGTTAGCATCTAAAGTAATTTCTTGAGATTCTGCCTGCGGCTGTAAGGTATCAATTAAATCAATTAAAATTTCATCTATGGGTATGGGAATTGCGGTTTTAGGCAAACTTATAGGTGCAGAATCACTTCTGGCTAACAACAGTAAATCCTCTACCAAGTGCGTCATCTGCTTTGTTGCGCCCTCTATGATGTCGATTTTTTTGACATCACTGGGATGAATACGTTCTGGGTGATTTTGGATAACTTCTACAGTCGTTTTAATCGCCGTCAGAGGACTGCGTAATTCATGGGACGCATCCGCCGTAAACTGTTGTAATTGCTGGAAACTCTGCTCAATCGGTTGCAAGGCTTTACTCGTTAACCACCAACCTGTACCACTAATTAAAACCGTCCCCAAAACACCACCAATACCCAAACCCATCAACAGTCTCTCCAGTTCTTTTTGTACTTCCACTGTTGATGCACTGACACGCACATAACCTAAAAGTTGTTGATTTTTTCCTGAAGAATAAACCGGAATAGTTAATATCCTGATGCCATTTTGCTGCCACGAGTGAAAATTAGTCAGAAATGGTGTTTCGGGAAATTGCTTTCCTGCCTTTCCTAATAATTGCTGCCCAGCGTCAAACCATTCTACACTCTGACCATACAGCCGCAAATCTTGCCAAGGAATATCCAAATCCCCATCATTATCTAAAATTCGCGGCATTTTGCGATGCACAGCCGTCCTATCCGCCTGAATAGCCGATAAATTATGAGCAGCCGCATCCGCCAATGTCAACAACTGCCTATCTAATTGCTGACTGAGACTATAAGCAAAAAAATGATACACTACTACCGATGACAGTCCCATCACCACCATCATCGCCATTAAATAAGATAACAGTAATCGCCAGCCGGTAGCGCGAAACTGGGGGTTAGTTAAAATATCTACCCGTCGCCAAGGTACGATAAATTTTCTATCCGCAAACCTACTTTTGTTCCTATAAGTTTTGTTTAAGCCGATACCCAAGCCCGTAAACAGTTTCGATAAAATCATCTTTTGCTCCTGCGGCTTTGAGTTTTTGACGTATTCCTCGAATATGTACCTTGATTGTATCTTGTCCAGGTGGGTCAATAGATGGCCACAGGTGGTCAAGAATTTGATGGCGACTGAGAACATGCCCATTATTACGCAGAAAAAGTTCTAGTAATTGGTACTCTTTAGGTGTCATTAATAACAATTTATTCTTATAAGTAACAGTACAGTTGGCTGGGTCAAGCCGCAGTCCGCCCCACTCCAAAAAAGTCGATATTGTCGTATTTCCACGTCGCAGCAAAGCCCGAATACGTGCTAGTAATTCTTTTAAATCAAAAGGTTTGATGACGTAATCATCTGCACCTGCATCCAAACCTAGTACTTTATCAGTACTGCTATCTCTCGCAGTCAACATCAGCACTGGCAGCCCATAACCACGCTGACGTAATCTTTGACACAATTCTATACCATTCAATTTTGGTAGCATCACATCCAGAAGGATTAGATCATAGTCAAATGCCGTTATGAAGTCCCATCCTTCCTCACCGTCACCAGCTACATCAATTGCGTAATTATTATCAGTTAAGGCTTCTGTAAGAGATGCAGCAATCCATTTATCATCTTCAACTAATAAAAATTTCATAACGGCACATATAAATATTAATAACTATATGGTGAACTCCAAAAATCGTAGGCGGCACAGGTGGCCGCCAGATTTCCACACGCTTGTGGCACACTACTTGATGGCTGAGATGCTAAGTCCTCTACAAGCTTTATTAACCGCTTATTTCTCCGTGCATCCCCTAACTCAGCATGTTGTAATTCTATCTCTGCCCACTTCTGCATCTTTTTCCCCACCCTCAACTCCTTTGTTCTCTCAAAACTATACCCATCAATGCTTTCCTTATTATTTTAAATAGTAATGACTAATGAAGTATATGAGCATTTTCAGCTTGGTGATAAATCTTTACGAGTTCTTTACCTTTGCGGCCTTATTCTTAGGAAGAAGTTTAGGGTTAAGAATATATTTATCTGGTAGAAACTAACCCCATAAATGTTGCTATTAGTGCTGGCAAACAGGAAAATATTCACTTGTGTAAATTACAGCTTAATTAATCGAGGAGTTTTACAATGAAGCATTTTCAACTAATATCGAGCGTTGCAGGTATAAGCTTACTAGCTTTGGTAGGCTGCACTAGTCCCGAACAAGCTACTATCCAAACTCCCCCATCTGTGACTCCTAATGCTAGCGTAGCATCAGCCCCAACAACAACATCCACTATAGGTAATAATAGTTTACTAACTATAGTATCCAAGACTAAAACCGCAGTTACATCTGGCGACTTTGTTCAGGCTAAAAAAGAATTTGATAAATTTGAGGATGCTTGGAAAGAAGTTGAGGACGGTATCAAAGCTAAATCTCGTAATAATTATGAAACTATAGAGACAAATCTGGATGAGGTTACAGGAGAACTCAAAGCTTCTAAACCCCAAAAAGAGAAATTAATGACAGCATTGCAGTCTTTAGAAAAAACCATTACTGCTGTTTCAAAATCTTAACTATACCGATTCTCGCTTGAGTGAAATAGTATCGGAGCAGCCACTTCCGATATTTGAGCTACAACCCTAATTGCATAAGTATTTAACCATCTCAGACACAACCTAAAAATCAAATTTTAACAAAAAGGCAGAAGTAGGAGGGCAGAGGGCAGCTATGTAATGCCCTCGTACTTCTCACGACCGAAGGGAGTAAAGGGTTTGAATCCCCATCTATAACAAATCCTTCTGCCTTCTGCCCTCTGCCTTCTTCAAGATTACCTTTTTTTTGGTAAGCTTATGGTTCCAATGCATCAAAAAAGGATGCGATCGCTATGAAACCCGACTCTCACAACAAAACGATATTTAGGAGTATATGGGGATGGAAGGGAAAATCTAGTCATCTACTCCAGAAAGCCTCCTCTGTTCCGCCAGCGTTACCCACAAAATTGATTCAACTTGCTCACAACAATGTAGAAGCGGTTTTGAAAATACTAAATACTTCCTCCGAGGGGTTAAGCGAACTCCAGTCCGATCTGCGTTTGCACAAAATTGGGCTGAACGAGATTGCTCATGAGAAACCGCCGAAGTGGTACATTCAGTTGTTAAAGACGTTTCAAAATCCACTAGCGATTTTATTGATTATTCTGGCAGTTATTGCTCTGTTGACTGGAGATATCAGAGCTGCTGTGATTATTTTCAGTATGGTGGTTTTTAGTGTAATTCTGCGCTTCTCTCAAGAATTTCGCTCCAGTCAAGCAGCAGAAAAACTACGGGAGATGGTGCATACTACTGCCACCGTGAGCCGTAAAGATCCCCGTAAAGATATTTCTCCCAGTTTGGCACAGGATATGGGCTTGACGCTCAATCTTGATGTTCCAAGCCGACAGGAAATCCCAATTAAATTTTTGGTTCCGGGTGATGTGGTCTTCCTAGGGCTGGAGACATGATTCCAGCGGATGTGCGTTTGATTACGGCGAAGGATTTGTTTGTGAGCCAGGGTACTTTGACCGGAGAGTCTTTGCCTGTTGAGAAACAGCCCACGTTGCCCAACGATCAGTTACAGATCCAAAATCCGTTGGAACTGGCAAATCTTTGTTTCTTAGGCACAAACGTCATCAGCGGTACAGGAATTGCTGTTGTGATCCAAACAGGTAGCAATACTTACTTGGGTTCTCTGGCGAAAACCGTGGTCGGTCGCAAGACGATGACCAGCTTTGATAAGGGCGTGAATGATGTCAGTTTGTTGCTACTGCGCTTCATGCTGGTGATGGCCCCAGTTGTTTTTGCGATCAATGGTTTGATCAAAAAGAACTGGGGAGAGGCTTTCTTTTTTGCTCTCTCGGTAGCCGTGGGGTTAACCCCAGAGATGTTGCCGATGATCGTGACTGCAAACCTGGCGCGAGGGGCGATCGCCATGTCTGAGAAAAAGGTGATCGTCAAGAATATCGATACTATTCAAAACTTTGGGGCGATGGACATTCTGTGTACCGATAAAACGGGCACCCTCACCCAGGACAAAATAGTCTTGGAAATGCACTTAGACATTTATGGGGAAGAAAATGAAGAGGTTTTAGAATTTGCCTATCTCAATAGCTTCTACCAGACGGGTTTAAAGAATCTGCTGGATGTGGCAGTCCTGGAACATATTGAACTCCACGAATCCTTAAAAGTTGAACATAAGTTTCTCAAAATTGATGAAATTCCTTTTGATTTTCTCCGTCGTCGCATGTCTGTTGTGGTTGAAGAAGAAAATCATCACCATGAGCTAATTTGCAAAGGAGCCGTTGAAGAAATTCTCCAAATTTGCACGCAGGTTAAAGCGAATGATCGGATTTTGTCCGTTGATGACTCGATCCTCAAGCAAGTCACACAGTTAAATCGGGAACTTAATGAAGATGGGCTAAGAGTAATCGCAGTGGCTTATAAAGAATTACCCCTGGACAAGCGCAGTTACTCCGTTGCCGATGAACACAATTTAATTTTGATCGGTTTGATTGCGTTTCTCGATCCTCCTAAAGACTCGGCAGCACGGGCGATCGCCGCTCTTAACAAAAGTGGGGTGCAGGTAAAAGTTTTAACTGGCGACAACCACATCGTTACCCTCAAAACTTGTAAGGATGTGGGTTTATATGTTCACCACACCCTATTGGGCAGCGAGGTTGAGTCCCTATCGGATGAACAACTGACGGATCTTGCTGAAACCACTACCATTTTTGCCAAACTATCTCCTCTGCAAAAATCGCGAATTATCCAGGTTCTTCGTCGTAAAGGTCATATTGTCGGGTTTATGGGAGATGGCATCAACGATGCCGCTGCACTGCGAGAAGCGGATGTCGGTATATCCGTGGATACAGCCGTGGATATTGCCAAGGAATCTGCTGACATCATTTTGTTAGAAAAAAGTTTGATGGTGCTGGAAGAAGGACTTCTCGAAGGTCGCAAAACTTTCGGCAACATCGTTAAGTATATCAAAATGGGTACGAGTTCTAACTTTGGCAATATGTTTAGCGTTTTAGGTGCTAGCGCATTGCTACCATTTCTGCCGATGCAGCCTGTGCAAATCTTAGTCAATAATCTACTTTACGATTTCTCCCAAACTGGAATTCCGTTTGACCATGTAGATCGGGAATATCTGACAAAACCTCGGAAGTGGCAGGTTGGTGATATTCAAAAATTTATGCTCTACATTGGCCCAATGAGTTCAATTTTTGACTATGCGACCTATGCGTTGATGTGGTTTGTTTTTCAAGCCAATACGGTCGAGCAGCAAGCCTTGTTTCAAACAGGCTGGTTTGTCGAAAGTCTAATGACCCAAACATTAATTGTTTACATCATTCGGACTCCCAAAATTCCCTTCTTGCAAAGTCGTCCATCTCTACCCATGCTATTGGTTACTCTCAGCATCATGGCAGTTGTTATCTATCTGCCGTTTTCACCGATCGCCCCTGTAATAGGATTCGTTCCCCTACCTGCTAAATACTTCCTCTGGTTAGCGTTGATTTTGTCCAGTTATTGTGTCCTCACTCAACTTGTGAAGACTTGGTTTGTCAAAAAGTATGGGTATAACTGAGCAGGAGTAGGAGGTTGTAATGTAAGTCTTGAGCCGATATCTGACCAACAAATTGCAATATGACCTGAAAACACTTGATTTTACTTTGTAAATAACGGCTTTTTTGACTTTAATGTAGCAATTACGAATGGTCTACCGCCAACAAGGTATTAAAAATAATCAAGATTAAATAAAAAATAATCAAGAATCTAGATTATTGAATGTATAATGAACGCCGTAAAGTATAGAGACGGCTTTCCTAAAGTGTAACTACAAAATTAGCTGTTTTCGATATGAAAGGGGGGGTCGCAAAATCGACCACTGTCTATAACTTGGCTGTTGGGTTGGTCAAGTTTAAAAAGCAGCGGGTGTTAATTGTTGATATCGACCCCAGGGAAATGCCAGCGCTGCCTTGGGAATCCCCATTTGGCAGATTGATTTCCAGTTAAAAGATATTTTGCAGCACAAAACACCGCTAGAGCAAGTGGTGCATCCACCAAGTAGCTGGATGAGTTGCTGAAACAATTCCACACTGCTTGAATCTGGATGCTTCTACACCTTAGAAAGAGAACCTAAGGGCTTTCTGAGGAAATCATAGTCATTTGCTAATGAAATTATTCATAAAAATTTACATATTTCGAGCCTTTGGGAGGATGAGGAATTGATAGCAACCAGATTAAGATGGCAGGTGCCTCAGTTAACTCTGAAATCTCTAACTTGGCGTATTCCTTCAGCTTAGGGATTTGCAAGATGCAATCTGCAAGGTTCGTTGTATGAGACTTCTGATTGTTGAAGATGATCAAGATACAGTAGCCGCCCTCGTCAGCTTTTTGTCAGCTCAACTGTTTACGCTCGATGCGGCTCATAATGCCAAATCAGCACTGGTATTAGCTGAGACGAGCCAGTATGACCTGATTGTGCTGGATGTAATGCTGCCAGGATTGGATGGCATTAGCCTCTGTCGGCAACTGAGAACGCAGAATCAGCGTGTCCCCATTTTGCTACTGACCGCGAAGGATGATCCGGCAGACCGTGTGGCAGGCTTTGAGGCAGGAGCCGATGATTATGTCACCAAACCCTATGAGCGATCGGAGCTACTTGCCCGAATTCGCGCGTTGTTACGACGAGGCCACACTGAGTTAACGGAGGTACTCTGCTGGGGCGAGTTGCAGCTTGACCCAAATCATTGTCAGGTAACTTGCCAGAGTAAACCTCTGCACCTCACGCCTAAGGAATACAAACTGTTGGAGTTATTCTTACGGCACCCACGTCGAATTTTCGATCGACAAACGCTGCTCGATCGCATTTGGTCGATTGATGAATGTCCGGGCGAAGAGGCAGTTACCACCCAGATTCGTGGATTGCGGCGAAAGCTCCAAATGGCAGGGCTAACGTCTAATCCGATCGAAACCTTATATGGTTTGGGATATCGATTGAGATCATTGCCTGAGGAGCGGCAGGACGATGAAGAGATGAGAAAAGAAGGGAATGGCACTCTTCATTCCCAGTCTGACCATTCCCAGTCTGACCATTCCCAGTGTGATAGTACTAGCGGTATGGATGCTGACTATACCGCAGCAGTAGCAACGATTCAGCAGATGTGGCAAGGGTTTCAGGAGCGATTGCAGGCACAACTCGCAACGCTAGAGCAGGCGATCGCCCACCTTACAACAAACTCTCTTGACCCCAACCAGCGGCAGCATGCCCAAACCATTGCTCATCGGCTCATCGGCTCTTTGGGAGCATTTGGCATTCCACACGCAGCAGAGCTTGCCCGTCAGATCGAACGTGTTCTAAACTCCTCAACGGCTGTGTTGCAATCCGAGTCAGCGGTTCAACTCGAAACGCTGCTTCAGCAACTCCGGTGCATTACCCAACGATCGCCTATGTTTGCTGTGCCAAGTAGCGAAGGCACGGGGACAGGTCGCCACGGAGATATGGAGATAGAAGAGGACAGGTCGCCACGGGGGTACGGGGATACAGGGAATCGAGAAGTACTCGCCGCGTCCTCTATAGTCTTTATGATCGGCGACGACCCAACCATGCTTGAGCCAATGCAGGCAGAGGCCCCTAACTGGGCTGTTCATCTGGAAACGGCTAGCAACCCGATCGGTGCCCGTGAGCGGCTGCAATCCCCTATGCCTAATGCGATCGTGCTGGATCTTACCTTTTCTAACACCACGGAAAGCGGGTTAACCCTACTGGCACAGCTTAAGCGTCAGTTCCCGACGATTCCGGTAGTGGTGCTGAGCGGGCAGGGTGATTTGAGCAAGCGCGTGGAAGTGGCTCGTCTGGGAGCAAATGCCTTTTTGCAAAAACCCGCAATGCCCTCTGAAGTGTTCCAGGTCGTCACTCAGCTTCTCAACCGGAGCGAGGTGATCGCTGCTAAACTACTGATTGTGGATGACGATTCAGTCTTATTAACACGGCTGCAAGCCAACCTGGAACCGAGAGGGTTTCAAGTAACGGCTTTAGCAGACCCAACTCTGTTTTGGCAATTCCTGGAAGTGACCTGCCCGGATCTACTGCTGCTGGATGTCTCGATGCCAGGATTCAATGGTATTGAACTATGCCAGGTGGTCAAGAGCGATCCGCACTGGAGTAAGTTACCTGTGTTGTTCCTTTCCGCGCATTCCGATGCTAATACTCTACATCAGGCATTAGCCGTAGGAGCAGATGATTATGTCTTGAAGCCAATTGTAGAAGCCGATTTGATTCAGCGCATATTGAAACGACTGGGACAACTAGACAACTATCTGATTCATTCACCGTTGAAAAGAGCAGACCCTGAGGAGAAAACAAGTGAACTGAGAAAAGCTGTATTCACAATAGGAGCCATGCCATGACCAATGAACAGGCTGTGTTAGACCAACTGTTTGCAGGCGGCGGTGAAATGGGTGCGCTGATGCGAGCACGCTTCGCGTGTACCGAAGGTAACGCCGACTGGTTGCAAACCTCGTTAGGTTTACCAGAGCATTGGTCACAAAGCTTAAAGACTGCTCTTCGCATTGTGCTGACATCACGCCAACCTATGTTTATCTGGTGGGGCGAAGACTTAATTAACCTCTATAATGACGCTTACAGTTCTTTCCTCCAAAACAAACATCCGGCAGCCCTGGGGCTTCCCGCTTCCCTCGTCTGGCATGAGATTTGGGATCAACTTGAACCTCGGATAGAATCGGCAATTCGCAAAAATGAAGGAACGTTTGACGAAGCGTTATTGTTCATCATGTTGCGGAAAGGCTATCTAGAAGAAACCTATGTGACGTTCTCCTACAGCCCCATCCCCGACGATCGTGGCGGCACAGGCGGTATCTTTTGCGCCTGTACGGACGATACCCAGCGCATTATCGGTGAGCGACAGTTAGCGCTGTTGCAGGAACTGGCAGCCAGAACGGCAGATGCCCGTACTTTCGATGAAGTCTGCACTCTCAGTGCAAGCTGCCTGGAAACTAATCCTTACGATCTTCCCTTTGCGATGATTTATCTCATCGAGCCGGAGCAACAACAGATTGTTCTGGCAGGGACATCTAGTATTGATCGAGACCACCCTGCCGTTCCTCAAGCCGTTGCGTTTGACGATGATTTTGTTTGGCAGCTTGCAGAGGTTGTCAGAACCTCAAAAGCCTGCTTGATTACGGATTTAGAAGCATCGTTTGACAACTTACCCACGGGTGCTTGGCAGCAAATACTGCATCAAGCAGTTTCCATACCCATTGCTGCATCAGGTCAGACCGGAAAAGCGGGCATTTTGGTCGTTGGGTTAAATCCGTTCAGGTTGTTTGACGGCAACTATCGAGGATTCATCGATTTGGTTGCAGGGCAAATCTCAGCCAGTATTGCCAATGCGGAGGCTTACGAAGCAGAACGGAAACGGGCAGAAGCATTGGCGGAGCTAGACCGCGCTAAAACCGTTTTCTTCAGTAATGTCAGTCATGAATTTCGCACACCCCTGACACTCATGCTCGGTCCCTTGGAAGATGCACTGGCGAGTTTAGAGGAGCAGGGGAGTGGGAGGATAGATGAGACTCCATCGCCCTACCTACCCGCCGACTCACCAACTCTAAAACACCAACTCCAGGTTGCCCATCGTAACGCCCAACGCTTGCTGAAACTGGTCAATACACTGCTAGATTTCACGCGGATTGAGGCAGAGCGGATTGAAGCAGTATACGAGCCAACAGACCTGACGATGTTAACAACCGATTTGGCAGGGGTATTCCGCTCTGCGATCGAGTGTGCAGGTTTACGGTTACGGGTAGACTGCTCCCCACTGCCTCAGCTAGTGTATGTCGATCGCCAAATGTGGGAAAAGATTGTCCTCAACTTGCTTTCTAACGCCTTCAAGTTCACCTTTGAGGGTGAAATTGTCATCAGTCTGCGATGGGAAGAGAGGAGAATGCTTCAAACGTCGAGTCATGTCATTCTAGAAGTGCGAGATACGGGTACGGGCATTCCCGCCGCAGAACTGCCTCATATCTTTCAGCGATTCCATCGGGTAAAAGGGGCAGCAGGAAGGAGCTATGAAGGGTCAGGAATTGGATTGTCCTTAGTGCAGGAGTTGGTGAAACTGCATGGTGGCAGCATTCGGGTTGATAGCGTGGTGGGTCAAGGAACCTGCTTCACGATATCAATTCCCACGGGATACAGTCATTTGCCAGGAGATCGTCTACAACTACACCACGGCGAAGCCCAACTCATTGGTGCAGAGCGTTCATTTGCCTCAATAGAGACAAGAGCTACCCCTTATATTGCAGAAGCGCTGCGCTGGCTACCAGACGAAAGGAGTGAACGGGAAGATGAGTGGATGAGTGAAGCAGAACACCACTTATCTTCCACCTACTCACCTACCCTCCCTGCTCGCATCCTCCTCGCTGACGATAACGCCGATATCCGCCACTATATGAGGCGTTTATTGAATCAACAGTATGAGGTAGAAGTCGTGTCTGATGGAGTCGCTGCATTAGCCGCCATTCGGCAGCAGATGCCCGATTTGGTTTTAACCGATGTGATGATGCCTCGCCTCGATGGCTTTGGATTGTTACAAGCGCTCCGGGCGAACCCAGACACTCGACAAATTCCAATCATTCTGCTGTCTGCCCGAGCTGGAGAAGAATCGCGGATTGAAGGACTGGCAGCCGGAGCGGATGATTACTTGATCAAGCCCTTTTCGGCGCGGGAACTGTTGGCGCGAGTTGAAGCAACGCTCAAGATGACTCGGATGCGTCAAGAAACGGCGCAGAAAGAGCGGGAATTGCGGCTGATTAGTGAGGCGGCTCAACAGCAGGCTGAAGATGCCTACGACCGCATTAATCAGTTGCTGGAAAGCATGACGGATGCGTTTACTGCTCTCGATTGCGACTGGCGGATTATCCACCAAAACGCGGCAGCGCAACGAATCAACGGCAAACCACTTACAGCAGTGCTGGGAAAAACACACTGGGAGGAATGGCCCGCATCAGTCGGTAGCCAACTAGAGCATCAGTACCGACGGGCAATGGCGGAGCAGATTCCGGTTCACTTTGAGCATCATTACTACTTGCCGCCCAGCTTTGATGTCTGGCTGGAGATTCACGCCTACCCTTCTGAGGAGGGGCTTGGCATTTTCTATCGAGATATCACCGCTCGCAAGGAGTCTGAGGAGGCACTGCGTGTCGCTCACCAACGCCTGACGTATCACGTCATGAACTCTCCACTCGCTGTGATGGAGTTTGATTCTGAAGCGCGTGTCGTGCAGTGGTCACCGCAGGCGGAAAACGTTTTTGGGTGGAAAAGCCAGGAGGTGCTTGGCAAACGCCCGATCGATATGGGATTTGTCCATGCTGAAGATGAAGCAGCCGCTCGCCGAGAGGTCATTGAACCCCTGGTGAATGGGGATAAACAATCCAAAACGATGTACAACCGCAACTATGCTAAAGATGGCTCAATTGTTTACTGCGAGTGGTATAACTCCGTCTTGAGGAATGAGGCAGGTGAGTTAATATCTATCCTGTCACTTGCCTTGGATGTTACCGATCGCAAAAAAGCAGAGGAAGCACTGTGCGAGAGCGAAGAGCGGTTCCGTGCGATCGTCAATCAGGCAACCGCAGGCATTGCCCAATGCAATCTGTCAGGTCAATTCATCCTGGTCAACCAGAAATATTGCGAGATCACAGGGTATTCCAGGGACGAGCTGTTATATAAGCGGATGCAGGGCATTACCCATCCTGACGATTTATCTCACAACATTGAGCTATACCAGCGCCTAGCCAGTGAAGGCATTGACTTTACCATTGAAAAGCGTTACATCTGCAAGGATGGTTCTGAAGTTTGGGTAAGCAACAGTGTGTCACCCGTTCGGGATGCATTCGGTCAAGTTCAATCTACGGTTGCAGTGGTGGTGGATATCAGCGATCGCAAACGAGCAGAAATTGCCCTCCAGGAAAGCGAAGTCAAATTCCGGGCTGCTTTCGACCAAATGTATCAGTTTGTCGGCTTGCTCACCCCCGATGGAATGTTGCTGGAAACCAATCAAAATCCACTCATCTTCGCGGACGTTGAGCATGAGGCTGTCATTGGCAAACCGTTTTGGGAATTCCCCTCCTGGAATGCCACCGCCGAACTTCAGGAAATTGCCAAAACGTTAGTCGCTCAGGCTGCCGCCGGACAGCTTTTCCATCAAGAAGTCAACCTTTTCGATGCCAGTAACAACCTCCACACCTTTGATGTATCCGCAAAACCCGTCTATGCGATCGAGACCCATCAAATCCTCTGGGTGATTGTTGAGGGGCGTGACATTTCTGCCCAGGTGCGGTTGCAAAATGCCCTGCGCCAAGAACAGGAGCGATCGCTCCAGCTAATCACCAGCAGCGTAGACGGCATTGTTGCCTTTGATGCTGACGGCTGTTGCACCCTCTGGAACCCTGCAATGGAACAGATGACCGGACTGCGGCAGGAAGATGTCATGAGCAGACGTGGAGTAGATGTGTTTTCCGTTCTCCTGGACGCTAAAACATTGCAAGGCTTTCATCCCGGCATAGAAAAAACCGTCACGACCTTCGACTTTCACTTTACCCACCTCAAAACCAGACAGCACCAGTGGATGGAAGCCCACTATTCGCCGCTCAACGGCGGCAGTGAGACGCATAACGGCGGGCTGCTGATGGTGCAGGATGTCACTCAACAGCGTGAGCTAGAACGGATGAAGCGTGAATTTATTTCCATCATCAGCCACGAAATTCGCACACCGCTTTCCTCAATCCGGGGGGCGCTGGGACTCGTGGCAACCGGAGTTTTGGATGACGATCCCCAAACGGCGAAAGAGATGCTGGGCATTGCCAACAACAATATCGAGCGATTGGTGCGACTGGTTAACGATGTTCTGGCACTGAGCCGACTGGAGTCAGGACAGGTGGAACTGAAAAAGCAATGGTGTGAGGCGGCGACTCTCGTGCAACAGGCATTCTCCAATGTGCGAAGCTTGGCAGAAGCGAACCAGGTTGATTTGCGATCGTCCACTGGCAACATTCAGGTTTGGGCAGATCCGGATTGGCTAGTGCAAGTACTGGTGAATTTAATTAACAATGCCGTCAAATTTTCTCCTGCCGGAACCACCGTCTCCGTTAATGTAGAACCACAACCTCAGCAGGTTTTATTTCGAGTGACCGACCAGGGACGGGGCATTCCAAGTGAGAAGCTAGAAACCATCTTTGGGCAGTTTCAACAGGTTAATATGTCTGATTCTCGCCAAAAGGGGGGGACAGGATTAGGGCTGTCAATCTGTCGTCTGATTGTGCAACTGCATGGCGGACGCATCTGGGCAGAGAGTGAATTAGGGAGGGGCAGCAAATTTTACTTCACGCTGCTAATACCAGACTAAATTTCCATGATAAAACGTGTTCCAACTAGATGGAGTAACCCTAAATATAATGTCCTCTTCTTATGGCGATCGATGCATTCTTGTTGTTGACGACGAACCTGAACTAAGCCGCATTGTTAAAGTTACGCTAGAACGACTAAAGGGTTGGACGGTTCTAACATCTGAGTCTGTACAAGCGGGACTAGAGCAAGCAAAAGGGCAGCATCCTGACGTGATTTTGCTGGATCTCAATCTGAATGGGAAGGGGCTGGCTCTGCTGCAAACTTTAAAGACCGACCCCATCACGCGGTCGATCCCAGTGATTTTGTTCACTGCAACCGACCTATCAGACGATCGGCTAGAATTGTGCCCTTTCAACCTTGCTGGAGTCATCTTCAAGCCGTTCAATGTTTTGCATCTTGCCGATGAAATCATTAAGCAGTTGGGGTGGTAATTCCCTTATTTAAAGAGGAATTAAGCTGGTAGCCTTCAAGGTTTGTAAAATAAGTAGCAGGGTAAACGCACCTTATTTTGTATAATATGTCGGCTATTTGGATGGCTGGCAAATGTTGCGATCGCTCTCACTCACATTCGGATTATTTTTTAGGTAATTCTTTAGCTTTGTGCATCCCTGCTGCATGAGATCGTCTAAGTCTAAATTCCACAGCATCACGCCAGCACTCCCACCACTGAGCAACAGTTTACCATCTGGACTGAAGCTGACGCTATTCACTTCACCCGTATATCCCAATAGCGTTTTCATCAAAGTACCATCAATGGTGTTCCATAGCTTGATAGTACCATCAGCGCTACCAGAAGCTAGTATCCGACTGTTTGAAATAAAACTCAAGCTCTTTACACCGTTTGTATGTCCTGTTAGCGTACTTATTAACCCACCATCTGTTACCTTCCAAAGTTTGATGGTGTTGTCCCAACTTGCTGAAGCTATGGTTTTGCCATCTGGACTGAAACTCAGGTGTGCGATCGCTAAACTATGACCCTTCAAATTTCTCACAAAAGTACCATCCACACGCCAAAGTTTCACAGTATTATCATAGCTGCCAGAAGCTAACATCTTACCATCTGGGCTAAAACCCACACTTGTCACCTCATCATTATGCCCTGACAGCGTTTTTAATAACTTGCCATCAGCAAGACGCCATAGCTTAATTGTTTTATCTGCACTTCCAGAAGCGATGATTTGATTATCTGGGCTGAAACTGATACTAGTCACTCTTTTTTCATGCCCCGTTAATATTTTAATTAACTGCTGATTTCTGAGATTCCAAATTTTAATACTTCCATTGTCACCAGCTGTTGCTAAAGTTTTCCCATCAGGACTAAAAATCACAGCATAAATGATATCTTGCTCACCCTTAAAAGCTTTAACTAAAGACGCATTGGCAATTTGCTTCTGCTGCCATAATTTGATTTCTCCATTCCATCCAGCAGAGGCAAAAAGTTTTCCATCAGAGCTAAAACTCACACTATAAACACTTTTATCTTGCGATTTTCTAATATTAGTTAAGTTCCAAAGCCGAATAGTTTTATCATCACTGGCAGAAGCCAAAATTTTCCCATCCGGGCTAAAATTCACATCTCTAACTGGTTCATCATGCCCTTTAAGAGTTGCCAACAAAGTACCATCTACACTCCAAAGCTTCATCATACCGTCAGCCGCACCAGAAACAACAAGTTGGCCATCCGGGCTAAAACTAATACTGTTGACTTGCTGAGTATGACCCTTTTCACCCCCCAAAGTTTGCCATAATTGACCATCAAGCTTCCATAGATTTATAGTGCGATCGCCACTAGCAGAAGTAATAGTTTTACCATCCGGGCTAAATTTGACACAGGTAACCCGTTCTTTATGTCCGCTAAAAGTTCTCATTAACTGACCATCTGCTACATTCCAAAGCTTGACAAAGTTATCTTCACCACCAGAAACAAGAAACTTCCCATCCGGACTAAAGGTAACACTATTCACCCAACCGTTATGGGCATTCCATGTCTTAATTAAGCCGCCATTCATGCGCCAGAGTTTCACAGTTTTATCTCTGCTACCAGATACAATGATAAGGGTTGTACTAAAACTAACACTCGTAACGACATCACTATGTCCTGTTAAAATTTGCACTACCTTGCCATCAATAGAATATATATTGATGGTGCGATCGGTACTTCCAGAGGCGATAAACTTCCCATCCGGACTAAAAGCGAGACTAGTCACTCTGCCTTGCTGGACTGGAAAAGTAGAAATTAATTTGCCATCTTCACGCCAGATTTTTATAGTAGAGTCATCGCTAGCAGAGGCGAGAAGTTTACCCCCAGGGCTAAAACTCACAGCATTCACTTGTTGAGCGTGACTTTGCAAGCGGTTAATTTCTTGAGTTTGGTAAACTGCTTGCTGGAGAGTAGCCACAGTTGCTAAATCCACATCTTTTGCAGGTGCAAAAACTTGCTTCAACTGTTCCCCAGCTTTCACGCTTGCGATTAATGCTTCTATCTGTCGGTTTGATAACAGTAGAGCTTCAGAAGAAGCATTCAAAGCAGCAACTTCCCTCACCTGAGCTGCTTGTTGTTTGAAATAAGCCAATCCACCAAAACCCGTTGCTGTCACTCCAAGTACGCTAATAACTGCAACAGCCGTTTGAGCTTGTCGCAATCGCTTCTTTTGCGCGAGTTGTTGTCGCTGTCTTTCCTCCAGACAAGCCGCAATAAACCCTTGGACATCATGCGACAATTCATCAGTATATTTGACATAAATTTCTTCCGCCTCAGCCAGACGCACCCCCCGCAATAAAAAATCAGATTGTTCGTCGTTGTGCTTCCACAAAACGGCTGCTTGCTCAATTTGACGTTGTAGGCGCAATTTACTGCGATTTTCCTCCAACCACCAACGCAAAGTTGACCAATGACGAATAAGAATTTCATGAGCAACTTCTATAGTCACCGCATTTGTAGGTAGAGACAAAGCAGGTAATATTTCCCCCTGTCCCCCTTGTCCCCCCTATCCCCTTGTCCCCCTATCCCCTTGTCCCCCTTGTCCCCTTGTCCCCCTATCCCCCTATCCCCCTCATCCTCCAAATCCATCACTATAAGCTTCGCCGCAGTTAAGCTTGCAATGTTCTTTCCACCAAAGGAGCGGGATATTTTTTCACAACCAGATCTGATTTCAACACCCTTCGCTTGGTATCTTCCGTACCCTCTCCTAACTGAGTCAGCGACAGAAAAATCCAGCGAGTGCAATCTTGTGCAAGACCATCTAAACCATCGTAAACTGCTTGTGCTTTTTGTTCTAGCGCACCCTTAATCCCCCCAAGATGCTGCTGATACGCTGCTAAAGTCAGTTCACCCTCCTGACGGTATTCCCACAACTGTTGTAATACAAATTCTAAGAGCGGCAAATTTCCTACAGAGTCGTTTAACTCCTGTAAAAGAATTTCTACGAGTCCAGATTCTACTTTTAGACCAACTTGTTCGGCTGGGTTAACAATAACACGGCGGTAGTCATCATTATTCAATCTGGGGGGAACCAGTACACTCGATTGTTGCAGGAGCACAGCCAGTGCTGGTACTTCCAAACAGGGGGCGATAAAGTCAGCTCGTAAAGTGATGACCAATTTAAACCTGTCAGAAGCATATTGTATTGCACCCAACACAAGTTCTAAAAATCGCTTTCTATCTTCATCAGGAGCAAGAGTGAAAAGTTCTTCAAACTGATCCACCACCAAAACCACCATTGGTTCCGGGCGGCTACGCACCCAGTAGACAAAACCCTCTACCCCTTGGTAGAGTAACCCTTCTAGTATAAGATTAGGAGATGAAGAGGTCATTTCTCCCCCGACTTCCCCTTGTCCCCTTATCCCCTTATCCTCTTGTCCCGAAGCAGCCAATCGTCGCGATAAAGCTTCTAGAGGTCGTGCGCTAGGTCTAAAACTTTTGAGCCACCAATTTTCGCTACCTGGTAATTGTTTACCAGAACGCAGTTGAGTCATTAATCCCGCCTGCACCACGGAAGATTTCCCACTGCCAGAAGCTCCTACCACCGCTAGGAATGAATTGCGTGCTAAGTCGTTAATCAGCTGTTGGGTTAAGGTTTCTCTACCGTAAAAATACTGAACATCTTCTTCACCAAAGGCTTCTAAACCTTTGTATGGACAAATTCCTAAGTCCAATGCTGCCGCTTTCTTATGACTGCGTGTATCGGTAAATGCTGGTAGAATTTCGATGATACCTTGTGTCCCTGATAGCCAAATATGGAGTGGAAAAGCTCCTGCCAAGTAGACTTGCAATTGAGTAATCCAACCAGCTATCGATAAGCCAGTTGGTTTAGAAGCTGTTGTGAGAGTACTGACTAGAGCATCTGCGAATTGTTCTAAATTGTGACGGGGCGAGTTGGCAGCAATAATACACTGTGCTTTTTCAGAACCGACTTGCAAATCTTCAATCCATTCTTGTAGGGTTATGCGATCGCTCTGCCCCGCCAAAAAATCTAAAATGATAATCTCTTGGGCTGCTTGAGAGCGCCGTAACTGTTGTCTCAACCAAGCGCGGCTCAACCAAATATCTTCAGACAGTACTAAAGCAACTTCTCCTGTAGGGGTTTCCTCCAGTCGCCCGCGCAAATACAACAACACTGTTGCTGGTTTTTCAGTCTTGTGTTGAGGTAAATACAAAAATTCTTGAATGGCTTCTCGAACTTCTTTAGCAGTTGCTTTCCCCTGTCGGGGTAAATACTCCAACTCAAAGCCACCAGCACTACGCAAAACTTTACAAAAAGCAAGTGTTGTTTGAGTACCGCTCCATCCTTCTACGACAAGCGCTTGCCTTTTGGGACGTGATTCCTCAATAGTCCCAATTGAACCAAGAATCAGTTCCCCAACACCTTCTACAATTCGTTTAGGAGTTTGTAAGGGATATTCCCGAAACAACTGAGTGTCCCCTTTACCCCGTTTCTGCTGATTGATCAGGCGCAGTTGTTGGTTCGTTTTATCTATATATTGTAGGGTTTGGTGATAAACATAGCGATAAAGACCATCGGCAGAAATCGCTCCTTGTAAATCTGCTGCTTCTCCCTGCAAGCCGCGCATCAAATAATAAGTAAATACCCCATGTCCTAGTTCTGGAAACTCCCAAGATTGCTGATCGGTGTCACAAGAAAGCAAGGCATAGAATCCCTTACTCATCGCGGCGACTTTCTGCAAAACTTCCACCAGTTGACGTGTAGCATTTAGTGAAGGTTCTACTACAGTTGCGCCCCTAAGTGTCATTCCACCACTATGACATGCATCAAGCCAGACTAGCTGATTTTGTGCCGGACATTTCCCCAATAATTGCAACAGTTCTTGTATGGCTAAACCCGTGTTGAGTATGTCATCTTTTTGAGTATTTGCCAAACATAGGAATGTTTGATAAGTGTTTGGCACAAATATTCCATGACCGGAGAAATAAAATAAAATTGTGTCTTGTGGGCGAGCAGCCGTGGAGATTTCTTGAAGGCTAGCACGAACAGTGTCTAAGTAAGGTAATTGTGGAGCAAAATCATGGTAAATTTTTATTTCTTTTTGCGGAAAATGCTCGGTTGCTCCAACCAAAGCTTTCGCTAACCCCTGACAATCGACTGCTGAGTAGTTCAGATTTGGGAGTCGCTCATCTTGGTATTGGTTGACTCCCACCAGCAGTAACCAAAGTTTAGCAGCACTTGTTTGTTGAGTGTAGGTTGAGCGACTGGTACCAACTGCGCGTGGACACATTATTTTTCTATAGAACTGCTATATTGCGGAACAAATTACGAGATGTTTGTAGTAAAGTTTTGGGGAAGCGTCTTTGCTTGACCCACTTGTTCTTTAGGTCAGCTTGCGTACTTTTATGCACCCTCGAAACAACCTTATTGAAATCTTTTCGACTTTTTTGGTATTTGGCAACGATCGCTTCTGTCGTTGGGTAACGGATGCTAAGCTCCGTCGCAGTATGGAAAAGGCACTACAGCAAATCCCACAAGAAACGGACGAAGACTTTTGGATTAGTTTTTTATATCATCAGATACACAAATCTTCATCAGTAAGACTTGCCAAAGAACATACCATCGCTTACTTACAAGAACCCTGCTACTGGACAGCACAAAAAATTGTTGCTAGCTTTGCCACAACTCAGTACAAGCTATCAGACTGTTTTCAGATAGGAATTACCCA
Source organism: Scytonema sp. UIC 10036 (assembly GCF_009725235.1). Next base: position 95,518 of record NZ_WJFC01000002.1, read on the forward strand.
AGTTGATAAAATCTTCAAAGGTTTTAACCCTAATAGTGGTTCTCGTTTAAAAAACTATGCCAGTACAGTCTTCGGGCTTGCTATTCGTGAAACTTTCAGGCAACGTCATGAAATAGATATTTGTACGGATTGGGGTCTCTTGCGAAAAATTACTAAAAAGCGTTTGGAAGAGTCATTGCAAGCTGAGAACTTACCTAGGGACACTATTGTTGCTTATGTGACTGCTTGGAGCTGCTTCAAGTTGCTTTACGTACCAAATAAAGCTCATCACAGTCGTCAGTTGTCCAAACCCGATAATCAAACTTGGGAGGCGATCGCTAAAGCTTACAACTCACAAACCCATCAGCAAGTTAACCCCCAAACTTTAGAAACCGGGCTACTTGCTTGTGCTAGAGCTGTACGTAGATACCTTTACCCCAATGTGAGTTCTTTCAACGCTCCCGTTAACTCAGAAGATTCCGGTGAGTGGTTAGATAATATACCAGCAAATGAACTAGACTCTCCCCTCACCTACATTATTGCCCAAGAAGAACAACAGTTAAGGGTCTCTCACCAATCTCAGATTAATCAGGTTTTGATACAAGCGCTTACCCAATTAGATCCACAAGCCCGAGAAATTTTGCAGCTCTACTACGCTGAAGGATTAACTCAACAACAAATTGCCAAACAACTACAAGTTCAGCAATACACTGTCTCGCGACGGTTGACTAAAACTAGGGAAACATTGCTGAAGTCTTTAGCTAATTGGAGTCAAGAAAACCTGCATATTTCTATTACACCAGACATACTTAAAACTACCAGCACTGTGATGGAGGAATGGCTGCAACTTTACTACAGTCAAGACAAAAATCAAAAAGCTGTTTAACCTTTTCTGACTCTGTAAAATCACTGAATCCCTAAAATAACCGCCATGACTGGAAACCCTACCGTTTTTACCGTTGCTTCACCGACTCACCTGATTTTAGATGTACCAGAAAACGTTCAAAATCAGATTTGGCAAGAAAATACGTCTTTTTCTAACCAGACTGCTCGCTATCAAGCATATATCAATAAAATTTCCCTTTTTGCTGTCTTACCCTGGTTGCAAGAAGATTTAGCATCCCAAGCAAAGCCTTGGTTGGGTAGTGCTGCTTTACCAAGTTTTTGGGAATTTGTCAATGGAACCGCCATCACGATTGACACAACTCGCTTGATTTTGGTTCCAAGTGAGGACATGGATATGAGTGAATTGAGGGTTCCACAAGAATGGGTAGATATACCAAGTTGGGCAGGGGATTATTATTTAGCAGTACAAGTCGAACCAGATGATGAATACGTTAAAGTTTGGGGCTACTGTACTCACGCACAACTGAAAAGTAAGGGAAGTTATGACGCAAGCGATCGCACTTATTCTTTAGAAGCAACAGATATCATTGGGGATATCAGTACTTTAGCAGTTGCGTATCAACTTTGCCCGCAAGAAGTTATACGGAGTAGCATCCCAGCATTGCCAACTTTATCGCAAGAACAAGCACAGAACCTTATTTCCCGTTTGGAAACAAGCGAGATTGTTTCACCAAGAATGGAAATCCCTTTTCAACTTTGGGGTGGATTGATGGAACATGGAGGTTGGCGTAAAAGCTTATACCACCGACGCTTGGGACTACAAGAGGAATGGTCGCTTTTAGCTTGGTTGGAAAAGGGTATTTCCCAAGCAGTTGAAGCCATTGGATGGGAAAGGTTCAATTTACAACACAGTGCAGCAGGAGCGCGAAGTACGGAAGAAGCAACACAATTAGATACATTTTTTCTGCGGCAATTACAGATTGCGGGTCAATCCTACGAACTGAGGATATTACCAAAACTACAAGAAGAGGTTATCATTTGGCGCTTTGAGTTGCGTAATGCTGTGGAGGAATTAGCTATTCCTGGTGGTTTTACACTGAGGCTCCTGACAGAAGACTTGCAGCCATTCCCTGATAATGAAGATGTAGCTACAACTACAGTCAAACAACTGTTTGTGGAAGTTGCTCTAGAACCACAAGAAGGGATAGTCTGGGAAATAACGCCTTTCCCGGAAAACTATGAGCGAGAAATTCTGAGATTTTAAGAATTTGTTTGGTTCTTAGAAAGTGGGAAATATTTCAGATGTTATTTAAGAACGCAACTCAACTGGTACAGGAGATATTGCTACACTAGTTTGCGATCGCTCTTGCAAAACCAAGTCCACACTTTCTTTTGCTGTCTTCGATTCATTCAAAATAAATTTGCTTGGTCTTTGATATTCATGGAAGATTTGTTCGATCGCACAAATATGGATTGGCTCCATGAAATTCAACATCCTTTGTAGGGGTAACATTTCTGTTTTATCAATGTAGTTTTTGATTTTAGAGTTTTTAGAAATATATTCATCAATTCCTACATTGGGTATTCCAAGAAGATCGGCAAGTATGATAGAGTGAAGCCTATTGCCAAAGTGAAAATCCATTTGGCTGAGAATTTCCACAAAATCTTGTGGCTGATTCCACGAGTGCAGCTTGCAATTTTCATCAGGTAAATAATTCTTCAGCAATTTATGAAATTTATTATCATTTCTTTCCACACATAGTTGAGCGGGTAATAAATGAATCACCGAATTAAACTTTTCAATCAATGGGAGTAGCTGTTGTGAATAAAACTCAGCCCTTCCTTCACCCCACCAGAAGTTTCCTGTAAATGAAATATTTTTTAATTGACTTGAGCAATCGCTTCTAATAAACTTGTCATATCCATCCACGTTTAAAAATGCTAAATAACCTCCTAAATAAGATTTAACAGATTTTAGCTTAGAAACAGCCAATTCATAGGAATTTTTATCTCTTAGGTACAGTACATCTGCATTTTTCAAAAACTTTGCTTTCGTTTCTAATTCTTCCGATTTAAAAGATTCTAAACCTACACCTATATAACTGAAACGCTTACCCGTCATTTTTGCAAATTTTTGCGCCATCAACAATTTACCAGAATTCTCTTTTAAATTATAAGTACTACCGCTCCAAATTAAATAATCGCTTTGAAAAAGTATAGAAGCTTTTTGAATGGTTGATAATTTACGAGTGTTGCAAAAGACAACTTTACTATTCATTGTTTCATAAGAATTGTCTTCACAAAACACAAATATTTTTGTAATAACTTCTTTTCCAGAAAAATACTTAATGAGTTCCTGAATACACAAATCGTCACCAACATTCTTAAATCCATAATAACCCATTAAAATAATATTCATAATAATTGTTTTAGTTATCTATTTCTATTTCTTTTTACTTGATATTCGCACTCAGTAACATCAGGGAGAGTACTGAAGTATATTCCAAAGATTTGATGAACTCACCCTTCTTAACAAATCAAATCCCCAAGGACGCAACCCAACAGGTAAAACCGACAAAGTTAATCCGAGCCATGCTTTAGCGGTAGAAAAAGATTGACTAGCCAAAAGTAACTCTCTTCCTTGAAGAGTTTCACCCGTTTCAATTAACCGCAATCCCAACAACAACTGAGTTTCTAAAAGACGCTGTCTCCTAATTTTCTCTAATTTTTCATTCTCAAATTTATAATTCTGCAAATACCGAATTTTATCAGTGAAATAGGGAATTGCGCGAGCAATCCCTTGCTGTTCTGAGTGGATACGATATTCCATCAACAATTCAGGTAAATAATAGCCCTTTTTTCCTGCTAAAGCTAACCTGACAAACAAATCGCTATCCTCACAATTTTGCACATGGAGTTGCACAAATCCCAACTCCTGTAAGAGAGCACGCCGAAATAAAGTTGCTCCTATTTGGAAACTTTGGTTAACAAAGACAACTTCTAGTAAATTATCAACTACACCTTCTGGTAAATTCGTCCTACCCCAACGGCGAGAATTTTCTTGAGTTCCGGTTTCATCACGCAAGTTGTTGATATCTATAATCCAGTGATCTGTACCAACAAAATCTATACTATAATCCCTATCGAGAATAGCAACCGTTCGTGACAGAAATTCTGGAGTTAAGCGATCGTCATCATCAAATTTAATAAAATATTCACCTGTTGCTGCATTAAAACCCGATTGCATATTATTGCTTTTACCAATATTTTGCGAATGACGAATATACTGAATACGGCTATCTGTATATTGCGACATAACATTGGGGGTGTTATCTTGAGAACCATCATCACAAACAATTAATTCAAAGTCTTGATATGTTTGCTTGAGTACGCTTTCAATAGCATAAGGCAATAAATTCATGCGATTGAAGGTTGGTATACAAACACTTATTTTAGGCATATGCACTCTGATAAAAATTAGGTTATGGTTCTTTTAGTTTTATTAACAGCTTTTTTGAAGAATCGTTGAGTTTTTGACCATACTCCAGGTGGTTTTAGTTCTAGTGGTTTTAGTTCTGGCTGTTTGAGAAAGCGATAGTGCAAAAACTCATTCTTATAACAAATATTAACATCTTCACCTTGACACAGTCTAGCAAAATCTACGGAAGAGTAACTCATGTAGTGAAGTCGGTAAATCGGTTTTAATCCGTCTTGGTTGTAAAGAACATTGTTAATATTCACAAACTTATCCGCATTAGCACAGTTACCAGTTCTATCTTGACTATTAGCACTCTGGGTATAGTTGAACATAGAGTACTTATCATCAAGAGTCATATAATTAAATAAAGCCGAACTCGCCCACCAAAATTTGCTTTTAATCCATTCAATTTCCTGTTGTTCGAACAGACGCTTTTTGAAATCATTTAACTCTGAAATACCAAAGAGATATTGATGCGAACCTACAAAACTATTACAGTGAATTCTAGAGCGTAATTTGTCTTCTGTACACTTCTTAACACTGGCAATATGTTCTAAATTGAGATCTGTAATTCTTTGAGGCTTAACGTGTTCCCAATCATCAAAAACTAGCTCGTAGCTATTTAATTTAGCAAATACATCATTCAAGTTTTTCATAGCTAAACTATCAGCATCATAAAAGACAAATTTTTCAAATTCTCCGTCAAAAGCCGCCATTTTTCTATGAACAAATCCTTTATACCATCCCGGACGCTGTAATTTAGATTCCCTAGCTCTCGGGTGAGCATCCCATACTTGATTGACAAAATCATCCCATCGCTGAAGGGCTTCATAATTATCAAAAATGGTCACATTTTTTCTAGATTGAATTTCTTGCTTAACAAGATCTAGTTTGTCATCATAAGGAATAACGCAAATAGGTATATCCGGGCTAACATTTACCTCAATACTATTCAGTAATGCTACGAGTTGGTCGTAAACTTTATCATTGGCAAGAGTGTAAATACCGATACTAGTCATAATAATACCTTGATTAAGAGCTGAGAGATGATTCTGTAGGTTGGGTTGAGGAACGAAACCCAACATTTACAGGGGTTTCTCCAAGAGTGTGCCCAACCTACTTAAGATGATTTACTTTATAAGCCACCTCTAACATGAGAGACACGCAATTAAAGAATTGCAAGATAGTATTTCTCATCTTGTTCTTTTTAAACGCCCGCAAGACGTAAGAACATCCGGAAAAATACTGAAGAAAGCACTATACTTTACTACTTTTTTCTCTAGTTATGAATTTTTTTAAAGAATTAACAGCATTGGCGCAAAGACCAACAAAACTAAGCGTCAGCTTGAAAGCGAAATTTCTAAGCAATTAGAGTTCCGCTATGGGTTGTCATCAACAAGAATGTTGAGCGCAGTCCCCACCTAAAAAGACTATAAAGATGTCTACTTTTAGGTGGGGTAAGCGAAACCAATATAAAACACGAAGTAACATTTATTCTTAATCTGGCTTTTCTTGGTTTTGTACGTATTCAATAAGCTTTTCTAAAGGGGCTTGAGCGCCAACGCTAATAATAGCGTAACTACCAGACCAAAACTGGGAGCATCCCGATTTGGAAAAAATAGATTATTTGCGAGATGTCATCGCGAATAATAGGAGATTTAATCCTCAAGTTCTTCCGACTCTTGCTCAGAGCCAGAACTAATATCTAGCAAGCAATCATCAAGGGTATCAATAACTTTTTGGATCTCATCCCAAACACTACGTCTCATGACGGACATGACGGCATCAATATGAGATGTCGTACCCAATTCCCCAAATGCTTGTATTTACTTAATTTTTTTGAGGTGACGCATTGAAAGTATGGGTGTGGAACTTGTAATTTATAGTACTAGTATTTCTTATTGTTCTGCCGGACTTGATAACGCGCTATCCAAGCATCTTTTGGTGCCAAGTCCCCGAGTTTTAACAGTTGTTTCTGTTGTTTTTATAACACAGAAATGGCTTGTTTACACCGGGTAAAGCGAGCTAACTTATCAAGTTCAATATTGTTTGATGTTGGTCGGGGCATAAAAAAACATCCCAAATCTCTTCGCGAGCCTACCTCGCGAAGAAAATGAGCTTTTTGTTTCCGCCCGATTGATGGCGCGGTTTTAAAACTTCACAGTTAATTGCCCATTCAAATAAGCGCAACAAAGTTGAAACTGGCTAGTCTTTGGGTGGATCTACTGCGACTAAAAACTTGACGTCTTCTTGAGGCAGTTGGGCATACACGTTATTGCCGGGGAGAGGAAATTTAACCTCTACCTCTTCAGAATCACTTTGTAAGACCATTCCCACAAGACCTTCTGACAACTCATGGCTAACATCGCGCTTCAATTCAACTAGGTCGTTCTTTTCAATAAGTGTCATATTTTTTACATTCATTTATTACTTATTACTACCTAAGTGCGCTATCTACTCTAGATACAAGTACTCTGTTAACTATGACGTATCAAGAGTCCCTTGAACCTCCTTCTGAGGTACGAAGTTTAACGATGACTACTTAGCTTATGTGTTTATTCCAAATGAAATGCACTCGAACTCATCCGATACCTGAGTATGCTTTTATATGAGTTAGTACTCGATCTGATGAATCGCGATCGATACTGCAAGGACTCTCGGAAATTGTAGAAATTGTAGGTTGGGTAAACCCGTGTGCGAAACCCAAAAAATGCTGATAAATGTTGGGTTTCGTTCCTCAACCCAACCTACGTGTTTTCGGATTTTTAGGCTTAACCGACAAGTATTGCCATCAGACCGATCCATTATTAAGTTTTTATGTAAGCACTAATAACTGGAAGAGGGAGATTTCATTTTGAGATTCTCATAATTTTTTTAGAGAAATAGATAGGTAACGTATACCATTATTTTCCAAGTCTTAGGAGTGCGATAAATTTCATGTTAGTTACTTTTGCCCCATAAAGGGGAACTATAAAGTTAAATGTTGGTTAAAACAAACGATCGTATTTTCTTTGTAGTTATGTTTTTAAAAGCTGTGAAAAGGCATTCTGTATCCAAACAGTTGCCACTACACCTGATTCTCATTATTCCCTTCGTACTGCAAATTTTCGCAATTGTTGGATTAACTGGTTATTTAACTATCAGTAATGGTTACAAAGCAGTTAATACTGTTGCATCTGAACTACGCAATGAAATCAGCGTTCGTATTAATCAACAAATTCTCAATTATTTAGAAAAACCCTACATTGTTAATCAAACCCTTGCATCTGCAATTTCAGAAGGACAAATCAATTTAACTGATGTTCAAGGATTGGAGCATTATTTCTGGCGTTTAGTGAACCAAAACACCGTAGATTTTCTCCAGATTGCTACTTTTGAAGGAAGCAGTGTTCTAATTGAACGTTTGGAAGAAGGATTTATTGTAGCTCGAACCGCAGACAAATCAATTTTGCCCAATCGTAAAAGTTACCGCCTTAACAATCAAGGTCAACGAGCTGAAGTATTGAAAATTCAAACGTTTGACCCCCATACCCGACCTTGGTATAAAGCGGCATTAAAAGCAGGACAACCAACTTGGAGTGAAATCTTTTTAGGTTCTACAGGTTCATCAAAAGCGACAATTGCTTTGTCTGAGCCGATTTACAGCCCAACAGGAAAATTCTTGGGAGTACAAAATAGTAACTTTCGTGTCTCAAAGATCCATGAATTTCTCAAAAGCGTCAAGGTTGGTCATACTGGACAAACTTTTATTATAGATAAAGCGGGAAATTTAATTGCCAGTTCCGTTATCAAACAACCCTACAAGATTAAGGACTCGAAACTAGAGCAGATCCCCGCGAACAAAATTGAAAATCCTGCGATTAGGTTTACAGCACAAGCTTTATTTAAACGCTTTGGTAATCTTAGCGTTATAAAGGATAACCAACAACTTGATTTTCTACTTCACGGCAAACGCCAATTTGTGCAAGTTTCACCAATTCAAGACGGGCGAGGAATTGATTGGCTGAGTGTGGTAGTACTTCCTGAGTCTGATTTTATGGCACAAATCCATGCTAATACACGCACAACAATCTTGTTATGCCTAGCTGCACTGGCTGTTGCAATAGTTTTGGGAATTTATACTTCACAGTGGATTGCTCGACCCATCATGTTTTTAAGTCGAGCATCTGAGGCCATTGCCAGAGGGGCATTATCCCAAAATGTAGAAATTCCTCATATTCGAGAGTTAGGTGTTCTAGCTCGTTCATTTAATCGTATGGCACAGCAGTTGCGAGAATCATTTACTACTTTGGAACAAACTAATCACCAATTAGAACAACGAATTGAAGAACGAACATCTGAGCTAAAAAACACTCTCCAAAACCTCCAACGCGCCCAAGCTCAAATGATTGCCGAAAAAATGTCGAGTTTGGGACAGCTCGTGGCTGGAGTAGCTCATGAAATTAATAACCCTATTAATTTTATTCATGGAAATGTGTATCACCTTTCTGATTACACACATAATCTGCTGGAGTTGCTACAACTTTATCAAACTGAATTTCCCAATCCCACTTTTGCAATTCAAAACAAAATTGATGAGATCGATTTAGAATTTATGAATGAAGATATATTGAAGATACTCTCATCTATGACAGTTGGTACTGAACAAATTAGAGAAATCGTCAAATCTCTAAGAACCTTTTCACGCTTAGATGAGGCTGAGGTCAAGCAAGTTGATATTCATGAAGGAATTGAAACTACATTACTAATTCTCCAGCATCGTTTGGCAGCCAACACCAAACATCCAGAAATTGAAGTCATTCGGGATTATGGCAACTTACCTCTTATAGAGTGCTACTCAGGACAACTCAACCAAGTATTTATGAATATTTTAATCAACGCAATCGATGCGATAGAACAACTTAAAGCTCAACCAACTTCTCAAGAAATTAAACACAATACCAGCCAAATTACAATTCGTACCTCAGCAATCAATTTAGATTGGGTAGAAATTGCGATCGCCGACAATGGATTAGGTATGTCAGAGGATGTTCAGCAACGTATTTTTGAGCCGTTTTTTACAACGAAGCCTGTAGGAAAAGGTACAGGTATGGGTCTGTCAATTAGCTATCAAATTATCGTTGATAAGCATAATGGCAAATTGAACTGTTTGTCTAGTCTTGGAGAGGGAACGAAATTTGTGATTCAGATTCCTGTGAGACAGGAGTTTAAGTTGTTCGGTCATTTGTTTGTAGAGTAAGTCTTGTCCGAAATCGTGCAATTTGGTTTTATACATGACGATGAGCAACGTTACTATTTGTAAATTTTAGAACGACTGACCCTAGCAGATATGGTTTTATCGATCTAGAGATGCTGTACGATTCATTTTTGAGCGATGGGGACGCTTGGGGGAACAATGTCGTGGAATAAGGCTTGGGGCTACTGGTTTATAGGAATTGCGATTTCTGTACAAAGTGCAGCAGTAAGGCTATCGCTCAAAGCAACATAGTTCCTGACGATACTCTCAATGCTGAAAACTCTAGGGTTATTCCTAACATCGGCGGACTACCAATTGAAGTCATTACTGGTGGTGCTATTCGGGGTCAAAATCTCTTCCACAGTTTTCAAGAATTCAATGTGGGTGAAGGAAGAGGCGCTTATTTCTTCAGCCCAAGTTCAGATATTCAAAACATATTAGCAAGAGTTACGGGTAGCGATCGCTCGTCCATTCAGGGTTTACTTGGTACTTTTGGCGAATCTCAACCCAATTTATTGCTGATAAATCCCAATGGAATTGTTTTTGGAAAAAATGCCAGATTGGATGTGGGAGGTTCTTTTCTCGCTACGACAGCGACAAGCTTGAACTTTGCGGATGGTACTTCGTTCAAGGCGACAGCTCCTCAAACAACACCCCTGCTGAGCATTAGTGTTCCCGTGGGCTTGCAATTCGGGCAGAATCCGGAAAGAATTCTCGTGCAGGGAACTGGTCATAATCTAACATATTCAGATACTAGCTCGACTATTTGGACGGATAGTTCAGGACTTCAAGTACAGCCCGGTAAAACCCTAGCCCTAGTTGGTGGTGATGTAGTACTAGAGGGCGGCAATCTGAAAGCAGAGTCGGGACGTATTGAACTAGGGAGTATTGCCTCACCAAGTCTGGTAAGCTTTACCCAAACGAATTCTGGTTTTGCTGTGGGATATTCGGGTGTGCAGAATTTCGGAGAGATTCAATTATCCAAAAAAGCCTCAGCAGATGTTAGTGGTGAGGGCGGTGGCGAGATTCAAGTACAGGGTAGACGAGTATCTCTACGTGATGGCTCATCTATTTTGTCAATAACCTCTGGGTCAAAGTCAGGGGGAAGCCTTAGTGTCAACGCCTTGGAGTTAGTGGAACTGATTGGAGAATCAGTAGATGGTCAGTATGCTAGCAGTATATTTACTGAAGCTCAAGGTACTGGAGCAGCAGGAGATTTAAAGATGACTGCAGGAAAGTTAAACGCTACAGAAGGAGCGTATATATCAAGTTATACCTACTCCCGAGGAAGAGGCGGTAATATTAGTATACAGGTAGATGATTCTGTGGAATTGGTAGGGACAGGTCTGTTATATTCAAGCGGTTTGTATGATGGATCTGCTAGTACTGGAAATGCTGGGAACTTAAGGGTGACTGCTGGTAGATTAAGCCTTAGAGATGGGGCTATAGTCACTACCAGTACTTCTGGTAAAGGCAATGCAGGGGATTTGATCATTGAAACCAGACAGCTGAGTATTAGGAATAGTGCAAGAGTATCGACTTCTACTTCTAATGAGGGTAATGCAGGAAACTTGTTTATACAGGCTACTGACTCAGTGGACGTGGTAGGCACAAATACATTTGGAACGCCCAGTTTTTTGAGATCTGATGTTGTCTCAGCAAAAGCTACAGGTCGAGGGGGAAATCTGACTATCGAGACTAAGTACTTGAGTGTTAAAGATGGAGCACAAGTAGGAATTGGCACCTTTGGCAGAGGGAATGGAGGAAATCTAGTCATCAGAGCCTCCGAGCTTGTAGAACTGATTGGAGCAGTCCCAAGTGGAGTTGCCAGTGGTTTACTTGCTACATCTCAAGGTAATGGATCTGCTGGAAATGTGACCATCACCACTGGAAGGTTAATTGTTCAAGATGGGGCAGCAGTATCATCTGTGACATCTGGTGGAGGTAAGGGAGGCAATTTGGTAGTAAATGCCTTAGATTCTGTGGAAGTGATTGGGGAAGTATCAGATCTTCGGTTTCCTAGTGGCTTAGCTACCGACACTAAAGGTGATGGATCTGCTGGCAATTTGTCAATCAACACTAAGAACTTGATTGTCCGGAATGGGGGGGTGATAACATCTCGCACTTTTGGCTTTGGTCATGGAGGAACTTTAGCTGTCACTGCCTTAGAATCTTTGGAAGTGATTGGGAAGTCAGTGAATGGTTTTCCCAGTGGCTTATCAGTCGAAACTCAAGGTACCGGAGATGCAGGAGACTTGATAATTGAAGCTGGGCAGTTAGGACTTATGGATAAGGCACTTCTCACTAGTCGCAGTGAGGGACAAGGAAGAGCAGGTAATGTTAGTATCAAGGTTCTTAATAATCTGCAAGCCAACAATGGCGAAATTTCTACTACCTCCATCCGTTCTTCAGGTGGTACCATAAATATTACTGCCAAAGATATCCGCCTTTACGGTAACAGCGATATCAGCACTAGTAGTATTCTCAGTGATGCAAGCAGTGGTAATATCATCCTAACCGCCAACTCCATCATCGCCTTTGATGATAGTGACATCCTTGCCTTTTCTCGTGATGGCAGAGGCGGTAATATAGCTCTCAACACTCTTGCTTTTTTCGGTTCTGGCTATCAAGCTGCACGAAGAAGTACTAGTCAGCAAACACTCGACGGCAATAACCGTGTAGATGTCAACGCAACTGGAGCAATCTCATCCGGAAACATCTTCATCCCTGATACCAGCTACATTCAAAACAACCTAAGCGAGTTATTGCAAACTCCAATTGACACCAACGCCCTCATTGCCAATAGCTGCATTGCCCGTAGTGGTAATAAATCTGAAGGGACTTTCACCATCACGGGTACTGGCGGTTTACCTAACCGTCCTGGGGATGCTGGAGTTTCATCTTATCCCACGGGTGATGTCCGTAACGTACAAACCGAGAATGCATCGCGTCCTTGGCAAAAGGAAGATCCAATTGTAGAACCACTGGGTGTGTATCGACTGAGTTCGGGGCAACTTGTCTTAAGTCGAGAGTGTCTCTAATACCTCTAGCGCCATGGCGTCGATCAAGTTTTTCCAGGCATGGCGATCGCTACTACAGAATTTGCTATGCTAAAGGCACGCAGAGGGCAGAATTAACTTACACTTTTAATTGAGCCACTCCGCGAGCTAAAGCTGCGCGGATTCTGGCTGAGAATTGGGGTTAACTTTTCGCTCGGACTGCAAGCAGTCAGCTATCTGGTTAACCTGTCTCAGCTTATCGGAGAACCGCTCTGGGGCAATCAACCCACTTTCAGACGAGCCTACTTGTTCGCGGTTTTTGGATTGCTGCCAAGCCTCCAATAGGAGCGGCTCCGCCCCACGATACCCATTACGGGCATCTTGCACTGACAGCGTATCATCCTGATTAACAAATCTACTCAAGTAAGCACTCATTAAATCACGATGCATTTTAATACCCGTTGCATCATGATGAACTCGTTCAGACAGAGATTTCTTGGTACGACTACCGTCTAAATGAGTCTGAGATAACGCTGTTTTTTGAGTAGAAAACTTATGAACAGTTCCGCCAGCATTTTCAGCTTTGCGAATAAGTTCTGCTAATACAAATCCTGGAGATTTGGCAGAAATGGCTTTACCGTAGCGCTTCTGCCAACCTTTTACACTAACATTTTCAGTTTTAATATCTTTACCATTCCGCAAAATTTCATTAACTACCTTGCGGTTTTGGCTTTTGGCATATGCCGCCTTTTTACGTTGTAACTCACGTTTCTTTTGAGCGGTCTTTTGATAATTTTTAGAGCGGTTCCATTCTCGCTTACCCTTTTTGACCTTACCTTTTTTCTTAACAGTATGATGTCCTTTCTTAATTTCAAAATCAGACTCGTAATTGTTTGGATTGTTCACCCGTTGAGAGCGCTGCATCTTTCTTTGAAGTGCAGTAATCTCACGCTCATAGGTAGGAACTTTTTTCGCAAATGGTAGCAGCCCTGCTTTCTCATCTCCAACAAAAGCAATATTAGAGATGTTTAAGTCAAGTCCAATCAACCCATTGCTAACATAATTCTTTTCTTTTTGGTAAGGTAGACCTTCATTAATAAGCTGTGCGTACCAACGACGCTTACCATTTAACTCCCTCCACAATATCCGAACATACTTAACAGGAGATTGCAGTCCATGCATAATTACAGGATTGCTCTCATCAATAATGGAACGTAATTTGAGACTCCCCCAAACTAATTCATTATTTTTCCAACGGAGTCCTTGCTTGTTAGTCTTACCTTCAACAGAATGAAAACGACTTGATACTTTGAAACGAACCTTTTTTGCTCGTCCAAATATAACTCGAACGGAAGCCTTAAATGCTCGTTTAGCAATTGTCTGCTGAGTGTTGGAGTCAATCTTGTCAGCAATCCATTTTGATAAATTGGCAACAATTGTTGCATAAGCTTGAAGGTCATAATCAGAATACCTGTAAGCAGAGCGTGCTGCACTAAAAGCATCAGTTCGTTCTTTTTTCTTAGATTTGGGAATTTTTTTAGCTAATTTAAACGCCTCGGAATTGCGTACTAACTCCATCCTAACCATCGCTTCATTCAGACACGCATTATATAGTTGCCTTGCCGCTTCAAATTTAGACAACAACTCTTTTTCTTGAGAACTGTCTACTATCAATGGAATTTCTGTGATAAAAGATGGAGTCTTTTTCCGAGCCATTTACAATCACCTCCTAGTTTTGCTAAACTAAATCTAGTATAACTAATGGTTCTAAAAATGTCAACAGGTAAAGGCATAAAAAGAGTAAAGAATAAACCCGTTTTACATGAAGGATTGAAAAAGATGCGTGGCGTTTATTTAACTGACCTTGCTTGGAGCTTAGTCCAAGAAACAGCAGCTAAAACTGGGATAAGTTGTAGTGAGTATCTCGAACAGTTGATAAGAGAGTGTCACGCCCGATAAATCGGGCCGTGTCAGCATTCTGCCCCGACATAAATGAAGTATAAGTATCAATTCATTTATTTTCTTGATACTTATACTTCGGGGCTACCTGCTTCCCGTATTGTTTAGGTGTGGGTTGAAAATAATTAAGAATTTTTATTCAATTTTACAAAATCCCATTGCTTTTTACACAGAGCGATACAATACATAGTATACTAGAGATTATCATCTGGATCTGGATTCTACTGATAAGTATTCTCATAATAAGAATTGCTGTGCAAGAAGTCGGAGCACAAACCATGATTGATGCAAACGATGTTCTCAAGACGATGTGTGAGAAGTATCAGGCAGCCGTTAATGCTAACGATTCGGCAGCCTATGCAAAGCTATTTGCCGCCGACGCGATTCGGATTCCACCAGGGTCAGAGCCCGAGCACGGCCCAGACGAGATTTTAAAAAATGAACAAAAGGATTATGACATCGCGAAATGGAGTATCCAATCTAGACCCATTGATGTTCTCCAGATTGACGAGCGATGGATATGCGGGATCGCGCACGTCGATGTAACTACTGTTGCCCATGCTGATGGGACGACGAATTCATTCAAAGCCACCAAGACCTGGCTTCTGCATAGAGAAGTATCAGGGGAATGGTTGATTAAAAGGCAGATGTGGAACCTTAAGTCATGAGATTCCCGATTGACTTTGGTATAGGAATGTTAAAATGATACTGGCTGCACGCTGACGAATATACACTCCCATCACTGCCAATCTCTAATAGAAGCATGAAGCAACTGTCGGACTACAACTTCTTTGACCCCGAACTACTTGTGTGCCCTTATGAATTCTATAAGCTGGCACGGGAGGAAGCACCAATTATGGAGTTACCCAGTCCCAGGACTGACGCCAAGCTCTTTCTCGTGACCCGCTATGATTTGGTGATAGAAATTTTGAAGGATACAAAAGTATTCTCAAGCAATTTCTCTACTTTACTGGCTGGCAAAGAAGAAAGTGATGATGAGTTGCAAAAAATCTATGCTCAAGGTTGGCCTCAGATAAACACCCTGCTAACGGCAGATCCTCCAGAACACGAGCGATTCCGAGCGCTAGTGAATAAAGCATTCACGTCCTCGCGGATCAATAAAATGCATGACTTAATTCAGCAGATTGTTGATGAACTCATTGACAGTTTTATCGGGCAGAATCAGTGTGAATTTGTCAGTGAGTTTGCTGTACCCCTACCTATCAAAGTTATTGCTCAGCAGTTAGGTGTGCCGCAAACAGACCTGCCGCAGTTCAAGCAATGGTCTGATGCTTTTATTGCACGCCTGGGTCACAGACTCTCTAGAGAACAGGAGATCGAGTGTGCTAAAGATGTTGTAGCTTTCCAGCATTATTTTCATGATGTCATAGAGTCACGCAAAAAACAGCCTCAAGACGATCTGATCTCCGATTTGGTACAGGCAAAGGTGCTAGGAGAGCGATCGCTCAACACTGCAGAGCTGCTGAGTATAATTCAGCAAATACTAGTAGCAGGCAATGAGACCGTCACCAGTGCGCTTGCGGGTGGAATGTTGTTGCTGGCAAAAAATCAAGAGCAGATGAAATTGTTACAAACAGACCTTTCCCAATTAGAGAACTTTGTTGAAGAAGTTCTGCGGATGGAAAGTCCGACAGCAGGAATGTGGCGCGTGGTGACGCAAGATACAAAACTAGGAGATGTCGATCTCGAAGCAGGGTCTTTAGTCATGGTTCGCTTCGATGCGGCTAACCGCGATCCCATAAAATTTCAAGAGGGCGAGCGTTTCGATGTGCGCCGTCATAATGCCAGCAACCACCTATCTTTTGGTTATGGCACTCATTTTTGTTTGGGCGCGATGCTGGCTCGTAAGGAAATGCAGATTGCTTATGAGCGTTTGCTGCTACGGCTGAAGAACATCCGTTTGGCACAAGATTACCAGTACTCACCGAACATACTTATGCGGTCACTGAAGCACTTGTATATTGAGTTCGACAAGATAGCATGAAGAATTCCTTCAAACATCGACGTACAGTTGTGGGGGGTTTCAAGAGTTACAGGATTGAGTAAGGTACTGGGCTAAAGTTTTCGTGTCGATCGGCAAGGAGAACCCTATCACACAGGTTAAACAGTTCTGCTTCGGTAGAAGTCCGTCGCATCTGTCGCAGGAAATGACCTTCAGTGTCAACACTTGGAGCAATGTAGTTGAGGAACATTTTGAGGTAGCCCAAGCGCGATCGCATAGGTATAGTTGCCACTGTGGGGGTTTGCCACAAGCGATCGATATAGTTGCGTACCTCTGCTAAAGGAACGGGCGAGATAGGCTCAGATTGCAAAGCCTGCCGAATTTGATGAAAAATCCACGGATTTCCGATAGCCCAACGTCCTACCATCACACCCGCCGCACCTGTTTGAGAAAGAACTTCAAGGGCAGTTGTCGCAGAATGGATATTGCCATTAGCAAGCACCGGACAACGGACTCGTTTGACTGCTTCAGCAATCAGATCGTATCTCACTGCTCCGTGGTACATATCTTTCACCGTGCGACCGTGCAAACTCAGCAAATCAATACTGTGGCGATCGATTAGATAGAGAATTTTCTCAAAGGTATCCGTATTTTCAAACCCCACGCGCATCTTGACGGTCAAAGGTCGATCGTTGACAGCCGAGCGTAGTTCTCCCAAAATCCGATCCACTTTTTGGGGAGAGAGCAGCAATCCGCCCCCAACATTTTTGCGATAAATTCTAGGTGCCGGACAACCCATGTTCAAGTCAATGCCAGCAATATTATAGTTGCAGAGTTCCCGCGCTGTTCTGACTAAATCTGGTATGCTTTCGCCAAGCATTTGAGCAAAAACGGGACGACCCGTGTCGTGTTCAGTAATTGCTGAGAGAATATTAGGATTGAGGCGTGAGGTCTCATTCACGCGGAAATACTCAGTGAAGAAGTAGTCAGGGCTACCGTAGTGGGCAATGACTTTCATAAACCAGAGGTTTGTCACATCCTGCATGGGCGCAAGAGCGGTCAGGGGTAAGTCTGGATGGAGCGATCGGGGGAGCAGTACCTGAGACATAGAGATTCGAGCGCTGGACAAAGCACCACTGTATCAAAAAATGGAGTAAAAATTCAAAATACCTAACCTGTCCACCTCAGTACCTCATCATCTGCCCTAACTACTTCTGCTTTCTCAATCTGGCTTTCTACTGACAATAGTACGATGACGGGGATCGCTAGCCACGGTAATGGGTTGAGTAAAACCTACAGCTAGCAATGTTGTTTCAATATCAAAAGTGTAGTAGTCATCGCTCCAGGGTTCGGTGCTTTTCATCAACGTAAATAGAACTGGTGGCAGGTTTTGGATCACCTCGGATTTCGGGTTATTATCTACTAATGCGATCGCCCCACCAGGTCGCAGCAGTCGCAGAGCTTCTGCGAAAATTGCTTTGCTAGCATAGCCTGGAAGTTCATGGGTAACAAACTGGAGTGTCACCAAATCAAAGGAGTTATCTGGCAGTCCTGTATCTTCGGCTTGGGCGTGAATCCACTCCGCTATCTCACCATTGGCATCCAGATGGCGAGCAACGGCAAGCATATACGGTGACAAATCAAGACCCACTGTACGTACAGGATGCTCCTGCTTTTGTTGATAGTAACGGTGTAGTGCTAGGGTAGAAATACCTACAGAGCAACCGATGTCCAGGATATCCCGTACTTCAGAAGGCCCATAGGTTGCAAGAACTTGATGAAAGCTACCTCGTAAGCGTCCATGGGCAACCGAGCAAGTCAAATTTTCTTTCGGCCAAACCCGCAACGCCATTGAGTAGGTAGCTGACTCTGTTTCAAAAGCCGCGTCCCAGCAAAGGTTGCCCTCTGTATAGGCATGGAAAGGAACTTTGTAGTAGTCAGGATAAACAACATCGGGGTTAGTCACCTTTGCCAGTTGTTGTTTGACGGACGATGATTTGAGTGCTTCGTAGTTTTTGCGCCAGGGAATGCCGTTTTTCTCTGCAGTTTTGATGAGTACAAGCCTTGCTTGATGTTTCATCAATTTATAGATGGGTTTAGTCTGGATCAGGAGATTGACGAACTTGGAGAGCATATTTTCTCCGGCCCAGTCTGGTTTTAGTTTGTTGTTCATCGGGTTGCAAAAATAGAGGCAAGAGCACTAAGTAGATAGGTGGAAACTAAGATAACTATCAGGGCGATCGGTTGCCCGTTGTCATTAAAGAAAACTGGCTAAACTAAGATCTAACGGGACTCGCTAGTTATTATATTGGTTTGTATCTCTATTTTTATAGAACTTATATATTTTTTAAATTTTAGGTGTCCCATAACCTACACAGAAATTGCTGACAACATCCTCAAAGTCTGGAATTGGCAAACTAGAGAACAACTGCGTACCCTAGTAGCACGGTACTATTCCAAATCCTGGTTAAGACTAGATTGCTGCTTAGAATGAATATTTTTCATGTGCTTCTTCACCGTATTCACAGAAATATACAACCGTTCAGCAATCTCTTTGTAGCTACAGCGGGAGCGATAAAGAAACCAAATTTCAGCTTCTCGCGGAGTCAAGCCGTACATCTTCGCACAATATGGCTTGCCTCATAATTCCAACTACAATACCAGCGAAAGTCAATATGGATACGCTCTATTTCAATTTAACATAACGAAAGCATCCAATCTGATTCGAGAAACCACATACAGCACTTTCCAGCCAGAACGATATCAGAATGTAACCGTCCACGATCGCGCTTTTGTAAAGAGAATCTTATTCGAGGGGACTAAAGCAATTGGTGTTGAATATGTCAAAGATCGTCAACAACAGCTTGCTTATATACAAAATGAAATTATTCTAAGTGCAGGTGCGATCGCCAGTCCAAAAATCTTGATGCTCTCAGGTATCGGTGACGAAAACGAATTAGCAAAATTTGATATTTCTGTAGTTGCAAACGTTCCAGAAGTAGGTCGTAATTTATACGACGACCTTTTTGTCAGTGCCCGGTTTTTTATTCCCCAAAACAAAGATGTGCCATTCTATTCCTATGGTCTAGCCCCAACCGTCATCTTCGGTTCAACAGAAAATAGTAGTTCAGCGATCGATATAGAATCCTCAGTAGGCGTTGGAACACTGAAAGGTTTCCCAGGTCCAGAACGTTCTTTTTGGTTGTGGCCAAACATCATGCACCTCAAGAGTAGGGGAACTGTTACCCTGCGCTCAAGCGCTCCTGATGACGCTCCTGCGATCGATCCGGGCTACCTGACAGCACCAGGAGATCTCCAAATGTGTAAAACGGCGCTTCAGTTAGGCATCGACATTGGCAATCAACTCGGTTTGAGCCAATGGCGGTCAAAGCAAATTGCTCCAGAAACGGGCGCAGGTTTAGAGAGTTACATCAGAGAAACAGCCGATACAACACAGCACTATTGCGGGACTTGCAGGATGGGGACTGATGAAGATTCCGTAGTGGACACAGAACTCAGGGTGCGCGGTACATCAGGACTGCGTGTCATTGACTCTTCCGTGTTTCCGCTGTCAATCACCGCAAATACAGCAGCAGCAACCATGATGATTGCTGATAAGGGAACTGACATTATCATTAGATCGTTACAGCATTGAGTACTGGTAGTTTTTTTCTAGAGATGGAAAGTCAATTCTATTCCCCGCGCCTTCCTCTTTGATAAGTTCTACAGGCAATTAGAAACGATCGCTTGTAAAGCTGTTACTTATGAGTCTGTGGCTGACGCCTCAGCCAACTCATGAATCATAACTCAAGCTTATACTTCAAATCACTTCTAATAAAGAGAGGGGTATTGTAAATTTAAGTAAACGATTGTAAATTAAAGATACGGGCGCAAGAAAAGCCTGATTTCCATAAAGATAACCGCAATTATAAAACCATGACAGCAACCTTACAACGTCGCGAAAGCGCAAACGTATGGGAGCAGTTCTGTAACTGGATCACCTCCACCGAAAACCGCCTTTATGTAGGTTGGTTCGGCGTGCTGATGATTCCTACACTGCTCTCCGCAGCTATCTGCTTCATCATCGCATTCATCGCTGCTCCTCCAGTAGACATTGATGGTATCCGCGAACCTGTTGCAGGCTCCTTACTCTACGGCAACAACATCATCTCTGGTGCAGTTGTTCCTTCTTCTAACGCGATCGGTCTTCACTTCTACCCCATCTGGGAAGCGGCTTCCTTAGATGAGTGGTTGTACAACGGTGGTCCTTACCAGTTGGTGATTTTTCACTTCCTGATTGGCGTCTTCTGCTACTTGGGTCGTGAGTGGGAATTGTCCTACCGCTTGGGAATGCGTCCTTGGATCTGTGTAGCATTCAGCGCACCTGTAGCAGCTGCTACCGCAGTCTTCTTGATCTACCCCATCGGACAAGGTTCTTTCTCCGACGGTATGCCCTTGGGAATCTCTGGAACCTTCAACTTCATGTTGGTGTTCCAAGCAGAGCACAACATCCTCATGCACCCCTTCCATCAACTGGGTGTAGCAGGTGTATTCGGTGGCAGCTTGTTCAGTGCAATGCACGGTTCTCTGGTCACCTCCTCCTTGGTACGTGAAACAACCGAAACCGAATCTCAGAACTACGGCTACAAGTTCGGACAAGAAGAAGAGACCTACAACATCGTCGCTGCGCACGGCTACTTTGGTCGCTTAATCTTCCAATACGCCAGCTTCAACAACTCCCGTTCCTTGCACTTCTTCTTGGCAGCATGGCCAGTGGTAGGCATCTGGTTCACCGCACTGGGCATCAGCACCATGGCGTTCAACCTCAACGGATTCAACTTCAACCAATCCGTACTTGACTCACAAGGTCGTGCGATTGGCACCTGGGCAGACATCCTCAACCGCGCTAACTTGGGTATGGAAGTGATGCACGAGCGCAACGCTCACAACTTCCCCCTCGACTTAGCTTCTGCTGAAGTTGCTCCTGTCGCAATCAGCGCTCCTGCTATCAACGGTTAATCATAGCTTGACGCGGCTAAAGAGCATCAATAAGTAGGTAAAAGGCGCTCTCTTAAAAGGAGAGCGCTTTGTGCGTTTGAAGATACCGAAAGTTAACGCTCTTATTAGAAATAAATGCGATGAATACACATCAGTTGAGATAATATTTGTATATAACAATCAAATATTTATTTTTCATTTCATCACATATATGGTTTTCATGCATTGGTTAGTCTTGATGACTCTTTCTACAGGATTAATTGCAATAGTGTTTCAGTTGATTTTATCTCTCAAGCAACTGGTTCAAAGACAGTAGCCTATAGACCGCTAGGATGGTCAGTGTGCGATTTGATACAAAAATTAGCGTTGAGTGTACTCCCTTGTGTGTATGTATGGTTTCTACTGAGTGCCAAGGTCAAGGACACCCACTCATCAAAAAACCCGCTCGTGGCGGGTACAAACCAAAGAGTATAGTGCGATTCGTTGGTAGCTGAATCCCGGTAACCAGTCCGCAAATAAGTTACCCAAGGTGAAATCCTAGAGTAACCTTGAACTCTTGGTCGGATGTGGGTGAAAGCCCCACTCATCAGACTCAGATGTAACTCCTCACCTGCCCACAGTGACCGTACTCGGAATTACGGAGGCTGAAGCTGGGAACAGAGCGCAATCAGACGGCCGTTATGGGCTGACACTGGCGCTAATAGGGAGTTCCTATGGTGAAACAGAGCCTGAAGTGCGATTCGTTGGTAGCCGAATCCCGGTATCCAGTCCGGACATAAGCTACCTAGGATGAACCCAAAATTAATCCTGAACTCTTGGTCGGATGTGGGTGCAAGCCCCACTCATCAGACTCAGATGTAACTCCTTATCTGCCCACAGTGACCGTCACTCGGTTTGCGGAGGCTGAAGCTGGGAACAGGGCGCAATCAGACGGCTGTTATGGGTTGACACTGGCGCTAACAGGGAGTTCCTACGGTGAAATCGAGCCTGCAAAAGCGACCTATCTGTAAGCGGGGCATAACGCTCAAACCCCGACTTGACTGGAGTATTCCCGCCTCACTTTTTTAGGCGTAGAGGCAAGAGTCGAAAAGGGCAAAGCCCAGGGAATCCAGTGGTTGAATTGGCTACACCTAACGGAACGAACAATCTGACTAAGGGAACGAATAAAAACGGATTGAAGGTCAAGGGCGAGGTCGAACCCCTTGTAGGCAGGACGAGATGCGGAACCCCTTCGATTCGGGTAGGACACAGCGTAATTGCTGTGAGGTGTTCAGAGTAAATGAATTGGAGTAGAGTATGATTAGACGCAGTAGCAATATTAGCGAATCCTGGAAAACGTTACCGTGGAAGAAATTCCGCCAAAACCTATTCCGCCTGCAAAGAAGAATTTACAAAGCTGTTTGTGTTGGTGACAAAAGGAAAGCTCGGTCACTTCAAAAGCTGATTCTGAAATCCACCTCGGCACGAATGCTTGCTGTACGTCAAGTATCGCAGTTGAACGCTGGGAAAAAGACCCCAGGAATCGATGGCATAGCAAAGCTCACCTTTTCGCAACGGTTCGACCTAGCAGAGGAACTACTACGCCACGGCAGAAATTGGCAACACCAAGGACTGCGCGAAATCCCCATCCCTAAAAAAGATGGCAAGATGCGAATTCTTAAGGTTCCTACTATGGCGGATAGGGCGTGGCAATGCCTCGTCAAATACGCACTAGAACCAGCGCACGAAGCAACGTTCCACGCAAGGAGCTACGGGTTCAGACCGGGACGATCTACGCATGACGCGCAGAAATTCCTGTTCTTAAATTTAAGCTCCAAAGCAAACGGAATAACCAAGCGAGTTATCGAATTGGATATAGAAAAGTGCGTGCGCCGCGACGATTAACGCGGTATTCCCAACCAAGTTGGGAGAGACTAAGAAGAATGTCTCTAAGTCAACCAACTTACCTGGAGTCGAAAGACAAAAGGGACAACAGCATGTTGGTAAAGCCGGAAATGGAGAGAAGGCGTTAAAACCATTGTTCGGCAAGACTTGTGTGACAAGGTGAAGATTAAACTATCTGAAGCCCAATTCTGACGGTATACTCGATTACCTATTCCTACAACGCCTAAAAGGAATAATCGTTTGTGTGTAGTTTTAAGCATTTGAACCACACAACTTCTTTAAACGAAGTCAGCCACCGATGAGATGGCTTAACGAATGAGTGGGACACCTAAATCACACTGATACGTACCGAGTTGATGAAGCGCGGGATGGTCTATGGGACGCGAGTCCTATGACTACAGAGTTCCCATAGTAGTCCGAGGGCGGGAAAGCCGTCCACATGGCAAAGGGGAACAGGTATTTCTTACATTGTTACCGAGAGGTACGCGAGATGCGAAACGCCGAAACGGTGTTAAATGTAATCCGAGACAGGGGGTACCGGGGTTTACCACTGGATGATGTCTACAGACAGTTGTTCAATCCCGACTTGTACCTTTTAGCGTATAGCCGCATTTATAAAAATGCTGGAGCAATGACGCCTGGGATAACTCAGGAAACTGCTGACGGAATGTCCATGAAAAAGATTGAAACTCTTATCGAAGAGATTCGATATGAACGCTTTCGATGGACACCAGTGAGGCGAATTAATATTCCCAAGAAAAATGGGAAAACTCGACCACTAGGTATTCCTACTTGGAAAGACAAATTGGTTCAAGAAGTAGTACGTTTAATATTAGAAGCGTATTATGAACCCCAATTTTCCGACAACAGTCATGGTTTCAGACCAAAACGCGGATGCCATACGGCGCTAACAGTAATAGACCGCACTTGGCAAGGAACCAAGTGGTTTATTGAAGGAGATATCAAAGGCTGTTTTGACAACATAGACCATAAAATCTTAATGTCAATTCTGTGCGAGAAAATCCAAGATAACCGCTTCCTGAGATTGATTGAAAACTTACTCAAGGCAGGTTATTGTGAGCAATGGAGATATCACTCCACCCTCAGCGGAACACCGCAAGGCGCGATAGTATCACCCATACTCGCCAATATCTATCTTGATAAATTCGATAAATTTATCGAACGGACACTTATCCCAGAGTATACAAGAGGTAAAGCAAGGGCAGAAAATCCGGAATACTCAAAACTCGTAAAACTTGCCTGGTATTACAGGAAGAAGGGACAAATTGAAAAAGCGCGTCAACTGGAAATTCAATACCAGCAAATGCCTTCCAAAGATGTTCGTGACCCTAAATACAGAAGGCTAAATTATGTGCGGTACGCTGATGATTTTCTACTTGGATTCATTGGTTCATTTCAAGAGGCAAAAGAAATCAAGGAAAAATTGAAGACATTTCTAGCGGAAAATCTTCAGCTAGAATTATCTAAAGAAAAGACCTTAATTACTCATGCTAGAAACGAAGCAGCGAACTTCTTAGGTTACGAAATTCTAGTTCAATATTCCGACACTAAGCATACCAATGGTAAGCGCTCAATTAATGGAATTACTGGACTAAGAATTCCCACAAGCTTTGTAGAAGAAAAATGTTCTCTCTATATGAGAAATGGGAAACCCATTCACCGCCCTGAATTAATAAATGATGATGATTTCACTATCATCAACATTTACCAATCAGAATATAGAGGGTACGTACAATTCTACAGCCTTGCTCAAAACATCGCGTGGCTCCAAAAACTC
Source organism: Scytonema sp. UIC 10036 (assembly GCF_009725235.1). The sequence goes on from NZ_WJFC01000002.1 coordinate 120,658, forward strand.
CAATGGGTTATGTGGAGTTCGTTGATGAAAACTCTTGCTTGTAAACACAAAACTAGCGTGGCTAAAATTTGCGCGAAGTATCACAAGACGGTAAAACTGCCACACGGTCTAAGAAAGTGTGTCGAAATCACCGTCCCAAGAGAAGGCAAGAAACCCTTAGTGGCTCGTTTCGGTGGTATACCACTAAAACGCAACCTAAAAACAATCATAGAAGACCTGCCACGAGCGCGAAAGCCCGCGTTCAGAAATGAACTGATTAAACGGCTTCAAGCTGATGAATGCGAGATTTGTGGGGCAAGAGGTGATATTGAAGTTCACCATATTCGCGCCCTCAAAGACCTCAAAACCAAAGGTAGAAAAGAAAAACCGCAATGGATGCAAATCATGTCCGCACGTAGGAGAAAAACTTTGATGGTCTGCCCTCAATGCCATGATGCTATACACGCAGGTAACCCCGCAGGTAAACAAGTCTCATGATAATGGAATACTGGAGAGCCGTGTACCTGGAAACTCGTAAGCACGGTTCGGCGGGGGCTAGTTGGAAAAGGAGCCAATAATTGGAAACCTCGCTAGCTAGCTACCCACTTTCGATAGGATAAGCCACTCAGCGATTATGGACAGACTCATTGCTACTCGTAGCGTTAAGCAAGGAATCTTCCGATGCTTAAAAGCCGGAGTCAACCCAGAATTTCCTGAACAAGGAACCCCGCAAGGGGGAGTGGTGAGTCCTCTACTTGCGAACATTGCGCTCAATGGCATAGAGGATATTCACCAAACCAAAGGCAAAATAGACGGTAAGCGCTGCATGGTGTCCCAATGCGTCAGATATGCTGATGACATGGTGATTATACTTAAACCAAAGGATGACGCGCAATTAATTCTTGATAAAATCAGCAAATTTCTTGCCGACAGAGGAATGAAGGTCAGTGAAAAGAAAACCAAGCTAACCGCTACGACAGATGGCTTTGACTTTCTCGGTTGGCACTTCAAAGTGCAATCCAACGGAAAGTTTAGATGTGTCCCATCAACGGATAACTTCAAAAAGTTCCGTCAGAAAGTTAAAGCTGTCGTCAACAACTCAAATTATGGTGCTAAGGCAAAAGCTGAAAAGCTAGCGCCCATAGTCAGAGGTTGGAGGAACTACCACCGCTACTGTAAGATGGACGGTTCACGATTCTCGCTATACCACATTGAAACAAGAGCGCTCAAGGTATTCAATAAGGAAGCCAAACAAACGCGGCATTCTAGCAAGAAATTACTGGATAAAGCGTTCCCCAAAGTCCCTTACTCCGAAAACAAACACGTCAACGTCAAAGGAAATAAATCCCCCTTCGACGGCGACACTACCTACTGGAGCCAGCGTAATAGCAAACTCTACGACGGTGAAACCTCTGCTGCCCTAAAACGGCAAGACCATACCTGTGCAGCCTGTGGGTTGAAGTTCCTAACAGACGAACGAGTTCATCTCCATCATATCGATAGGAACCATGCCAACTGGAAGAAAACAAATCTGATAGCAGTTCATGAAAGCTGTCATGATTACCTGCACATGAGCAAAAGCGCGAGCTAAGAACGTCGGGAGCCGAATGTAGCGAAAGTTACACGTTCGGAGCTAACAGAGAGGTGCGGCGGATAATACCGCCCATCGACTCTACCAAACATGTGGCCAACCTTATAAACAGAGCAGCCAAAATCGCTAAAACATAGATATAGCAGGTGTTTTCCGACCCGGAATGCAGGTTTTTACACAGAGATCGGCTCAAAGTCAGTATTGACACAATTTAATTTTTGGGCTTACGCGAGACGTTAAGGTTTGTTCGCTTTGCGTCCACACTTCAGATTATCCACAAGTACCCATAAGTACAGCTATCAGTGTGACACTATTGCAACTGTCACATTTTCAGAGCGAGTAAAATTGTGGTTGTGGGTAAATGTGGGTAAAGTACAACTACCATGCCAAGCGCAAAACCAAGAATAACAATATATATAGATGATGAGGATTTGACCTTTCTCCGTGACTGGGCAGAAAGGGAAGATCGTAGCGTCAATAACCTTGTGCTCCGGTTAATCAAAACGGCTATAGGCTTTGAGCGAGCCGCCTCATCAACAGCAAACAACAAATAGGCGAGGATAAAAAATGGAGGACAAATGAAATGACCCAAGCCTTAACCAAACAAGTAACTTTTGATGAATTTATCGCTTGGTATCCAGAGAACCCGCAACGACGCTATGAACTACACGATGGAGTAATTGTTGAAATGCCCCCACCAGTAGGAGATCATGAACAAGTCGTTGGATTTTTAGTTTGCAAGCTCGTTTTAGAATATAGTCGATTAGATCTTCCTTATTTCATCCCTAAAACAGCATTCGTTAAGCCGACCAAGAGCGAATCAGCTTACTCGCCGGATGTGCTGCTATTAAACAGCCCTAACTTAGTCAATGAACCTCTGTGGAAAAAGGAGTCAACTGTATCTTCTGCTTTATCAGTTCCTTTAGTCATTGAGGTAGTCAGCACAAATTGGCGTGACGATTATCACAAAAAGCTTGCTGATTATGAAGAAATGGGTATTCCTGAGTACTGGATTGCAGATTACGCCGCGTTGGGTGGGCGCAAGTTTATCGGCAATCCCAAACAGCCAACTTTCTCTGTGTACCACCTGGTCGAAGACGAGTATCAGGTCAGCCAGTTCAGAGGAAGCGAACGTATTGTCTCACCTCTATTCCCAGACCTGAATTTGACTGCTGACCAAATTTTTCGGGTAGCGAGCCGCAATTGATAAGCAAAAATACAAAGGAGGTTTTTCAAACGATCGGATCTGTAAACGGGTGCCTGCCGAGATAACGGCAAAACGGGACACCTTGTAAAGTTTAATTGCAACACTTGTTTTGTTGATTTACGCGCCTTGCCCATAAATGATCGGGGGACAATCAACGTTGTACACGGTAATATCAACTCTTCACGCTATCCTATGCCTTAAACTTGTCCATTAATGGTCGATTTTGGGAATGTTGTCATTGATCGAATCCCTTACAGTTCGGCAATGAAGCAACGGGAAATCAAGGGTTTCAAAAATTTTCTTGACAAAACTTCACAACCTGTCCCTTTTTGCACGTATCTCGGCGGAGACCCAACCTACGTGTTTTCGCATTTTTAGGCAAAACCCGACAAGTATTGCATCAGCGCCTATTTATTTTCTGACCAATTCTACGACAAAGATGCCGATCGCTCTTACTGAGATTAGGGTTATTCTCTAAATAATCACGCGCCCAATCGCAGGCGTGGGCGAGTAGCCCGTCTGACTCTAAGCCTAAATTCCACAAAATCAATCTTCCGGCGTTGTCACCAGAGGCTAAGGTATGACCATCAGGGCTGAAATTGAGGCTCCACACGGAATCATCATGCCCAATGTATGTTTTTAATTCTTTGCCGTCAAGATTCCAGAGTTTTACGGTATGGTCTAAACTGGCGGTTGCAATTGTTTTGCCATCGGGGCTAAATTGAACTCGGAACACTCCAGCGTTATGCCCGGTGAGGGTTTTGAGGAGTTTACCTTCTGTTGTCCACAGTTTGACGGTTTTATCTTCGCTGGCGGTTGCAATTATTTTGCCGTCGGGACTGAAACTGATACTATGGACTCCATCAAGATGTCCTGTGAAAATTCTGATTAATTGACCTTTTGTTGTCCACAGTTTGGCAGTTGTGTCCCAACTGGCAGTGGCAAGAGTTTTGCCGTCGGGGCTGAAACTGACACTGTTGACTGTATCGTCATGTGCCTTTATAATACGCAATAATTTGCCATTAAGGTTCCAGAGTTTGACGGTTTTATCTTTACTTGTGGTGGCAAAAGTCTGACCGTTGGGGCTAAAATTTACACTCCAAATCCAATCTTCATGTCCTTTGAAAGTGGTAATTTTCTCTCCTTTACGACTCCAAAGAGTGACAGTGCCATCAGAAGTTGTGGTCACCATTGTCTGTGCGGTTGGATGGAGGGCGATGCTCCCAGAGGGAACCGCCTCTAAGGCGATCGCAGTAACCGCACTATTATACCCCTTAAGGACAGCGAGTAATTCACCGGATCGCGCCCAAAACTTGACAGTTCCGTCCCCACTGGCGGTAGCAACTTCTTGACTGTCAGGGCTAAAACTCACGCTGTAAATCGCTTTGTTGTGGGCTGGAAGAACCATGAGTTCTTTACCAAGTATCTTCCAAAGTTTAATGGTTTTGTCCTTACTAGCAGTTGCGATCGCATGACCATCCGGGCTGAAACTGACGCGCCAGATCCAATTGTTATGTCCGGTTAAGGTTTGGAGTTTCTCGCCGTCAATGCTCCAGAGGATAGCGGTTTTGTCAGCACTCGCTGTCGCAATTGTTTTGCCATCTGGGCTAAAACTGATACTCGTGACTGAATCTTTGTGGCCGTTCAAGCTTTTTATTTCCTTACCCTCAAGACTCCAAAGTTTGACAGTGCGATCGCTACTTGCGGTTGCAATCGTCTGACCATCGGGGCTAAAGTTAACGCTCCAAACCCAATCTTTATGTCCCTTTAGGGTTTGAAGTTCTTTTCCATCAAGATTCCAAAGTTTAGCAGTCCCATCAGCGCTGGCAGTAGCAATTGTTTTGCCATTTGGGCTAAACTTCACACAATACACTGCTCCCTTATGCGCCTTAAAAGTTGCAATCTGTTTCCTTTGAGGAGTCCAAAGTTGAATATTTCCGACAATATCGGCAGTTGCAATAATTTTACCATCCGGGCTGAAACTGACACTGTAAATTGCGTCTTTATTTTCCACAAGAGTCGTCATGAATTGACCCAAAGAGTTCCACAGTTTGACAGTTCCATCCCAACTTACTGTGGCAATCCGGCGGGTATCTGCTGTTCCTTCTCCTGGATGCACGAGTTGCACAAAAATCCGTTGCGCCCTTTCCTTTTCTTCAAAGTTTAGCTGCTTGTATGCTTCTTCTGCATAACAAGCCAATGCTGCTTCTACTCCCCCTATTTCGTTGTACGCAGTGTGTGTCAGTTTTGCATCAAGTTGTTTTGCCCAAAGCTGGGTGAGGGCAAACTCTAATAAAGGTAAATTCCCCGGTTCTGTATTGACTGTGGAAAGAATACGTTCTACAAGTCCTTCCTCAATTGTCACTCCCAGTAACGCCGCAGGTTTTTCTACCGCATCTTGCAGTTCGGTGTCCGTCATTGGACCTAATTTTAGGTCGGCGTACTGCAAGGCATCGCTTAAGGGACGGTAAGATAGGGCTTGTCCGAGAAAATCAGCTCTTAGGGTGATAACAAGAGTAAAATTGTGGCAGCGAGCGATCGCTTCTAACAATCTATCTAAAAAAGTTTTGCGTTCTTGTGGGTCTCTGCAAAGAGTGTAAAGTTCTTCAAACTGGTCAGCAACGAGCAACAGGCGTTTGTCAGGATTTTCTCTAATGATATCATCCACCACATTCCGCAAAGCATCTTCAAATAACTGTAAGTGAGTGACAAGGTTTTGAATCGAGTCCAGACGGTTAATGCGATCTCTATTGGGTTCTGTCTGAGAAACAATTGCAGAGGCTATAGAAAACAAGGGTCTTGAACTTGGTCGAAAATCAATAATATCCCACTGACCAGCATCTCGCAAGCGTTTTACCAACCCTGCAAAAACAACACTCGATTTCCCGCTACCGCTAGGACCGATGACAGCAACCAAGGACTGATGTTGTACTGCTTCTACTAAGATGTCAGTAAAACTTTCCCGCCCAAAAAAGAATTGGGCATCTTTTTCTCGGAAGGCGAACAAACCGCAATAGGGACAGATGTTTGTGAAGCGACGCCCTAAATTGTCCCAAGTTGGCTGTGCTGTCGCAGGATTTTGGAAAAGGACTGGTAACCAAGACGCACAGGCATATTTATCTTCAAGACCGTGTAGTTTTAATCTTGCTTCTTTCTCTGCTTGGTATAAAGGTTTACTATCAAAAGCAAAAGCTGTGAGAAAATATTTTAAAAAGGTCTGTGCGACTTTATCTGGTACTGGTTCCCGCATAACAATAGTTTGGGGAATGTGGAGTGCTTCTAACTCATAAGCTAATCCCAAACCATCGCAAGAATTGAAAATTGCTAGTTGCAAACCCTGACTAACAGCATTTCTTAATGCATACTTCAGTTCTTCTATTGTTAAACTATCTGTTTGATTGATATAGATTCGACCGCTGTCGTTCTCGGTTTGACTGTGACCTGCAAAAAATAGGATATTCCAGTTTTGGTTCCACAACTGTTCGTTAATGTCTTGGCGTTGAGGTTCTATCAAAAAAGTCGGCTCGGCATCTAATAATTCTTTTAAGAAGAGTTGGTCTTTTTGAATATCAATACCAACACTGTTTCCCAATATTGCTAAAATTTTAACTTTGTCTCTATACGTTGGTGCTTTGACTCTTGCCGTTTGTTGATATTCTGATGTACTCAAAGCTATCTCAGCTTTAGGGTAATCTTCAATTAAATCCCATAAATGCCAAGGTATTTGATGCAATTGGGAGCAAGATGTACGAATTAGTACCTGTGCTTCATCATTGGGGGATAAATATTTTATCCAAGTCTCCCGCACGGTTCGAAAGGGGTCGGCTAGCAACCAATTATTTAAAGATTTTTTTAGTTTGTGAGCGGCATCATTGCACTTTTCTACTTCATTTGTTATTGAATTAACGTAGGTAACTTTGACTGCTTTGACTGCACGGTTAGAGTTACCTAAACTGCGATAGGTTGACTGCCATTTATGAACCGCTAGAGCTAATTTTGGTGCTTTTGGTAAATGACCTATGATTTCTCGAAAGGGTCGTTCATCTTCTTGACCAATTTCTAACGTTACTTGTACGCCATTTTCTAAATCCCCATCTAGCTTTAAAACGACTAATTTTTTCATGGGCTGCGAGCTACTTTAAGCCTGTCAATTATTGATGAATTCACGGTCGGCGATCGCCCTGGGCGAATTTGGAGAATGGAATTTGCTACTACACAAACGAAGTCCGCCTGCGCGGACTTAAAAAGAATCCAGATTCTGCAATCCACGTAGATAGTTTTTGCTTGTATAGCGGCGACATAAGAGTTGCAAAGGTAAGTATGGATTGAGATGTTACAAACATTCTCTTAAATAACAAAGTTTTCTATGACACTGACATCTCCCATGGTTATTTTCACGCTGAAATTATCTCCTGGAGAAGCACTCAGCTGTAATTGAATTTTTTTATTATCATTTTTAGCCTTAGCTTCCATAATGGCAGTTTCTTCTTCATCTAAAATTATGACATGAAGTAAGGGGGGTAAGTATTCTTGACCATTGTTTGGATGTAACTCTACAGTAATTTTTATTTCATTTTTGTTGTCTTGCTCCTGACTGACCTTAACAACTATTCCTACTGATGTACTGTTGGCTTGTATCCCAAAATCAATCAGTTTAGCCCTTTCTACAATGGTGCTAAATCCTTCTTTAGGACTTCTAAATTGTAAAGCTGGTTCATTCTGGAAAATGGATTCAATGGGTTGCCAAGCTGCTTCAAAAGCGTTTTCCAACCATCTTTGTAAATTCACAAAATTTTGATTGGATGATTTAGCTTTTTGTACTTGTGTACATTCTTCTAGATACTCTAGCAAGTTTTCTAGAGGTTCTAAGCGAGCGATAGGTAAATTATTCATTGATGCTTCTTTAATAAACCCTAATAACTTGGCTTCTTGTAATGTTTTGCTTATTTGCACGGCTACATAGCCAATTCGGTGTGATGTAACTTCTGGCGGTATGTAGACAGTTTGGGAATTTTCTAATACGGGACGGCATTCTAATTTTCCCAAATCCTTAATGCATAAATCGGCTACATCCATAAGAGTTTGTTGTACTGGATTCCAACTGTCACTAGCTTCTAGTTCTGTTTCAAATCCCATACATTCTAAATAAAAATTTACAAAAGATACAGATAAGATATTCAGCAATACCTGCTTACCTTTTTCGGGTGTAGCTTGCTGTTTTGACCATTGTTCTGCCAGTCTCCGGGAGACTGGAGATATCAGACCAGTAAATGTTGAAAGAGTTGTCATACTACTTGTTTTTTTTGATTTTACAATACATAGCGATCGCACAATTCTTTGAATTCATGGCGAAACTTATCTAAACTCCTTTGATAAAAGTTGCTTAACGTTGGAATGGGAACGCTAAACTCTTCTGAAATGTCTTTCCAAGATAGACCCGACCATTTTTTGATGGCTATTTCTTGAAAGTTAACCTTTGGATAGCTTTTGATACAGGTTTGTCGAAACACTCCTTGTGGATCTTTTTCTATATATCCTCTGATTTTTAAAAAATCAGATGTACAGTCCTCTTCGTTGTTTTGTGGTGCCAAATCTTCTAGGTTTTCTAGAAAAGAAGCTTCTACCTTGATTTCGTTGGTTTTCCCAACGACTTTGGCAACGGCTTCTTTAAAGAAACGCTTGCTGAGTAACATATTCGCCCAGGTTGTAAATTCGGCACGTTCGGGATCGTATTTGTCTATATTTTTACAGATGTATAAGAATAAGTCTTGTACTGCCTCCTCATAAATATGTTGATACACTTGAGAAAATCTCCCTTTGTATGGGGAGCAAAGTTTACGCGATTTATAAAGACCTTCGATTAGCTTTGATAACGCGACTCGTCTAGCTGTTGAATTTAGGGGGTGTTTTTGGGCTTCTAGGGCAAGTTGTTTAAATTCGGGCTCCTTCATGTAAAAAGCACTCCTATAAAAATTTTTCGCAAGACAAGCACGGCTTTTATCCAAATCAGCTGGTAAAAGTTACAAAACTTTACAATTAGGCGTTTGAGGGTTTTAAGGAGGGATTCCGGACAAGGAACTGGAATAGGGGGTTTTAAGAAGCCACATCTTTACCAGACGTGCTTCTTAAGTACATAGGTGTTGTAACAGCGCTCTTATGCAGATCTGTCATAACACTGCTGTTATCGATCTTATTGGGAGCAAGTCTAGCGGTCTTTGCCCTAACTATGGCTACTTTGATAACAGGTTTCTTGACAGCAGCTTGTGAACAAAATACCCACAATAACACGGTTGACAATGGCGATAATGCCAGCTTTGCATTAAGCTCAAGGACGACAAGCCCCGCTAAGGGATTGAAAATTGGCTCTTTGTTACCATTCAGGTAAATAGACCACAGTCGTAAGGGCGCAATGCCTTGCGCCCCTACCAACGTGATTTATTTAGCTGAAAGCTACTTTACATAACGGACTTCAACCCAACTCATGCAACTTGTATCTCAAGGGAGGAGGCGAAATCGTTAAAGTCATCGCCAACATAGGGGGTGTCAGATGCAAACACTTTAGATCTGCCTTGAAATCCAGCGTGTTCGTAGAGGATAACTCGAAGCCCTGATGGTACTTTTAACGAGCTTAAGTGGTCATTTCCAATAGCAATTTGACCGACATCATATCTTCCTGGTTCTAATTCTTGGCTTCTTCCTTGAAAGTCACTGTCTGAGTAAATCACGACTCTATTTGACCCTACCGTTCCCCCAGGGTACGCTTGACGCATGAAATTTTTATCCGTGACTGAGAGTTGAGTATTCCAAGGGACTTCAAAACCTCCAATTGTTAACTCCTTGGGAATTGCATAATGCATAATTGACTCTCTGTCGTACTGTGAAAATTGTGTGATATCAGTACCGAAGCGTCGGAAAATATTGTTGTCTACTTGTTCTGTATCCCAATTGTTGGTCTCTTTATAGTAACGGTAAACAGCATCCCGATTCCAAGGAATTCCAGCCTGTGGGTGCTGGTGTTCGTGGATGCAACCGAGAGCATGACCAAATTCATGAAGCACAACTCGCAAATATTCTTGGTCGGATGAATCTGGTTTTAACCATCCATAATTCATTGTGGGCTGGTTTTTTGCAATTGTTAATGCATCGGTACCAAGAAATGACCAAGAGCCTCCTGGTTGCAATGAAATGCGAATTTCAGCATTAGGGTCATTTCCAAAAACTAACTTAATGTTGGCGTATTGAGTCCACTGTTGGGCTATGGCTGCAATTTTCGTCTGAACGACAGGGTCACCATCTAAAAAACGAACACGTAAAGTGCGACCGGATTGCCATTTTTTCCCAGTAATGACTGCTATTCTGTCTGATGAATTATCGATCGCTTCTGCGTTGAGTGGGTTCTCTTCAAACGCTATTTTTTGCGCTTCTTCAGACATGTCTGGTGGGATTTCTACACAGATTTTGATGTCTTCAAAAGTATTTTCGCTCATAAGTTCTTTCATTTGTTTTACCTCTTGATTGTTTGGTTGGTCAGTAATTTATCCAAATCTAAAGCGATATTTAATTCCAGAGAATTGCCGTCTTGTCAGTACTGGCTGAGGTAATAGTTTTACCCCACCCTAACCCTCCCCGATGCATTGGGGAGGGAACTTGATTTTTCATTTCCCCCCTTTATAAGGGGGAATTAAGGGGGGTACACAATCGTAACTGCAATGCTCTTTGTCATCCAATCATCCAGCTTTCTGCTTGAGTGACCTGGTTCGCGGGTATTAACCCGATCCAATAAAAGATTGAACGTAGTGTCAGGTAATTCCAGCGAACGAGTCTGCGGTGGTGGATTTAGCCCATCTTGTTCTAGCAACCCTGCATCAAATTCTGCGCTACTGACAATCAGCTTAAATATCTCTTTATACTCAGTGACCCCTCGTTCTAAGAAATCATCTGGTATGTAAAACTCGTTTTCACCTTCGAGACTTGCGTAGGCTGGGATACTTATGCTACTTCTTTCTTCAAAGAAGGGTAAATAAATACCGTAACTTTCTGAAAGTTCTAGTACGTTGCAGTAGAGCGTTCTTGAACTGTTGTTAGTCAATTTAACTTGTACGATTGGCGGTTTCCATTCACCGTCTTCATAGGTGTATTGCACCCGTTTTTCTACTCCGTTAGGAGAAGCAGAAACATCTTGTCCGGAAAGGATTTGAATGGACATCTCCACTAAATCTGGCTTAATGAAACTTGTGGCTGGGCTTTCCAGTGTCAGAACATTATTCCACCGAGCAATATGTTCTAACCTCCCAATCGCTTTTAATGCACGATCGCTCGTATAACCTACCCCATCTGGTTGTTCTGGAATGGGAGCAACTAGAGGATGGTCATCTTTTGTAATCCAATATTGACCGTTGTCAGCTGATAGAGTGCAATATGCATCCTCAGGAGAGTCTACTAGATCGACGTACAACGAAGGGTTTCGATTGGGACCTGCTTCTTTATGGACAAGGCTCGCCAGTTTTACCGCTTCTTCTCCCATATCACCCTGAAGATAAACTTTTAATGGAGCGAGTGGTAAGCTTGTAACAACTGCCCAATAGGTTTGCTTTTGAGACAAGCCACTGTCACGGGTAATCTCCACTATACTCATCTGTGGTAGCACATTCGTCACTTTAGCTTCGGCGATCGCATTGGTTAATTGGTGTAATTCCTCAGCGTTGCTTCCCACGGGAAAAATAGCGAGTAAGGTATCTCCACCTTTGGATGAATTTGGAATACCGTGCAAAGCACCACTTTCAATCACCCAACTTTTCTGCTTGATGTTATAGCTTAAAGTAAAGTATTGAGAGCATTCGTCAATAGCACCACCTAAGAAAGGTTGGTTGAGTTCTTCAGCGTCGGTTGCTTCAATTTGCGGTGACTGCTCCTTGATTTGACCAATTGCTAAAGCATTCACATTCCTCACCAAATCTCGATAGGATATACCGCCATTGGTTTTTTTCAGGGTTTCTGTGAGGAAATAGGAAAAAGCACCTCGCCGTTGACCGTCTTCTGTGGTGTACTCCTTCGCTGTTTCATGAGAACGACAGGCGACAAGCGCAATATGTTTCCCCTGAAATCCCTGAAATTTCATCTTATCTTGGTTCTTTAAAGAAGCCAATTTCTCTAATGCGACTGAGTCATTGGCAAAAATAAAGCTATCCCAAGGGCGTTGGCGTTCATCACCAGGAGCCTGACGCACAATTTCTGAGTCTCTTGTTCCAGTACCGGAGTGACAGCAGTCCAAAATAACAACAGTATGTGGATTGTTTTTTGACACTTGAGAAATCAAATATGCCAATTCCTTATCTGCTATATCCCAACTACCTTTTGTACGGCTATCATAGCAAATTAACGTTTCATTATATTTATCTAGTTCTAAATGAGCAAAAGCTTCCGATACTTTTTGTTGAGAACCATGACCTGCATAGTAAAATAGCACGACATCATCGTTATCTGCTTTGCACAGGTGTTGTTGAAAGCCATTAATAATTGCTTGACGAGTTGCTTGTTCATTGGTAAGAATCCACGGGACATCTGTAGATTCTACAAGCGTCCATTCACTTTCAAAGGAAATTCTATCTCGCAAGTATGATTCTATTGCTCTAATGTCATTGAGACAACCTGTGAGCGATCGCACGCTTGGACTTGAGTCAGGATGATAGTTGTCAATGCCAACTAATAGTGCATAAATGTTCTTAGCCATCTGTATTATTTGCAAGGACTCAAAAAATAAAAATGTAATACATTTGGTCATTTAAGATTTACTTTATAAATGACCAAGGGAAGCATTTGCTGAATATCATTAGAAAACAGGTTGTCCCGAAAAGTTACCTACCGGATTGTAGTGACAAACCAGAATATTGTTGCCATTACCACGGGCTAAACCACCCCCAACAAAAGTTGTATTTCTCCAAACAACTTGAGTGTAATGACCCACATCTTGCCACTTCCCAGTACTGGAGACATTGGGGAAAGTACCGTTTCTAAAGTGTTGCTTTTCATTACCCCACATATCTACTAGCTGGGTGACGGAAAAAGCACCAGTAGTACCAAGAGCAAGGTTTTCTCCAGATCTGCTATGTTCAAACTTCCCAGTTTGAGCCAAATGATTTGCCCACTGTTGAGCACTTGCTGCTAAATCGTTTGACCATTGCAGTGGCTGAACTCCTACTTCGGCTCTGTACTTGTTATGAGCATTTAAAATCTCTTCAGCAAAACTCGAAGTTTCAGTAATCGGTCTAAAGGAGGAAATAGTATCATTGAAAGCATCGCCTACATAGGAGTATTCACCAGCTTGAAGTTGAAAATTTCTTCCCTGAAAGTTAGTGTGCTCAAAGAACTGCCAAGTACCGGAGTAGACTTTAATTGATGAGATTTTGTCATTCCAAAAATCTCCAACGTAGGCACTTGTTAAATCTGTAAGTACACCTGAAGCTGCTCCAGCGAAATTTGCATCTGAAAAAATTTCCATTTGAGACATAATAACACCTCGAAAAATTGGTTAATTGGTTTCTACAAAAGAAGAGATCTCGAGTTTGATATTCTTAAATAGTCCACATTTAAAGCTTTCCTTTTGAAGGAATATTTTCTTTGCTTCTCTTCTGATTCTTATCTGCTTAAGAGGTTATTCATAAAGCGAATATTAAACACTAAATGTTCTATGTAGGTTGGGTAGGGCAAAGTGACATCCAATAATTCAATTCAATGTTGGGTTTCGTTCCTCAACCCAACCTACAGGTTTCTTAATATTAAATTTACAAATTATCTCTAATGCAGACTTGTGAAAATACAAAATATAATTTGCTTTTTATTATTTTCGTATTTCCTAATAACCATAGTAGCTCTTTTCATAAAAGTGACAATTAAATATTTTTAGATATTAGTCAAGAAAATAATTAATTATTTTAAGGATGTAAATACTTTCTTGTATGTCTATTAAATAAATATTCTGACTTTTCACGGGATGAGAAAAGTCAGAATATTTAACAACAATCATGAGTTACCAGTGATGAGCGATCGCACTGCAAGGGCTCTCGAATATTCGTAGATTGGATTGAGGAACGAAATCCAACCTAGCCAAAATCAGGTTTTTAATTCTAACTGAACCGTATTAAGTTATGGGTACAATACTGCAAGGGCTGAGAATTTTTGTAGGTTGGGTTTACCGTCGAGAAACCCAACAAATGCTTGTAAATGTTGGGTTTCGTTCCTCAACCTAACCTACGTAATTTCATTGTTTAATCTTAACCAACAAGTATTGGTTATGGGTATTGTTATTCATTCCAGTTTTTGACATTGTTAACGTCCCGCCGGACACAGCGTTACATCAAAGCTTTTTTGCGTTGGACAACTATGCAATCCGTTTACGTCATCGTAAGCATAGCTATAAGCAGTAGGACAAACTTGGCGTACAGTCCGGACAAAATTTGTTCCTACAACTGGTCCCCTGCGACATCGTTCGACATCATCATATGGACAACATAGATCGATACCTGGTGCTTCAGTTTCAGGCTTTCCTAAACCAAAAGGAGCGGGATAGTTCCATTTTTTACACGGAGACAAGCATTGCACGGCTTTCCCTTGATTGAAGACTCGAAGATCCCCTAAACCCTGTGTTTCATTCTGAGGACAGCTATTCAGAGAAAGATGGCAATTCGTCGTTATACAAGAACCAGATTCCCCTCCTCTGGGTTTAATCTTAAGAGGAATGCTGTAGCCATCGACTAGGCTAATATTATACCATGCTTGTTCCGTGGAAGACAGATTGGGAAAGTTAATTTCAACTTTAGTATCGGCTGGAGGCTGACAACCGGAAGGAGGACACGGTGGGATTGCTTCTCCCGCAGCGCAGTTCATACCGTTAGAGTCACAACCAACTTTTGGCCAAAATCTTCCCGCCCAACCATTACTGGGTATGGAGTAATCGTGCGATTGACCTTTGGAGAGTTTAACAGTAGCATCCGGTAGAGGAGCTATATTGGCGTTAGGTATTGTTGCCATCCACACGGGAAAGTCACATTGATTGGTAATTGATAATCGAGTGGTATGGTTTGTAGCTGACGAATCTTGCGCCATCGCTCCTTGAGGATTAATAAACAGGAGCAAGAGTGAAAGTGATACTATCAAGAACGCGGTACAAGTTCCAGACAAGAAAGGTGAAAATTTTCTACTTTTCATAACTTAAATCAAGCATTTCGTTCAAATTTATCTCTTCACCAAAAAGAATTTCGCCTTTTACGAGAGGTAGCGCATTATTTGATGGCATTTTCGTTAATGAAGAATAGCCGTCATGACGAATTTGTCACTATGCAAGATCTGAGGTGGGCTACTGCCGAGCTATACAGGAGGCTCCGCCTCCCGTGAGGCATTCCCAGGCTCCGCCTGGGAACGAGGTGGTACTTAAGAGAAATCAGCAGGCGAAACATTGTAACCGCCATATTCTTCGATATAGCGGAGTATAGAAGTTCCAAATTCATCTTGAGAAACTTCATTTTTTAACAAAAGGTTAGCAACTCCAAAAGGACCCCTCAGATGTGCTCCGGCTAAAATACCGGAAAGGGTAAGAGTAACTGTTTTTGACACCCCTCTATCGTTATATGTCTTTTGCTGACCGAGGTAATTGTTGAGAGACTGTCCTTGCGCTCCAAGCGTATTGTTAATACGTTGTAAGTTGAGATTAAAAGCTTCACGAATAGCAGCTTCTTGAACTTCACGGGAATTTTGGAATTGTTCTTTACTATTAATACCTCTTTTTCCCGTCCAAGCACCCCGCCAGTAGTTCTTGTCAGCACCATTTCCATAATAAACATCAGCTTTGTAGTAGCCAAGGTCAATTAGTAACGGCTCTCCAAATTGATACTTACCCATGAAACCGAGGGAGTTTTCAGAGGTGTATTGTCTTGGATCTCCTGATGGAAACCCTGATTCAAATGCTCCCAGCGCTTCTAGCATAGCTTGGAAATTTCCTCTACCTGAACCAGGGTTTCCACCCGGACCAGAATTTCCACCGGAGCCAGGAATAACAAGTACCATCCCCACTTGAAGTTGTTCGGGACTACCTCCTATTACACCGCGATTCGCTTCATAAATTTCACGCCAGCGATTGCCATCCCCGTAGAATTTTTGAGCTATCAAAAACAGTGTATCGCCAGATTGAACAGTATAATTTTGACCAGATGCCATGATTTTCTCCTTTCAAATGTCTGCTTAAAGAATGACCTGAACTTGTTTTCTACCTAAATGAATTGCCTCTTGGATGGTATCGACAAAAATATCAATTTTATTACCGATGATTGCCGTACCTTTATCTAACGCAGTTGCAGGAACCTGACGACCGTCCCATAGTATTATGGTGAACTCTTTTAGTAGAGGAATAACGTTTGGATCTACAGCACATTGTATGCGCCCTCTACCGCTTAGGGCTTCTTGCAATGTGGCTCCATGTATGCCTGTTGCAGGCGGATGTCCTTTTGTTTCTTCCCTACTGTAAAATGTAGCTTCTACATTTAATGTGTTAGAAGGATTGGGATTGGGTTGACCAAGCCCTGGAATAACAAGTACCATCCCTACTTGAATTTGTTCGGGATTGCCTCCTATTACACCACGATTAGCTTCATAAATTTCACGCCAACGATTGCCATCCCCGTAAACTTTTTGGGCTATCAAAAATAGCGTGTCTCCAGATTGGACGGTATAAGTTTGACTGGATGCTTGAGCATCTACCATAATTTTCTCCTTTCAAGAATTAAGTTGTCAAAAGACCAGAAACCGTATTAAGTTATGCCCTTTTCTCCGTATACTCCCCTCGGTCGTTGAGATACCACAAACCGTAGTGTCCTTCAGCACCGTTAGGTCCAGACCAGGGGTTTTCCGGGGGAACTTGAGCGTTTTGGTTGCTTTTCCAAGGTTCGTCAAATGCCTCAAAAAGGTAGGTAGTAACTTGCTGCTCAAATGCCCACTTGTCAATCGCCTCGTAATAAGCAAGCAGATTTTTTACGTTATTAGCTGTGTTGTTAAAACTAATTCCTTGTGAAGGCCATCCAGTCTCGCCTATCATAACTTGGCATTGCGAATTGATTGCAGCAACAGATGTTTTAATGGTATTGAACGCTTGCGCTATTCCATTGACACCTTGTTGAGGAGTGGCTGTATTTGCCCCTGGATAAAGATTGCAAAGGATAAAATCGCAGTTCTGAATGAGGGTTTTCAACTCGTTGTGAAAATGGCTCTCTTGATTGGCGATTTCTCCAAAAGTATGCGATCGCACGCCCACTTTAACATTTAGATCGCGTGCTTTCTGCTTGTTACTCACAATCATGGCATTAACAGCATTGGTTGAAACTGCATTAACCACATACTCATTTGTGAAAACCAAAGAAGTCACCGTGTTAGGATAAATAGCGTTTGCTGCCCTAGCTGCAGAAAAAGCAGCTTCGATTTCTGCCTGTTGCAGTGCAACGTTTGGCAGTTGCTGATAAATTCCTTGAGCTACCTCAATAACAAGCTGACCTCTTTGCTTATTCAACTCAGCCGCAGCAAGAGCAACACGACAGTTAGAATCTACTTGATCCCAAGGTGTCGTGGGTTGGTGATAGCCAGCATAACCCATCCCATATGTACAGATTTTGTTGAACTTAGATGCAACGATCTCAAGCATCCGAACAATATCTTGCACGCTGTAGGAATTCCACCACGGAGTTGTTGCATTTGGAGGGGTTCCAGTCCAGCGACGGACATAAGGCTGAAAAGCAACACCAAGAAATTGAGACATAATAAAATTTTCCTGTTCTAGTGAGATTTTTTGAGTCAAGGGACGCTAATACCTGTGCCAATCATTGGACATGGCTTATACCAATTCCAGAAAAAAATGAGACGGGTAGGTTGGGTTGAACGAAGTGAAACACAACAGTCACAAGGCTTTAAGGTGTTGGGTTTCGTTCCTCAACCCAACCTACGCCCGTATCATCTGATAAAGTTGCGATTCATGGTCAAAAACCTCTTAATGTTGAGAAATGGTGTGAGTCATTTAGTCAGTCATTGGGTTTGAATACTAAGCGATCGCAAGGAAAAAGATTAGTATTATAGCAATCCTAAAATAGCTAATTCTTTAGAAAAGTTAGCTGGTTTATTATTTGTGACTGAATTTCTTTTTTTGACTTCCTAAAGATTATTATGCAATAGAATATTTTTGATTGAGTGAAATATCTTTAGCGTCATCAAGAAATATTAGTGAAATATTTTTAGATGTCTATCTTTGTTCGATTTTTAAACTTTATTTCAGGCTTTATTTAGCTGCAAAATTATCTTGGAATTTCCCTGACAGAATACACATCTCCACATCCGTTAAAACTCATTGCTCTGGATCTGCTCTAGTTGAAACCGCTGTGTCTTTCTCCAAACTAGAGGAGTAGAATTGTGGCGATCGCGAAACTGATAGTAGAAAAGATTGGTATTTTGATAGCCCACTTCTAGAGCAATCTGCTTAACAGATTTGTTAGTTTTTAAAAGCAAGATGCGTGCTTCTGCCATGCGGCGCTCGATAATCCAATTAATTACGGTTTTTCCTGTAAGATTACGCATTAAGTTGGATAAATAAGCTGAAGCATATCCGACTTCTTTAGCAATATCATCTAGCTTAATAGGTTGATTGTAATTTAATTCAATAAACTGAAAGACCTTATTAAGCCGGGGAATAGAAGGAAAGATGGACTGAGGAGCTTTGAATTTTTGGCTCTCCTTAATACCAGATAATTTCTCCTGTGCTAGATAAACATCAACAACACCATTCTCTGTATCAATCACCTCAAATCCTGCTGTCTTTAAGGATGCCATTAAGAGATTTTTGTTTTCAGAATTCTCATCAATTCCTAAGATAATCTTCATTTTTTCTAGATGTTTTGTTGAATTTTTCATAAGCTTTTTCACTACGATCCTCAACACAAGAATCATAGAAAGTTGTAAATAACGGTGTAGTTTGAGACAGGTATGCAAATATAAAGGATGTGTTATCCTCTGTATCGCCAAGTCTTTCCGTCTCGTCTGGTGCTACAACTAAATACAACACCTGAATCAGCATCGATAATTGAGATGCTTCACTGATTACTCTGGTCGCTACAACCCCATTTATCTCTGAAATTACAATTTATTTACAAAACTTAATAAAATCAGCAGTTTTGAATTGTGTAATTGTGAATACTTCAAATATTACAAGTGCATAAGTAAGCACGAATATAACCTATATATATGTAGCGTATAGCGTTTACCATTAGCATGAAGTTTTGATTCGTGCTTTCTACTTCAGCGCCTATTTTTTCAGTAGGTTTAAATTTTTACTAAGCATGATGGATTTTTGCAGAAAATTTTTTTACTCCTCTGGAAAACTATATTTTAAATGTGTAGAAGTCAGTAAATTTCCGGTTCTTAAATGCAAAGGAATTTATTCAACATTATGCTTTCGCTTAAAACCGGGTTGAATTGAAAAAGCAGAAGACTTAACAAACTTAGTATAGACTAACACACCGACCTTCTGCCCTCAGCCCTCGCTTGCGTGCCTTGTAAGGGAGGGCTTGTAAGGTTTTTAGAAAAATTTGCGATCGCAAACATTAAACCAAGAATTCTGACAAATCTATCCGTAAAGTTTTGTAAACTTTATAAAATCATTCAGATAAAAGCTTTGTTAATTGTCCGATAACCTTTTGTAGGAGAACGAGCTATATGAACGAGCAACAGCTTAAAGAGTTAGCTTTAAAAGCCCAACAGTATCCCTTAGGTACAATGGCTAGACGAGTAGCTCTATCAAAGCTCATTGACAGTATTTACCGTTCGAGTAAACTGTGCCACCCATATAGGGGTCAATTTCCTAAAGTTTACAAACATATTTATGAAGAGGCTGTACAAGACCTATTTTTGTATCTTTGTAAAAATATTGACAAATACGATCCTCAACGTGGTGAATTTATGACTTGGGTGAATATGTTATTAAGTCAACGTTTTTTTAAAGAAGCCATCCCCAAAATAGTTGGGAAATCTAATGAAATTCAATTAGAAAATTCTTTTCTAGAAAATTTAGAAGATTTGACAATAGAAAATGATGAAGAAAATTATATATCTCAGTTTAGAAAAATCAGAGAATATATAGAAAAAGATTCAAGAGGAATCTTTAGACAAACACACATTACAAACCACCCCAAAGCCAATTTTCAAGAAATAGCGATTAAAAGATGGTCTGGTACATCCTGGAAAGCTATTTCAGACGAGTTGGGCATTCCCATTCCCACTTTAAGTAACTTTTATCGGCGAAGTTTAGAAAAATTTCGCTATGAATTCAGAGATTTTTGTGAGTTGAAAACTTAACATTAGGGCAAAGAAGTTATAAATTCTATGGAAACCCTCTTGACATTTACTAGTTTTATATCTCCCGTTTCCCGTAGACTGGCAGAAAAATGGTCAAAACAGCAAGCTACACCTAAAAAAAAACAGCAAGTTTTGCTCAATATCTTGTCTGTATCCTTCGTAAATTTCTATCTGGATTGTATGGGTTTTGAGACAGATATAGAAGCGAGTGACAGTTGGAATCCAGCACAACAAACTCTTATGGATGTGGCAGACCTACCGATTAAAGGTTTAGGTAAATTAGAATGCCGTCCTGTTTTAGAAAATGCACAATCATTCTACATACCGCTAGAAGTTCAATCGAATAGAATTGGCTGTGTTGCTGTACAAATCAGTAAAAATTTACAAGAAGCAAAGTTATTAGGTTTTGTCAAAAAAACAACAAGAAATTACTTATACATTAGTGAATTACAACCTCTAGAGCATTTATTTTCTTGTTTGGAAGAATGTATACAATCAAAAAAATACGTTTAATGTGTTTGCTCCAATTATTAAAATTTTAGAAAAACCTTTTGTTTTTGAGATAAATAGGCTTGCAGGCACCTGAGTAATAAGTAGAGTACATCAATTAAATAACGTAAAAGATCTATACCAAAACCGGTTGAAAATCTGACTTTAGAAGGGGGAGGAAAATAAATTTCCTGTTTCCCCCCTTTATAAGGGGGGATTAAGGGGGGTAAGGAAAGATGTCACAGATGGTGGAGTTTTTTCTATGCATCTTCATCTGAAAACGGTATTAGTTCAAATTCAAATCTAAAAGGAGAAGTATGAGTATGCTTTTATTTTTCACCATGCCACTCGACGAAACATCACAGTTGAACAAAGGAAGACTATTCCTCATTGATGAAACTCAAGGGATTGTCGGCAGATGGGTGGCAACAACCAGCACCACAGACAAGCAAGGCGTCAAAGATTGGAATGTTCGCGGTGGAGTGTTACCCCCAACTTACGAACTGGCTCAGCCGTTACCTTTTTACTCTGTGGCAGTCAAGCCTGTCAACCTCAAACACGTCAAAGGAGTCGAAGGCAATGGTTATCCAATTACACCCTTCGAGGTAAAAACAAAAGATGGAGGCACTCGTAGCGATCTGCTGATTCATAGAGATGCAAATGTGCCAGGAAGTATGGGCTGTATTGTGCTTCCAGACGGTGAGTTTGCGGATTTTGAAAAAGTCTTCTCTGCAAAATGCAAAGACCAAAAAGAAGTCAAACTCCTCGTTGGTTACACTTATTAAGAGGAGAGAAAAATGAAACTTCAAGACATTGTCAAGCTGAATCAATCCTTTGAGTTTGATTATTTAAGTCAAGACCGCGAGTTAGCACAGCAAGTACAAATCCGCCTTGTCGATCTAAAATTACTTTCGGGAGTTGCTGACGGGGCTTATGGACCAATCACCAGACAAGCAACGGTGAAATTTGCCCAAGCCTTTGATTTACCCGAACTTTTAAATGCGGTATTTGCAGAAAAGCTCATTGAAGCGAAAGAAGTTCCCAATACCATAGTCTTAATTCCTACGAGCTTACCGATTTGTGGAGTTGAGTTAATCAAACGCTTTGAAGGTTGCTTTCTCAATGCATACCCCGATCCTTTAACCAAACGGGAACCTATCACAATTGGTTGGGGATCGACCAAGAAACGTGACGGTAGTCCGTGGCGTCTTGGAGAGAGTATTTCCCAACAAGAAGCGGATGAGCTTTTGATTCTTCAGTTAGAAAGAAATTACTTACCCGATTTAGCGAAAATACCTTGTTGGGGCGAACTCAATCCCAACCAACAAGGAGCATTACTCAGCTTTGGCTACAACTTGGGGAGTAAATTCTACGGCGCTCCTGGCTTTGATTCTATGACTAAAGTCTTAAAGAATCGTGATTGGGATAAAATTCGCGAAACTTTCATCAAGTATCGCAATCCTGGAACAAACGTTGAGAAAGGGCTTTTGGCACGAAGACAAGCTGAAGCTGAACTATTCCTGACACCGATAATTTAAACCACCTCGTCCACCTCGATCCGGTGGCTCCGCCTGGGAATGCCTTCTCCCGAAAAGTTAGACCCCCAACTTCTTTAAGAAGTTGGGGGTCTGGATACTGTGAGTTTTCACAAATTGAATAGGATGGCTATAAAACCGATAAAGTATCAAATAAATATTTCAAAATTCTTAAGCCTAAAAAACCGACTTATTACTTGCAATTTACTAGTAATACTGTTTTTTTAAAACTTACATACTTCTCTTAAATCATCACGAAATTTTTCCAAACATCTTTGATAAAAGTTACTTAACGTCGGAATTGGGACACTAAACTCATCCGACATATCTTTCCAAGATATACCAGACCATTTTTTTATAGCTATTTCTCGGAAATTAACTTTAGGGTATTTTTTAATGCATGCTTGTCGAAAAATCCCTTTTGGATCTCTTTCTATGTATTGTCTGATTTTTTGAAAAGCAGCAACATAATCATCTTCATCGTTACTCTCCTCACATGACAAACCTTCTAAGTTTTCTAAAAAAGAGCTTTCTACTTGAATCTCACGACCTTTTCCTAAAATTTTAAGAATAGCTTCTTTAAAAAAACGTTGGTTTAATAACATATTGACCCAGGTCATAAATTCACTACGATCGGGATCGTACTTATCAATATGTTTGCAAATATATAAAAATAAATTTTGTAATGCCTCGTTATAAATGTCTTGATAAGCTCTTTGAAATTGACCTTTATACGAACAGTGAATCTTGCCCGATCTGTAAATACCATAGATTAGCTTTGATAAACCTACTCGTCTAGCTGTTGTATTTAATGGTTGTTGTTGGATTTTTAGAGCTAGTTCTTTAAAATCTTGGTTGTTCATAGGTAAATTGCTTTCATTTGTAAACAGTTCAAAATTGTCACTTTTAGGAGAGCCAGATAAATATTGCTGGTTCAATTTTTTCATTTTTCTGTTTCCAATAATTTGAATAAATAAGCTTAATTAATAATACAAAAAGGAAAATAAAGAATGCATTAACTATTTGTGCTGTGTTAAATATCAAAATAGGGTATTAGAAATACACTTTTCTGTATGCCCTGCTAAATCTGCCTCCAATACAATGAGTAAATGCGTTAGAAGATATTGGTATTGAGCCGAGATCCGAGTAATTTCCTGCAAAATAGTCTGAAAAGTCTTCTTCTGTCTGGGTTTGATAATTTGCTACATTAGGATCAAAAAAAGTCGTGTTTTGTAACGAGAAATCAAGCCTTTTGAGGTCATCTTGCAGGTTTTTACAGCCATCTCGGTGCAATGCCTATGAGTTTTTTCTCAATCCTCGTTTGAGGAGGTTTTAGATGTTTAGTTGATATTAAAAAACTCAACTATTTTCCTAGCATCCTCTTCGCTAAACTCTAAAACATCTACCAGAAAACTGACAAATACTCCCTCAAACGCCGCTAGCAGCAGATACCATTTGAACCTTTCACGACAAAATTCCCAGACCTGTTTCAACATATCAGCAAAGGATTTCGCATAATCTTGTCCTGTACTATCGTAAAATTTGACTGGAGTTTCTGTCGCATATTTAATAATAGCTGCAAGGACTGCTTGACGAGATTCATCTCTCAAACGGGCATATATAGGTTCTAACTCTGTTCTCTGCTCAGCCTTAGCAAAACACGTACAAATTATGTCTTTGTAGATTAGATCACTGCTCTCAACATACTCTCTATTCTCCTCTCTCCATTGAGACATCGGAAAAAATCCCTCACATCCTGTTACCACGAGTATCACCGGAATTTTTAAGTTAGCAATTCCTTTGACAAATAGATCGTAATTATTTTTTTCAAGTATGGTAAGACGGGATGCTCGAAACACTTGAATTAATAGGTTATAGCCTTCATTTGAATTTTTAAGAAGTTTAGTCAGTTGCATGAATGCCTCGTTTGCAGGAACAGTTCCCAACTCAGATTCATTCAATCCAGCAGTGTCCGTAAGCACGATACTTTTCCCATTGGCCTCAAATGCTTCATAAACCTGGGACGTAAAAGTAACGCCTCTAGCTTGATTGCTTACTTCTTTCTTCTTACCAGCAAGAGTATTACAACAGCTTGTTTTACCAGTTCCAACAGTTCCAAAAACTAGCACTCGAATTGGCTCTGTCATTTCTTTTCCCTCTTATCTGAAAATAACTGACGCAACTTCTGAATAAGCCATAGTTGCAATATCCGAAAGTCTGAAAATAATTGACGCAACTTCTGAATAAGCCATAGTTCCACTATCCGAAAGATAGTGCTGATAAGTTGTGATGATGTAGGAGACTCAGGTGATAGAGATCGTTCTTCAGCAAAAATAGATACTTTTTCAGGCGGAAATGATATTGGTTTCTTTGCATAGGTCGAAATCGCTTCAAGAACTGCTGAACGGGATTCTTCTCTTAAAGGAGTATATATGGACTCTAACTCCGGTCTTTTACTCTTTGCAAAACAAGTACAAACTAAGTCTTTGTAGCCGAACTTTTCAAATATATGGAAATTATCAGTTTTCCATTTAGACATTGGTTCTATAGCTTCACATCCGGTTGCTACAAGTACAGTGGGGATTGGAGAATTAGCGACAAGCTTGAAATATTGTTCAACCTGGGCAATTCGAGGGATGCGAAATACATGAATCAGCAGACTGTAGCCTTCTGAATTTGTTAAAAGTTCAATAAACTGGTCGAAGGCTTCTTCTGAAGAGATCCCATTACCTGCTGCGTTAAGCCCGACAGTATCGATTAAATGATACTCGACTTCTCTGTCTCTCTTGTCAAATAGTTTATGAATATGATGCCTAGTGTTGAATTCCACAGCTTGGTTGCTTACCTTCTCCTCTTTACCAATCAGAGTATTGCACAGAGTATTGCACAAACTAGTTTTACCTACTCCAGCAGTGCCGAAAACCAAAATACTAATTGGATCTGCCATCCATATAGCTCCTTATAGATATATATCCTGACATATACTTCGAGTAAGTTCTATTTCTTAGAGGGATTCATCATATTATTAACCCGTTCTCTTGCCTCCTGCTTAGATATGCCCCATTTTTCTTGTAACATCTGAGCCAAAGGCTCATTCCAGATGATAAAGTTTTTTTCAACTCCTACAAATTCGAGAAATTTATTCCACAGATTTATAGATGTTCTAACTAACGTATGCATATTGGGAACAACATTAACTGTTTCTCCTTGCCCATGTTCAAAAATAGCTTGCAAAACTAATTTTTTCGACTTTTCTCTGTCCTTCTTGTATAGATTCTCAAGATCCGGCTTTGGAGACCTTGCAAAGCAAGCACCAACTATCTCTTTATAATTAAATTCTATATAGTAATGTTTGTTCTCCTTTGGCCATTCTTGGAATGTAACTTCCGCATCACCATCGATTTTAGTTACTACTAAAATTATTGGGATTTTTCTTTGACCCAGTATTTCATAAAACATATCATAATTATGTTTCTGAGTATTCATAATCCTGGGTTCATCAACATGAATAAACAAGTTATAACCCTTCGTGGACTCAGCCAAAAACTCAAGAAGCCTTTTAATAGCTTCCTTGTCGGGAACTGTACCTTGGTTATGCTCATGAAGCCCAATAGTGTCAGTAATAATTACATCTATAGACTTTCCTTTGTCGTTTGAGTAAGAAAATTGTTTATATGTGTGGCACTCAAAAGTGACTCCCTTAGCTGAGGCGGCGACTCGCTGATATCCATCGTCTTCCGGAGCCAGATTAGCCAGAGTGTTGCACATACTTGTTTTGCCACATCCAGTTTTACCAAAAACTAGTACACGAATTGGTTCTGCCATAGTCCTGTATAAAAAGAAGGTTGATTCTTGAGTTCAAGTTATTCAAAATTCTTAAGAAAAAAGCTGATTAACGCAATCGGATTGGGAACAACATTAAGCGTTTCTCCTAGCCTCAAAAATGTTAATATACTCGGCAATATAAGCTGTAGCTTCTTCAGTTGAACGGATTATTTCCTCAACTGGAGCATTGGTTGTTTCACCTCGTCGGATGTAGATTGTTTAATGTTCGGCTTTCAAATAACTATATTTTCAAGAAGGATGACTTATGTAAAAAAATGGTCGAGGTATAATTACATCAGGATTAGCTTGGGAAATTCTTTGCCAACTATTGCGATCGCTTTACTTGATATCACTGTGTACTTTGGCACTATGTAGTTCTAAACTACTGTCAAGGTAAGAGGTAAGGTAGCCATTTCAGAAGCGCTAACGTCCTTGGCTTGTGTCCTACCACCGCGATCGCCACTTAAATCAGCCAGCAAATCACCAATGACATCAACAGGTTCTTTCAGATCTACTGGATCTCCAGACCTAGTCTTCTGTTCGGCTGCTAAGCTTTGTAATGTTTTCAGAGCAGTTGTGAGCGGTTTAAGACTAAAAATAAATAACATTTCCGCAGTTCCCGTTTTTTTCGCTTTTAGTTCAAGTTGTGTTTGCTTTGAGCCAGCTAGCTGACGGGAACCACCAATTTGTTTGGTTTGATTTGGTTCTAAGCGCATTGACTCCTCGCTGAACATACCTTGATAAGGAAATATCACATTTAACTCTTTCTGCTCATCAGTTGGGTCAATAAGCAAAATCATTAAGTGGAGGGGTCTAGAGTCGTTGTTTGTAACACGAAACTGAAACAGTTTTTCTAGTGGTATCTTGTTAGGATAACTTTTTTCCTGCTTATGACTGTTACTTTTACCCCTTAAAGTGGCAGATTGGGCAAGGATATTATTTGGTTCTTCCACTAAATTCATTAAGACTTCCACATCTAACGTAGAAGAACTCCCATTCAAGGTCTTTTTGATAATGTAAACTGCTACAGAGGATTTGAGTTTAGCTTCTAAGCGGGAAACCGCCGCTGTGACTTTTTCCCCTGATTCACCAAAGGATTCTGGAACGACTTCTAGTCCTGCGGTGAATAAACCTATAGTACCAACAGCTGGTATATTGGCAATTTTTTCCTGCTGTAATCTTTGTTGGTAATCCGCTGTCATTCGACTGAAAATATACTCCACTTCTGCCGAATATGGTTTGTTTCCCCTTTGTGCAGGTATGGTTTCTATGCGATTTATCTCGGAAAGTTTTTCTTTAGCTACATTTATTTCTCCTGCAAGCGAAGGATCTAAACCGATACGTAACTTCAAATCTGCTGGTACAACACGCTTCGATTCCTGTAACAGCATTCCCGGTTTCAGAGACGTAATTTGTCCTTTTTCTACCAGCTTCGCTTTTGCAGTTAAACCTTCACGGGATTCTAACTGGAGTTTTCCTGAGGTTTGTCCTTTATCGTTCACCATTGAAAAAGTAGCACCAGCCCCAAAAGTTACTAAGCTTTCATTATCTATTCCCCCCAACCACAAAGTTGCTTCTTCTCCTTTTACCTCAGTAATGACTGCATCAGCAGGCGGGACTTTTTTATTAATAGAATATACAGGTAATTTCTGATTACCATCGGCAAGAGGCTTTTGTCTGTTTAGCCACTTTATATTACTACCAATTCGGACAATAGTATTTTTCACAGTGTCTGTTTCTTGCCAAAGGTACTGCGTCAGCAGGTAAGTAAATGCACCAGCAGAAAAGCTATCAAAAGGCGCATCATAAGCTTCTTCATCGCGTTGAGCGGCTGCAAGAACTACCCCTTTACGCACACCATCACATCGCCGACGGAGAAATTCCGATTCCGACATCTGTAACTGCTGCATCCAGCGTTCTTGATAAGAAATTTCTTCAGGGCTGGGTTTTTGATTATCACCATCTCTAGACCTTACTATAAAATTGCCACGAGTGCCACCACCAGAATAACAGCTATCTAGCACTGCTGTAACATTCTCTGTTTTTAACGCAGATATTAGTAGAAACAGAGTGCTTCCCATGATATCCTGTCTTAAGCCATTTAATCCTTCATCACCTGGCACTAGCGTACTATTGTACTCATCGTTTAATTCTTGATTTGAACAATTTTGGATAGGCTTAGGATCGAGTAAGCGCGAACCATGACCTGAAAAGTGAAAAACGACTACGTCACCTGGTTTGACTTGCTTAATTAAATGTTCTTCAAATGCTTGTAATATATTTTGACGAGTAGGTTGATTGCTTGCCGATTCGTTACTTGTTAAGAAGATAATATCACTGGGATTAAAGCCAAATTTGTGGATGAGAAGTTCTCGTTGCAAGAAGACATCGGTGCTACATCCATTCAGGCTAACAAATTTTTTATTATTTGGATACTGATTAATTCCAACTAATAAGGCGAGCTTCCGTGGAGTGGTTTGCGCGAGAACTTGGGCGTAACGGTTTCCCTGTTGAATAATATGGTGCTGGCTTAAGCCTAAAGTGGCTAAAGTTGAACCAGCAAATTGTAGGAAATGACGGCGCGAAATACGAGACATCATAAAATTTTATATTTTGGTTTTAGATTTAGTTGTCAATTACACACTTGACAGAAGCTTGATTTTGTGATTCTGAAGTGGCAAACGCTATCAAGACAAATCTTTTCTGTTGCATGATGAGTCCCAGTGTAACCACAAGAATAACTGCTTTTATATATTTTTCGGACAAGGTAATCTATGTAAAAAGGCTCTTAGCCATTTATACTTACAGCACTTTTAGCCGCCGTTTCAGATTTTTATCCACAAAAATAATTTTTATTACCGACTTACAGTAGTATCTGACGCATCACAGTAGTCAGAAGATGGGATTTGCTGGAGCATACTTTTTAACTCCGCCGAAGGATTTGGCACTGCATACATTTCCGACAGCGCATCCGACCAAAGTTCTTGCTGTGCAAAGTAGTTTGCTTTCTCCAAGGCTATTTTCTCTGCATTGGCTCGTTGTTTCTTGAGTCGCGCTTCCAGTTGCGTTAACTCCTTGGTAATGCGATCGCGCTTTTGAGACTCCATCACCTGAAACTGTATAGTAGGGCTTTTGACTGGATAAGGCATTGAAGCAGTTAACCGCCATTCGTAAAACTGACCTGGTTGCAGAGGTTTGCCATTATAAATGGTCTTTGTTTCTCCTTTGGGAACTTCCTGACTCCAGATAACCTTGTCCCCCCCCCTTTGAAATAGCTCAATTAAATTTGCTGTTCCTCCTTGGATGTTCCAAAGAAAAAGGGGACGTGTATTCCAGATTTCCAGTGTCCCCTCCTTTTGCAAATTTTGTGGATCGACCATTTTTTGAGGTGCAATCGTGCAGATTGACCCCCGTCCACCTCCTGAGCGTTTCTTTCGGCGAAAAGGTGTGACCACATCACCCCATGACAACGCTAAATACATTATATTTATATTTCTTAACAAACCCTGGGCTTGAGGTTGAGTTGCAGCTTGTATTGGCAAAGTTGATACAACAAATAGAGAGGCAATTATCAACAAGAGAAATTGTTGCTTGCTCACTTTACCCATATGATTTTTTTTGCTTTTGATAAAGATTATTAAACAATACAATTGAACAATACAATTGTGATATATTTTCCTCAGGAAAGCTAGTAACAAAATTATTAAGACATTTAGAAGACGCACTACCAAGCGATAAGAATTCTTCTCCACGCCGAAGTAGGAATTATGACAATACGTTGATGTGTCCTCTAATTACTTTTTTGAAGATGGGTGACTCACATTTTGCACCATTCTCAACAAGACCTAAAAAACCGGGTTTCTGAACGAGATATTAAGCTTTCCAAGTGATATGATTTGCAAGAAACCCGGTTTTTGATGCTGGTGCAAGATATCAGGAGGTGAAGAGTTTACACAAAACTCTGTTGTCTTAAGAAAACTCCATACTTCAAGAGTCTAGAGGAAAATGTTATGGTATGGGCTTGACAATTTGCCTCATGTAGATTGGATATCAGCTA
This sequence comes from Scytonema sp. UIC 10036, assembly GCF_009725235.1. Next base: position 150,720 of record NZ_WJFC01000002.1, read on the forward strand.
TTCTGCAAATTGAGCTCAAAAAGCGTTGCAAGCCACTTCAATTGAGTAGCCTGCACCGCTGACACTTTTCATTCTTGTAGAGTTAACTACAGCCATTATTGGTTGATAAAATCTCTGCTTGGTGGTTAATATTAGAGACAGCTTTTTCATAATCCTCTAGAACTGCAGGAGGAAGTTGGTTTGGGGTCACAACCTCTTCTTTGACAACCACTGTCCCTTTTGTTCCAATGCCTACTGTTGAGCCAACTTTTTCTTTACCACTGCGAACCTGTGAGATCGCCTCTTGAATGTCCGACTGCATAACTTTACACTGATTATCCTCTCTGGCTACCGCTTGGCTGGCAGCTATTTTGACTACATTTAGAATATCGCCACCGGCAAGACCCTCAGACTCCTGCGCTAACCAGGTTACTGTCACGTCATTGGCACAAGGCACTTCCTCTGGCAACAGAGCTTTCCACAACTGCTCCCGACAAGCTATATCGGGAAGTTCAAACTCGATATGAGCCAAAATTCGGCGCACGAAAGCTCCATCGTAGTTTCCCGGCAAATTAGTTGCGAAAATTACTACTCCATCGAACTTATCCAACTCCAGCAGCATCACCGAACGGCTGACATTAACGCCGTGATCTGCACTTTGAGTGACGTTAGTCAAGCGCTTGCCCAGGATAGAATCTGCCTCATCGAAAAATATGACAGCACCAGTTTGGCGGGCTTTTTCAAAAGCAGCTTTAATGTTCTTGGGTGTCTCGCCAACGTACTTAGACTCAATCTCAGCGTAATTAACTTTGATAATGGGTTGTTTGAGATAGTAAGCGATCGCATCAGCACAAAATGTCTTGCCAGTTCCGGGGGGACCGAACATATTAATCGCTACCCGACGCCCTTGAGGGTCAATCTTTTTCAGATTCCATTTGTGATACAGCACATCGTGGTAACGAATCCAGTTCAGTGCTACTTCAAGTCGATTGCGTACAGCAGGAGGTAAGATGAGAGCATCAAGGTTGTGGCTCGGTTGCTCAGGAACAAACATTTCTAAGCGTCCCATTTCAACAGCCTCTGGTTTAGAGACTGGTTCTTGAGGTGGCTTAGATACTGGTGAATCTTCTATTCGTTTCCAGTTTGCAGGCATTTTTATCTCTCCTTATTGAAACAAAGACATGATATTTTTCTTGAGATAACCCCGTTTTTGAAACTCAGCGTACACATTTGGGTCACTGTCATAAAGCTCTTCTTCTGTGTACTCTTGTTCAGATACTTGCTGCGTGCCTGTATCCCGTGTTTTTACGAAGATACTGCTTTTAATACCTGTCGCCAGCTTGTCAAGGATGACCCATGCATCCATAAGAGCGCTTTTTTGTAAGCCCTTTTTGCGTAACCAAGCTGCTACGTTCTCCCGAATATCTTTCCAGAACCGGGAAATTAGATACGCGCCTCCGAGCAGTCCGATAACAGCAGCACCAACAAGTACGGGAAGTATCGCAATCGTTCTAAAATCCATTACAATTCTCCTAGGCGTTTGCCGTGTTTACCCAAGAAAAATCCCAAGAACAATTCACCTTCTGATGCCCAGTTTGTAGGAACTGCTCGCCAATAGTTCGGTTGTAGTAAGCAAGACCATTACGAGCTAGTCCTCACCAGATGAACCCTTTCATTGTTTACTTTATGTTAATTGGACATACTCATTTCAGCAATTTCTGCATCGCGCAGTTGAGTGAAATCCAACTCGTAAACACCTTTAGCTTTACGGAGCCACTCTTCACGAACATCTGGTGGCAGTTCTCCCCACTCCACAACTTCTTCGACTTCGCGTTTTACAGGGACAACTTCGCCGTTTTCAAGGTGCTTAATTCCCCAGGATATCCACTGCCGAACCCACTGCTCTGATACGTTTCTCTTAAATCGAACTAATAGTTTGAGCAAAAACTGACGAAGCTTTTGCCACGCTTGCTTGATGGCATTACGAATGGGAATTGCCACATATCGATCTACCCGAGCAAAGGCGTCTCTTACCCATTGGGCACTTGTTTTAAAGTTTTGTTCCAGCCAAGGGAATAAAATATTATCTGCCCATTGTAGAATCTGCTTCCAAAAAGCAATTGCTGCAGTAATACCAATCAAAAAAATGGTAGCGATCGCTTTGATAAAATTGGGATTCATGATAGTTTATCTCTCCTTAGGATACAGCTTGAAACTTTGTTTTTTGCTGCCCGAGCGGATGTATTCCTCACGCACATCTGAAGGCAGGTTATCCCACGGTATGGTTTCCTCAACTCGAAAAACAGTTGGTTTGTCATTGCTGGTGAAAAAGATTTCTGTTTTGCGGTTACACTCCTTCAATTCTTCGTTGATGGGTTCGTAATGGACTTTAATAGTCAGAATCAGGTTTTTGGCTACATCAGCTAGCTGTTTTGCTTCATCTGTGATTACTGTTTTATTGAGTAGCTGTGGTTCAGACTCCTCGCAGAGAATATAGGTAGCACCCAGACAAACTCGTAAGTTTTTACAAAACTTGCTTTGCATGAACTTGGCGATGTTAAGATAAACTTGCAACGTTTCCTGAATATCTGCTCCTTGTCTAAAAGATGCGAAGGTTTTGAGAAGATTATCTAATAGATCTTGCAGGGGTTTAGGAACCTCGTCTAATTTAATTTCTTGGCTGTGTAATGACTGCTTAATGTAGTCCAATGCTGCTGCCATTGGCTCTAGCAAATCTTCCAATAAATGGTGATTTTTCATGGGATATTACCTCTTTGAAAGTAACCTAGCCTTAGAAAGTCGTTGAAACAGTTCGTCAGCATTATTGTTGTCTATGATTTTAACGACCTCACTACTTATTTATAAATAAACGAAGCGTTTTTTCGCAAAATTCTGTTTGTCTACGATCGTACCTAAAGTACAACCTAATCCTTTCATCATTCCTGACACGAATTTACTCATTTATGCAAATTCCTCCAATGAGCTTCTCATTACTAAGGTTTATGAATTAGCGAGAGTTTGCTCTTGTTAATTCAGCCTAATCTTCTGCTTTTTCATATCTTTTGTGACAACTCACTTATGTATAAAATTCTTTAACATCTGCTTTTTGCAACAACATCGTTTACATAACCACGACTCTGGGAAAGAAAATGCCGTTCGACCTTACCCGTGTGAGTTCCTTCTAAACGGTAAGCGAACGTAATTCCACATAGTGACAGACGGTAAAAACCAAGGTAATAACAACGCTGCCGATATGTAAAGCTGCAACGAGACAATAACATAAACGACCAAAGCAATTCTTAACGTCTTCACTAGCAATTTCCTTTGGCTGGGATTATCAAGCAATCTCATTGCGATGTATTTCCCCAATAAAGCTGCTAGCAAAATCATAATAAAATCTGGTACAGGCACTACCAAGCGCCGTGTCAAAAAGTGGTGAACCATGTATGCATGAGCTTTACCACCAGTAAATTTCTCTTGATTCCAGCCACGCCAGAAACTAACAGCTAAAGGGGTAGTAAAGTTATCATCACCTTTTCCTTCCACACCTGCTTCCTCATATCCCCCTGGAGCTATGATGACAACTTTTTTATTGAGGTCTGGTATTTTTGTGTTCTCCTGTTTACAGGAACCTAGTAATTCACAGGCAGATATGGTTGTGTAGGCACGGTCGGGAGGAATGGAAAAATCGATAATGGGATGAAACCATTGAGCAAAGTTTGAGATTGGGTGAAGGTGCAATTTGCTTAAAAAACCTGTGAGATTATCTTGTGCATTTTTGGGAATTAGTAAAGCTAAATGACTCAAATCGCTTAGGCTTTTTAAGTTTAAGTCTTTTAATAAATCAGGAGAATTTAAATTTTGAATTTGATGAGAATAAGCTAATGCTAAAGTATAGCTGAAGGGATAATTATTGTGTTGAGTGCTTGATGTTGAAAGTTCAATATACCATTCAAAAAAGTCTATATTGCCGTGCCAAGTTCCGTTTAATCTAGCGAGCTTATTATTCACCCTACCTTTTTTAGGGTTTTCATATTCCTTATATGCAAACACAAACAAAGTTCCTTTGTTTCTTGCATCCTTAATATGTCGAATAAGGGATTCCTTAGCACTTTCTTGTTGTTCTTTATCTTTATCTAAAAGATAATCAATACCAATTAACTTAGCATTTGACTGGGATAGCTTTTGAATTATGCTTGCCAAATAACTATAATCTATGGGATAGCGTTGTTCAATGTTGTCTTTTGTAAGGGATTTATTATCAATTTGAACCAAAACTAAGGGAGGTTCAACTTTAGACGGCTCTTGAAAAGTAAATTTGCGATAAGCAGCTTGAAGCAAAATGCGTGGCTCTAATAACAAGCTCTGTACTTGTGGAACTAAACTAAGAAGTAGCAATGCTATGAGCCACCCTGCTTCTTTTGGGCTTGGCAGTAGTTGTTTGACAATTGACCCTAAACCAAAAGGTTTAATACGAAATAGTTCGGCATCAGGATGACGAAATAGGGAAGGAACAAGGTAGGCGGAAGGATAAAGAAGGCGCTTTTCCTGTTGCTTGAGATATTGGCTGGTATCCAGTAAAGCTTCATGGACATCTTTGTATTCAGCTAAACTGTTGATAAACTGTAATAAAAATTCCTGTGCCACTTTATTGTGGATTGGCTCGCGCATCACCGCAACCTGGCTCAAACCTAGGTTAATTAAAGATTCTGCTATGTTGATACCACTACAGGAGTTAAAAATGGCAAACTGAAGCCCTCGCTTTTTCGCTATTTTAAGTGCTTCCTCAATTTCGTGAATCGATAGAGAAACCCCCGGTGCAATCCCAAATTCACCACCAAGTACAGTTTCATTGCTGTGTCCAGCAAAAAACAATACGTCCCAGCCGTCTTCATTGGCGATCGCTTGAGCTATTCTTGTTTTTAGCGTCCCACAATTAACTTCAGTTTTTTCCTTGTCCGCTTCCCAACCAATAAACTTCACCTCTGCAACTCGACGTAAGGAACGCACTGCTTCTTCGTCTGCTGCAAAATTCAAGCCAGTGTCATCACCTAGGATGGCTAAAATCCTTACTTTACGCCGAAGCGAGCGGACGGGTTCAGAAGAAACATTAGCTGGAGTGCGAACAATACGTATTTTACCCGAGTCCCCTAAATCTGTACCAATTTCCCAGGTTTCCCAAGGAAGCCGCGCCAGTTCTATGGGGGTACAACATAGAAAGACTTCACAACAGTGCTTTCCTGCTTCTAAATGCTTGCTAGCAGCTTTAGCTTTTGCAATCTCACTGCGAATTCTCTCCAGATCCGGGCTTAGTAACCAACGATGAAATTCATGCAACAGATCCACTTCTGCATTAACGAGCTGATTATCGCTGTCAATAGGGGGGGTACTACCACCACCACTGCTGACCTTCCGTCCTCGAAGCTGTCTGTAATAGTTTAAATAAGCTTCTCTCCACCGTTCGTACTTCTGCATCAAGGACTGAGGATAATTCACATTAACAGCGATTGTCCGCCCTTCTCCTCGCAACTCAAAGCGACAAACTGATTCAATTTGGGTAACATTGAGATGAAAAGCTGTTCCATTCATCATGAAATTTTACATTTTTGATTAGTCAAAAGTCAAATGATTTCTCTCCATTTTTATATTTCCATCATTTTTGCGCTCGATAAAATTCAAATGGTGGTAAACTTTGCTCTTCTCCATCTGCTGTTGTAATAGTTGCCAAAAATTTATCTTCACAACTCCCTTCTACACAAGTAAAAATATAGTCTTGACTGCTCGATGGTTGCAGTTCCTCTTCAACCAGTATATCCTTTTGGTCACTCACTCGCAATTTCACTGCATATGGTAGCTGATGACCGGGAATAACCTTTAATATCAACAGTAAAGCCCATTCATTTTCTTCATTAGGTAAAGACCAACTAACCGCATATAGCCTTAACCGACTTTGAAGTGGTATGTCTCGGTAGGCGCGACCAGCGAAATCAGGAAGATCGAACTGATGAGTGCGTTTAATTTCTGCAAGAACTGTTCTTAATTCTTGTACGAGAGGTGATTCTATTGTGCGTATTGCTGTAAGCGGTGGTAAAACTTGCCAAGATAAAGCTTGAGCTACCTCATCTATTTGGTTATTTAACCAACTTCTAACATTTATCGTTTTTTCAGTTAAAATCTTTAGTAAATCTGATAAATGCTTGTTAAGAAAAGCAGTATCCTTTGTCAAAGAATTATACAGCCAGTAAAGTAAATCCTCATTCGTCAGGACTGCTACCCCTTGTTCCCAACTTAAAACCTTCCACAAAGGACGCTGATGCGCTTGAGTTAATAAATCTAACAGTGTTGCTTGCAGAGTAGCTAAAGTAGCTTGACGATTTTGTGGGATTTCCGGTAGAGGAATAGCCGTAGAGACTAAACTTTGTAAATAAAGCAACAGATCATCAGATTCGTGATGAAAATAAGACAAGGGTAGATGGTAATTCCAGTCCACTTCAACTAGGAATTCAGACTGATAGTACATCAATTCATTATAGTTTAAAAATCCTTGAATTGTCGCTAATTCTAATTCTTCTTCTAGACCAAGAACAACATAAAAGTGAGCAGCAAATTCAGGTAAATCTATCACAGCCCTCGGAATAGTCACTTCTTCATCTACCAATAATGTCTTGGGAATCAAACAAACTTTAAATTCCCCTATTCTCAAATGACATACTGCATCAATGACATTGGCATAGTACAATCGAGCGAGGGAAGATTGTTCTTTATTAATATGAAGGTTGGGTTCTCTTTGATGAAGCCATTCTTCAAAAGCAAATAAAGCTAAAGCTTGACAATAAACCTGCCATCTCCGGTTTACGTTTTGAAATTTTTGGCTAATATCTAATGCTTTTTCTGGCTGTTCTGGTTCCAGGTCTATTATTTCTGAATTCCTTTGAAACTCAAATAAATCCTTGGTAAATTCGCTTAGATAATTAGTCATTGTATTTCCTCTCTCGTTTTAAGATATTGACAAATTTTTTGAGCCAATTGACTCTTTATAACACGATTTTGTCCCGCGCTAGCTTCTTTTTCTGCTTCTTTAATAACAGCTTCAATATTTTCAACTAATGCTTCTTGTATTTTAGAGTTTAAAATTTTTAGTTGCTCTGAATTTAATTTATGGGAAAAAAGTTCTAAAATATACTTTTGCAAACAAGGTAATGTTGCACGTCCAATATCGCTGCGTAAGGTTTTCAGATCTAAGAGGCGACTTAAATGAGGTTGGTCTGTGAATCCTAGTAAAGAAGCTATTTCTTTCATAGGCACTCCCTGGCAATGAAATAAATGGAGTGCTTTGAGGTAATTTTGTGCCTTCTTAAGAGTTTTCTCAGTTTTTTTGCTTTGCAAATAAGTAAAGCGTGCTTGAATTACCTGCTTTACTGAACAAGCTAAACAAGCTTCAAACTGAGGACGATATTGTCCTAAAAAGTCTAATGCGTCATTATCTTCACTGGCTTCAACAGGGGGAGGAAATGTAACTTTTCCAGGAATACGTGCTGTTCTTAGCAAACTAGCAAGTTCTTGCAGTTTTTCCAAGACTTGTTCAGCAGATATTCTACGGCTGTCTGATAATTTTTGAGCCATTTCATTGAGTTGCTCAACTGTTGGGTCTGGGTACCTAGCCCTAGAACCATCCTTGCGCTTCTCCAATAGTTGTGTTCGATAAACTTGGTGGTAACTATCCAGTAGTTGCAACGCTTGCTCGATTTCAGTATGCGTGCGCTCAAAGCTCGCTAAAACTCGCTTTAAACGTCCGGGAGTCGCGTAATTGAGAATCATCCAGTTAGTGACCTGCTCGATCCCACATTCTAGCAAAAATTGTTTGACAAAGCGATCGCTTTTCAACATCCTGCTAGTCCAAGTCGATAAATTGCTTTTTTCTGGATCAAAAGTCTTTAAAATTCGAGTAGTTAAAGACTCGTTCCTGACCGGGGTTCTAGAAGAAGCTTGACGTAACGACCTAGGGAACGCGTCCAACACCATTGGAAACAAATCAGCGCTAGTAAAATCGTGTTTTTCACCAAACTTCTGTTCCAGTCCCAAGCAAAGTTCTTTAATCTGGTTAGAAATAAAGCAGCGCAAACAAGCTTCAGCCATATGGCGACGAGTGTCATCAAACTGAAACCAGTGCATAAGTTGGCGTTGGATATTTCGGTGCGCCGCATCCTCAGCCTCAACGAATTCTAGGAACTGTTGCTGAAAAAAAGCTTTATTATCAGTCATTTCTTTAGTTTGACACTTGCCAAAACTATTAAGTCCCACCAAAACCCAATATTTAGATGTCATACTTGTCAATATTTTACCCTCCCCCTACAACTTGACTAATATTGCATAGCATTTGTCCCAGTTTTCTCATTGGCTGGGGTTAGAGTTTACAGCAATTGGGATAGAACTGGCTTTACTAACCACTGCTGTGGTACTAAATCAAGTGTCACATCTGTAAAAAATAAAACCATGAGAAATGGCTTCATTTCCAGATTCTCCATTATATTTTACTGAACTATATCTTTTAGAAAGCTGAACTTATGTATTTTTGTCAAAAATCGGAAATGGATCTAGCAGTGTACGGAAAAGAATTTTATACGTTGGGGTAAATCCAACATTTCTACATTTGTTGATTTTCCATAGTTGCATGGGGATAAAAGCTCCACTTAATAGGGATCTCTTGATTGTAAACACACAACAGAAGCTTAGGTTTTATCCACAAAACCAAACTTTCGTCAATATAGAATTTCTAATTTTGCTAAGAAAACAATACTAGAGCGCCGGTCCAGTAGAAGTGCTTGACGTAAAACCCAAAATATGGGGGTTATTAAAATCGGCGATTTTGGCGTTATGTTTTAATGCGTTCGCGTAGCGTCTCCGAAGGAGAATCGCTAAAAACCAAAGCCAAATATTTAGTCCAAAATCAGCGTTTTCCCGTTCCACACATAATATCCTTTTTGTCATGACAAAAATACAATCATGCGTATTGAGGTGAAACCCCGATTTTTGGTGAAATATTTGGGTCTGATTTTTAGCGCTCGCATAAAGACGGAATACTAAAATCCCAGATTTTAACTCCTTGCATATCTTGCGTTTTATGTCAACTACTTCTACTCGACCGACGCTCTAGTTTTGCAAATCTTATTATGTTGTGACTAATTGGGAAAGCCATAACTCTTAAGAAACACATTCTAAAACCCATATATAGATAGCGAGGTTTACAGAATATTGTGTTTCTTCCATATATCACTAGCGGCGTAGTCCGCTAGTCGGAGGCTCATATCTTGCACCTCTCCGTAGAAAACCGTATATTCAAAAAATATGTATAATAAAGCTATAAATTTTTCTTGACTTTTCTCTCTAAATAAAGGATTTTATGTTGAATACTGAGTAACAAAATAACATAAGTTTTCTTGGTGCAAGATGTGAGCCTCTGACAGGCGCGGTGAACGCGCCTGTAAAATATGGAAGAAACACAATTTACCAAAAGCCTTGGTAAATAAGCGTTTTAAAATGTGTTTCTTAGGAGAAACTTAATTGTGTAGCAATTGGTAAGAAGAAGTACTTCGGAGAAGTTATTATGAAAAATAGAGTGCTAATTGGCTTGCCAGCTACCAGGGAAAAATTTTTCAAACTAGCTGTATGTAAGCGCTTCCAAATCCCCAATTGTGCTTTGCTCGTAATAGCACTGCTAAGCTTCATTAGTACCCTAGCAAGTGAGCAAGTCGTTGCACAATCCATTACTGCTGAATCGGGTGCTAATGGCACTGGCACCCTAGTAACACCAGATGGCAACCGCATTGACATCACTGGTGGGAAACTTTCCAGAGATGGTACTAATCTCTTTCACAGCTTCGAGAAATTCGGACTCGACTCCAATCAAATAGTTAACTTTCTTTCCAACCCACAAGTCCGCAACATTTTAGGTCGTGTCGTCGGTGGAGATGCCTCCACGATCAATGGCATCATACAGATGACGGGTGGGAATTCAAATCTCTTCCTAATGAACCCATCTGGTATTGTGTTTGGTCCCAATGCCAGCTTGAACGTACCTGCTTCCTTTATGGCAACTACCGCTAACAGTATTGGCTTTGGTTCCAACTGGTTTAATGCCACAGGTACCAACAACTATGCAGCGCTAGTGGGTACTCCCAACACCTTTGCCTTTACCATGTCCCAACCAGGGGCGATTGTAAATGCTGGGAACTTGGCAGTTAGTGAGGGGCAAAATTTAACCCTCTTAGGCGGTACGGTTGCTAACACCGGACAACTCAAAGCACCAGGGGGTAATATTACTGTGGCATCGATACCAGGTAATAATATGGTAAGCATCCGCCAAGAGGGAAATTTGTTGAGCTTGGAGGTGCGATCGCCATTACCAACCGAAAATCGACCCACCAACTGGGCTTTGCAGATTTTGTCTCTACCTGAATTGCTAACAGGTGGAAATGTGGGGAATGCGACTGGAATTCGGGTAAACAACGATGGCACAGTATCTCTAACAGGATCTGGTGTCAAAATATATACGAAGAGCGAGTCTCTCATATCATCTGGCACTATCGATGCTTCAAGTACATTACCAGGCAAATCAGGAGGTGCTGTCCAAGTTCTAGATAAAACTGATGCAGGTATTTTGCTTGGTGGAAATATTGTCTCAAATGGTGGAAATATCACGTTGAACACTACTAGAAGTGTAACTCTCACTAATGATGTTGCCCTCAGTACAGGTAAAGACGTTGGGGGCGACATCACTGTAGTGGGACCCATTAATAGCGACTCCGTGAATTCCCTAAGAAGTTTAGAAATCACAGCAGGAACAGGTAATGTCAATGTAAACCAAACCATTGGTGGCAACGAAAGGAATCCTCTCAACCGTGTGAATATCAGTGGCAAAACTGTTACTATTGTTTCAGTTTTAACTCAGGGAGACTTGGAGTTACAGGCACAGGAAAGCTTGACCGTCGAAAACAAATTGGAAGCTGGGGGAAATATGCGTTTAGAGTCTCTACAGGGAAATTTAATTCTCAAAGACAAACAATTGAGTTCCTCTGGAAATATACGTTTAGAGTCTCCAAAGGGAGACTTAATTCTCGAAAACAGCCACCTGAGTTCCTCTGGAAAAATAGAGTTACTAGCGCGGGATACAGTCCAAGTGAAGGACACGGCATCAAACACTTCTTTAGTTAGAGCACAGAAAAACTTGTCTATTCAAGGTAAGCAAGGCATCAATATCAATGCGTTAAATAATCCACTCTCATGGTTTCAAAGTGGTGGTAACTTCAGTTTGGTCAGCGATGGTGTCATTACAGGTAATGGACGTTTTGCCAGTAGCGGTGATTTTTCAACTCGCAAACTGTTAGGCGAACCTACAGGCTTTAACATTACCTCCATTAACTCAAATGGCATTATCAGTTCGCATGGAAATGTTACATTTGGCGAATACACGGGTGCAGCGCTTAAGGTGGAAGCAGGAGGAAGCATTACTGCAACAGGAAATATCACAATCACAGAATCAAATCCTTCTGTTCTTGGTAGCATAGACCCAAGTCAGTCACTTTTAGCAAAAGACCAAGATATTCCCATTTTGGCTAATAGTCCTGCTTTTATCTTACGAGCAGGTGTGACCGAATTGCGAAACTCTCCCAGTATTCCCACAACAGCAGTAGGGGGAGCGACCTTTACATCTACCGCCAACTCTTCATCATCGGGAAGTATCACTGTAAACGGTGACATTACCACCAATAAAGGTCCTATAATCTTGTCTGCTACTGGTAACATCATAACTGGAAAGATTACAACTAAAGGTCAATCTAATGAAGATTTTAATAAGCATCGTGGCTTTCTTGGTGGTTATGTAAATCTTTCTTCAGGTGGTGATATCCAAGTTCAAACGATTGATAGCAGCCGCAATAATAGCTCGACTGCTGGTGATATTACTATCAAAGCTGCTGGTATTTTCCGAGCAATAGGTTACTTTATCCCATCTTCTAATGGGAACAATAATTACCAAAATAATGGAGGAGTATTGACAACAAAGGTTTCAGAAATACCAACCAGCATCCAAGCATTTGCAGGTACGAATGACGGTGCTAAAATCGACATCCAGCATGGAGGCAATTCTTTTAAAGTTGGGCCACAAGAAGTAATTTATCAGACCAAAGAAGGTTTAAGGGTGTATCCACAAATTCGCGATGGCAGATTGGATTATGAACAATTCAAAGATGAAAATCAAAAGGTATATTCTATATCTCAAGTTACTTATTTGAGCAAACCCCTGACTTTGAACGATCTGACAGATCCCAACAGAATTAGCTTTACTGCTGGCGCTATTGCTGTTGATGATGCAAATAATGGATATATGCCAGTTTCATTGCAAGATGTTATATTGGGTACTAGTATCTTGAAAAGAGACAGTAGATCTTCTATCCAAGTCAATTTTATCCCTAGCAATAGTAGTAGTGGTAATAGTACCGCAGTTGGTGGTAACAACACTACTACTTCTATCCCTAGCAACAACAGCAGTGGTGTTCAAGGTGATGGAACAGACAGTGGTATAGCTAACAATGCACCAGTAGAGATAATACAGCAAAATACGGCAACTAATGGTTCCTCTTCTTCGCTTGGTGGCAGTAATAGCGGTACTGGTAGCAATGATAGTGCTACAATTTCAAACAGCAATAGTACACCCAGTGGCAATCGAGATGATAATCGCACAGACAGTAGTATAGGTAACAACGCACCCATTGAGGAAATACAGCAAAATGCCCAAGTTAATCGCTCTTCTTCCTCACCTTCCTCTAACTCTGGCTCTGCTGACCTCACCCTTGATGAAAATCTAACAAGTAGTTCTCAGCAATGTAATGCTACTGAGATGAAAGCCAATAGTGATGGAAGAATAGAATTGATCGGTTCTTGCGTGCCCAAAGCAACAGGGAATTCTAGTCAGTTACCTTCTAAATAATGAAACCTTTTAAAATCAGCTCAATACGATTGCGTCGTGCAGCACATCTACTGATAAACCTGCTGGTTATTTTCTTAGTTCTCTTTGCTGAAGGCTTGCCAGCGCCATTAGGAACAGCACTAGCAAGGGCGCAAATTCAAGATAACCGCAAATTACAAGCAGACCAATTATTCCAACAAGGAATTAAACAATATCAAAGCAAACAGTTAGAAGCTGCCATTGAATCCTGGGAACAAGCACTCACAATTTATCGAACGCTTCGCGATATCCAGGGCAAGGGATCTACCTTGGAGAAACTTGCTGCTGTCCATCTAGCTCAACAAAACTATAGCAAAGCAGTTGAATATTTGCAGCCGTTGTTGACTATCGCCCAAACCATTGGGAACCGCAAAGCTGAGGCGCAAACTCTTGGAAATCTAGGAATTGCTCACAGAGGTTTAGGCAAATATGCCAAGGCGGTTGAATTAAATCTTCAAGCTTTGGAGATTATGCGGATAATCAAAGACCACCAAGCAGAGGGGCAGATTCTAGGAATTTTAGGGAATGCTTACGCATCTTTGGGCAAATATGACCAAGCGATTGAGTCCCACCAGCAAAGCTTGCTAATTGCACAGAAAACCAATGACCGCATTGGGGAAGGCACAACTTTAGGAAATTTGGGAGGCATTTACTCCAGTTTGGGAGATTATAACAAAGCCATTGAGTCTTACAAGCAGAGTTTAGAGATTGTACGCTCCCTTAACAATCGCGAAGGTGAGGGATATATCCTCAACAATCTAGGAGTAGCTTATCATATCGAGGACAATTTAACACAGGCAACGAATTACTACAATCAGAGTTTAGCGATCGCTCGAACTATCAGCAACCGCCAGCTAGAGGGGGAAGCCTTGACAAGTTTAGCAATGGCTTACGAGGATCGAGGTAACTTTACAGGTGCAATTGAACTGCATCAGCAGAGTTTAGCAATTGCCAGAGCGATTAGCAATCCACAGGCAGAAGCACTGGCTCTCAACAACCTAGGACATACCTTATTTGTATCTAGTAATCTTGTAGAAGCAGAGAAACAACTACGCCTTGCAATCGAGGTTTTAAAATCTCTAAGATTTGGCTTAACTGATAATTACAATGTATCGGTTTTTGATACGCAAATTTCCACTTACAACCTGTTGCAACAAGTCCTAATTGCTCAAAATAAACCAGAAGCAGCCCTGGAAATTTCTGAGCAGGGACGTGCAAGAGCTTTTGTGGCATTATTAGATAAGGGATTATCAGAAAACTTAAAAAAGCAACGGAAAAACGGAATTAATAGCGTTCACACAGAATCAATTACAATTGCAAAAATTAAACAACTTGCCCAAGCGCAAAAGGCGACATTTGTTGAATATTCCATCGTTCCTGACGACAGTTTTAAGTTTCAAGGCAAATTACGAGGTCGAGAATCAAAACTGTTTATTTGGGTAGTCAAACCTACAGGTGAAGTCGTGTTTCGTCAAGTTGACCTCAAACCTCTCTGGCAACAAAAGACTTCGATAGCACAACTCGTTACCAATAGTCGTGAGTCCATTGGTGTCAGAGGTTTGTTCTCCGTGGAAGTCCTGACGGCACCAACAACAGACCAAAAACAACGCCAACAACAACTTTACAACCTCCTGATTAAACCCATTGCTTCAGATTTGCCAAAAAACCCTCTTGAGCGTGTCATCTTTATCCCACAAGAATCTCTGTTCCTAGTTCCCTTTGCCGCTTTGCAAGATGCAACGGGTCAATACTTAGTTGAGAAGCATACCATACTCACATCTCCAGCAATTGAGTTATTAGATTTCACACAATTGCAACAGCAACGCCTTCAAGGCAAAGCCCAGGATGTGCTGATAGTTGGTAATCCTACCATGCCCAAAGTTGCCCTTGACCCAGGCAAACCACTCCAGCAGTTACCGCCTCTACCAAATGCCGAAAACGAAGCAATTGCGATCGCAAATCTTCTCAATACCCAAGCCATTGTCGGCGACAAAGCCACCAAAGCAGACATCCTACGACAGATGCCCAAAGCCCGCCTGATTCATCTGGCCACCCACGGGTTATTAAACGACGTTCAATCTTCAGGTGTACCGGGTGCGATCGCACTTGCTCCCTCTTCCCAGGATAACGGTCTGCTCAGTGCTAGCGAAATTGCCAATCTCAAACTCAACGCTTTCCTGGTCGTCTTAAGTGCCTGCGATACAGGGCGAGGAGAAATTACAGGCGATGGCGTCATTGGGTTATCCCGCTCATTCATCAGTGCGGGAGTCCCCAGCATCATTGTCTCTTTGTGGGCGGTGCCAGATAGCCCTACTGCTTTATTGATGACCGAGTTTTACCGTCAACTGCAGCACAATCCCGACAAGGCGCAGGCGCTACGCATCGCCATGCTCAAGACTAAGGAGAAACACCCAAACCCAAAAGACTGGGCTGCTTTTACTCTCATTGGTGAGGCAGACTGAGATTCATACGGGAAAACAAAGACTCCCTACAGTAACGGTACAAAAATACTACAATACTACCAGCAAAAAGTGGCAACAGAAGACCGCTATGCGAAATTTTGAGTCAAGTGAATAAGTTGCTTTGAATGGCAACAATATATCTAATGGAGGATGCGCTACCTAAATTAATTTAACCTAGGAGGTACAATGGCTGGAGTGTCTGTGCGTAGAAACTGGTTGTCAGGCTTGGGGATCGTCATTGCTAGCACTATAGTACTGGGGTCAAGTGACCAAGCAAGAGTTGTATACTTCCTGCGCGATGCTGAACTTCCAAAATTTCTGTTAAAAAATGCCAATCTAAGCAGTGCCAACCTATTGCTGCTAGTTGCCTCACCAGCCCAGGCTCAAACATTACCCGTCCCACCTGGTGACAAACCAAATCCTAACATTGACCGTTTTCCTCAACCCTTACCCACACCGCAACCTCTACCACCTAGGGACAGCCAACCTATCATCCCTACTCCATCACCTCCAGCACCCATACCCGAACAACCACCTATCAGCATTCCTGTCCGTCAAATCGAAGTCACTGGCAGTACTGTTCTCAGCCAAGATGAAATTGCTACTATTACCAAACCATTTGAAGGACGTTCCGTCACCCTTAAAGACCTCAGAGGCGTAGCAGACTCTATCACACAAATTTACTTAAATCAAGGATACATTACTTCTAGAGCCGTTTTGGTAGACCAGGAAATAACCAACGGTGTCGTAAAAATCTTGGTAATAGAAGGTTCTCTAGAAAAAATTGAGGTGCAAGGCAATCGAAGACTGAATTCTTCTTACATTCGCCGCCGTATCAAACTTGGTGCAGGTAAACCTCTAAGAGCAAGTAAACTGGAAGACCAGCTAAGATTGCTCAAAGCCGATCCCCTATTGACTAACGTTGAGGCAACTTTAAAACCCGGAACGGACTTAGGACAAAGCATTCTCTCAGTCAGAGTTACAGAAGCCAAAGCTATCAATGGATTTGTAGGAGTTGACAACTACTCACCCCCATCTGTGGGTTCAGAACGTTTTGGTGGTGTTATTAGCTACCGTAACTTAACTGGAATTGGCGATGAATTGAGCGCTTCCTATTATCGTTCTACCACTGGTGGTTCTAATTCTTTCGATTTCATCTACAGGGTACCAGTGAATGCAATGAATGGCACATTGCAGTTACGATATGCTCCTACTGATAGCAAAATCACCGAACCTTCATTTTCTAGATTTAACATTACTAGCGATAGTGAATTGTATGAAATTAGTTATCGTCAACCTTTGATAAGGACACCCCGTGATGAATTTGCTTTATCTTTGGGGTTTGCCGTGCAGGATGGGCAAAACTTTTTGGAAGGGGTCCCCACACCCTTTAGTCAGGGTCCTGATGAACAAGGTAACAGCAAAACACGGGTACTGAAGTTTGGGCAAGATTACATCAAACGCGACTCAAAAGGCGCTTGGGCTATACGTTCTCAATTCAGTTTTGGTCTTGACGTGTTAGATGCTACTATTAACTCCGACCCGACTCCTGATGGGCGCTTCTTCAGTTGGTTGGGACAAATTCAGCGAGTGCAACTTTTGGGCAGAGATCACTTATTAGTTGCTCAAGCTGATGTACAACTAACACCAGATAGCCTGCTACCGTCTCAACAATTTGTGATTGGTGGCGGTCAATCTTTACGCGGTTATCGGCAAAATGCCCGTGCTGGCGACAATGGCTTTCGCTTGTCTGTGGAGAACCGCATCGCCCTACAACGAAATGCAACCGGACAGCCAAACCTGCAACTGGCACCTTTTATTGATATAGGTGAGGTTTGGAATGCATCTGGCAATCCTAATAAAGTGTCAACTCAAACCTTTCTTGCATCCGTAGGTTTGGGATTGATTTGGGAACCCCTCACCCACTTCTTAATACGGCTTGACTATGCATATCCTTTCGTGGATTTGAGCGATCGCGGCGACAACGCCCAAGACGAAGGGTTTTACTTTAGTGTTGGCTACGGCTTCTGATGCGCGAGTTGGAATTTAATCATGAGTGATAAAGGAGAAACACCCAAACCAAAAAGACTGGTCTGCCTTCACTCTTATTAGTATTGACTAGCTAGAAAGCAATGCTTGCATTTGTGCTTTGTAAGCTAGGCACAGCAAGCCTTTGACACTTTTCGGAGACGTCTTTTGTGCTTCTTCCTTGGATTGAGCTTCCTTGGAATAACGTAAACGTTCAGGCTTTCGAGAAAAATTTTAAAATCGTATGTCAATTCATCGGTTTAGTTGTTGGTGTCGTTCTGGGTTTCTTTCGATGAGTTTATTAAAATTCTACAAGAGTATCGGATTTTGGACTCTTTTTCCGAGTATGATTCTATTGCTTTAATATCGTTGAGACAACCTGTAAGCGATCGCAAGCTTGGATTTGAGTCAGGATGATACTCATTAATGCCAACTAATAGTGCATAAATCTTTTTATTGGACTTTGGACAAAAAGTTTCCGCCGTGCTATGTTAGTCATCAGCTTGTAAAATAGAAAATGAAAAAGCTGTGAGAAGGATAAAATATGACTATTAAAGAATTATTAATCCAAGAAATAGAAACTTTACCACCAGAGTTACTAACAGAAGCCCTTAATTTTGTTCGAAACATTAAAACCAGTCATATAGCAAAGCAGTCCAATAAAAATAACTTACGCGGTTCTACAGCTGAAGATTTACTAGAATTTGCAGGAACTTGGTCTGGTGATGATATTAGAGAATGTCTTCAGCTTGTTCATGATACTCGTATGCCACTGGAATTTTAAGAATGTATTTGCTTGACACAAATCATTGCACTTTTTTGATAGAAGGTGAGTCAAAAGTTGTCAATCACTTTCGGGAACTAGGTAAGGTTACACTCGCCACTAGTGTCATCGTCGCAGGTGAACTCAGATTCATGGCACAAAACTCCCAACAAAAAACTGCAAATCTTATCAGAGTTCGGGCATTTCTCAACAGAATAGATATTTATCCAATTGATGATGAAACAGCCAAAATTTATGGCGATTTCAAGTCTGAAATTATTAAAAGATTTGCTGCAAAAGAAAAGAGTAAACGCAAAACAACTCAAATACAAGAAATTGGTATTGGTGAAAATGACCTATGGATTGCTGCTACAGCTATACGCCATTCATTAATTCTCGTTACATCAGATAGCGATTTTCTTTGAATGCGTCAAGTCAGGGAATTTCCTGTAGAAAGTTGGATTTAATTGATTTTATTTGCTACTCAATTCTTTCCTCTCTATCTTAATGGTGGTAGCAGTCCGCCTACAACCGCACCATAATAAACAGCAAAAATTCCCTCCTAAAAAAAATAGGAGGGAGCGAACGTACAGTGTTAAAGCCAGTTACCGCTTACTGGAGTTTAGACAAGATGTTTCACATCTTAAGAGAAAGATGGACATTTAAGCAAATAGAAAAAGGTATTAACAACTCTGAATATACAACGTTAGAAATGTCTGAGATGTTACCAACAGTGCTAACAGTTATGTTCGGTGAATTTGGAGTTAAGCCTGTTGTAAAATTACTTATTTACATCCCACCTTCCGCACCCTAAAGTGTCACAATACGAATTTTGGACGTTTGAGGATTTGGAGTTGGCGTCGCTAACCCAAATAACGCTAAAAATGTATAAAATGTAGCCTTCTGGTAAAGAAAAATCCGAAAAAACCGATTGTGACAGTAGGGGGTGCGGAATGGGGGTTACATTGATACTATTGTAAATACTGAAAATAAAGAACAAGTAGACAGAATTTATAATCTATTTGCTAGTGATAAATTTGATGAACCGAAAGAGATTGGTAGGCAAACATATTTACCAATTCCGAAACTTGTAAAAGAATTAAAAGAAGTTGCTGAAACGCTTGATATAGATGGATTGAGTGAGAAAATACCGTTATGAATAGTTACCCGGAATGTACCGGGTAAAAAATTATGCTACAGAGTCAAAAATTTGTTGAGCAGTAAGGTTTAATTGCGGGAAAGTAGGCGATACAATACGGTCGCTACCTCTAAATGGATTCATTTGGTATTCTCCGTCTATCAATTCACACACAAAAATTGTACGCTGTTTGGGATTACCAATGTACCTACGTCCGCCTAGGGCTTTATAATCTACAATCCAGTACTCGCGAATACCCATAGCAGCATAATCATTAAATTTACCATCGTAATCATCTTGCCAATTGGTACTCACAATCTCAACGACCAATGGGATTGAGTCAGGACAACTTAGTGTTGATTCTTTTTCCCACAATGGTTCATTGATAAGATTTTCGCGATTGATTACTATTAAATCGGGCTTATAAGTAGTTGATGAGTTTATTTTTACTAAAGTTGATTCAGACGTTCGGTAAGAGAGTTGTTGTAATTTAATAGCTTCGATTAGTGCTATAACTAAAAAACCTATCACCTCGGTATGTGAGCCACTGGCAGGGGGCATTTCAAATATCACTCCTTTGTGTAACTCGTAATTTTTGCCGTCGTTTGGATACCATTCAATAAATTCATCGTAGGTAAATAAGCGTTGAAGGGGTTGTGCTTGAGTCATAGTAATTTACCAATTTTTCTAACATACTTATAGTTTGATAAATTTTTAAAAATTAATCACCTGTATTATCTCCATCCCAGGTACGAGTAAGTTCCTCAACGGTAACACCTTCAGCGTTCGCCAAATCTTCTAATTGCTTGTTTATCTCGTCAAAGTTGGCGGCTATTCTCGCAGCTAGTATCTGTGAAGCGTATGAACTCGGAGTTTTGCCGCTCAACTCTGTACGTTCGCTCCTGATTGAAGGGGAAGAGGAATTAATGTCTGACAGGGTAAGGTTTCAACAGGATTGTGGATCTGCTAAAAGCCAACCCGTGTAATACTTGGAAAAAGCTGAGTTAGGTTAACCGTGTAATACTTGGAAGAAGAGAAATTAGATGCTTCCGGGTAATACATGGCAACATTCCCCCTCTTCATGTATTTCTTATGTAACACATAAGAAACTTCACCAATTGAGGTTAAGCTTACGATTTAAAGCCAGTTACCGCTTAAAATAAACGGTGCCCAGTAAGCAGGGTTATCATATTGGTCATTAAGATTATCTATTTTCTTAGCGTTAATTAGTTTCAATTGAGCTTGACGCAAAGCCTCTGCCTTACTTACTCCCGATTTGCGGAAGCGATCGTAAAACTCAGATATTAAGTGAAACGTAGAGTCGTCGTTAACAGACCATAGAGTTGCCAGCGCACTTTTGACGCCAACTTGCAAGGCGACACCAGCCAAACCAAGAGTCGCACGGTCATCTCCTACAGCTGTTTGACAAGCAGTCAGCGTCAGTAATTCCACTGAGTTAAGACCACCATTAACTTGGCGCAGAGTATTTTCTAACTCCTTAATTGTGAGTTTGTCGTTATCTCCTGCAACGAGAAAAGTATCCTCTGCAATAATGCCAAACTGAGCGTGAGTCGCAATGTGAATAATCGGATAAGCAGTTTTATTGAGTTCTTTTCCTAAATTATCGCGGTTAAAACTGCTATCTACTAAAACTTTACTATTTGGGAAGAGTTGTTGAACGTTATTAATCTCTGACTTTACTTTTGGTAAAACAGGATAATCTATTTCATCAACTTTTACTTTTGTCGTTACGCCTAAGATTAAAGCTCGACTTTGTTGACGGTTTAGTTTTTGAGATGCTGTCAAACGCAAACTGGGAGTTGTAGCAATAGCATACTTCTCAATTAAGTATTGCTTTCCATCATAAAGCGCTGCCATTGGAATACTACGAAAGAACCCATCTTGAATAAAAACAAGAGTTTTGATATTTTCAGCAGCTAAATTAGCTTTTTTTTCAATTTTTTGAAAAGTTTTACTGTATAATTCTTGAGATGCTTTTTTAATCTTATCATCACTTATTGTTTTATCTCCATCTCTCAGTAAATAGCTCCATTTGCAAAAGATTGCGATCGCGGGTCTTGAATATTGTCAGCAACTTTTACTGCATCTTGAAGGAGTGCGATCGCTTGCTCATCTGATAGCTGTCGCTGAAGAGGACACTGAGTTAAAGGCGAACTCACGGGTTTAGCCACAACTGGAAGATTGGCTAAATCGACTGTTATATAAACTTTACTTGTAGAATCTGGTAATTTCTCCCGCAAGGCTAAAGCTTTTTGCACTGCTTTATCAAACTGAGTTGGTTCGGCTTGAGTGCGGTAGTAAAACTGAATTAAATTCATCAACACTCGTATTTGAGCAACTTGGTTACCTTGAGAGCCTGCTTTTTCAAAACTAGACTGAAACTTGTTCAACGCTTTCCGGTAATCACTTTTAGATTGCTGTTTAAATTCATCAACTTTTTGCACGCGGCTTTTTTCTGCAGACTCAGCACGCAGATTCCAAAGTTCCGCCCGACTCACATAAGCATTACCCAAACTATTGAGTACTAAAGAATCAAAACCTTTGGGAGCAATTTTTTCAGCACTTTCAAGATACTGAATAGCTCGGTTATAATAACCCACCAGACGGTAAGCTTCTCCAAGACTTCCCAATGCACCTGCTTCACCCGTTCGATCTTTCGAGAATCGAGTCAGGAGCAATGCGCTTTCTTGGCGACAATCTGAATTTTTTTCCACCCCCTTTGATGGCTCCTCTTCCAGTTCGCCCTGAAGGACACCACACAACAGAGCGATCGCCTTTCTGGGTTGCCCCAAGCTATTGTATACTTGAGACTGTTCTATAAGCATGCGTCCTACCTGCTGTACGTCTCCTACTTGGCGGTAGTAAGCGATCGCTTTATCCCAATAGGCAATAGATACAGTACGTGCAGTGCCAAAAGTATATTGTGACATCAAAACGTTTCCCGGACCTGTAGGCAAACCACCAGAACCCGTGATAACGAAAGTTCCCTCTTGCTGGCGAGAACCGCGTTCAATGCAACTATTAGCAATCAAGCTACCCGTGTCAATGGCATTCTCAGGTAGCTCACTCAAGCTATCTTGAATGAAACTGGTGTCGGGTACGGTAACCACACCAGAGGAAATCGCACCACTAGCATTGATATCAACACGGTTGTTCCCATCTAAGGTGTTGGGATCGGTACCAAAAGGAGCTTTTCGGTAATTTTGACCAAAGAACGCAGGGGTATTAAGATTAATGTTACCGCCTTTGCCATCTCGCGCAAACGCCAGGATGTCGCTGTCATTAAAAGCAATGATAGAATTAGCTGTTAGCGTGATGTCACCACCGCCACCTGTCCCAGTTTCGACATTGGTTGTGATGTCACTATCACCGTAAAGGCGAATGTTACCTGCTGTGATTGCGATCGCACCTCCATTCGATTGTGTCGCAGATGTAGTAATATTGCTGTTGTTCGCATTGAAGGTTCGGCGTGCATTGATGCTGATATTACCTGCTCTACCTATGCCTTGACTTTGGGAAGATAATAGGGCGCGATCCTTGACTGATAATGCTCCTGTTATAATGAAAATATTCCCCGCTTTGCCTGTAGCTCCAGTACCAACACTATTTTCAATAACACTTCTTTGTTGTTTGACCTCGATTGTTCCGGTAGCATTGAGTGTAATATCCCCCGCAACAGCACCAACAGATCCAACCCCTCTCCTATCCCACCCCGCAGGGAGCTTCCTCCAGAAATTTCTACATTTCTGGCGTTAATGGCAATGCTCCCGTTACCACCCGCACGCACACTTACCTCAGATCCATTGCTACTACTACTGGACTTAGTCAACAATACATCTGCTCTCCCCACACCCTCAGGAAAACTTAACCCTAAATTATTACCATCTTTATTGAATGCAACAGTTCCAGGAGCGTCTAGTCCTCCCAACTCAACTCGACCACTAGGAGCCTTAATAACTCCGCTTTCTAGGTTTACTTTACCCCCTACCAACAATAAACTCCGCCCATCTCGAACACTTAGCCCCTCCTGAGAGCGATTGACAATTGCTGCTTCTTTAGCAAGAACGTTATAGAAAAGTGCAGATGGATTAATACTTAGTAGATTACCAGATGCAGGCTCAGAGGCACTGAACAGTCCTGTCTCACCCAACCTAATGGCATTGGCTGTTGTTGCAACA
Source organism: Scytonema sp. UIC 10036 (assembly GCF_009725235.1). The sequence goes on from NZ_WJFC01000002.1 coordinate 174,292, forward strand.
AACGAACCCTCAACATCCAAGCTGGCATTTTGCCCAAAGACGATCCCATTGGGATTTATCAGAAACAAGTTGGCATTCCCCAATACACCCAGCCTACCCAATATCTCAGAACGGTTAGCCCCCGTTACCCGGCTGAGAATATTCTCAATTCCTTGGGGGTTGCTAAAATAAATCCCGCTTCCTTCCCTCACGTTAAATTCTTGAAAACTGTGAAACAGGTTAGCCCCGCGAATTGCTCCTCCATTTACGCGATCGCTCATCACACCCCGCTCCTCTACATTCGGTGTCACCACAGAACTTTCAGACCCCAACGTAGTATCAGGCGTGACTTGTGCAAGTGTACTATTTGACCCAAAAATGAGTGTATACTAAAAACGGTTTAAAATCTGACTTTTCAAAAATTGCCAAATCGTAGGCAATACTGCGTAGGTTTTGCATAAAAATACGAAATTACGTAGGTTGGGTTGAGGAACGAAACCCAACATTTATCAGCATTTGTTGGGTTTCGCGCTTCGCTCAACCCAACCTACTATTTCCCAAAACCTACGTAGTATTGAAATCGTAGGGGCGCGGCGGCATTGCGCCCCTACAAATGCCATGGAACCTTTCAAAAAAGAACAGTTGTTAGCCGTTCACAGTATACCTGGCAATGCAGGTCACGAGGCTCCGCTTCGCACTCCAGGTATAGTACAGGAGGCAGAGCCTCCCGTAAGGCATTCCCAGGCGGAGCCTGGGAACGAGATAGCCTGGTGCCCATCAGAATTAATGCGATGAACTACTAGCAGCCAGACTATCCCTCTATTGCTATAGTATTTTTAGTCTTATTCTTTTTCAATTTTAACAATCTTAGTTTTACTGACTTACCTATTATCCTAGGTATAGTGTATAATTGCCAAAATATTAAATTCCACAAGTATCCATATTGAGGATAACATTTAACTAATAGTATGTCTGCCATCAAATATAGCCTAGTCTCTTTTAAAGAAGAGTCTCTCACAATATATCTAATTTGTTCGGGCTTGGGCGGAGCGTGACCAATGATAGTATCCTTTCGATAAAACTTTGATTGCACAAACAAGCCTAACAATCTATCTAAACTCCATGCAGGTAGCCAGGTTAAAGCACCCACCAATTTCATGGCTTCTGAGAGTTCGTGAAGTGCTGCTTTAACCTGCTCTGTTTTCCAGACTCTGTTATTAAAGTTTTCAAAATGAATGCCATTTTGGTCTGTTCTTTGCTTCCAGGGAAAGACAATATGGCGAATGTCTAATGGTTTATCTAGGGGAGCAATGGGAACTTCTAGTAAACCTTTGTAATTTCCTTGTTTAAAAGGATAAGGGTTCTCTGGAGTTTTTTTACAAATCTCTAATTGCTCTACTTTAGGAATCGGTTCCCAATTTTGTTTGATACGTGATTTTTCATCATAATTGATATTTTGTATCTTAAGTCTTAAAACCCAGCTATCAGGAAATCGCTGAAAATACTTGACTGTTAATTCTAAAATATCGGGGTGTGCAAAGTCATCGTCATCTAATGCCATGACATAATTGCCTTTAGCATTGATTAATCCTGTAAACCTTTGCAGAACTTCACCCTTAAAGGGACTAGTTAAAAACTCTACTCTTGAGTCATCAATTTTTTTAAAAATCGCGTTGGGAGGATAAACTAAAATAAATTGTATATCTCCCTTAATTTTTAATAACTGTTCTAACCAGTAATCATCAAAATTACCTCTGGTTGCAGTCACTATTGTCAAGAATGGTTGTTTGCTCATTTTGTGTTCTTGCAGTGTTAACTCTATTTCTACAAAGACTCAAGGCAATTAAATATTAACCCAAATTGCTATTTATGTTTGCAAGTGTTTGGATGGCATTGGATAATTAATAAAATCCTCTCCACAGAAAAAATGAGGAGGGGCTTAAGCCGTATCGCACGACTCTTCAAGTGCAAAGTACCCACAGCTTAATACAGCAAATTTCAATCTGGTGAGGTACAAAAATTCCCCCCCTCTGTCCCCCTTACCAAGGGGGGATGAAAGGGGGGTGTACCTCATGAGACTGAGAAAGGCTATAACCCGCAACTTGGGTCATTAGACAATTGAAAATAAGATGTTAAAACTAATACTGTAGCCTGGGCTCAACAATCCTTTGCATTCTAATGTATGCAAATATAGCCCGGTTATACTGCAATAACAATATACCAATAACCAGACGGATAACAGAAATTATATGCGTATCTTAATGCTATCGTCCACATTTCCCTACCCTCCGAGTCGCGGTGGAACAGAAATTAGAACATTTAACTTACTTAAATATCTACATCAGAAGAATCATGAGGTAACTCTTGTGACTCAACGTCATCAGGCAGTCACTGATGCAGAAGTAGAAGAACTACGCAAATGGGTTAGCGAACTCGTGGTTTTTCCCCTACCGCCAGAACTCCAGAACAGAAGTGGCATAACTGGTTTGTTGGCGAAAGCGAAACGCTTCGCAAATTCAGTGGCAAAGGCGATCCCAGCGAATGTTTTATACCGCTATTCACCAGAAATTCAAGCTTTGGTAGATGGTTATGTCCGGGAACAAAAGTGTGACGCCATCACTTGCGAGCATAGTGTTAACGAAATATATATTCGCCCTGAATTCCGTAACCGTGTAAATACTGTGGTCGATGTCCACAGTTCAGTCTATGGTTGGATACGCGACCATTTAGAGATGGGGGCTTCACAGAATGCTTTACGCGATCGCCTGTATCTCTCTTTCGTCCTAAAACGTTACGAAAAACGCTACTGTACTAAATTTTCTAACATTGTCGTCACCACTGAAGACGACCGACAAGAATTCCTGAAACTCCGTCCAGATATTGACATTAAGGTAATTCCCAATGGGGTTGATTTAGATTTATTTCCCTATCGTTCCCACGATCCAGGGGGACATCAGTTAATTTTTGTGGGAGCAATGGATGCGTCTCATAATATTGATGCAGCACGTTTTTTTGCTTTAACAGTGCTACCAGAACTGCAAAAACGGTATCCCGATGCCACCTTTATTATTGCCGGTGCCAGACCTACAGCATCCGTTTTGGAACTGAAGAATCTTCCTGGAGTCGTGGTGACAGGTCGCGTTCCTTCAATGGCAGAGTATCTACATCAATCTACCGTTTGCGTAGTGCCACTGCGAACTGGCTTTGGGATTAAGAATAAAACCTTAGAAGCAATGGCAGCTGGTGTACCTGTTGTTGCAAGCGATCGCGGTTTAGAAGGGCTGGCTGTCGATGAAGCTGGTTTACCACTCAGAGCATTACGCGCCAATCAACCAGCCGAGTATGTGAACGCCATCTGCCAATTATTTGAAAACCCGCAGTTACGAGCAGAATTATCTCAGAACGGCAGACAACTTGTAGAAACAGAATTTACTTGGGAAACTGCTGGTAAAAGATACGAACAAGTAGTGATATCATGTCCGCTTATATACTCTGAATAATACTCACGCAAAGACGCAAAGGCGCTAAGAAATTAAGAAACTTTTCCGCATGGTTATGCTACCGGACATTATGAAGTGAAAATTAATCCCTTGATTATAGCACTTTCAATTATTCTAAAGGAAGAAACTTGATGACTCAACTATGCTATCCACTGAAGAACTTGCTCTTAAACAAACTGTAACCCGTCAAAACCCTTGGTTTAATCGACTAATAGCAATCATTGCTGTAATGAATTTATTTTTAGTCTTTTTTGATTTGAGTTACGTCCCTTGGCGTAACTTATACGTACTAGAAATTCCGAGCTTGACTCAGTTGTACGATCCAATTAAAGGCATTGAACCTCATCGAGATACGCAGAATTATCTCAATAAAGTATACCAATTAGAAGAGCAGGTTTTTCATATAGGACTGCGCTCGCCTAATACAGAAAATTTATTAGAAGAATTACGAGTTAAGAGCGATGAGATGATTAAGGATAATCCTTTTGCTGGGGCTAATAAAAGTGGTACTCTAGAAAGGATTAAGAATTTGATGCGCGATCGCATGGGGATTGAATCTGCACATCAAGCCTTTAGGTTATTTTGGAGTGAGGCGCATTTTGAGACAGCAGGTTGGCAACCAGAAATTCAATTTTTTAAGACTCATATTCAACCTTTAATTCAAACAAACTACTATCGGAAAATTGGAATTAATGGTAAGTTTATTAATCGGTTCTGGCAGATTGATTTACCATTTGTTGCTTTATTTTTCCTAGATTTTTTGGGTCGAACTTTCCTAAGGAGTCGCCAAGCAATTGGATTAACTTGGCAGCAAGCAATGGTAAGGCGTTGGTACGATATTTTCTTATTACTACCGTTTTGGCAGTGGTTACGAGTTATTCCTGTTATAGTTCGCCTCAACCAAGCTCATTTATTGAATCTCGATGAGGTTCGCCAGCAAATCAACCACGAACTTGTCGCTAATTTTGCAGAGGAGTTAACTGAAATTATCGCCATCCGGTTGATTACTCAGATTCAAGAGTCAATTCAACAAGGTAATATTATTAATTGGTTCTTACGACCACAAACACGCCATAATTATATTGATATTAATAATACCAATGAAATCAAGGCGATCGCAAGACGCCTCCTTCAGATATCAGTCTATCAAGTTGTTCCGAAAATTCAGCCAGACTTAGAAACATTACTGCATCGTAGCATTCACACAATGCTCAGTCAATCTCCTACTTATCAACAATTACAAAAGGTGCCAGGATTCAATCAATTACCCAATCAGTTAACAGAGAAGTTAGTGACAGATATTTCTCAAACAGCATACGCTACTATGACAATCTTATTAGAAGACCCTGAGGTAGCAGCAATATCTAATCGTTTGATTGATAATTTCAGCGCTGTATTAGAGATAGAAATTCAGAACAAACAGAACGTTCAGGAAATTCGCTCTCTACTAATTGATTTACTAGAAGAAATCAAAATTAATTACGTTAAAGGAATTGCAGAAGGAGGAGTAGAAAAAAGTTTACAGGAAGCCACTCAGATCCGCCAAATCATTCAGCACTGAACCCGGATTTCTCACCACATCTGTCAAAACTTGTGCAGGGGTGCATGGGAAAGTTCTTGTACAAGTTCTTTCTCCTCAGCTCCTCAGCCCCTCAGATCCCCTCGTTCAAGCTTGTGAGAAATGCAGGTTAATCCCTTTGCCTTCGGACTTCTAGCTTCTTAATTTGCGAAGGCAACATTAGCTGGTCAATAAACGTCTCATAAGTCACATGAGTGTCTAGCTTGTAGACTCTTACAGACGGTTGCCCACAACGAGGGTATGAAAATAATTCTTTTTCAATGCCCAATGCCCAATGCCCAATGCCCCAAACCTTATGCTAACTTATGATTTTCTAATTTATTTATTTTATTCAGTAATGAGAGTTTTTATATTATTGAGTCAAGAAGAATCAGCGTAACTTTTTTTTAAGGAGAATATCTTGCAATTTTGAGACAAATAGTATACTCTTTTCGCCTATAATCTACGTAAATATTCGTGTTGTGAGAAATACCACCGCTATGTCTGCCAGGAAAACAGACCCTTTAAAAATTTGGTTGATAGCGATCGCAGTGACGTTTAGTTTATCGCCAATCCTTATTTGCTTGGCATTCACCAAAATGGAGGGCTTGTCAACAGAACAAAAAATAGAAACCAGAACACAAGCAATATCAACAACTGCCACCTTCTTTCTAGGATTGGCAGTGATGGTAAATGCTTACTTTGCCGCAAAACGCCTAGAAGCAAGCCGAAGAGGAGCGATCGCCGCAGAAAAAAGTAATGAAATTGAGACACAAAACACTCAACTAGCCAAAGAAAAGCTGATTGCGGAAAAATTTATGACTGCAATCACCCAGCTTGGGCATGAAAGTGTTGCCACAAGAACAGGTGCTATTTATACCTTAGAAAGAGTGGCTCGGGATTGTCCCAAAGAATACTGGACAATTATGGAGATACTGACTGCTTTTGTGCGAGAAAATTCCGTCGAGCAACACCAAAAAGTAATTTTTGAGAAAAGATTAAACCTTCGTACAGATATTCAAGCAGCGCTTACTGTTATAAGTAGGCGGGAAGCAGAAAGAGACCTTCCCAACCAAAAAATTGATTTACGGAATGCGGATATTAAAAGAGCCGATCTGCACAAAGCGAACTTGCAACAAGCAGACTTGCGGGGAGCCGATTTAAGTGAAGCAGACTTACGCTGCGCGGATTTAGCCGAGGCAGATTTGGAGAATGCAAAACTCTGCGGCTCTGTTTTGTACGAAGCCAACCTGCAATCAACAAATTTGGCAGAAGCCAATCTTTCCGGGGCAAATTTAAATCGTGCTTGGGTATGTGGGGCAAACTTACGCGCAGCCAATCTTTCAGGAACCAGTTTGCGTGGCTCGAACCTACAAGGAGCGAATCTGTATAAAGCTAATTTGTGCGGTTCCAATTTAAAAGTTGCTAACCTACAAGGGGCAAAGCTATTTCTTGCTAATTTACAAGGGGCAAAACTTGGAAAAGCCAACTTACAGGGAACGGGATTGATTGGCGCGAACCTGCAACAAGCAAACTTAAATGGCGCGAACTTGCAACAAGCAAATTTGAATGCAGCGAAACTACAGCACGCAGAAGTCTTTTTTGCCAATCTATCGGAAGCGAGTCTCCGGGAAGCCGATCTCTATGGCGCGAATCTCATGGGGACAAACTTACAAATGGCCATTCTGGATGAAGCTAATCTTTGTGGGGCAAACCTTATAGGAGCCAATCTCAGTATGACAAACTTAAGTGATGTCAAACTTGAAGGAGCTATCCTCACAGGTGTTAAAAATTTGGAACCGCATCAGATTACAGCAGCTTCTGGTGATGTGACAACTCGCCTACCAGAAAACGTCGATCTACCAAATCATTGGACGCAAATCGGCTAATTGTCACTTTTGTTGATACTTAGTATGCTGTCTGGCGAATTTATTTGTACAAGATGTGCAACAGGGTGCGTCCCTTATTTAAAGGATAGAGGATAAAGGATGAAAAATAGGTTGATATATGGATTGAGCCTCTTCAATTTATTAATAACATTAAAAAAATATATTCCAATTTCAAGCCCATCAATTCATTGATGGGTTTTACTTTATAAATCATCTCTTACCTTTGAACTGACTCATAAATAAGTCATAGTAGAATCCTTGTTTTTGCATCAGTTCGTCGTGAGAACCAGTCTCAATAATTTCACCTGCATTAAGCACCAGAATCCGATCGGCATTGCGAATTGTACTCAAACGGTGGGCAATCACAAAGCTAGTACGTCCTTGCATTAATCGATCTAAGGCTTCTTGGATCTTCTGTTCCGTTCGGGTGTCCACATTGCTAGTCGCTTCATCCAGAATGACCATGCGGGGATTTTGAACCATCATGCGAGCAATGGTCAGTAATTGCCGTTGTCCTTGGCTTAAATTACTGCCCCGTTCCGTCAACATTGTATTGTAACCATCCGGCAGATGCAAAATGAACTCATGAGCATTGGCTTGTTTGGTCGCCTCAATACAGTCATGCTCGGTGGCATCTAAACGGGCATAGCGCAGATTGTTCATAACTGTGTCAGAGAACAAAAATGCTTCCTGTAACACAATGCCAATTTGCCGCCGCAGACTGTCCTGTTGGACGGTGGCAATGTTATGCCCATCAATCAAAATTTCGCCCCCATCAAGATCGTAGTACCGAGTAATCAGGTTGATGATGGTACTCTTCCCTGCTCCAGTCGGTCCGCACAAGCCAATTTTTTCGCCCGGTCTGGCTTCAAAGCTGTTGTGCTTCAGGATAGGTCTGCCTTGAATATAGCTAAAGTCTACATCGCGAGCCACTACATGACCCTGAATTGGTGGCATTTCTGGAGCGTTGGGCTGGTCTACAATGGCGGGTCGTTCATCCAAAATGCTAAAAATGCGTTCAGCTGCCGCGCTTGCAGCCAGCAAAGTATCCAGGTTATTGGCAAGACTCGCGATTGGAATCGAGAACTGACGAGTGTATTGCAAGAAAGTTGCAACAACCCCGACATTAGCCTCTCCTCGCAAGGTCAGTAGTCCCCCCACCAGTGCTACTAGCGCCACATCCAGGTTCGTCAACACGAGGGTAACCGGACCGCTTACTAATGCCAGCAAGCGTGCCTTTACACCTGCTACCCGAACTAGATGACTGATATCCTCAAAGGTTGCGATCGCCTCTTCCTGCCGACCGTAAGCAATTACCACCTTCTGCCCGCTGACAGTTTCTTCCAATAAGCCGTTGAGTTCACCAATCTGTTGTTGAAGATTGGCAAACACAGGTCCCGCAATCTGACTGATGAAGCCCAAAAACAGCACAATCAGTGGGGCAATTGTCAAAGTTGCGATCGCCAGTTTCCAGTTCAGTAGGAACATGGCTAAAACAAGGAAGACCAATTGCAATGTTTCGCTAACAACTGAATTCAAGCTGTTACGAAAAAATTGGGCAACCGCATCCGTATCATTGGTAACACGGCTCATTAAGTCACCAATCGGTTGGCGATCGAAGAAGTTCAGCGACAGGGTTTGCATCTGCTCAAACAAATCCTGCCGCAAACGATAGAGAGCCCTTTGTACCACGCGATTCAGCATCAGAGTTTGCCAGAGCATGGTACCGGAACTGCAAATAGCTGCGATCGCTATCCCGATTGCCAGTTGAGTGATGACCCTGAGATCGGGAGTGCTGCTTAAATTGTTCAGCCCTACCCCCAGCCAATAGGGAATAAGCAGGTTTAACACTGTACTCAACAACAGTAACGCAATAACTGCGGCAACCTCTAAGGCATACCGAGTGACGTAACCGAGCAACCGTCCCAACACCTTCAGACGTGGCTGGGCTGGGGGCGGGTCTCCAGCTTTGAATTTCACCTTTCGGTGCAGCAAAGGCTTGTTCACGCGGCGACACCTCCCAATTGCGAATTGTAGATTTCTCGATACAGGGAACTGCTGTGAAGGAGTTGCTCGTGGTTTCCCCGGTCAACAATTTGTCCACCTTCCAGCAGGAAAATAGTGTCTGCAGTGATGACCGTACTGATTCGTTGAGCGACAAACAACATGGTGGTGTCTGCCATTAGGCTTTTCAAAGCATCTTGCACTCGCGCCTCTGTGGCCATGTCCAGAGCACTGGTGCTATCATCCAGGATGAGAATTTTAGGTTTGACGGTCACCGCACGAGCGATCGAGAGGCGTTGCCGCTGTCCGCCTGAAAAGTTGGCTCCCCGTCGTGCCACTGTGGCATCATAGCCTTCGGGAATGGCTGACACAAACCCGTGGGCATCTGCCGCCTTTGCTGCCTCAATCATCTCGTCTTCAGTCGCATCTGGTTTGCCATAGCAAATGTTTTCCCGCACTTTGCCACTAAACAGTACCGACTCTTGGAGGGCTACACCCACGATTTGGTGCAGGGTTTTCAGGGGAATATCCCGCACGTCAATGCCATCGATGGTAATTCGTCCCGCCGTCACATCGTAAAAACGAGGAATCAGGTTCACCAAGGTGGATTTGCCGGAACCTGTCGTCCCCAGGAATGCCACCGTCTGTCCCGGTTCGATTGTCAAATTGATGTTTTGTAACACGGGTCGCCCCACCCGCTCATTGTGACTGGGGTAACAGAAACTAACATCCTCAAATACAATCCGTCCTTTAACAGTCTCTGGGGTTAATCTGGCGGGAGTGGTAGGTTCGGGGATGGTGGGGATGGTATCGAGAACTTCAAACATCCGTTGGGCAGAGGCTTCTGCTGCCGTCAACTGAGGCGCGATCGCTGCCAGTATCACTAGAGGCACTAGAATGGTCACGAGGTACTGGATAAAGGCTAGCATTTCACCCACAGTCACAGCGCCCCGTTCGAAACTATACCCTCCAACCCAAAGGACGGTTGCTGATGCTAAGTTGATGACCAAATACAAGCCCGGAGGCAGAAATGCCACATATTGCATCGGACGCAGGGTGGCTCTGCGTAAGTCTCGGTTGACGCGATCGTACCGACGATTTTCAAAGTCACTTTGCACAAAAGCTTTAACCACCCGCACCCCTGCCAGGTTTTCCTGCAACACATTGTTAAGAGCATCTAACTTCTGTTGCTGAATTTCAAAAAGTGGTCCTATTTTCACCACTAAGACAAGGAGGAGCGCCACAATCACGGGGATAACAACGAACAGAATCCACATCAAACTGGGACTGTTTAGATAAATCAGTGCCAATGCGCCGACAAACATGACTGGAACTTGGGCTATAGATAGGATTATCAGTTGAATGGTCGTTTTGATTGCATTGACATCGTTGGTCATTCGTACCATGAGATCGCTGGTGGGGAAACGATCTAGGTTGCCAAAGGAAAAAGTTTGAATTTTGCGGTACAGAAACATTCGCACAGCATGGGCTGTATTTTCGGCGAACGTGACAGCATAAAAGGAATTAGCAAGGGTAAAAACCGCCGCCAACACGGCAAATAGCACCATCCAAAGCACACTTTGCACTGTGGCATCCCGATCGCCCTGGGATAAGCCCCGATCGATCAAACTCTGAGTCATCAGGGGAATGAGCAGAGTAAAAATCGTCGCGATCGCCTGCAAAATTTGTGACACCCAAAAAGACCACTCATAGCCCTTGTAAATCTTGATAAACCGTCGGACATTTGGCAACATAAAGCATCCTCAATTGACCATGTTCACATCCGGCTTAACGACGGGTGGCAACATGGAAAGCGCTTGACCTTGTTTACTTTTGCCTTCTTTTACACTACACCTAAATTCGTATAATTATTAGAAGATTGATTTTCTGCTTCTCCATCAACCGCGACTCGATATGTTTCTACAATATGGTTAGGTAACAAGTCCCCATTTTGTGATAAAAATGACCACTCTTGTCCAACATGGACATATACTCCACCGATTTTAGTCGGAGGTACAAGTGGTATAGTATCAGCTAGGTTAACTATACGGTAACTGTTGGGAATTAGTTGACTGTGCGTTTGTGCAAACACAGGATCGCCAACTCTGGGACTCGCGTAGGTGTACAATCGTAAATTAGGTTTATGTTGGGGAAAGTTTAAAGCAATATCTATTGCTGCTAATGTTGCTAAAGCGGCTCCTAAACTATGTCCACAAATATAACAAGGAAGAAATGGATTTAGTCTTTTGATGACTTCACGTACAAGAGATTGTAAGTTGTTTCGGTAAAAAGTTGCAAAGCCTCTGTGAACTTTACCGTAGGTCTGATTGGAATTAGAGATCGGATAGTCGTCTTGAAAAGCAGTAAAATCATGAATCCACTCTACGGTTTTTTGCGTTCCTCGAAAGACGATGATGCTGTGAGTTTTAGCCAGTAGAGTAAATCCTAGATAAACGGGTACTTGACGTTTACGTTTTACAAATTCTTGGACAGTTTTGATAACGTTATTTTTAGCTATATCTGTTTTCTGTTTTAATTGGTCGTAAGAAGTTGTTGAAGAGATCTCGTCAACGGGAACCCGAACTGCAACTGTTTCTTCCACCACATCTTCTTTACCTTTAAATGTAGAAAATAGGGAATATACTTTTAACTTGTCGCTATAAGCTGGTAAAGATTCGAGGGAACCATCATAATTTTTTTCTAAGTTCCCCTTTAAGTATTGCTGAGTAGCTAACTTACTGCACTGAATGATTAACTTAGACATTCCGCGATCGTAGTTAATTTTTGGCGGTTGAAGTTTGAGAGCAGCACGAATTTCGCGTCCCTCATTAATGGTTTTCAAATCACTAGCAAATGAGGCTTTTAATAAATCTTCAGAGTTGAGCTGTGCATCTGCTAACGTTTCTAACTTGGCTTGGCGATCGCGTGCTGCTTGAGTGCGTAAATAATCTGTAGTTACATTTGTGGCTACTCCTGTGGCGAGTCCTGCTAATAACACTTGACGACGATTGATTCTAACCATAGTTTATCTCGCTCTCCAATGTCTTTTGCGTTGTTTTGCTGACCTGTGCAATGCTTTTGAAAGAGCAGCTGTGTCTAGCCGATAACTACTAATGTGGTATTGATTGTTGATTTGACCCACAACCCAAGTTAGAGTAAACAAGGCTGCTGCTAGTGCTAGTCTGCCAACATAAGGTATAATTAGCCCAATACAAAACACTGTTAACCACGACATAAATGCGATTGCTAATGCCCCTAAGCTACCAAAGAACTTACCAACAGTTGCTAAAAAATCCCAGCCTTTGGGAAAACCCCACATAGCATCAATATCCCACACCATTTTGCCAATCAAAACGCTAGTCGCTAGCAATTGCAATATTAAAAAGCCGGATATGGGGATCGCTCCAATAATGGCAGCACCAATAGCATAGTCTAGAATCAGATTCCGAATCTTGCGGTTGTAATGAATAATAATCCGTATACCAGTAACGGCAGGTTTTAGCAAAAAACTATCAGTCAGTAATTCTCTGTCAGCATCAGCATTTTCTTGCAAAGCACTTACTGAAGGTAACTGGAATGTAGTCCGAATTTGTTCTAAAAGTCGCTGTTGTTTGGGAGTAATTCGAGCGATGTGGGCAAAAGAACAAGCTGTATTATAGACTTCTATTTGAGTATCTCGATTCTGAATCTCCTCTAAAAGTGGTGACAAAGAAATTTTTTCAACCAGCAATCTCTCCACAGTTAGTCCTTCTGGATGTGGAGAGATTTGCTGTAATATTTGAGCCAGCATCGCATATTGTAATGGCTGTAAGTCGTTACTTACTTGAGCTATACATACCAATATGCGAAGAACTGTCAAAGACGACTGTGAAACAGTCATATAGTTTTTGTAGTGCTTTATGGTGCTAAATATGTTTATATAATGAATAATCTAGCTACATCAAGTAGCTAATAAATTTTGTAAATAAATTTATCACTCACATTATAGTAATGAAATTGGTTTGATGGTAGTATTATCCTTGAGTTTAATGGCAGTAGTTCTAAGTCTTTTCAAGATACACTCTCACAGGCGATCGTCTGTGATGAGAAAATGAAAAGCGCTACTCTCTAACCCCTAGTCCCTACCCTCTACTCACTATTCTCAGGTTAGTCAGTACGGACATTCGGGAATAGCTGGGTTCATAGCAACTTCAATGTAATGGATTTCAAAAATATTGACTGTCTAGAAGAACTTGCGCCGTGTTTTCTCCCAGGGCTTCAACCAACCACTGGGTTTCCAGACTTCCTACGAGGTTTTATGAAACGAAATTTGAACTATACTCTGACAGTATTCGGCAGCGTTGCGATCGCATCTGTTGGGTTTGCCGTAGCGGCTTTAGCAGATACAGTCAAAGCTCGCTGCGATGTCTATCCTAAAGGAGAAGATCGCGCCAAGTCTTCCAGTCTTTGTACCTTTTCGCAACGACAAGGGGTCGTCGGGATTCAGTTAGAGAACGGGAAACGCTATGACTTACGCCCCGTTGGGAATCAACCAGGTAATTATCGCGATCAAAATGGTCGTGCTGCTTATCGGCAGTCTGGACTGGGCGACAAGGGGCAAATTTATCGCCTCGCCAATGAGTCAATCTATGTCTACTGGGATACCGCTCCGTTGGGACAAAATCCAGATAATACGACTGGTGGAAGTTCTTCTGCTTCTAGTTCCTACCCTGATGCTGGGACTTCTGTCTCACGCTTGAGTGATTTGGTGGGTGCTAGGGCAGGACAGGCAGAAAACTTGGTGAAAAAACGGGGCTATCGATTCGTGAAGACGGATTCTCCTTCAGGCGATGCTATCTACAGCTATTGGCAGGAAGCCAAAACTAACTACTGTGTAACAATCCGAACAGAGCAAGGACGCTACCAGTCAATCGTCTATGCAACTCCAGTTGATTGTAATGAGTAGTTGCTATCTCGCTAAGAGAAGGTGAAAGGCTCTTTTTGAGGTCTTTGGGCTGCACTGTGACTAATGGAGTTATGTTCTCTTTTATTCGATACCTTCGTCTCACGATTCGGTTTGTGTCGATCGCTCTGGTAACGCTCGCGCTGGTGCTTAACTGGGGTACGATCGCCCACAGTCAACTACCTTCGTTACCCACCGGAACTTCCAACGATCCGCACAAGTCACCTAGCAGTGTTACCCGGCTGGGTGTATATGAAATTGCATCGGTAAAGTCACCCTTGGACAACCATAGTTTGTTTGATGTTGTCTCTCCCACTGTTTTTAATCGCGACAAGATCCCAGATGGAGCTCTTCCGGTTGAGGTGCGTGCTGAAGAAATTACGCAACGGTTGATGCGAGTGCTCTATCGAGTCTCCAAAACTAAACAAACTCCCATCGTTTCTATTGCCACCCTAAATAAAGGTCCAATCCTCGAGCTCAATGACGATCGAACGAGCCGTCCGTTAAAACTGGTGACGGTGACAGAGCTAGATGCTGACTACCATGGGAAAACGCTGGAGGAATTGACCCAGGAGTGGCAGAAAATACTGCAAGCAGAAGTGGATCGCATCGATCGACTCTTCGCACCTAAGATGTTGTTGCAACGTCTTGGGCAAGCACTGCAAATCTGCATTGGATTATTGTTGGGCAGTGGTGTGCTCTGGTTTCTGCGGCGAACTCTAACCCGCAAAAAGATAGCATTGCAAGACCGTCATCAGGCGGCGATAGCTGCGGCAGAAGCGGCGGCTGCCACCCACCCTAAGACAGAAACATCCACTGATGCTCGGGCAATGGAGATCGACGAAGAGGAGGCTGAGGCAGAAGCAATTGCTGATGTGCGATCGCGGTTTTTAGCAGTAGTCCGGCAGCAATTCAGTCTCAAGCGCCAACTGGAAATCTATTCCTTCCTCAAGTGGTTACTGCTCTGGACACTTATTCTCATGTGGTACATCGGAATTGTCGCCATCTTGTCTCGCGTTCCTTTCCTCATGAGATGGTACACAGAGGCTTTAGCTGTTCCCCTCGCATTACTCATTCTTTGGTTTTTTATCAGTCTTGCTATTCGTATTAGCCAAAGCGTAATAGACCGCCTCACCCATGCCTGGATAAAGCATCCCTATTTCCCGTTGAGTGAAACCCAACGGATTGCCCTGCGAGCAGCGACAGTTGCCGGGGCATTAAAAGGATTAATCACCTTTGTTTTCATTACTTTGGGTATCTTGTGGTCTCTGGGCTTGTTTGATGTTCCGACTGGCTCAATTCTGGCAGGCAGTGCTGTCATCGGTCTGGCAATTTCCTTTGGCTCCCAAAGTCTGATTAAAGATCTGGTCAACGGTTGCTTGATTTTGATAGAGGATCAGTTTGCCGTAGGCGATGTGATTCAGGTGGGAGATGAAAGCGGATTGGTTGAAACCCTCAACCTGCGCGTTACCCAACTGCGAAATGGGGAAGGAAAACTGATTACCATCCCTAATAGTTCTATTATTGCGGTAAAGAATTTGACGCGTCTCTGGTCGCGGGTAGATTTCTCGATCGAGGTTGCCTATAAGAACGATCCCAAACAGGTGCTCGCAGTTCTGCATCAGGTGGCAGAGCAACTCTACAGCGAACCAGAATGGCGCGAGCGTATGCCCAGTCCACCGGAAGTCCTGGGCATCGATCAAATGTCCCAAACTGGAATGCTAATGCGAGTCTGGATTCAGACGACACCTATGCAGCAGTGGAGCGTGGGGCGAGAATTTCGTCTGCGGGTGCGGTTGGCATTTGAAGTAAATAATATTCAGATCGGTGGACCGCAGCTCTTAACTGATTATATTCATGGTGAATAACACCAGTCATTAACGCCTGAGTATCGCTAATGAGGACATCAATGTTGGCGGTTTCAAAGAGTTGGTTCAGAGCCGACTGCGTCGTGCTTTGGTTATTAGAACGTAGAGTGGCATACTCTTCAGAGTTGCTATCCGTCTGCTGAGAGATTTTTAAATATTCCTGACCATAAGGAATCCGATTGATTGGATCGCCATTGTTGATATCAATGATGGTCGCCAGGTTGTCTACTGGTACACCAGGAGTATTGGCTAAAAAGTGATTAATTGAGGCTTTGAAGCCGTATGCCAGCGCGACATTGGCATCAGGGGGAGCGGGAATCTGAGAGGGATCGACTTCTACAATTTCAATGCTTGATATGCCGTAGTAGCGTGTCTAGGCTAAAAAATCGATCGCACATGAGCTACTGATAAATCTAGGTGTACACTAAAGCAAATTGGCTGTAATTTGCTTAACTAATTTATCTACACTTAAGGTGTTTTGTAAGGCTATCAAAATGCTTCCGCTCCCTTGGAATCATCAGGAGATAAAAATCGCCATTTTCCTTGTCCTAAAATCTCCACAATTAATTGATGATAAGGAATTAAAGTAGGACGATGACCGACACTAATATAGGTAATATTCGCCTCTCTTAATTTATGATAAAGATGTTTTTCATTGGCTACATCTAAAGCACTGGTAGATTCATCTAACACTGCATAGTGAGGATTATGTAAGAAAAGTCGAGCAAACCCCAATCGTTGCTGTTCCCCTAAGGACAAAACATCTGCCCAATTGAGTTCTACGTCAAGACCCTCCACACGGGCAACTAAATCAGTCAAATTTACCTGTTCTAGAACCTCCTGTAGCTTTGTATCACTCACTTCTCGCTTGGTATAGGGATATAGAATTTGATTTCTCAATGAACCTAAGACTATATAAGGACGTTGAGGAATAAATAAAATCTCGGCGGTGTTGGGACGGTAAATATGGCCTTCGCCCGTGTTCCATAAACCGGCAACTGCTCGCAATATCGAACTTTTTCCTGACCCAGAAGCCCCCATCACTAAAATTCCCTCACTATGAGGAACTTCTACTGAGAAATCTTCCACTAGCACCCGTTTTCGATCGGGAGTTTTTACCGTAACATGACTGAGAGCAAAACGAGGTTCAATTAAGGTATTGATAACAGATTGCGAAGGCGCAGGTTTTTGATTTTGGTGCAAATAATCGGAAAAAGTTCCTAGCCGTTTGATGACTGCAGCGAAAAGAGCTAATCCTTCAAAAGATCTGGCGAACCAACTAAAAACATTCACGATTGTTAAAAAAGCGGGAATAGAACGAGTCACATCGCCAAAGGTAATTTGTCCCGCAAAATATTGTGGGGCAAGAATGAGATAGGCAATAATCAAAACAGTAAAACCTAAACTAATATTGATTGCATCTAAGAGACTACTAGGAAAGATTTTGGCATGAAGAACGGCAAGTAATCGGGAGAATTTCGATTGAACTATTCCTTCTTCCTGTTCCTCTCCTTTGTAAAAAGCGATTGATTCGCTATTATTACGCACGTGGACTAAACTATAACGAAAGTCTGCTTGATATTGCAGGTTTTTGAAGTTTAGCGGTGTGAGAATCCGACCAATAAAAAAACTGACCAAGGTTTGAACCAGTGCCGTTAGAATAGCGACAAAAACGAGGTTTTTGTTGATACTCCAGAGAATATTGATAAAGAGAAAACCACTCAGAACATTACTGCCGAGGGAAAGAGAATATGTGAGGGAACTACTGATAAAAGACTCGATATCTTCGGAAATACGCTGATCGGGGTTGTCGATGGCTTTATTGGCATTAACTTGATAAAAAGCCCGATCGGCAAAATAGCGATCGAGGAAATCTTTGGTCAACCACTCTCGCCAGTAGAGTTGCAGTTTATTTTGAATAAAATTCTCAAAAAACGAGAAAATAATTAACGCCAGTAACGTTCCCCCGAACAGGAGCAGAGAATTCTGGAAACTCTCTAATTGCTTATTGCTTAGTGCAGTGGTAAACTCTCCCTGATAACGATTCAGTAAAGCACTAGCGTTGTTAGCGAGGATGATAAAAAGAACGGCTGCTGCTAACAATCCCCATGCTCGAAACCTCTCCTGAGATCCCCAGTAGCGTTTAGCTACTTGCCAAAACCACTGTAAAAATTGTTGTAGCTGCTGAAGTTTTTCCATATAAAGCTTTTGGTGGGCATTGCCCACCCTACGTGTAGTTCAAAAATCAAATAGGAGTCCTATACTAAAGAAATATAGTGCTAGAAAAAATTAATGTTTGAAACTGCATAGTTTTGTGATATGTAAGGGGAAGGCATTGTCTTTCCCTTACAATTTTCAATTTACTATGACTAGCGGCAATTAAATTTTTCTGCGTAAATAATCGCCGCATATCGTCCATCTGTTGTTCTGATAGCAACGCAATTTCTAGTTCTGGTTTCTAACCAATAACTGATAGCACTGTCAGCCTGTTGATTGGCACGGCGATATTCATAACCCCGATCTCTGAGATCGGACTCTGCTTGTCCAGCTCTTGCACCCACAAAATCCGCTAAATTGTCCACGGGTTCACCAATTCGCACGTTTGTTGAAGAAACATTGACAGGCCGACCAAATGGTGAATTTGAAGAGGATGACGAAGTACGATGCGTTCCTAGCATTGCTCCGATCAGCGCACCGACAGCTGCACCAGCAAGCACTGTACCTGCCGATGTTTTTTGATCATCGTGGGTAACATTAGCAGGCTGTTGGCTGTCAAGCCTGACGGATAAGCGATTTGTCTCTCGATCTACTTGCCAAGTAAATACACCCTTATCAGGTTGTTCATCAAAGCGGACGTTGTGAATCCCGTCATAGGCTTCAACCTGAAGTGAGTCTTTGTTCGGTCCATAAAAACGGTATTTAGAATCGTTGTCTAGTTCAACGACAAACGCCATTGTATTACCCTGCTGTTTCTGCTTCACTATGCAGTGACCGTCGAATACTCTATAATTGGAGCTTGTTAGCTTACAGCGACCTTGTGCTCTGACAAGAGTTTCAGCAGAAGCGCTAGACATCATTATCAGCCCCTGAGTAGTTATCAACAAACTCGCTGTCATTACAGAGTTTAAGGTTGTAAATTTCTTAGACATAATCATGTTTAGAAGTGGAATTTTATTATCAATACCTTCGCCATTTTTGAAGGGTAAAGTGGTAGTGCTTTAACCATGAAAGCCCATTCTTCTGTGACAAGGCAAAAATCATTAGTCTTGAAAAACAGCCTCAGGTTTTCCGGAAGGAATTTTTTATTCAATAGCCTGCACACCAAGACATTGAGATTCTAGCATTTAACCTCAAGAATACACATAGATAAGAAATTTTCGTCTTCTTATGGCAAAAGTTTGTGTACGAGGCAAAAATGGCAAAATTGGTCTAGGCTTCTATTTTGGCGAAGGTATTGATTAAGTATTCTACTATAGAAAGTCTCTTGAATTTATAAAATTATTTTTTTTAACAAATTATTTGGGATTGCTATAGAAAACTGAATAAAATTGAAGGCGTTTCTAATTCACATTAAACGTAAATTTGTTCAATTGACTCTGTTAGTAAGATGCTTTCAAATATTTCTGAGAAATCCCTTAACTGACGTATATGATATTTTTACTGAATGTCATTCTTTGCTTAACTGATTTAAATAATATTTCTCATTGCCATAAAATCCATTGGTATTTTTGAGGTCACCACGCTCGTAAAAACAGGTTTCTTATAGGGGAATATAGAAGGGGCACAGAGATGGCGATCGCAATTAAAAAGGTCATAAAAAATTGGTGAATGTGTTTCATAGAGGCACGTAAGGCTAGTGAACTTTAAAGAGAATTGCAGAAATGTTTTCCATCCGCTTTCATCGTTGGATGGCTTTGAAAATAATCTCTGACCCAATCGCAAGCAGCTTGCAGCAGCTTGTGGTTATCCAGAACAACCTCTAAATCCCAAAGGAGGGTAGTACGATCTTTACTGGTGGTAATCAAGGTTTTTCCATCAGGGCTAAAAGCGAGCTGCTGAACTGCGTCCCTGTGACCATTGAGGGTGGTGAGCAGGATGACAACCTCTCGATCCCCACTGCGGGAAAGTTGCCAGAGTTTTACCTGGCGATCGGTGGAGGCCGTTGCCAGCAGTTGACCGTTGGGACTGAAGGCGACATCTAAAATGCCTGAGTTATGCCCCATCAATGTAGTCAGCAATGTCCCGTCTCTTCGCCAGAGCTTGACACTGCGATCGTTAGACGCTGATGCGATAGTCTGTCCATCCGGGCTGAAGTTGACGCTTAAAACAGCAGCCTTATGCCCTTTCAGAGATGTCAGGAATTGACCTGACCGCTGCCATAGCTTGACAACACTGTGGTCAATACAGCCCGTCGCTATAATTAACCCATTAGGACTGAAGGCAAAGCTTAAGTTTACACTGCAAGTCTGAATAGTTTTGAGCAGGCTGCCGTTTCGATCCCATAATTTAACGGTGCCGTCCCAACTTGCAGTTGCCAGGATTTTCCCGTCTGGACTAAATGCCACTGCATCTACTCTATCGATATGACCAGCCAGCGTCTTCAGCAGTCTTCCATTCATATCCCAGAGTTTCACAGTTTTGTCTCGACTGGCTGATGCTAAGGTTTTACCATTGGGACTAAAGGCTAATCCCTTTACCTCAGCTTTATGTCCCGTCAGATGATGCACTAGGTTTCCCTGTCGATTCCACAGGTAAATCGAGCCATCCTGGTTACCAGTTGCAAAGTGATTGCCATCTGGTGTGATAGCAAGTCCTGACGCACCTGCCGCTTGTCGCACAATCGTCAAAAATGGTATCCCTCTCGGTCGCCATAGCCTAACCGTATTATCGACACTGGCGGATGCCAGAGTTTGACCATCCGGGCTGAACGCCACTCCTCTGACTTCTCCATTGTGTGCCGCTAAGGTAGTCAGCTGCGAGCCGTCCCGCTGCCAAAGTTTGACCGTGCCATCAAGACTGGCGGAGGCAAGGGTCTGGCCATCGGGACTAAACACAACATCAAAACAGTAATCGGTATGCCCGATGAGGATCGCCAGTAACTTGCCGTCAGGTTGCCAAAGCTCCAAGTCACCGTTATCTTTGGCGGCAGCTATAATCTGACCGTCGGGGCTAAAGACCAGACGCTGGATCGCTGTTCTCCCAATAGTGGGAAATGTCGCCAGCAATGTACCATTTAACTGCCGCAGTCGAATGATGCCATCGTTTCCTCCAGACGCCAGAATTTGTCCATCAGGACTGAACGCGACACCAGACATTGCAACTTTTTCGGTAAAGGTTTTCAACAACGTGCCATCACTCCCCCAGAGATTGATTTTACCATCTAACCCTGCCGAAGCAATCAGTTTGCCATCAGGACTGAAGCGGATTTGCCAGACACCCCAGGTATGACCTTTAAGGGTTCTTAGCACAGTGCCGTCTGCTTGCCAGAGTTTTATCGTGCCATCAGCACTGGCAGATGCTAGCAGCGCACCATCAGGACTATATGCTAGACTCCAAATGCGATCGCTATGACCCGTTAGGGTGAATAGGGCTTGACCATTGCGGTACCAGATTTTGACAACTCCATCCAAGCCACCCGTGGCAATGTGTTGACCATCGGGACTGAAGGTAACCGTATGTACTCCCTGATTGAAACCAAGCAATCGGTTGGATTCGATCGCCCCAAAGACGGCTTGCTTCAGCGTTTGATCGATCTGGTTTTGCAGTTCAGCATCTATCGTCCCCACCTTTTGCCGTAGGGTTTGCGCTTGCAGAGCATCAAGCAGGGCATCCAGTCGTCGATCGGAAGCAAACAAGGCAGTTGAGGAGGATAGCCTAGCTCGTAGTTCGTTAATCCTGGCTTCGTGCTCACTCTTGAGCGCGTGGCGAAACTGGTAGAATATAGTAATTCCCAGCACCGTAAAGGTGACCAACGTCAGACTGAATACGCCGAGCAACAGCCGCTGAGTCTTGACCGTTTTCTCGATCGCTTTTAGGCGCTCTGTTTCCAGGCGGCTTTGGATTTCCCGGTGATTGAACTCTTCACTCGCCGCTAAAAATTGATAATCAATGGTGCTCAGACTCTTACTCTGGGACCAGAGCAGCGCATCCTGTAATGCCTGACCTCGCAATAAACGGGAGTCATCCTTTTGGTTGGCGGCGATCCAATTTTCCAAGGCTGCGGCATAGGGACGTAAATAACTTAATTGCTGGTTGACCCACTCTTGGTTGAAGACCTGTTGATACAGAGGATTTTTGATCGCCACTTTATTCTCCTGCCGCACCACCAATCCTGTCAGCAGGAGTTCGATTTGATCTCGACTGTCGTCTAGAGACACCGCTTTTCCCTGCAACAGTTGTTGATAAATGCCTATGAGTCGCCCAGTGCAGGTTTCATTCCGTAACAGACGGTCACGAATAGTTCGCAAATGCGTAGGCTCATCGCGTACCTCCCAGTTATCAAGCACATGGGTTTTCACCAACTCATCTACCCAGCACATCTCCATATTAGGAGGAATATGCAGCGAGGTTGCCCCGGTCTGCTCAACTACATAAACCACCAGTTGGCAGAACTTTTGGGTGAGAAAGGGTTGTCCCCCTGTCCAATGCAAAATTGCCTGTAGAATGGTGAGGGGATGTTCGACAACACGGTTGAGTCCAATCGCAAGCGGGGTTGCTTCTTCAATGGTAAACCCATTTAACTCGATAGCACGACCAATGTTGAAGGGAGTCCGTTGCTTATCTGCAATTAAATCAGAAGGAGTGGTGACACCAAATAAGGCAATGTTGAAACGTTGATACCGAGCATCGTGCGATCGCTGGTTGTAACAGGAGCGTATCCAGGCAAAGAAATCATCAACGGGAAATTCCAGACTTAACACACTATCAATTTCATCAATGAAGATGTAAATAGGTTTATTTGGAAATTGAACAAACAAAATTTCTTCAATAAATACAGTTAAGCACTGAATCGATGGTAGCTCAGCACGAGTCGAAAACCATTCCCCATAATTGATAGTACTAAGCAGTTGAAAACTTTGCAGCAGGCTGACCATGATGCCACGATACCATTGCTGAGGCGTGAGACGATCGCTGCCCAAGCGGGTCATATCTAGATAGGCGCACTGTGCTCCTTCCCGCTGGAGTTGTTGCTTCACCCGCAGTAGCAATGAGGATTTCCCCATCTGCCGTGCATTAAAGACATAGCAGAATTCGCCGGATTGAAGCGCTTGGTAAAGTTCGCGATCGGCTTGCCGCACCACATAGTTGGGCGCATCCGCCTGCAAACATCCACCGACTTTATATCGAAATGAATTTACCATAGAATGACAAAATCATCGCTTTGCTTGCTGAAACGTCTGGCAACAAATAACTATAAGTTAAACAAATAGGTTTGGAACGTTATCCGATAAAGTTCGCAACTGAGTTGCCATCCGCCGCTCATGGATTTAATGAGTCCCATCCCTTCTAATTTATAGGCGAGAACGGGATCGAGGAAGGTTGGGCTTTTATCCCGTACCAGTAATTTTAATCGATCTATCAAGTGGGAATAGGTGTTAATCTGAGCCAGCAGTCGTTGTAGATGGTTGCGGTAAATGCCCTCCAGGGTAGGGGCAGATTGCAGTAGCTCATCTAATTCCATGCCTTGGTGGAGGTGGTAGAGGGCGAAACCCACCAGAGAGGGTTTGCCGCCAATTAGAGCAAAGAGGCGATCGCACGCCGCATCGCTCCAACTGACCAAATAGAGTTCAGCTAATTTTTGTATCTGCTCCTGATTAAATTCTGGCAGGGACAAGGGCAATCCAATATTAAACGGGGATTGATTGATATCAAGCGGTAAATAAGCATCGGTTGAGTAGGAAAGCACGAGGCGCAGTCCTTTCCACACGTCATCATGCTGGGATTCCTCATGCCACGATCGCAGTAGTGGCAACAAATTCTTTGCCGTGTGGAAGCATTCAAACGCCCGCTCAACTTCGTTAATGACCAGCACCAGCGGACGGTGCAATTGTGGCAGAATCGCCTCTCGTAGATACAATGTTGTACTGATTTTACTCCCCAACAGATCATCCCAATATTGATCCAGTTTAGAATCTAGCTTTAACTTGCGGGACAACACCGTGCTAAACCAGCGCAAAAAGGAACGGGGGTCTGCCAGCGTTTCTGTATCTACCTGCTGTAGATTAATCGCGGCGGTTGCGTATCCTTGCTGATTGGCAGACTGCAAGAGTCGCAACATGAGTGAGCTTTTCCCAAATCCACTAGGGGCTTTAATCCGGATCGTGCAACTAGGTTGGAGGATTTCTTGGAAGGCGAGATTGTCCATCCCAGGTCTACTGATATAACGGGGTGAATCGACTGGAATAGGACCACTAGGGTAGGGAATTTGGGAAACGGTTCTAGACGAATCTACCCTGGTTGATGGAGGAATTGCTTCAACCTCATCAGTCAATGGTTGAATATCGCTGCTTAGCAGATCGAGATGAAATGCGTTAAATAATAAATTAATTGTGCGGCGATCGATCCCTGACTTGGATGCCCAGAGACGGCTGAGGGTACTCGTAGAAATACCTGTGCGTATGCTCAATTCTTCAGATGTAAACCGCTTTCCGGCATTTTCTTCAGCTTCAATTACCTGAATTGCCTGATTCAGCCGTCTTAATCCACCTGGGCTAAGTACAAGCCCGCGTTTCCGCTTGGCATGGGGTTTGGCAATAGAATTCATGGCTAGACACGATGGAATACGTTACAGGGGGGTTGATGAATTCACAAGGAAAGGTAGATAATTTTACGTTGAGGAAAATTTCTACTTAGAATTAGCATCGCACATCTTAATTAAGAATTGGAAATTGAAGCACTTTATGTCTTGATGCTTAAATGACCTAAGTGAAGAAGTGTCCTCAGTTAAGGTTTTTACCGTATGGTACAAGGAGAGTGGAGAGCACAACAAGGATCTGGCACGGAATGACAGATGTGACGCGGATATTCAGGCTTACACCCGTCAGTATCGAAGGGACGGTGGGTGGCTTGTCTATATAAGCCAGAATTTATTAGCCCTCTCTTGAGACAGAAATTTTCTAAAAAATCTAGATTTTCTTAAGAATCGTCTAATACCGTTTTCAGATGAAGATGCATAGAAAAAACTCCACCATCTGTGGCATCTCTCCTTACCCCCCTTAATCCCCCCTTATAAACGGAAGATTAAGGAAATTTATTTTCCTCCCCTTTTTAAGGGGAGGTTAGGAGGGGTAAAAATAATGTGCAGCTTCATATTAAATTGGTATGAGCTATTGTTCCCATGATATCTTCAAATAGGGAAATTGATGTCAAAAAATTTATTTTTGTAAATAAAAATATCCTTTTTCAGAAAGCTTAGTTATACGAGCGTTAAGTAAGTCAGTTGGTGCAAATCATCATTACGTCCTCGCTAGTCCTAGCGTATATTCTTATCAACGCAACAGCTTACTAATTATAGTTAAGTTGTGGTTTCATGATGCCATAAAAAAGTTAAGTGGCAAATCGCGAATTCAATTAAAAAGTCAGTTGAAATAGCAAAATAGCTGAGCACCAAATATCATCTTTGAAACATATCAATAAATGTAAAAAATATTCGACTTTTTATCCGTTCACTTCTCTATGTGATATACCTAATCTACAAGTTTCAATTCACCTGATATGAAACCTCAAACGGCAAACTCTAAAAATGCTTTCTTGAGGAAATTGTCTGCTTTTAAAGCACGATTTCTCTTTTTAATATTCGTTTTTTTCGTGAGTTTTTTTGGGATTTTACTATCACATTGGTTGACAGTAGACCAAAGAGCTTTCGCTCACATGGATATACTGAGACCTGCACCAACTCAGCCAATAGGTTATTATGACTATTTTGGCAAACTGCTGAATCCTCGACAAGCAGCAGAACTGGTTGCACAGCAGGGACTCAATCCTAATCATCCAACTTCCTATCAACAAGTAGGAGCGGTTGAAATCACTCAGGACTTAATCGCCAAAGGTGAAGAGATATTTTTCAACCGAAAAATAGGCGATACATTTGGTTTACAAGGAGTGTTTGGTTTTGGACAAGGTTTGGCTCGGATCTTGCCAGAAATAAATGCAGCGATCGCTAATTTAGACGGTCAGCCAACAACAAACTTACAAATTACCCTTCAGAAAGATTTAGCCATAGGTAGTAGGACTTTTCCCCAAGGAACTGTCATTAATACAGGTTTACAAGTAGAAAAGAAAGGAACTATTCCCTTAGGGCTCACACCCAATGGTAACGTAACTTGTGCAGCGTGTCATGTAACCTTGAACGATCGGGGCGATCGCCTCACGGGAGTACCAAATGGCTTACTAGGGACTTCCCTATTGATTGCTTTATCACCAAATACAGCCGCAGGGTTTGCGCGATTAAACTTCAACCCCTTAGACCTGCAATATCAAGGTAATGGCAAAACTATCATTGACAGCCAAGGTCGATTAGTACAACTACCAGATCCTCAGAAGTTTGAACAAGCCTTCGACGAAGCCGTGTTGGATGTACCTTTTGGTCACTTCGAGAGTTCACCAGATAGCATTAACAACACGACCCAAATTCCCAGTATCTTCACATTTAAAACAAATCCTTATTTAGCGGATGGTCAGTTTGCAGTCGGTCCGTTTGCTGGACTCACTTCGGTTAATAATGCAGTTCACTCTTCGGAAATTAACTTGTTAGCAGCTTATCAACTGAGCGAAAAAGCTCTCAACATCGACTCAGAAGTTTATCTTGGTACAGTTCTTCAGAATGCTGCCGACCCCAAACTCCGTTTACCACCAGGAGAACCTGTACAACCCTCACAATGGCTTCGTAAGGTTGCACCAGAAGTCACACAAGCAGAATTAGAAGATCAAGTGGGTGCTCCAGGTACAGGAAACTATTCAAACCTGCAACCTAGTTTGTTTACTTACAACGGTTTGGTTTTCAGCCCAAATAGCGGAAATCCAGATGATATTGCCAGTGGCAATTTCCTATTCGCCAACAACGCCATGTCTGCTTTCCAAAATAGTTTAGTTCCGCCAGCCAACCGCACTCCTGAAAACTTGCGAGCCTTGAAGAGCGGTTCTGTTATACGGGGAGCAAAAGTCTTTCAGCAAGCAAACTGTGCAACTTGCCACATTCCACCTTTCTTCACCGACAACAAAATTCATTCTGTTGAAGAAATCGGTACTAACCCAGCCCGTGCTCGGTCTCGCTTGGGGCTGAATCAGTTATTGGTACCACCCAAAATCTATACCCTTGATACTCCTGTTCCCATACCTGCTAACGCCCAAGTACTGGATGTCCCAACAGAAGGGATTTCCGATACTCCCACAACCCTACCCGAAGGCATATTACCAAATGGTGGTTACAAAACCACTTCTTTACGAGGTCTTTATTTAAGTGCGCCCTATTTACATGATGGTGGTGTAGCCGTGCGTGAGGGAAGTTTAGATTTTGCTCAGGATGGCAGTTTTACCGTTGTTGACAACAGTGGGTTGGGACTAACTGGCACCCTCAGCCAAGCCAAAGGTGCTGATGCAGCTAGCAGCTTGCGTGCTTTAGTCGATAGGGAACTTCGCGCTTTAGTTATCACCGCTAACAAGGCTAACCCTGCTTTAGTCAGTAATAACCTTGATGGTACAGGTCATAACTTTTACGTGGATGAACAAGCTGGGTTTAGTCCACAGCAGCAAGCAGATCTAGTTAATTTCATGCTCGCACTTGATGACGATCCCAGTCGCTTTTAATATGGATTGAGATTACTGATATTTTGAGAGCGCTCCTTAAAGACCATACTCTTAATTCTTTTGCGCCTTTGCGACGGCAGGCGCTTCAACGGGGGAAACCCCCGCAACGCGCTGCCTCGCCTTTGCGTGAGATAAAAAAGATGTAGTTCATTGACCTAAAAAGAGCTGTCAACCCAAAATCATCATCGAAATAGGAGGGGGAGAAGCAGCCTTCAGATACCTCTCCCCCTTCTTCTGATTATCATACTTTTACAAGAGTAGGACTAACTTATGGCTCTACTTTTTGCCTCTATTGATGAAGTGAATAACTGCACCTGCAGCCCCACAATCAACAGCATTACCAAGGGTATCTTTACCGGGACGAGTGATAGCACCAACAGCTACACCAGCTGCTGCACCAACGGCTACATCTTGAGCTAAACTACGGTTGCTAGGATTCTTTCTCAAACCGTTAGCACCGTTAACAGCAGCACCAGCAGCACCACACTTAACAGCGTTATTGATGACAGAACCACGACCTCTAATAGCTCCGGAAGCTGCACCAACACCAGCGCCAACAGCAGCATCGCGTCCCACGTTTCTGTCAGCTAGTGCAGATTGAAATGGTAGAAAACTGGCACCAATTAAACCAGTCGCCATCAAGCTTGATAGTAATGTACGCTTCAAAATCCAATTCATAATTTACTCCTCAAACGTTGAACGATATTATTTGAGTTTCATTCTTTCCTTTCTCTAGTCTAGACAAAAGCAAACTTTTTTGCATGAAAATGCTTTCATGATTACCGTAATTTTTATTCGTAAAGCAAAATGTATCTTTTGGCTTACTATTAGTTAGCTAATTATTCCATATGTCGTATGCCATTTTAATAATTGGCACATTCTTAGTGGTTGGTGGTTAGTGGTTGGTGGTTAGTGGGTAATGGTTGGTGGTTGGTAGTTAGTGGTTAGTAACTACTCTTAACAACTAACAACTAACAACTAACAACTAACAACTAACAACTAACAACTAACACCTAACAACTAACTACTTACAAAGCCTGAATCCATTCTTTAACTGTGTACTCAGTCCAAATACGGTTTTGCCAATAGGGATCGGCTTCAACTAACTGACGCACTGTGGCTTCGTCTTCAGCTTCGTAAATACCAAAAACTTTAGTGATATCTTTGGTAGGTCCGATAGTAATTAATACACCAGATTCTTTTTGTTTTGCGAGTCCTTCTAGATGTGCTTCACGGTAAGGCGCACGTTTTTCTAGAACATCTTCGCAGTAACTTCCCCACATCACATATTTAGGCATGGTTATTTTTTTTAGAATTAGTAACAACCGCAAATGCACGCAGATGCAAGCAGATAATAACGATCATATCAGTGTCCATCAGCGTTCATCTGCGGTTCAATAATTCCAATTAACTTCTCAAAGTTACCCCAAATTTCTCAACCAAAGCTTCGCGTACTTTATTATGAACGGATTGCACTTCAGCATCAGTCAAAGTGCGATCGCTCGCCCTATACAGTAAGCGGAAAGCCAAACTCCGTTGTCCCTGAGGTACGTGTTCGCCACGATACTCGTCAAACAGTTCTACACCATCTAACAACTCTTTACCTGCTTTGGTAATTGCTTTTTCAATTTCAGCAACTGATACCTTCACGGGTGCAAAGAAGGCGATATCTCGGTCAGAAGCTGGGTAAGTGGAATAGGGCTTAAAGGGCGGTACGAGGATTTCATGAGCGTCTAAAGAAGTCAACAGCACACCCAGATCTAACTGGAACACGTACACAGAATCAGGTAAACCTTTTTCTCTCCGTAGCTGGGGATGCAGTTGTCCAAAGACACCCAATCTATTACCCCCAATCCATAAAGAAGCAGTCCGCCCTGGATGCAGGCGGGAATCTTTACAATCGGGTTGATATTCCACATTCAAACCCATGTGCTGAAAGACACCATTCAAAATCCCTTTGGCTTCAAACCAAGTCATGGGTTGCTCGCGTCCGCTTCTTACCCACTTGCTGGAAGTTATATCACCTCCAAGAATCCCCGCAACCGTCTCTGCTTCGCTCAACCCGTCTTCGTCTTGCCAAAAAATACGTCCAATTTCATAGCCATTGAGGGAACCGTTCCCTTGCTCTATATTGTACTGAAACGCATCAATCAATCCAGCTATGAGGTCAGTTCGCAACGCAGAATATTCTACAAACAAAGGATTGCTCAGAACGATTTGCCTGTTTTCCCCTGGTTTTACTAGGGAATAATGCATCAGTTCGGTCAATCCTGCAGCACGAAGGGAAGATCGCAACTTGCGCGTTAATTCCCAATCAACAGGCAAGTAACCTGCTTCTGCAGTTTCTGGTAGAGTGTCGCAGAACTTATCGTATCCGTAGAGACGGGCAACTTCTTCTATTAAATCAATTTCCCTTTCCAAGTCACGGTAACGATAGGGAGGAACGGAAACCATCCACCGATTCTCATCAATAGGAGTTAACTTGCATCCAAGTGCTGTGAGTGTACGTTCAACATCTTGGCTTTGTAGTTCTCCTGTATCTTCCCCTAAATCGGTAGGACCGAGAACCTGGTTCACTCTGTCCAAACGCAATTCTATCGATCGCATCCAAGTGGAAGGATCGGGGCGGGAGTCAGAAATTTCTTGATGTGCAATTGCACCATTAGCCAGTTCCAAGAGAAGTGACAAAGCGCGACGTGTCGCCATCTCCAATTCAGCACGGTTTACGCCCCGCTCGTATCTAGTGGAAGACTCACTTCTCAAACCCACGCTACGAGAAGAACGGCGAATTGCCACGGAATCAAACAGTGCAGCTTCCAGTATCAGATTCTGAGTTTCATCATAAACTTCAGTCTCTTCTCCACCCATAACTCCTGCGATCGCAACCGGTTTATCACCCGCAGTAATCAATAAATTTTGAGTTGATAGAGTGCGAGTTTGCCCATCCAGAGTTTTTATAGTTTCACCAGCATTGGCAAAACGGACGCCAATTTCTAGAGAAGTACCGGGGCGCGTCGGTGTACCTGCAACACTCAAGAGACGTTCGCGGTCAAAAGCGTGCAGAGGTTGTCCCCATTCTAACATTACATAGTTAGTAATATCTACAACATTATTTATGGGTCGTACTCCAGCAGCACGCAATCGCTGTTGCAGCCAATCCGGTGATGTTGTAATTTTGACATTTTCAACAACCGTCCCAATGTATGCCGGACAAACTTGCGTATCTGCAATTTGGAGAGATAAATTAAACTTACCCTCAGAACTAGATATTTCACCCGGTTCCCTTAGCAATAACTTTGCATTAGTTAGAGCTGCAACTTCACGAGCTATACCAACCATACATAAAGCATCAGCACGGTTAGCAGTAGCAGTCACATCCAAAATAACATCATCCAAACCCAAGAGCGGACGCACATCGCTACCCAAGGGCAGGTTATCTTGAGTAAAAATGTGAATTCCGTCCACATCGTTAGGCAAACCCAGTTCCTTCAAAGAACAAATCATACCCTCAGATGGGACACCGCGTAATTTTGCTGGTTTAATTTTCAGATCGATGTTGGGTAAGTAAGTTCCCACAGTGGCTACCGGCACGTAAATATCTGCTCGGACATTAGATGCACCACAAACGATATTGAGATTTTCGCCCTTACCGATATCGACTTGGCAAACACTCAACTTATCAGCATTGGGATGGGGTTGACGCTCCAGTACTCTCCCCACAACAACACCATTTGCCCAAGTGCGGCGATCTTCAATATCTTCTACTTCAAACCCAGCTAATGTCAGTGTTTCTGCTAGCTCTTCTGGGCTAAGTTTTAACTCGACTAGTTCCTGTAACCATTTAAGTGAGATACGCATGAATGTATTGGGCTGTTTGATTAATTGATTAGTGGTTAGTGGTTAGTGGTTAGTGGTTAGTGGTTAGTGGTTAGTGGCACAATTAACAACTAACAACTAACAACTAACAACTAACAACCAACAACCAACAACTCTCATTATTATGCAATAAGCAACCTAGCTTTATCAGCTTGTTCTTGAACGCTTTCTTTGAGCCATTCACCGAGCTCTCTACCAAGTTTGACAGCAATTGTTGGATCTTGTATGAAAGTTTGTTGAATTTTTTGCTGTAACTCTGGTTTCTTCTGACGTGCAAGTTCATCGATTCTAGCGTCTGAAACAAATTGGCGTATCCAAGCGGGTATGTCTGTATCCTTAATTAAGGACTCACCCACAAAGTAAGCTAAGACTCCAACAATCGGCGCAATGATTCCCGTAAAAAACAGGATATGAAACAAGCCAGCTAGGATAACTCCGACAATAATACCTACAAGGTGACCAACAAAGACCGAAAGCCCTGTAAAATCATTAAACGATATGGAAGTCGGGACTTTTTCAGCGCGATCGCCCAAATCGATGCTTTTATTTCCAAATGTACCAATAGGTAAACCATACTTGAGACAAATGGAATCTGTCTTTTCCCTCACCTCGTTTTGAACATCTAACAGCCACTCAACTAAACTAGCAGCCATTTTGTCATTGGCATCACTTCCCGTTAACCAAGTTTTGGCTTTCTGCTGTATTTCCGACTCAAGAGCAGAGAGAGTAACAATTTTGCGATCGCGCCACAATTTTACGCTAGGCCCAATCACCTTGTCTACCAAACCATCTGCCAAGTCTTCTGCTAACTTCTCCAGAAAAGCAGGTATGTGATTTCCCACAATTCCTGTCAATTCTCGGTCAAGAAATTGACCGATTTCTTCCAAAAACCCTGCTGTACGAATATAAACTCGTCCCCAACGCGATAATCCTCTGGCAATAGAAAGTTCTGGTTCTCCATCTCGCTTGCAAGATATGTCGGGAAAGACTTCCTGACATATTTCTACTATGAAGCCCATTTTAGACGCACTACCTGTTAGGAGAATCGAACTAGGTTGAATGCCGATTTGCTCCAATTTTTCTTTGACTTCTTGCAATTGGGTGCGGAAAGCATCATGCCAACTTTTATTCCCAAGTGCTGACAAAGGTTCATTGAGGATAGCGTGCATAGTTTTGCCATTCACGATGGGCAAAAATTTAAATTTCCTTTGAATATCCTCAATACCTACATTCACTAGATTCTTTTCATAAGACTCCTCATACGTGAAATATTCTTCTTTAGCTTTTCGGCATCGGAGTTCGCAGCGATTTTTGTATAACGGACTTTGCTCAAAGATTCTTTCAAGTTGTGAAATCTCTTCTAGTTGTAAAATTTCCTCATCTCTGAGAAGTTCTCCCAGTTGTAAAATTTCTTCACGTCCCTCTCTGTATTGTCTGTGGCATTTCAGGCTTGTCTTGAGAATTTCTTTATCTATCAAAGATGCACCTAAATCGTGTCCGAAATCTATGGGAGTATCAGACATTCCTTTCACGAGGGTGTAATCTGTCGTAGAAGAGCCAATATCGACAATCAAAACTGACTTTTGCAATTCTTTGATAGTGAATATGCCACTTTCTTTAGAATGCATTAAAGCTGCTCGTGACTCTTTCACGATTGTTAGATTTGGCAATCCCTCTTCCGAAAGAATTTGCTTGTATGTTTCAATTTCTTCTTGCCACCATCCTGACGGACAACCTATAAAAAAGTGATTGATGTCATCTAACTGAATTTGTTTTGTATCAATAAGATGTTGGTAGATAGCTTTGACAAACTCTTGAAGACTTTTTTTGTACTCTATGACATTAAATTTTCTACTTTTAAAAGCTATTTCAAAGATAGTCGCATCAGACATTAGACAAGCCAATTCACCAATAATGATTCCTTTCTTTGGATGATGAGCAATAGCGGTAATTTGGCTTTTTCTATTATTAATGAGTAAGCTTTGAGGTTCTGACTCAGAATTATCGGCTCTCACCCAAGTCAGCGCTGTTTCTCCGTGTCCCAAATCAAACCCGATAATTTTAATTCCTTGATAATCTTGCATTGTAGTTAGTTGTTGGTTGTTGGTTATTAGTTGTTGGTTGTTGGTTGTTGGTTGTTAGTGGTTAGTGGTTAGTGGTTGGTTGTTGATTATTTTCTACTAACTACTAACCACTATCTACTAACTACTAACCACTATCTACTAACTACTAACCACTAACCACTAACCGGTTCAATAACAGCTCCTGGTAACAGGACTTGGTTATCTTTAACAAAGGCGTGTTTTAGTGTAATATAATCTGTAACTTGTGGATCGAGGCTTGGCTCAAAGTAAAACATTGAGAAAGCTTCCATCCCTAAGTTCTCTTCCTGCAAGGGTTGATAAACTCTAGTCTCAATTCCATAGTGTCTTAAAATTGTTGCTGCTTGTTCAATGCGCCTGCGTACAGCAGTTGGAAGTTGAGTTTGTTTATCTAAGGCTTCTGCCATTAAGTCTTGTAAGTACTCTAATAAGTCTAAATTATTTTCTAACCCCAGTTTGGATGCTTTTTCTTCTCTGACTCCATAAGCAGCAACAGTCAAATCTATTGACTGAAAAGCTTGATAAAGGTTGTCTAGTAACTTCTCAATGTTTATATTTATTTTTACCTCGTTCTGAGATTCTACCTGTGGTATGTTGTTTGAATTTTCAGGTAACTTGATTTCCTGAACTATCTTTCCTATGATTCCTCCTGTGACTGCTCCTATTAATCCCCACCAAGAATCTCCTGCTAAAGTTCCTGCTACACCCCCAGCTAGTAAGCTGCTGATGACTTCACGGTTATGTTGAATTTGTTGCAAGATGGCTTGCAAGCGATCGCTCAAGTTTTTCTCTACATGAGCAATGTTGTGCAATGGCAGTATAGTACTCAAGCTAAACTTGGTTAAGCCTTCCTGGTTTTGCGATCGCACCTCATCATTGCTAATTTCCGGAGTCTTGTGAGTAGAGCTTTGCATTTCAACCAATATCAAAATACTTGTATATTGATTGAGCATTTTTAACATCACTGTTGCAAGACGCGCTTGTTGTGGAGTTAATCCGTTGATGTATTCACTGTTAAAGTCTGCAAGTCTGTTAATCTCGTTTTGTATTAGCTGAACGACTTGCTCGGATTTCTCTACATTCTCTAGTTGAGTTTTGAGTTTTTGTTTTCCTTCTTGATAAGAAGATACAAGTGTTTTCACGATCGATTTTGGGGTATTGCTTCACTTCTGTTTCCAACCTCTGGCTGGCAATGGCTTCTAGTGGGTTTGCTGCCTTCTATACTCTATCTAATAGGCAAGGCTAAACCTTGCTGCGTGCATTCCCTGACTACAGCCTAGAAACTAAACATTCTTCTTTCCTAATTCATTTTAACATGATTTTCCACAGTTGTATGATACACGAGTGCTTACATACTAGCTGCGAATCCGTTTTTTTTGCTCTAGCGATCGGCTTATATTTTTTTACTGACAAAAAGAAACCCAGTTTTTCAAAACCAGGCTCTTTTTACGAATTTCAATATAAGTGTTCCTTTAAGGCTGCTCTGTTTGCGACTGAGGTTTTTTTTGAGGTAACTGCTCGCTTTGAGAGGGTTGAGGTTCTTGCAGCAATGAGGGTGGGGTAGCTTGACGAAATGCCCCACAGTAATACATTGTCATTACTGCTTTAAACGCCCAATGATCGGGTGACACATCGCTAAAAGGTATAGGTAAGGTTTCTGCTTGGTTGCGGACACAAGCATCAGGAACTTGGCTCCTTTGAGTAGGTTGATTCACAGGTGAATCTTGTGCATTCACAGGAGCAGTTACGTTGGTAGTGGTTAACACTAGTATGGTTGCTGCTACAACTCTCAAGAAATTCATAGGTTCAAAGTACTACTAGGTAGTAGAAAACATAACAATCATAAGTAGTAGCATAAACATTCCAACCACCCAAAGCATTAACGAACCCCAACCTACGGAGTCTTGCTGTACTTTATGCCACAAATTATTTATTAAATTCTCACGAGTAGCCATATCGATTCCCTCCGATTTTTAGTAGCTCTTACCAGACGCCACTAACCCAATTTCAAAGTCAACACATTGATTCTGAGAGGCTCCAAGCTCCCCGACTTCATCCCCCACCTCGATCCGGTGGCTCCGCCTGGGAACGAGAACAAGGTATGGGTTTTTTCACCCAGTTTCTTAGTTAAATAAACACGATTTACAGAAAAGATATTTCTTATCTGTATATCTTTTTATTTTCTCACAAGTAAAGCTTTACACTTGCACGAGCGCTCTTTTTTGAGAAAAAACTTAATGCTGATTATTGTTCGTGGTAAAAATATAAACAAAAAGTGACGGCAATTATTGGATTGATGCTGCTACAATATCATCTGCTTTCTGCAACTCATAACACTCATGCAACCATTTAAAACATTACTGCGGGTTCGGCACTACGAAATGGATGCCTTGGGACACGTTAATAATGCCGTTTACCAAAATTACTTGGAACAAGCCGCGATAGAACATTCAGAATATTTAGGTTTGACGTTGGATGTGTATCGAGAACTGGGTGGCGTGTTTGTTATGCGACGGGTGGAAATTGACTACCTACGTCCGGCGATCGCAGGTGATACCCTTGAGGTAACAACTTGGTTAAAGGAAATGCGGGGGACTCGTACCTATCGGCGGTATGAAATTCGCAAGCAGAGCCAGGAAGATTTATTGGTTACTGCTGAAGTTTTGTGGGTATGGGTTGATGTTAAAACAATGCGTCCCCGACCAATCCCCAATCTTGTGCAAGAAAAATTCTTGCAGATACGTATTTGAATTGTAAAAAATATTAATAAAAATTGACCGTCCATCACTTATGCATGGCGGTTTTATTTATGAAAGAGGAGACTCCTAGTACATAATTAACCAGACAAAATTAGACATTAAGTGACATCTAGCTCCGTCTTGGTTTTCTTTTTTAGAGAACGAATAAACTCCCGAATCACATCCGACTGTATTCTTTCCTGAGCATTGCAATACTCAATCAGGATTTGTCTTTCTTCATCATTAATTCTGACGTTTAAAATATGTTTTGGCATATAAGACTTGTCGTGTAATTCTATTTGCATTACAATAAGTAAACAACCTAAGGAGAACTTGTTGTGTTTGCCATTAAGAGAAAACTAAAACTGAATAAGTCAGAAGAAGCGTTAATGGCTCAACACGCAGGTTTCTCTCGCTGGGTTTACAACTACGGGTTAGACTTATTCTGGCAAAGTGTAAACGCTCTTTGCATTGCATCAGACTCCAAACGGTCAATCTTTTACTGTTTACGACTCCAATGGTATTGTTCTGGTATCGGCACTTAAAACTATCAAAGTTCCCACGATTGGTACGTTGCGCTTACAAGAGGCGTTAACAGAATCATACATCACTCAGACTTTTACAAATAGTCGTCAAGCAGATGGTTGGTACATTTCTTTCTCTGTAGACGCAGAAAAAATACCACCTATCATACATGAGGTAGCAGAACCAGTAGGTATAGAGTATGATCTACCTTTAGCCTGTAAAGGTCTGACTTTATGGGGAGGTGCAGTTGCTGTAACAGTATAGGAGTAGAAACAAAGGGGATTGTAAACAGATATGGATCAAAATGAGCAAAAACACCGTCGTGCTGCTGCTAAGGAGTTTCTTCAATCTCTCAACCAGTTGGAAGATATGCTCCATAAGGACACTGTTGAAAATGAAGAAACCACAGAGTTGCCCAGTGCTAGTATTGGTGAAATACAGGAAGCTAACAATTCATTAGGGATTGATTTAGAAGCTTTTGAAGATGCCGTTGCCGATATCGAGCAATACATGGCAAAGAAAAATTATGAATGATGAATTATAAATTATGAATATTATTTTCATAATTCATCATTCATCATTCATCATTCATAATTTATAATTCCTCTGCCTTTGAGCTTCGTAAAGCATTAACGCAGCACAGATCGCAACGTTTAACGACTCTACACCGGGCTGTAAGGGGATTTTGACTTGTACATCTGCCATTGCAGTCAATTCTGTTGATAAACCAGCACCTTCATTTCCTAACAAAATCAAACTGGGTTTGCACCAGTCTACCTCCCAGTAAGTTAAAGTCGCGTTTGGCAAAGTGGCTACAACTTGCATCCCCTCTTTTTGACTTTGCTGTACTGTTGTCTTTAAATCGGGGCTAACCGCCATTGCCAAGCGGAACCACTGCCCTGCAGAAGCACGTAAAACTTTTGGATTATCTAAATCCACACTATCTTCACTCAGCCACAATCCAGATACACCAGCGGCTGCCGCAGTACGAATGATTGTGCCTAAGTTGCCGGGATCTTGTATTGTTTCTAATGCTAACACCACATTGGTAAATGGAACTTTCAGAGTACGATCGCCCCTTTTTGCTGTTGCCACGATACCATCTGGTTGTACTGTAGTCGCGATCGCTTTCAAAACGTCTTCGCTGACAGTTTCTGCTCTTGCGCTGAGAGTGCAAGCCTGCTGCCATAGAGAAGAATTTGCTGCTTGCCATTCTGAAGTACAACACACCACATCAAGAGGATAATTCACACTTACAGCTTCTTCTACTAAATGCGTTCCCTCTATTAAAAATAGATTTTGCTTGTGTCTCTCCTTAGAGGAGTGAAGTTTGCGAATTTGCTTTACCAGGGTGTTTTGTAAACTCGTTAACATCTAATGAATGATGAATTATGAATGTTGAATTATGAATGTTGAACTTGCAATTCATAATTCATCATTCACCATTCATAATTTCATGCGGAACCCGGGACTTGAACCCGGAAGCCTTGCGGCACTAGAACCTGAATCTAGCGCGTCTGCCAATTCCGCAGTTCCGCGTGTAGTTTTGTTTGTTGTTATTTTACTCACAATTGCTTATTATTACTCAATTATTTCTAATTGTCAACCCCTACCCCCTACTCCCTACTCCCTACTCCCTACCCCTACCCCTACTCCCTACCCCCTACTCCCTACCCCTACTCCCTACCCCTACTCCCTACCCCTACTCCCTACCCACTCCCATTTTCAAGATAATAGTGGACAATCAGAATCTATCGTGTAGAATCGAAACCAACTTATATCGTATTAAAATAGTTATTTACGGAGAGCATGCTTATTATTCCTTCTACTGGTTTACCAGATACCAAATCTTCTGAAACAGACTCCTCAGTCTTGCAAATATGGGGCGGAAATCGTTTGCACGGTCATGTAAAAATTAGTGGGGCGAAAAATTCAGCACTAGTCATAATGGCTGGTGCATTGCTTTGTTCGGGTGAATGTCGTATTCGCAACGTGCCGCTACTGGCAGATGTTGCACGGATGGGTCAAGTTTTGTCAGCTTTGGGCGTTGGCTTGACGCAAGACGGAGAAATCTTAAAGATTAACGCCAGAGAAATTACAACATCTAAGGCTCCCTATGAACTGGTGACACAATTGAGGGCAAGTTTTTTTGCCATCGGACCAATTCTGGCACGGTTGGGAGTTGCACAAGTTCCGTTACCGGGTGGCTGTGCGATCGGAGCAAGACCGGTAGATCTCCATGTTCGAGGACTCCAAGCAATGGGGGCTGAAGTTCAGATTGAACATGGTATTTGTAATGCTTATGTTCCTGGCAGGAACCCCCGATTGAAGGGAGCAAAGATATACTTAGACATTCCTAGCGTAGGTGCTACAGAAACATTAATGATGGCTGCGACTCTTGCAGATGGCGAAACCATCATTGAAAATGCTGCACGGGAACCGGAAGTTATCGATTTGGCAAACTTCTGTATTGCAATGGGAGCAAAAATACAGGGTGCGGGAACCAGCACAATTACGATCGTTGGCGTGCCTGAGTTGCACTCTACGGAGTACGATATTATTCCCGATCGCATTGAAGCGGGTACTTTTTTAGTAGCAGCAGCCATTACCCGTTCGGAGCTTCTTCTCTCGCCAGTCGTTCCAGAGCATCTCACTCCTGTGATTGCCAAACTGAAAGAGATCGGA
Source organism: Scytonema sp. UIC 10036 (assembly GCF_009725235.1). The sequence goes on from NZ_WJFC01000002.1 coordinate 213,763, forward strand.
GTCACAATTGTTGAGGAAGCCCCCAATTGCCTGCGGACTTTGCCAGCAGAAACTCTGAGAGCAACTGACATCGAAACTTTACCGCATCCTGGTTTTCCCACAGATATGCAAGCGCCCTTTATGGCATTGCTCACACTTGCTGAGGGGGACAGTGTCATTAACGAATCCGTGTTTGAGAATCGCTTGCGCCATGCCTCGGAGTTAAATCGCTTGGGGGCTGACATCCGCGTCAAAGGAAATACTGCATTTGTTCGGGGAGTTCCCATGCTGTCAGGCGCACCTGTACTGGGTACGGATTTACGAGCATCAGCAGCATTAGTTATCGCCGGACTTGCAGCACAAGGAAAAACTATCGTTCAAGGATTGCGACACTTAGATCGGGGTTATGACAGGCTCGATATGAAGTTGCAGCAAGTGGGAGCTAAAATTGAGCGTGTGCCTGCTGTTCCAGATGCCAATGCAGAAGAAAATAAGAGCATTGTTAATCCTCAAGAGTCGGCAGCAGTTTAGAGAAGAGATGTTCGTAGGGTGGGCTAAAGCCCACCAATATAAAATCGCGAGCGGTAAACCTCTTTTCTATGGGCAACTCTAACAACAGTCACCAGTAAAACTGCATCCAGAATTTGGTAAATAATGCGATAGCTTCCTACAGGAACCCGATAAAGAGAATCAGTGCCTTTTAATTTTTTAACACCATCGGGAAGTGGTTCAATGGCCAACTGATTAACTTTTCGTTCTATTCGTTGTTGAACTTCCTTAGGGAGTTTCTTAAACTGCCTGTTCGCTGCGGGCGTGAATTCAATCTGATAAGCCACAACGCTTACAACCCAGCTTGTCTCTTGACTTCAGACCAAGGAATTGTACCAATTACCCTTGCTTCTTCTAGCGCTTTACGAGATTCAATAATGTCTTCCTCATCTTCAGAAGAGCGAATTTGAAGTAATTCCAGAATTTCTTTAAGAGTTTCAACAGAAGCTGTTTCAAGTTGTTGAATAATGGCTTGTTTGATGTCAGTGACGTTTGCTGCGTCAACCATAAATAAACTCCTTTGTTTGAGATGTTGAGCGATACTACCAGGTTCCGTTCATACATCCTAACTCTCTTCCTTGTCCCCCTTGTCTTCCTTGTCCCCC
>NZ_WJFC01000003.1 GCF_009725235.1 Scytonema sp. UIC 10036
ATTTTAATGAGTACTGGTTGAGCAACTTCTTCAAATTGAATAATATTTTCAATAATTTCTGTAAAATTCATAAATGAGCTTTAAATTGTAATAGGAGAATCAACATAGATAGTTGGCTCACCAATATCAAAGGCGATACCGTATTCCTTCAAACGTTGGGTAAGACTTTGATTGGCAAGAGTGAGAAGTTGACGCCGCAGTTCCATTGAAACTTCACCAGAACCTAAGATAAAAAAGGTAATTTGTGCCTGCGTTCTCTTTGTGGTTTTTAGCTTAGAAGGCTGCCCTACTTGCTCTTGCAAATCTTTAAAAATGACATCCGTGCTACGCGTATCAATGCCAAAGATATCAACTGTACTTTCAAGGATAACCTGGCGAATCAAAGCTTGTTCTTCATTCTCGATCACCCGATAAAAGTTTAAATAAATAATTGCCATAACTTTCTTAGCGCCAGTGAAGTTTTCAATGTTAACTTGGGTTAGTGAACTGTTAGGGACAATCATTACCGTACCTTTACCAGATGTGCGAATTTTGGTGGAACGCAAGCCTATTGATTCAACTCGTCCAAAAGTTCCATCCGGTAAGCCAATATAGTCATCAATAACAAAGGGACGATCCAGATAAATCACTACACCACCTAATAGTTGTTCTAGGATTTTCTGGGCGGCAAAGGCGATAGCAAGACCACCTACTCCTAAACTAGCTAATATTCCAAAAATATTGATTTGATGAGTTTGAGCAAAAAGAATAATTGCTATAACTACAATAATAATATTCGCGAATAACTTAGTAACAATCAGTAATTCACTATTAACTTTTCGTCCATTTTTAATGGCTGCTTCTAACAGATAAAAATCAAAAAAATACTTGAAGAATTGAGAGCCTAACCAGCTGACAGTAATAGTTAAGGCTAATCCGATAGGAATTTCTATAAGCCTAGACCACTTAGAATCTGGTAATGCAATTGCAAAGATATCGGTCAGAAAAAGACCAAAGGCAACTACCAGCCAACCTTCATAAGGCTTGACGACTTTTTGATAAGCAATTCTTTCTTTCAAAGCAGTAAAACGAGCTAGTTGCGATCGCGCAAAACTGGCAGTACACAAACTCACTAGAGGTAACATGAAGCCACCACTGATGAAAGCCAACAATCCAATCACTCCTAAAGTGCCGACTTCTAATCTCCTATCGTTACTCAAAACTTCAAGCAAGGAATCTAGCACTAGTAAACTCCTTTCAAATGATATATGCTATGAAATTTCACTGAAATAGAACTAAGTTTCTAGATATTCGAGCAATCCTCTAATCGGAATCTCCATTTTAGACTTAACTCTAGATTTGCCCTAAAATCAAGTGAATTCCTACTTTTCTGCCCATTTCACATATCCGCTTGCAGGTAGACTCAAACAGGGATTTAAGCTCTTTCTCTCCTATTAAATCAGTGCTCTTATTAAAGACTACAGCGACGTGAGGTATTCGTTCACGCCCTATTTTATTGTAGCTGTCAAGATTGACCACCTTTACACTTTTAAGCATCTTATAGCGCTTATTCATTTCATCTTCTAGCAGAGATAAAGCGCAGAGAGCGGAAACTACATCTTGGCAATTTGCACGCCACAACCAAGGGGTACTTCTCCCAAATTTTAGAAGAGAATCGTCACGGTTGTTGATAATTTGTACCATTTAAGCATTCATCCTCCAGCTAAAAAAATCAATCTTTGATGCGTTAGTTGTGAGCTTATATTGCTCTTGGCAGTGAGAAAAGATCGTTTTACACTTTGATAGGCAAATATTCCGAGTCAGTTTTTGATTGTTACAGCTACACTAAATTCTGTCAAACATCTGATAGGATAACCGTGCCATATTCAGATTTGTTAAACTTTTCTCTTTTTAGATATATATTAATTGAACTATGAAACTTTAACTAGTTTCAAAAGTTAGACCTAATGCTTGCGAAATTTCTAACTTTTGATAGAAGTTATAAATATTGTGAGTGTGTTCCACAAGTTTTCCACTATTTAGATATATCTTCAAACCAGAAGCGAGTGTTTTGTAGTGGAATATCTTGGCAAGCAATGGAATTATCCATGCAGTGGATTGGAAGCATCCCAATTTGGTACATTGCTCTCAGAATAGAATTCTGGGGTTATACAAACAAAATCCGCGCAAGCGGACTTTATATAAGGTAATAACACTCAAGAAATACAAATTGGATTCCTTGAGAACGCCTATTGCAAAATGATTTTAGAGGTTTGGAAATGAAGAATATTTGGTCAAAGCACCTTTTTGAGTTGCTGATTTTTTCTACAACGACAATTCTTGGAAGCGGGTTGTCTGCTCAAGCACAAACTGCACCGACTTCCGGTAAAATCTCAACTAAGGCTGCCGATTTGTTGACTCCACAGCCGACCATAAAGCCTACGAATGAAGCCTCTAATGAGGTGGCTCAAGTAGATGTTAACCCAGGTCGAACTACACGTAGTGGTTCTAGTTATATCGGGATTGCAGGTAACATTGGTCTGGGTGGTGACTCAGCTATAGGCGAAGGTAGCTTTATGGTGATTAGCAAAGTCGGGCTAACGCGAACTATATCTTTGCGACCATCTGTAGCGGTTGAAGATGACCCCGTTGTGCTTGTTCCTCTCACCTATGACTTTAACTTACGAAGGGAGGATGTTTTTGAAGAAACTTTTTCTGTAGCACCCTACGTCGGAGCTGGTGTAGCGATTGAAACGAGCGATGATACGGACGTTGGCTTACTGTTAACTGGTGGTTTAGATGTTCCTCTAAATAACAACTTCACGGCAAATGCTGCGGTGAATGCAGCCTTTTTGGATGAAACAGATGTGGGGTTAGTGCTGGGAGTTGGTTACAACTTTACTGGTTTCTAGAAAGATTAGAAAATTATTTTTCAGTTAGAGACAAAACTTTCAGTAAAACAAGATTGTTGCGCCTTCTGCCTTAGGCGCTTTTTACTTCTGCCTCCATGTACTAACTAACCGTTTAACAAAGTTGCACTATTTCTTTAGTAGTATTTTTAAGAAAGTAGAGGGTTCCTCCACCAGTTCTCCACCTGTTAGATTTAGACTCAAAAAATGAACAAGTTGAATTGTAATTAGTAAAATTTTACACTGGGTATATTGATATGGCTCTTTACCAGATTGAAGACTTTGATACAAATTACCACGAGAATTCACAAAATAATAATATCAAAAATATTGAGGTTTATTCAGACATAAATGACGAAAAAGTTGGCAGTATCAAAACTATTTTAGTTGATGATACAGGTCGTATACGTTATTTAGTAGTTGATACAGGTTTTTGGGTTTTTGGCAAGCAAGTATTGCTACCAATTGGTCGTTCTCGTGTAGATTACAATGCAAAGCGTATCTATGCTAAAGGGCTGACTAAAAACCAAGTAGAAAATTTACCTGAGTTTCAGGATATTGAAAAGGTTGATAGCAATTATGAACAACTGGTACGCAAAGTTTACCGTACTCCAATAGTAGATCCAATAGTAGAAATTCCTTTGGAGACATCAACGCCTTTAGAAGCATCAGCACCTTTGGATCTTCCACCAGCTTATGCTGAACCGAAAGAAAAACCTGTTATCAAACCTGCTACCAAACCTGCTACCAAACCTGTCACAACACCTGTTTACCAAAGTGATGCTTACAGTGATACTTACATTTATGAACAAGAACCTTCTTTGTACGAAGTGAATGAGCAGAATCATCAAAGTCTCAAGCTATATGAAGAACAGCTAATTGCAAATAAAAATCGTGTAAAGAGAGGAGAGGTAACGGTTGCTAAACACGTGAAAACTGAGACAGCACGAATTTCTGTACCCGTTGAAAAAGAACGAGTGATTGTAGAACGTACTACTCCTACGGACGTTGGTCAGGTAGTTTCTCCTGACAAAGCAGACTTCCGCGAAGCAGAAGTTGCACGCATAGAGATATATGAAGAAATAGCTCAGATTCAAAAGCAACCTGTAGTGAGTGAAGAAGTCAAAATTAAGAAGGTTGTTGAACAAGATACACTTGAGACTCAAGAAACGATTCGTCGAGAAGAACTGGACATTCAAACTGATGAACCCATTCAACAGGGATCTAGACTAAAACGCCCTCGGACGAATAATAAGTTGCATTAAGAGGATTTAACCATCATGTTAGCTAAAATTACGAAATTTATTCGCGCCAATCTCATGTCACTTGGTGTAGTTTCTGCCTTTGCCATAGCCCCTGTATTTATTGGCATTTCACCAGCAAACGCTCAAATTTATGTTGATGGATATCTCGCTGAATATAATCCTGATACAGCTCCTGTTTTGAATTTTGGCGATAGGGGACCATTAGTTAGAGATATTCAAGCTTTTTTACGCAGCAGGGGATACTACTTTGGTCGAATTGACGGTATCTATGGTCGAAGAACAGCTCAAGCCATTAGAAATTTTCAATTTGTAAATGGTCTAAGAGTGGATGGTGTTGTTGGAGAAAATACTTGGCAGGCTTTGTCTAATCGAAGTACATTTGACTATTATGGTTTTTACAACTAAGGATTAGGCAATGTTTTTAGAACAGGATCGTGCCATCCTCTTTATAGCGATCGCAGTTAGAAGAATTGCGATCGCGATTAGTTTAACGCTCATAACTCAGGGTGCAGCCAGATAAACAGCCCAACAGAAGCAATTGTTCCGACAAAGTGAGCGATGATACCACTCATATTTGCCATAGCCACAAAGATATCGAGCGAGCGAATAATGCGAGCCGGGTCATAAATTGCTACCCCTTGAGGTTGGGCAATGGATTTTGCCAGTAGCAATCCCAGAGCCGATGCACCTCCTATAATGAAGAGCAACATTCCCACAGAAGCTGCAATCACAGCAATTCTTTTTCCTTCCCAAGCAGTGGAAAGACCGGGAATAACAGTAACTTGCGGTTCTATATCAATGATATAGGGTTCGATTAAACCGTAATTTAAGAGTGTGTCAATCAATCCCAATAAACCTAGTAAAAAGTATTTAATTATTTTGATAATCCGCTTCATAAATTAGCTTGCGAATTCTGCACGTATTGAAACTTTCCTTGCAATCGAACTTGCTCAAACCCATCAACATCCAAACGATTTTCAAAAGAAGCAACCGACTTACCATCTACCCAAGCTTGCTGAAGTTCAAAACCGTGGAGGTGAAGTTGCACACTCTTGTAAGGAAAGCGGTACTCTCCTTGCTGTTGCCAAGTCAGTTCCAAACTCTTCTCGTCTCTGCTCAGGTGGAATTCATCTACCCGCCAATTGCCATATCCATCACCAGCATCACTATATACCTGACCTTTACAATTTCCTTCCTCTGGAGGATAGATATGGAGAATTAACCTTTCTTCCACTTCCATTGGAAGGATACTACCTGCCTTTGCTAGCAGAGGTATTTTTTCTAAAGGTGCTGCTATCTCAATTTGCTTTCCTCCTTTTATCAAAGCATCGTTCCAGAAGTTGTACCAGTATCCTTTCGGTAAAGTCGCTTTGCGTGAAGTCGCTCCTTCTTCTACAATTGGGTAAACTAAGAGTGCATTGCCTAACAAAAAAGCATCTTCAATATTCCACAGGTTTTGATTATCGGGCTCAATCCAGAACAGAGGTCGCACGGGGGAATGTCCAGTAAGAGTTGCTTCCCACGCTAAGGTGTAGAAGTAAGGTAACAGTCGATAGCGCAAGTGCAAGAATTCTCGAATAATATTGAGCGCCTCTTCACCATAACTCCAAGGGGTACGCGGTTTTGCATTGTCGGCACAATGGGTGCGACAAAAGGTAAAAAAACAAGCCATTTGGAACCAGCGCAGGTAAAGTTCTGATGAAGGATCTCCTTTAAAACCGCCAATATCCGGTCCAGTATAGGGAATGCCTGAAAGTCCCATTCCTAAAACTGTTGGTATCGTTTGACGCAAACCTTCCCAACTGGTAACTATGTCGCCCGTCCATGTCCATGCGTAGCGTTGCAATCCAGCCCATCCCGCACGTGCAACAATAAAAGGACGTTGCTCTTGTCTGTACTCACGCAAACTTTCATACCCCGCTTTTGCTTGCAGCAAGCCATAAATGTTATGTGCCTCCTGGTGGTTACCACCCCGTCCTTCCATAAAGTGTATGGTGTCGCATCTAGGTAGAGTGCGATCGCCCCACAAAACCAAAACTGCTGGTTCGTTCATATCATGCCAAAATCCTGTAATACCCAAATCAAGCAGATATTCATACTGGCGACTCCACCAATGACGGGCTTGAGGATTTGTGAAATCTGGAAAAGCACACCATCCGCTCCATACTGGAGCTAGCACTGGATTTCCATTGGGGTATTTGCAAAATACGTCTTGTGCTCGACCCTCTTCAAAAAGTTTATTCTTTCGATCCGCCTTGATTCCTGGACTGTTGATGGCAATTAACCGCACACCCCGTTCTGCAAGTTCTTTGCTAAATTCAGTCAGTTTGGGAAAGCGGTCTGGGTCGATGGTGAAGGCGCGGAAGTTTTCTTGGCAGTCAATGTCTAAGTGAATAGCGCTCAAGGGCAGATTGTGGGTTTTAAAGCCATCAGCAGTTTTTCTCACTTCTTCTTCCGTTTCATATCCCCAGCGAGACTGGTGATAGCCCAAAGCCCAGCGAGGAGGTAAGGGCGGACGACCTGTCAATTGAGTGTAGTGTTCTAGTACGCGATCGGGGGAACCAAAGGTCAAATAATAACGCAGCGCTCCTCCTTCAAAATCAACTGTTGCAACATCTTTGAAGGTGAAGGTTGCTGGATAAGAATTTTCGTAGAAAATGAGGTAACTGCCGTTTTGATACAAACTCATGTAAAGGGGAGTGCATAGATACAGTGGGTCGTCTCCCGGTCCATATATTCCCGGCCAATCAGAATTCCACATACGGTAGCTTCTGTTTGGATCGGATCGTAAATTGAAAGGGGCGGCGCGTTCTCCCAAACCATAAATGTGTTCGTCCGGACGCAACTTCGCCTGATGCACCCAACCCTCATTTTTGAATCGCGGCGATACCCTTACCTGTCTCTTGGGCGGCATTTCTTTCCGCAAAATTTCCCCGTTAGCGTCTTGAAATTCCAAACCGCCATCGGCACTCACAATAACTTTCAGGGCGGTACTGGATACTGCCCAACAATCATCCTGTTGTTGAAATGTCGTTTCAACAGTTGACCAATCATTACAGGCAATGGCATAAGGAATGGGAGGAACACCTAGTTTCCAATCCACTTTGACAAAATCATCTCTTAGAAAACAGATTTCAAGTTCGAGATCCTTGAAGTAGAAGCGCCCGCCCTTAGCGGTTTGCTCAGTCCGGACAATGTTTCCAGTTTTTTCAGAAGCTTCTAAAGTTTTGGAATTACGAGTTTGGCGTTCTAGGCGATCGCGTTGTAGTGGATATATCAGCGACCCTAAAAACCTTTGGAGTTTTATTAAACGTAGGTTTATTGATAGCAGTTTGAGTATCTTCATATTAATACATCTGAACCATTGACAACTACAATAGGTTCGCCACGAAAGAATCGTGCGTCACTTACTGTGAAGAACTTAAACCAATTCTCTGAATCGATCTACTTCTAATCTTCCAATAAGAAGTTTTTCTTTTTACTTCTATCAGTTTAGATGGAAGTAAAACGAAAAAGTTGAATAGCTCCACTTGATAAGAACGATGAGGAACTATCTACACAAGATAAGCTTGAATAGTGGAAAAGTCGTGAAGGAAAAAAGACAACTTTATCTGCGTCCGTCCCCGTTCATCTGTGGTAGAAGATACAGAGAGGCTGTGGCAGCAGGCTTCCAGCCACATACAGCTAAACTAGTTAGATGGCTGAGTTGATTGCAGTCGTTGCTAGTCTCGCCAAAAAGTCTGGAAACTCTGAATAAGAGTATCAATTCTCCACGAGTTTTCCACTATTTAATTGTTAATTTAGAGAAACATAGCAGTTCTATTTGCTCTGTAAAAATTATCAATCATTTCTAAATCTAGAGTACTAAGAAAAGAGAGAAGAGAGAATTTGACGCATGATTTAAGATTGCTAGAGTATCTTACTCGTTTATAGTTTTTTTAGTTGGAATGTAAACTCACACATTGCACCTGTTTCAAAAATCGTTAAAAAATTAGGAGTAATTATATGCATTACAAACAAGCAATACAAACATATTATCCATTCAGAAATACAACTTATCAGTCAAATCAAAATTATCAAACAATTAAACTTCAACCAACACAATATAATGAGGTCAAAGTCTTTGATACTTTTATTGAGCAAGGAGGAACTACTCTAGCTTTAATTGTTTTTTTGAGTGGGTTGCTAGCATTTTTAAATATTAAGATTTCAAAAGGAACATCAGAAAATTTATTTAATGACTCAGAAATTAATTATACTTATCCTTATGATTTGCCCTGCTCAAAATGTTATTTCTTTTCAAAAAACCACTATTTACCCTGTGCCGTCAACCCTACGATTGTCATGAGTGAAGAAGCAAAGAACTGCTCTGATTATTTATTTTACAAAAAATAGACAATTATCTTTAAAAATTTTTGTAAAATATGAAAATGCTATCTTAATTAAGTAGCATATCTTAACTTAAAAACATGATTTTAGTTAATTTTGCTTCTTCATTTCATTAAGTACCTTGATTAAACTTAAATTTGCTTCTGTTTTCTCATACATTTAAATAAATCTAAATTTTTTATGTATGAGTTTCTTCGCTTCTATGTTTTTTAGTCATATTTTCCATAATACTTAGATCTAATACTTAGATAATAATTCTACATCACAGTGGTTATGCTTGTTTAGTTAAAGAAAATGTTAATATATATATAAAGTTTTATGATTATTTAAATTAAATTTTATATATTTTACTATTCATTTTTCAGTATTTTTTTGTTGAGTAAGGAGTCCTATATGAAAACCAATTTTGTTCGGTCGAGTCTGTTATCTTTTGGTTTTATCTCAGCAATTTCATTAGCTGTTTTATCCTTTGGCAATCAACCCGCACGCGCTCAAACTTCTGAAAACTTCATAAACGTAAAAGACAAATTAGTTCAGGAATTTGGCGTAAATCCGAGCTTAGTTCGACCAATCACATCGTACTATCGTAATTTACCTATAATCGTAACACAGTCAACTCCGGTAGTACGATGAGTAGAATAGAGCGCTTTTCACCTGCATCAAATACATAAATGTTGGGTTTCGTTCCTCAACCCAACTTACGTTTTTCGTATTTTTAGGCAAAACCTACGCAGTATTGGATCGCTATTCCCATTGTCAATATGATTGGTACCCACTTTTCTGGTAAATTGACTTCGCTTGGGTTACTCAATTGGATTGAGTAAAAGAGAAGCGTAGCACTGATTTCATTGAGCAGCTATTCCTTTAGTAGTAATTGTAATAATTTCCTGAAATTATGCACGAGTTTTCCACTATTAAAGTTTAAATTCAGATTGTTAATAGTTACTCGTTCCTTATATTAAGTTGAGCTATTAAGTTGAGTAGCTCAACTTTTTCGTAAACTTGATATTCAAACGGGTTGAAGTGTCAAGATTTTTTTTAAGAATTCTTATTAATAACTGGACAATCTAAACATCAATTTTGAGATGTTCGGTTAATGCTTTATAAAGATGAAATTTATTCACGAAATTTCCACTATCTACCAATAACCTTTAAAAGTGAAATCTCTTTGTCGTTCATTTTTCAAACACCCTTAAACAACTAGTCAAAGTATAGAGGAGGTAGTCTTTATGAAACTCTCATTCAAATTATTTGCTGGTCTTGCTAGTGCTGTGGGTTTTGCATTTGGAATTCAGGTTCCTACTCTAGCTCAAGCCACCCCCAGACCAACTCAAGTCACCCCTACTCCTAAAGTTGTTCCAACTCCTAACATCAATAATGTACCTGCGTCAGATCTACCCTTCTTCACCAGTACAAACACTATTGTTGTACCCCGTAATGCCCAATCTATGACTGCTGGAGAAGTTGTATCCTTAAGTCCATCATTCGAGATGCTCAACTCTCTTTTGCAAGTTGCTGGGCAGAACTCCGATCTCATTTATGAAATCAATAATGATGATGACTTTTACAGAGTTTACGCTCCTACTGATGAAGCTTTTGCTGCTCTTCCAATCGGCACTGTTAAACTTCTAGTACAACCGGAAAATCGAGACTTACTCAAACAAATTCTTTCTTATCACATTAGACAATCAGAAGGAGAAGTAGAGATCCAAGAATCCGGTATTGGAGCTACTTCCACCCCTAACGAGCGGTCATCAGCCGTATCTCAAGAGCCTGGATTAACTGGAGAAGTAAATGAAGGGTTAGATGCACAGACCTCTGAAGAATTAGTAAGATACAAAGCTCTTGTCATCGGTACACCCCTTCAGGTGGACAACGGTGTTATCTACCCTATTAATCGCTTGTTGCTCCCACCCGAACTGCAAGCTCAACTGAATTCCAGTCTTTATCCTGAAACTACTCAGTTGGCTACAAGGAACTAAATTTTTTCTATGTTTGGTTGGAGCGATCGCAAAGCACATTATACTCCAACCAAGCTCCGCTTAATTGCCTCTAAGTGGAACTTTGAGGAGAGGGTTCTGAAAAGGAACCCTCTGGGCATAACGGGCGATTCCTTTACCAATCAATATATGGCGAGCGCAAATTCACAACTAGAGTCACATATGGTGAAAATGTCTTCTTCTAAATATGTTATTAATCATATCAATTCTCCACGACTTTTCCACTATTTAATTGTTAAGTTGGAGAAACACAGCAGTTCTATTTGATCTGTGTAAATTATCAACCATTCCTGAACCAAGAGTGCTAAGAAAAGAGAGAAGAGAGAATTTGACGCGTGATTTAGGATTGCTAGAGTATCTTGTTCGTTTATAGTTTTTTTACTTGGAATGACAACTCACATATTGCACCTGTTCCAAAAATCGTTTTTTTTTGCAATTTTTACAGTCTATGAATCCGTTTTCTTTGATAATAGCGCTGATTTGATGGGAGCCAAAGAGCTTGAATAATTCGTCAGAATTCAGAATTCAGAATTCAGAATCGATTTGGTTGGGGATTCCGACCCACAACCAATCATTAACCACCAAATTTACAATGCGTGGTGCGGTGTTTCACCACTTATTCATCCGCCAGTCCCACTCAGGTAATTCTGAATTCTGGCGACTGACTCCTGAATTCTTTCTTGTTAAATCCATATTTGAATCTACCTGTAAGCGGATAGGAAAAATCGGTAAGGCTGTCGGAATCCATGTAATTTTGGGGCATTTGTAAAGTTTCATTAAGTTAATAGACAAATATTTAGGGATCTGACTTTATCTTGTTTTTTTTCCTGCCCTATCTATGACCGTAAAGTTTTTAGTTAGGAGAGTTTATGAATCAACTCAATCACCTAAGCCAAAAAAGTATTGAGCTAGTGGAAACAATTTGGGCGACACTCTGGGTGAGGCTACTGATTGTTCTTTTAGCTACTCTTTTATCTGCAATTGCAGGTCCTAGTTCCGCGCTCAATCCCTATCTCTGTCCTGGCTTTTTGTACAGAGAGCCTTACAACCATAGGGTCTTGGTTCCTCAGTCATGCCCACCTAATACTATAACCCAACAGCAGCTTGCGCGAGCACAATCTCCTAATCAGTTCGAGGAATGCAGTTACACCAAGGGCTTGTCCTGTTCAATCGCCTCTGTTGTAGAATTGCAATAACGCGACATATGGGTGGCGGGCATTCGACGCCATCGTTCTAACTTTAGAGCATAGATAATCAAGTGTTTGGCGCTGTTCTTGATTGAAGCATATGGAGTTGACTAGTGCTGGATTCGGTGTTTTTAAATAAGGATGTGAGATTACAAATCGGCTGGCTGGGATTGGTTATGCTCTTGGCGTTCGTTAGTGGTGGTTTGTTTTTCTCTAAAAAAACGCTATAAACTCCCAAAACTCGGAAACAATTAATCGTGTAATCGTGTACGCGGATTCATGCCAATGCGAGGCTAAATCGCCAACAGTGTCGAGGATTGAATCACTCTTTTTTTCACGAGACTCAATCGCGAATAGTCTTCGTATTACACCGTTTATCTGACAATGCTTTTTCTAAGTGTTACACGGTATCACCTTTAGAAGATCCAGAATCACCTTGTTTCCTTGGACAGTAAGGTGTTAATTCCTCTCATCCTGACAAATTATTTATCTATAGTGCTGATACCTACGACTATCTTCATCGCCGCAAAAAAAGGAAAAAGCGCAAAAATTAACTAAATAAACTTTATGGTTGAGTGGATTACTAACGTTATTTCTTCCCTTGGTTATCTAGGAATCGGTGTATTGATGACGATAGAAGGCTTTTTCCCACCCTTACCCTCCGAGTTGATTCTGTCCTTAGCAGGATTTAGTGTCACTCAGGGGAAGTTAAGCAGTTTACTTTGGGTAGTTGTGGCAGGGACAATAGGCTCTGTAATAGGTGTTCTCCCCTGGTATTATATTGGCAAGCTTGTGGGTGAACAACGGTTGAGAGAGTGGATAGACAAACATGGTAAGTGGCTGAGGTTATCTGGTAAGGACATTGACAGAATGAACCATTGGTTTGGAAAATATGGACGAAGGGCGGTGTTATTTGGTCGGCTTGTCCCAACCATTCGCACTTACATTTCTATCCCTGCAGGTATAGAAGCGATGCCTTTGCTGCATTTCTTACTCTATTCCTTAGTAGGTATTTCCTTGTGGGTGGGACTTTTAGCATACGCAGGCTATGTACTAGGACAAAATTACCAACTGGTGAAAAAGTTCTTGAGCTTCATTGTTCTGGTTATAATTGCAGCAATCGTAATTGTTTATGGAAGTAGGTTCATCATGCATCGGATGCGTAAGCAAGCAGGAAAGAGCAGACGCTAAGTAAGCTTAATGTAGAAATTACGAATTATTTCGATACTACTGACTAGCAGCAATTTTCCTTTGTAAAGCATCAATTCGGTCTTCTGTCGCTGGGTGAGTGCTCAAAAATTTTGGTTGGTTCGGCTGTCTCTCCAACTTTCTCAAGAATGCAATTATCGCATTTGGATCGTAACCTGCTCGTCGTATATACTGCAATCCTTTGGTATCAGCATTGAATTCTGCTTCACGACTATTGGGTAGGTTTACAGCCAGTTGATAAGCTACACCAGCCAAGGCGCTACGATCTATATCAGCAAGAGAGGCTACACCTTGAGCTATTTGCGCTTGTTTAAGCCGATTGACGAGATCGTCATTACAAATGTGAGCAATTTCATGACCTAAAACTGCTGCTAACTGAGCCTCATTATCCACCGCATTCAGTAACCCTCTGTTGATATATACATAGCCGCCTGTCGTCGCAAAGGCGTTAATGCTTGAGTCTTGAACTACATGAAAGTTGAAAGGAGTTTCAGAACAGCCACTAGCTTGAACTAAGCGCTGACCTACTCGGCTAACATAATCATTGGTAGTGAGGTTGTAATTTCTGCGTACCTGTTGGTGAATGTCACTACCTAGTGCAACTTTTTGTTTTGTTGAGAGGTTAGAGATTTGGTAAAGCTGAATTCCACGCAAAAGTAATTCTCCTATGGAAATTGCACTTGCTGGAGCTGGAGTTGTTAATCCCACACCAACAGCGGTACCCAAGCCACCAAGAAACAAAGCAATACCTCTACGCCATTTAGAAAATTGAGAACCAATCATAGTCAAAATGTCAAAAGTGAATGTTTTCCAGTCAAAAAAGTTGGTTTAGTCTTTTTGTTATCAGCAACAATCTTACAATTAGGAGGATTAAAGATAACAAAATCTTTTATTTAGTAGATTCTATTTTGCTCAATCCACCTATCATGTTTCCTTAATGAAAATATAGGTCTCTAATCCCAAAGAAGAACTTGACACAAAGAAAGAGTTTGAGTGGTCAACTCCACTGCTACAAAAATCATTCGCTAGTAAGGTGTTTTCTTGAACCAGAAGAATTTTTTATCCTACTTTATACATTATAAACTAACGACTCCCTTACTGCTGGAAGATTCTTTATAAGAGTCAGTAGGCATAGCCCTACATATTTATACGGTAGGCACTCCAAAAAACGGGATTTTATAGCGATTCGGGAGTAGCATGGAGTTAGTATTACTATTTATTTAAAACATTTAAGTGGGAACATTTAGATAAATAAAGATGTTTTATTTTTTTAGCTCAGGAGTTATACCATTTGTGTATAAACTAACCTGTAGATTATGATTTCTCAGTTTCGTTTTATAGGTAGACTTAGGCAGGCTTTATCGAGCAGTTTGTTCAAGCTGAGTGGGGGTAAGAGATGTCACTAACGAAAGCGGTAGTGGCTTCTGACTGATAGCATTGACGTAATCTGCGCTTAGGTAGCGACGGTAACTTGATTGATCGATGACGTAAGTTAGAAAAAAAGGAACACTCAAAGCTTGAACGTAACTACGCGCCAAGGCAGGGCTAGGACCAGTAACCTCTGTGGGAACGGGAATAGCAGCATTCGGTGATTCTGCGATCGCGGGATAAGTCATTGAGCTTGAGAACTGACGTAGCGTGCGTAGACAGCCAAGTTATCATTCACAATGCCTGTCTTAGCATAGGCTTCGAGAGAAATTAATAGGGATAGACAGCAAACCCTATTTAGCGCTTTGTGGCAATGCTGATGGATATATACCTTCAACAATCAACACAGGCTTAGTGTTATAATCTGCTTCTAGCTGTTTTCGCAACTGTGGGTCAAAAGCAAAATTGTAGTCTCTCTCAAGCTCAGCGATAACGAATTGGCGAAGTGTACCAGTAGCAACAATCCTTTCGCCTTGTTTAATAGGAGCTTTGTCCTTTAGTTGATTTGTAACCAAGACTAACAATGGGTTATTGCCAAGGAGTGTATCATCTTCAAGAACAAATGCATTAGGACCATAAATTCTTGCAATATCAGCAGGTACAGCAATAACTTTGTTGTAGTACATCTTTGGATTTTCTGCGATTTCACCTGGTACCGGCGCTAGTGCAATCGATCGTGCAATAATTGCAGGTCTACCTTCATATTCTCGATACAAATCTTGTTGACCTAAATCCAAGCCGTACTCTTGCTTAATAGCATTGATGTTAAACTTAGCAACCGTACCCGTAACTTGCAATCTTGCATCCTGAGGTTCAGGTAAGTTAACAGGCTTACCTGTATTATTCACAACTGCAATTCTTTCACCACCAAAAACTTCCCTATCAGTAATTGTAAATACGTTATCACTCACCCTATTGATAGGTTGGCTTCTAACAGTAACGAGTTTACCGATGAGGGCATCTGTATTCTTGCTAACTTCTGGTGCAGTAACGTTTTCTTTTTCTGCTATAGTGTCTGCCGTCGGTTCAGAAGTAGTTGCTTGCTGCTCATTGTTGGCACAAGCGGGAAGAAGTAAAGCCGTTAATGCAATGGCTGTGGCACTTATACGAATATTCCAACTTCCTTTGTAATTATGATATTTATTCAGCATTGTCATTTTTCCTCCTTTACTCTTTTCCGGGTACTAAGATTACCGATGTAATTTCTTCTCCCCTGTTCGCTAAAAGCAGCTAACCCAAAGTAGTCCTTGCCTTACGGACTAAGCTTGTATAGCCGCGAATTCTATTCGCTAGGTATTTTGACAAAATTGGCATAGTACCATAGTTTAAGCATAAGTCTCAAAGGTGGAAAACTGGTGGAGAACGCTAGGAATTTTTCAATTGCCTTTCTATTTCTTATTTCTCGTACAACTGTAGAGTTTAGTGATTTCCAAATCAAGAAATAAATTATCCCGGAATGTGGTATGGGCGTCGTCACTGCCCAGTTTATAGGACGAGCTAGAAGCCCATTCCAAAAAAAGTTGAATATTTTTTAATTTGGAATTTCCTTAGATAAAGGTATGGCGAAATGGCTCAGTCACACTGATTTAAGCTCCCTTTGTTTTAAAGTACCTAACTTTGAAGTTTAATATTTTTACTTTTAATTTATCAAAATTTAACGTTAATTTAACCGCTGAGTTTTCAACTATTAATTAACCTAAAAAAATCTGGTTTTTCTTTTAAGCATTCAAACAAACGAACCTCAGCAAATTATATTGCCTGCAATCAAAGCTAGTAGTCTGATAAGACAACTTTAGATGGCTTGTAAGGCTTTAGCCCTCTTTAAGCGCTCTTGGCGCGACTGCAAACTCTTCAATTCTGGGTTGCTAAACCACTAATTTATGTACTCACAAGGTAAAAGCAAACGACTCTGTTAGAGCAACTTTCATCCGCTGATGCCGAAGTTATCACAAGACTTTTGTTGAGGGACTCTCTAGAAATTCAGTCTCCCACAATTGACCAAATACTGTAATCTCTGGGAGCATCCCAATTTGCAAAAAACACCCTTGCGATGTTCGTAATCGCGTCTATACAAACAAAGTCCACGTAGGTGGACTTTCTATAAGTCCTTGCCTTGCGGACTTAGATTGTATAGCCCCAGAATTCTATTCTGAGGGCAATGTGCCAAATTGGGATGCTCCCTAATCTCTTCAAGAAATTGTAATTTGTATAACCAAAATAAATTTTGAAGTTAGTGATTTAAACTTTTGTTTAAAATTTGTTTAAAATTATGTTAAAAAACAAAAATCAAAAATAATTTATTCCTCAAGATACACGAAAAGTTAGTTATCCATCTAGAAAATGTTAGTGTCTTTAATAAACAAGTTTTATTACTTTGTAACCAAAGTTCTGTAGCTGCAAAGTCAAAAAAATCACATACGAGTTTACGAAAATATTAATAACTTGTGTGTTGTAAGTTAGTCAGCGGAAATAAACAAAACTCAGTTAAAAAATATAAATTGTTCTGAAACTTTTATCCATAATGAATGACAAATATGGTTGTAAATAGTTAACGCTATTTATGCAGACCAACTAAGTGGAAATAATAAGGTTTTTCCTCCAGCTATTATCTCTGTTACTTTTCAATAAGCTTTTTTAAGCAAAGAGTGAGTTTAGTTCTTATTAATAAAAACTAGAAGTAGGTCATTTAAAAATGGAGAGTACAAAGACAATCAAACTGACAGTACTGGCTGTCATAACCGCAGTCACTTTCTTCCTCGGACTGACTCTATTTGAAGGAATTCCCGAGATCCCTGTAGATATAGATTTTAAACCGTTTTTTATTCCCATGTCATTCGTTGCTCTCGTTCCAAAGGGTTGGCCTCTCTTTGCCGTCTCCTTAGGAGCAATGCTTGGAGAATTCCTTCGAGATTTGCTTGAAGGTTATGAGATCGACGATCCCATTGGAGCAGTAGGCTACGTTGTAGGCTTTATGGCTGCAGGTTACCTCATTGGTAACCATCCTCTGAATAAATTTCTTGTTGCTGTTGGAGCTATAGTCGCAGGATTTGTCCATGCAGCAATTGAAGCCACAGCATTCATTATTTTTGACGAAGAAACCTTTAGAATTGCTGTCTTGGCTGCTATCGGAAATACAATCACTGACGGCATAATCCTGGGCGCTATCCCAACTCCCTTTATTGTGCCACAGCTCTATGGTCGTATTGAACGCTACTTGGGTTATGCACCTCGTGGCAAAGAACGACGCTATCGAAGACAAAGACAAGCTCATGCGAGTCACGGTTAATTAGCTTTTTTCAAAAGGAGCAATTTATGTCAGTAGTGAATGCAAAAAACTTTACGTTCACCTACCCAGGATCGGATGAGAGTGCGCTAAAAGAAATCTCTCTTGAAATCAACAACAGTGAGATTATCGGCATTATTGGACCATTAGGAGCGGGAAAAACAACACTTGGTATGGCGATCGCGGGATTAGCACCAAGCATTACAGGTGGTGAAACCTCTGGCGAGCTTGAAGTGAATACCAATGGTCGAAGAAAAGAAGAATCTCAAGATAAGAATCGCGATGGCGATGATACGAGAAAAAAACACGTTGGTATGGTTTTTGAGGATTTCGCCTCACAACTTGTGCAGTTAAAAATGATAGAGGAGATCAGAGTACCCCTGGAAAATAGCGGTGCTTCAGAACAAGAAGCCACTGACCGAGCACGCCAGCTTCTAAAGCAAGTAGGATTGAGTGATGTAGAGGACAATAGACGAATCTGGGATTTATCAGGTGGTCAACAGCAAAGGCTAGCAATTGCAGCAACTCTTGCAATCGATCCGCACATACTCATCTTTGACAATGTGATGGACAAGCTCGATCCTATGGGACAGGAGCGAGTCAGCAATGTTATTAACGACTTGTCTAGAAAAAAAACACTGATAGTCGTCGAGCGAGATCCTAATTTCCTCATGCAAATCGTCGATCGCCTTCTCGTCTTAGTTGATGGTAAAGCGATCGCTGAAGGTACTCCAGAAGAGATTTTGCGAAACGAGGAACTTCTGTCTCGTGCTGATATTGAACCTCCGATTAGCCTGCGCCTTGCTAAAGCCTTGAGTATGTCCTCTTCACCACTAACTTTTGAAGAGTTCCAACAAGCATACAAGGCTAGTCGTATGCAACAACTTTCATCTCTTAGAGTTGAAGAAAGCAAGCACTTTTTAGCAGAATCACCCCAAGCCAAAAACAATTTCGGTAAGCCAGCAGTTTCCATGGAAAAGGTAACATTCTGCTACTCGAACAAAAGACCCAGAGTGCTTCAAAACATCAGCATCACAATTCATGAAGGTGAAGTGCATGCACTGATCGGGCATAGTGGTGCAGGTAAAACAACTATAGTTAAGCATGTCGCCGGATTGGTAAAACCTAGCGAGGGTAGAGTTACGATTTGCAATATAGATACAAGAGACAAAAGTGTTCCCAAACTTGGATTAATGGTCGGAACTGTCCTTCAAAACCCAGATGAGCAGCTCAGTGAGAAAACGGTTAAGGATGAAATCGCCTTTCCACTCAAGCAGCGCCAGTACAAAAGAACAGGCTTATTCTCCAAGCAAAAACGCTATGACGACGACTACATTGAGAATCAGGTGTCACAAGTTTGCCAGTTAGTGGGAATTGAGGAAGATCTGTTAGAGCGCGATCCACTCCTACTTCCACGTGGAATGCGAAAACTTGTCACGATCGCAGGAGCCTTAGTTGTCGATCCAAAGGTTATTCTCCTTGACGAACCAACACTTGGTCTTGGTGCGACATCTATTAGAAAGGTTAAACAGATGCTCAAACACCTGCGCGAGCACGGTAAAGCAGTGCTTCTGGTAAGCAACAACGTCAATTTTCTCACTGAGGTTGCTGATACAGTAACCATATTAGAGCAAGGACAAATTGTCATGCAAGGTCTCATGCGTCAAGTGTTTGCAGAGAATAATTGGGCTAAACTTGCTGAGTTACATATACAACCCCCAGACGTTGCTCAACTGGCTCATCACTTAAATATGAGCGCATTAACGCACGACAACCTTATCTCACAACTCTCAACTGCTCGCAATCTCAACTGAAGTGGGAAAAATTCATGACTTCTTCCAGTGTACCTACCCTTTACCAAGAGCGCAATACATTTATCCACTGCCGCGATCCGCGTGTAAAGATCCTGTTGCTCATTTTGCTTTTCTTTTTCTTATTCCTGGCAGGAAGCTGGCAATGGATGCTAGTGTTAGTCATCTTAGGGCTTATCCAGGCTGCGATCGCACGCACTCCCTGGAAGTGGATGGCTGTTTTGTGGGCAATCCACATACCAACTTTCTTGGCACTGATTCTTATCCCGGCTGCTGGTCCTTTATTTGCAGGAAACTTTGCTAAAGTGGCGGAAGTTGCTACTGCTGAACTACGTCTTATTCTGGCATGGACAGCAGCAATTCTTGTCAGCGTCAGTATGCTCTCTACTATGGATGCTGAAGATTTAACCAAAGGTATCCGAGGACTTCATCTTCCATCAGTTGTTGCTTTAGCGTTCGGTTTGTCCTATCGACTTTTATATACCACCTTGGGAGAAGCATTCCGGATTGCTGATGCTATGAAGATCAAAGGCGTTGACTTAGACCCCAAGCACTTCTTCCGTTTCATTTGGAATTCTTTGAGGATTTCACTACCGTTGCTGTTTGCTGTCGTGCGACGTGCTCCGATACTGATGTCTGCACTGCAGATGAGGGGATTCAGAACGGGTCATGTGCGACTAGGAGCTATCGACTTTTGGGATGCAGTCTATTTTCTCATTGGTCTTACGGTTTTTGGTCTTGCTGTGTGCGATCGCTTTGGAGTACTTTCAATTCCTGTATTATAAACTGCTCAAAACTCCACAAGTTTTCCACCTTTTGAAGATATTCTTTAAAAAAAATCCTTGCAATCAAAGAGGATTTATCAAATATTGAAACAGAAAAGTAGACACTCAATTAAGTAGGAGTTGATGCAAATGCCTCTTGTAAAAATTGATGATTATTATCCTGAATATCGTGAAAATAACGATATGGATGACATAAAAAACTTTGATGTTTATACGGATGGTGATGACAAAGTTGGATCGGTTTTTGATATTTTAGTTGATGAGGATACAGGTCGTTTACGCTATCTTATAGTAGACACTGGATTCTGGATTTTTGGCAAAAAAGTCTTGCTTCCTATCGGTCGCATCAATGTTGATTATAATGACAAAAAGATTTACGTTCAAGGTCTAACCAAGCAGCAAGTTGAAAATCTGCCTAACTTCGACGACTTAGAAAAGGTTGATTACGACTATGAAGAGCAAGTTCGCAGTATATATCGTCCGACGGCTGCTACTTCTGGCATGACTCAAGAGACGACTGCCTATGACCGAGACACTTATAACTATTCGCTTGAACCGTCATTATACGATATTGACGAACAGAACAATCAAAGCCTGAAACTTTACGAAGAAAGGTTAGTTGCTAATAAACAACGCCATAAAGCAGGAGAAGTTTCTATTAGCAAACACGTAGAAACAGAAACTGCTCGTGTTGCTGTACCCGTTGAGAAAGAGCGAGTAGTCATTGAGCGCACAAACCCCACAAGTACTACCTCTAGCAATCCTAAAGACGCTTTTCGTGAAGGTGAAGTTGCTCGTATGGAAATTTACGAAGAAACACCCGATATCCGCAAAGAAGCTGTTGTCCGAGAAGAAGTTCGAGTTAAGAAAATCGTGGATCGGGATACAGTCGAAGCGCAAGAGAAGGTTCGACGGGAAGAGTTAGATATTGATACAGATGGTCGTCCAATAGAGCACAAGCAACTCTAGCATTGTCAAGGCTTACAGATGAAGTATATATCATATGCTGTAAGCCTTGGTAATCAATTCCATGTAAGTTTGGACAGACACAATGGTTGGGCTGCAGGAAATCTAGACTATAAAGTGCAAGTCACACCAGCAATTAAGAAAAAGGAGAAAATTAATCATGTTTTTAAAAACTTGGCGCTTGATTACCTTAATTCTTGTTGCACTATATATGGGCTTGGAGTTTAGCCATGCATTAGAACTGCCAGCTAAAATGCAGTACGATGGCTTACTCTACGTGACGGTTCAGAATACCCTGTATCAATACTTTGGAGCACCTGGTCCCGGTGCAATTATTACCGTTGGCGCATTGATCTGCTCGATCGTGCTATTGTTCCTCGTCCGCAAACGCCACCCTGCCTTTCAATGGACATTGGCTGGAACAATTTTCTTAGCACTCGCCTTTCCGGTCATCTATTTCTCGTTCATTGAACCCGTAAATCGAGTAGTTGAACAAACGACTCCCCAATCTCTTCCGACAAACTGGGTGGAACTACGAAATCAGTGGGAGTATGCTCACGCCACAAACTTTGTGCTGACGCTGATTGGCTTTAGTGCGCTGCTCATTTCCATCCTGGTTGATACTCCAGTAAAACATTCTCGCGATTCCGCAAAGCAGATCGCCTTAAATCATTAATAGTTTGAATAGGAGAGAGAAATAATCAATACAGAGGTTTTTTAGTGATTGCATGGATAGAACAGGCTATAATTGTAGTATTTGTAGTAACGAGTGAAAATATTATGAAAAGAGTTAAACAAGTTTCGCCTGCGGTAGTTCAAATTAATACTTCCCGAACTAACAAAACCCAAGTACCACAACTGCCCGATGTGTTTAACAATAGTCAATAGGGCATAAGTTAATATCTTTTTAAAGCGTTATAGCAATTCTACTTTCGTGAGGTACTCTAAGAAAGAATTAACCGCAGATGAACGCAGATAAATTGGTACCTCAGGAGATTAGGAAATGCTACATTAGGAAAGAGAAATTTTGGAGATTAGAGAAGGTTTTCTAGTTGGTCGTAAGAAAAGTAAGCGTTTAAACTGGCTCCGGTATATCCAGTAAATAACCAAAACAATGCACGACCGCTATCAAGTAGAGTAAACAACCACGCTTCTGTTGGTCGTTCAGTTGGAACAGCTATAGGTGTAAAAGTAATCCCTTGGCTACCCAAGACAATCGTAGCGATCGCTCTAGCTCGTGGCATATGAAAATCAGAGGTAATTAGGTAAAGATGGCGAATTTCATGACGTTTTAAATTATCGATTAGGGTAGTAAAGTTAGTCACTGTATCGACAGCTTCGTAATTCAGATGTATCCGGTTTTTTGATATATTGGCTGCCTGAAAAATGGGACATATTCGTTCGGGAGGTAAACCCGAAGAAACCCAGATATCTAAAGAAGAATGTTTCTGGGCAAATTGAGCTGTAAATTTTGGTCTATCGGGGCTACCCCCCAGCGTTAGAATAGCTTGAGGACGAGGTGCTTGATGATAAGCTATAGTCAATCGCAAAAGAATGGTGCTGTAAACCAAAAAAGGTATAGCAGCAATGTTAATAAAAAGGAAACGGTACTTGTTTAGATTTTTAGAAATAAAAAACATCTGTCCTCCTATAAAATTTTTATCTATCTACATTCATGCTATCCCATAACTTTATGCTTAGTTGACTGTCTTCTGGTGAAAGCTACTGAATCTAGCGCATGACTTTAATCATCCTTTAGTTATGCAAGGCTAACTTTCAAGTAGTATTTTTTAAAATGTTTTAAAGTTTTCCACTAGTTTTCCACTATTAGCATTTAAAATGCAAAAAGAGCAAGTTTTGATGACTACTTAAACAGTTAAGCGGCTCAACTTTTCCAATGGGTTGTGATGAACATTTGATTGTATTATCGGCTCTTGCGATCGCGATTTGTGAGAATATTTTTCGCCGTATTTGCAGTTATTTATTTGTTGCAATTTATTAGAGTTACAGGTTCAGGTACAGATTCTTACTGAAGAGAAGGGCATTAAAAATGACACAGATGCAAAATCAATCCACAGCTTTTGGACAACCAGGACAAAAACCCTGTTGGACTCAAGGCAATAAAGACGGGGTAGGAACTGCTTGCGCCGTCTCCAGTCGCACTTGGTTCACCCTTTCTAATGGCATTCTCAATGAAGTTTATTACCCTACCATTGACCGTCCCCAAATCCGAGATCTACAATACTTGATTACTGATGGCTCTAGCTTTTTCCATGAAGAACAGCGCCATCTGCATACCAAAACTGAACGTATCGTTCCTCACGTTCTTGGATACCGCATTACCAATTCCGATCCGGAAGGACGCTACACTATTACCAAAGAAATCATTACTGACTCGCGAGATTCATGCATTTTGCAACACACGCGCCTTACAGGTCATCCAGAAGTACTAGCAAAACTTCAGCTATATGCGCTCTGTGCGCCACACTTGGGTATCGGCGGCTGGAATGATAGCGCCAGAATAGTAGAAGTAGCAGGAGTAAAAATTTTAACAGCTCAACAAAATGATAATTGGTTGGCAATGACAGCAACGGTTCCCTTCACACGCGCCTCTTGTGGCTATGTCGGTGAAAGTGGCGGTTGGACAGACTTGGCAGATAATTTCCAAATGGATTGGGAGTTTCAGCAAGCCCAAGGAGGGAATGTTGCTCTGACAGCCAAAATTGACCCAAAGAATAATCAAGAATTTACGTTAGGGCTGGCCTTCGCTAGCCACCTCCACGACGCAGTGACAACCCTTTTGCTGTCCTTGGATGTACCTTTTGAAGAACAAAAAGTCCGCTATATCAACCAATGGAACAATGCCTGTGAAAACCGCCTACCACTAGAACAAGTATCGGGGGATGGAGGTAATCTTTATCATAGTAGCTTTAGTGTGCTGCTAGCACATGAAGACAAAATCTATCCCGGTGCAACGATCGCATCGCTATCAATTCCTTGGGGTAATGCCCACGGTGATGAACAACAAGGAGGTTATCATCTGGTTTGGCTTCGCGACATGGTAAATAGTGTAACAGCACTACTGGCAGCCGGACACAAAACAACTGCCTTAGAAGCATTGATTTACCTCGCTGCTAGTCAACAACCAGATGGTGGTTTTGCTCAGAATTTTTGGATAAATGGGGAGCCATACTGGACAGGAATTCAGCTTGACCAAGTAGCATCTCCAATTATGCTGGCATGGCGACTTTATCGGCACAATGCCTTACGCCAATTCGATCCTTATCCAGTAGTGATGCAAGCAGCTAAGTACTTAATTAATTACGGTCCCGCTACCCAGCAAGAACGATGGGAAGAAGTTAGCGGTTATTCGCCTTCAACCCTTGCCTCAACTATTGCTGCACTCATTTGTGCAGCAACTTTTGCCCGCGAACGAGGAGATAAGAGTACTGCTCAGTTCATTGAAGAGTACGCCGATTTCCTAGAAAGTCACTTAGAAACTTGGACAGTAACAACTGAAGGAACTTTAATTCCTGAGATTAAACGGCATTACATTCGGATTAATCCGGTGGATGTTCACAACCCATACCCAAATGAAGACCCGAATCAAGGAGTGCTATCAATTGCTAACCGTCCTCCTGGTAGTCAGTGGCAATTTCCAGCAAAAGAAATTGTCGATGCAGGCTTTTTGGAACTAGTACGCTACGGTATTCGCTCTCCCTACGATCCCGTGATTGTTGATTCTCTCAAAGTCGTAGATGCAGTACTGAAAGTTGACACTCCCTTGGGTTCCTGCTGGCATCGTTACAATCATGACGGTTATGGACAACGAGAAGATGGCGGTCCTTTCTTGCATTACGGCAAAGGACGAGCTTGGCCTTTGTTGACTGGAGAAAGGGGACATTACGAACTCGCCGCAGGGCATGATGTGCAACCTTTTATACAAGCAATGGAAGCCTTTGCTTCAGACACGGGATTGTTACCAGAACAAATCTGGGATGAGCCAGATCAGCCAAACTCTCATTTGTACTTTGGAAAACCTACAGGTTCAGCAATGCCTCTCGCATGGGCACACGCAGAGTATATTAAACTACTACGTTCTGCCCGAGATGGCAAGGTGTTTGATTGGATTCCAGAACTAGTAAATCGTTATTTGGGAAATTCCAAACCAACTCAGTTTCTTGAAATTTGGAAATTCAACCGTCAAATCCGCAGTGTAAAGGCGGGATACACTCTGCGAATTCAAGCATTGGCTCCCTTCCAGTTGCACTGGTCGAATGATAACTGGCAGACGATACAAAACACTGACTCAACACCAACTGCAATTGATATTGCATTCGTAGATATTGCTATTTCTTCGAGTCAGCAATCCCCCATTAACTTTACCTTTTTCTGGACTCATTCACAAAACTGGGAAAATTGCAACTATCAAGTAACCATAATGAGTTAACAATACAAGGGAGAAAACTTTATGGCTAAGATTGGATATCATGCTTCCCACGAACAATTCAAACCTAGCGAATTATTAAAGTACGTACAGATGGCAGAACAAGCAGGCTTTACCCTTGCTCTGTCTTCCGATCACTTCCACCCTTGGAGCGAAAACCAAGGACAAAGCGGTTTCGCTTGGTCATGGCTGGGTGCAGCAATGCAAGCTACTTCGGCACTTTCCTATCGGGTTGTGTGCGCTCCTGGACAACGGTATCATCCCGCTATTATTGCCCAAGCAGCAGCAACTTTGGCAGAAATGTTTCCCAACCGCTTCTGGCTCACCGTAGGTAGCGGTCAAGCACTTAACGAACATATTAGCGGAGAACACTGGCCTTGCAAGAGCGATCGCAATGCCCGTCTCAAGGAATGTGTTGATGTTATCCGCGCTCTTTGGGCAGGGGAAACAGTCACTCATCACGGCAAGGTATACGTTGAAGAAGCAAAACTTTATACCCGACCGCACACCCTTCCTGCAATCATTGGTGCTGCCATCACTGCTGAAACTGCGGAATGGCTGGGCAATTGGGCAGATGGATTAATTACCATATCTCGCCCACCAGAGAAGTTACAAAAAGTTGTCGATGCCTTCCGTAGAGGAGGTGGTGAAGACAAACCGATGATTTTGAAAGTGCAGCTTTCTTATGACCGTGACGAAGAGACAGCATTACAAAAAGCACATCAACAATGGCGCAATAATATTTTTAAGAACATCGTGATGACAGAATTGCGAACTCCTCAACAATTTGATGCGGTAGGTAAATTTGTGCAGCCAAAAGAACTACACGAACACGTTCGCATTTCAGCAGACATTCAACAGCATATTGAATGGCTCCAAAAAGATATTGAACTGGGGTTTGATGAACTAATTTTGCACAACGTCAACCGGGAGCAGGAGCAGTTTATCGAAGTTTTTGGTGAGAAAGTTCTTCCTGCTTTGACAGAGGAAAAAAAATAGGATTGCCAAAAGGAGGAAAATATGTCTAACCGACAAGCGAAATCACTAGAAGAGAGAGTTACCGAGTTTGTAAAGTGTGCTCAACGTCGAAATATCCGTGAGACAGTGGTTGCAGGCGCTCTCATTGCGGTCTTTGCTTTTATTATGGCTTACGATATTTATAAGCAGCCAGAAGACACTCTCTCAATCATTGGGATCGGAGTGATAATCTTCGCTCTGTTGCTGAATATTACCATCATTTGGTGGAAACTGCACATCCCCAAATCGGAGCTATCTACGTTCCCCCCAACTCAGTTTCCAGACAATTGGAAGCAACATCTGACCCATCAGGCTCGTATGCTCAGGCTCGTTTGGCTATGGTATCTTCTGCCTTTATTCTTAGGACTTGTTATTTATTTACTGAGCGTTTACGACGCATCTTCGGGTGCTATTATAATACCACTTTTGATTGAAGTAGTTGTCTTTACCGGAATCTGGCGGTTGAACCTAAAAGCAGCCAAGCAGATCGAAAGGGATCGTAACGCTTGGTTTGCCAACGCTGATTCGCATAGTTTTGCTCCTTAATACAGATAACCTTAAATTTGCACCTGTACCGAGCGATCGCCCGTTAGTCATGAATTCACAGGGTCATGACTTAAATGTTTAACAATATTTTCCATTCTCATTAAATCAAGGAGATTGCTAATGATTGAATACCGAAATAATCCCAACAATAACATTGTGGAAATTAGCGTAGAAGGGAAAATTACTGAAGCCGATTTCGACCACGTTATCGCTCAGTTAAAAGCTGATATTGAAAAGCACGGCAAACTTCGAATCCTTGAAGAAATTCGCAGCTTTACTGGCATCGATCCAATCGCCCTTTGGAAAGATGTTCGATTTGGATTTGCCCATGTCAATGACTTTACCCATGCGGCTGTCGTCGCTGATGCCAAGTGGATGCGGACTTTTGCTGAAGCCGTAAGCAGCGTTTTGTCTGTCGAGGTGAAAGCCTTTGAAGCATCACAAATTGAGGCGGCACGCACTTGGCTTATGAATATATAATCTCCGTTCTTATGAATAAGATGAATCTTGGTCTCGGTATTGGCTTAGGCGTAGGTATCGGAACTGCCATCGGTGTAGCAACAAACAACATCGCTATCGGACTTAGTATAGGAATTGCGATTGGTATTGCAATCGGTCTTCAAGGCGGTAATGACGACAAATAAAATTCGTTATTAGCCTGTTTGTCCTTAGTGGTGATGGAAGTGGTTCGACGAGCGATCGCCCGCAATGGCGCAATTCTACCCCGACGTTGATGGGCGGACATTTGTCATCTTAGGCGCAGGTGCAGCCGGGATTCATGCCGCTTTATCTTTGCGAGTAGCTGGATATCAAGGGCGAATCGTGATGATTACTCAAGAAAATAAATTGCCAAGTTTTCAAAAACATGATTAATTCCTTTTTTTCATAACACCTTTTCTTATCACCATCAATACGCTTGCCCAATGTTTTATGCAGATATGTGTCGTCACTCGTCTGTTATCGTAACGCTTGGTTTGGCAATTCGCATACTGCTCACACCCTGTGACTGCTAGCACTTCTCCCGATCTTGCGCGTCCCCTCTTTTATAAACTATTACTGGGTATTACTAGTACAGCATGGAGGTTAAAAGTTCAAGTTATATGAGTTACGCAAATAAAAAATCAAAAGGATACATAGCATCTGTAGTTGGAGGACTCAGTGGTGCATTACTATTTATAGCGTTAGGACTTTTTCTAACAGGGTTTTACATAACTCAAATTGAACTCCCTACTCTCGCAACAACTCCCCTAATATTTGGCTTTACAATATGTGCTAGCTTGGGAGAAATATTAGGTTGCTGGTTAATGCTTCGCTGGAGAAGGTATAAGTTGGCTGGACGTACCACAATACTTTTAGCTGTCTTAATTATTCCTAGTTGGTTATTATTTTTAGGACTCATCTTTTTAACGCGATCGCTAATTTTTGCTACATCTATAACGCTGGTTATTTTGCCATTAATTGCTCGACTTTTAACTAATAATCCTAGCTACTTGAGGATTTTATCTAAAATTACCAATACTTTTGCTAAAAGACCATAGTGAGAGCCTTTTATTATGACTGTTTCGACCAAACCTTTTTCTAACCGTATCGCTGTAGTTTTCGACTTTGACGATACCCTTGTACCAGATACCGTTGATAGTCTGCTCTCTAGCTTGGGTATTGACGCTCTTAAATTTCGTCAGGAGCGAATTCAACCCTTGATTGACAAAGGCTGGGATAAAATTCTTGCCCGATTCTACGCCCTGATTGAAGAATCAAAACGACAAGACAACAAAATTACACAGGAATATATTGCCAAATTTGGTCAAGAATTAGCTCCCTTTGATGGTGTTACTAAAATGTTTGAGCGTTTGCAACAAAGCGCTAGTGAAACTAACCCAAAGGTAGAAGTTGAATTTTATCTCATTACCTGCGGTATGGTGGAAGTTGCTTGTCACAACTGCATAGCCCCAAATTTTAAAGGAATGTGGGGCTGTGAATTTCACTACAATCAACATGGTGGAATCGAGTTTTTGAAGAAAATTGTGACCCATACCGAGAAAACCCGGTATTTATTTCAACTAGCAAAAGGAATTCAGCATCAACAAGATGATGGGCAGACTTTTGTCTATCGAGATGTACCAGCAGAAGAATTGCACGTACCACTCACGCAAGTCATTTATATAGGAGATGGTGCATCAGATGTTCCCTGTTTTTCCCTGATGAATCAAGAACAGGGTACAGCTATTGGTCTTTATAAGGACGATAAGCCAAAAGATTGGGGGCGGGAATTAAGAATTACTCAAAGTCAGCGAGTTGCCAACCTCGCACCTGTTGACTATAGCGAAAATTCTGAACTGATGCGATCGCTAACACTAGCTGTAGAAAGTATCAGCAAACAGATTTCTTTACAGCAATTGAGCGTCGGTGAGTAGAACTTCTAAAAACAACTCCATCATTGGAATGACGAAATTCTCCGCACACGTTAGATATCTATCAAAGTACGGTGCAACCATGTTAAAAAAATTCGGTAACTCTAATCATACAAAGACTCCTCATTGGATTGTCACAGTAACTGGAGTAGCATTGACTGCAGGTTTATTTTCTTGCCAACCAACTCCAGGGAATCAAGTTTCTCTTAGTGGCGCTGGAGCATCCTTTCCTGCTCCTTTGTATCAATCTTGGTTCAATGTGTATAACCAACAAAACCCAAATATCAGAATTAACTACCAGTCAATAGGTAGTGGTGCTGGTGTTAATCAGTTGATTTTATGTGTCATTCTGCTAGTTGCGCTGATTGAAACCTGGGCAAACTTAAGGATTTACGCCCTTAAGGTCAGGAAAACCGACAGCACCTTGTTTTTGATGGATATGAGGGGTCACTAAGACCTGTACAGTATCACGCCCACTAGGGACTTTTGTTTGCCGTAGCTTGCCGTACAACGAACAGTTAGTTCGTGCCTGTTTGATACCAAGACTATAAAATTTGTGGCGATTAAAACCACCACAAATGTTTATCTTCCTAGCTACCTTTGCCCAGGCTCCCGACTTCAAAAGATCCTCTGGTTTTTTGAAGTAAGTAACTAGGGCGGCGGGTAATGTTTCAGTCCTACCCTGACCACGGCGTGCTATTACCAAAGCAGCAGCGCAACCAGAATTAAGACCGTAAACTGCCATATATTTCGTAGTACCAATTACTGAAGTATAGGCAGCATCAACTTTTATCAGTTCTACACTAGACTTAAGGCATTTAGACTCAATCATCTGGGTAAACTGACTATACGCCATGTTGGAAAGCATCCGCGCATATTTTGCACCTTTTTCTTTCATCGATGCTTTCTTCAGGGCAAAATCCAAATCTTCAATAACTATAGGAACGTGCTCACTAAGTGCAATCCTGATTAACTCAGATACAGCTTTACCGATTATGTCCTTAGTTTGTAATGAGCGCTTATCTTGAACATTGATTTTAATAGAACCGTGGCGCTTTAAATTTCCATGACGGTCTATCAATGTCCAATCTATGCTACCAGGATTAAAGTCTATTCCTAATGCACCATTTTCTAAGGAAGACTTTATTTGAGGGTCAGGACTTTCTAATGTTGCGTTAACATAAAACTTACCATCTCTGTTGACTATTTCGTAAGTGACTGGTAGCTTGCTACCATTCCTAGAAGTCTCTACCTTCTCTCCATTCTTCCCTTTGCGAGTAGACGTATAGCGCACGTTTTCTACTGCTGCTAACAGCCACTCTTCACCATAAGAAAAGTTGATATCATGCAAAGTAACACTATCACCATACTTCGCTCGAAGTCCGGGAGTACAAGTGATAGTTAACGTGTGTTGTTCAGCGTCATATCTAACTAACTGATTACCTGCGTGAAAGTTCTTTGAGCCTATGAAGAATGAGCGGTTAGAACGGGCTATACGCCAGTCTTCCAGCCACTCTTTATGAGAATTGTACCCGTTCTCTTCTAGCCTGTACTGCTTCTCAAATAACTTAGATGAACCAAAAGTTACGCTAAATGTACCGGAAGCTTTTGATTCTTTTAGGCGTACTATCTTAGCTTCAAGCTTGTTAATTTTCTGTTGCTTGTAGTGGAGTTTCTTTTTGAGTTTCTTAACGGTTGAAGTCTGTCCAGCAACAGTAGCCTTGTTAAGCTTGAATTCTAACTTTTTAATTGTCTTACGTACACCTTTGGTGCTGTCGTAAGCCTCATCTATATAAAGGTCTACTAACTCTGCTTGAGAAGCATAAGCGGCAGACGCTTTGTTGTAAACATTCTTAGCTTCTGAATTAGATAAACCAAATCGTGTTTCTAGCTCTTTACAAATTTGCTTCTCTAGTTCAGATTCTTTAGTTTTGGTTTTACCAATACGATTACGTTTTGAAAAAGCTGTGCGAGTAGCTTGTCCAAAAATTACAGCATAGTCTTGCAAGTAATCCAATGCTATTTTATTATCATTTGAATCAGTAGCTAAGGTTTGAATAGTTATTATGGACAAGCGCTCATCACCTCCTTTTTATTCCTAAGCTTACTGGTATTATACAGAATTTTCTAGATTAATTATCAAATTAGCACTCAACCTACTAGAGGAGGGGTATTACAATTAAATGGAGAGACGCAACTCAAAACACTGCAAACAAACTTCAAAGTTCAAGCGCAAAATGTACAAGCCGCTGACCTCAGTCGATTAGTTGAGTTGCCAATTATCTTACAGGCGGGTCGAGTAGATGGTGACCTAACAGTTCAATACCAACCAACGGCTCAGCCAGAAATCGCTGTGACAGGAACAGCTAATGTCGATCGCGTCACTGCTCAAATTCAAAACGTTCCACAAAAGTTCACCGATGCAAGTGGGAGATTAGTCTTCCAGGGTCAACAGGTTACTTTAGAGAACCTGAGCGCAAACTATGGTAAAGTTCCCCTTGTAGCAAATGGAACAGTTGGTACTCAAACAGGATTCAATGTCATAGCTCAAACCAAACCAGTGAGTGCTAAAAATGCTGAAGACACACTGAATGTCAATTTGCCAGTTCCAGTAGAGGGAGAACTGCAAGCAAACATTAAGTTGACCGGATCGATCGAACAGCCAGTTTTGAGCGGAACCGCTAGCACTACAAAACCTGCTCAAATTGACCGCGTTCCTTTTAAGGATATTAGCACTGCCTTCCGATTGAACATAGCAGAAACTGCATCTCAACTTGCTGTATCCAACCTGCGGTTAACCCCAGTTGCAGGAGGACAAATCGTCGGGAACGGTCAAGTTCAACTCGGACGCCAACAAAATCAGGTGAATTTTGATTTTCAAGCCCAAGGTGTTCCAGCAGATGCGATCGCACAGAAATATGGCTTCTCAACTCCCATTACCATTGGTAATGTCACCGCCGATGCCCAAGTTACAGGCTCTGTCAGCGGTAAACAGCCTTTAAAGCTTTCTCTCTCCAATGTTCGAGCGACTCCACCAGTCGGAGGACAAATTACGGCGAACGGTCAAGTTCAACTCTCACCTCAAGGTAACGTAGCACTCAATATTCAAACTCAAGGTTTACCAGCAAATGCGATCGCTAAAGCTTACGGCATTTCTGTTCCCATCAACATTGGTGGTGTCAGCGCTGAAGCTAAAGTTTCCGGCTCTGTTGGCGGTTCGCAGCCTTTGGAAGTAGCTATTTCCAAAATTCAGGCGACTCCACCAGCCGGAGGACAAATTACAGCAAACGGTCAAGTTCAGCTCTCACCCCAAGGTAGGGTGTCATTGAACGTGCAAGCACAAAACCTCCCAGGAGACGCAATTGCAAAAGCTTACAACACTTCACCCCCCATTGATATTGGCAATGTTTCAGCAAATGCCAAAGTGACTGGTACCCTGGGTAACCTGCGAGCAGTAGCCTCTGTGAAAGCACCTGAAGCCACATATCCCACCACTGGAAAAGCTGTTATCTCCCAACAGGGGGATAAAATTGTCTTCCAAGATGCTGTTGTGAACCTTGCTGGTGGTACAGTTACCGCTAGAGGTCAGGTTGGAGAAAGACGCTGGCAAGCTTTTGTGGACGCCGAACAGATACAATTAAGTCGTTTCGCCCAAATACCACAGCAGTTCCAAGGAGTGTTAAGTAGTGAGTTGAACTTGTCGGGAACTACTACTTCCTTCCAACCCGAAACTATCCAAGCTACAGGACAGGCAAGTTTAAAAGGTGTAGCAGGAGGTACAGTTAACCTAGATAATATCACCTTAAATAATGGGCGTTGGCAAGCGATCGCGAATGTATCTCAACTTGAACTCAACCAAGTTTCAGAGCAGGTGCGGGGACAACTTAGCACCAACCTACGTGTTGCAGGAACAACCTCTACACGCCAACTTTCAGATATTCGAGCAGCAGGACAAGTACGCTTTTCAGAATTAGCGCCCCTCGAACAACCATTGACCGCTCAAATTCGATGGAATGGTCAGCAGATTATTGTTGAACGCGCAACGGCACCAGGATTGAGCGCTGATGGTACAATAGCCTTAAATGTGCCAGAAACAGGGACACCGCAAATCGCTGGATTTAATTTAGATGTACAGGCACAAGGTTACAATCTCAAACAGATCCCCGTTAACCTTCCCGGTAACATAGCTTTGGCTGGGTTGTTAGACTTCAACGGACAAGTCACAGGTACCCCATCTTCTCCTAATGCTCGAGGAAACATCCGGCTACGAAATCTTAACGTCAATGGTTTAGCCTTTGACCCGTTACTAACTGGGAATGTAAATTTTCAGGGAGGAGAAGGGACAGAGCTGCAACTTGCAGGTACCCAAGACCGGATTGCAGTTAATCTAAGTCAAAACAATCGCCCAATTTCATTTTTCATCAGACGTAATGGAACTGTCGCAACTGGTAGAACTGAGGGAGAAACCTTGCTCGTCAACGTGCAAGACTTTCCTGTGGCGGTTCTGGAAAGCTTCATTCCTGGCGATAATCTCAATTTACAACCTCTAGCCGGAGAAATATCCGGGGATTTAGCGATTAATTTAGACCAGTTTACAGTTGTAGGAGACGTAGCGATCGCCCAACCTAGAGTTGGTAGAGCCACAGCAGATGAATTCCGTGGGCGTATTAATTTTGCTGATGGCGTTGCAACGTTAACCGATGGGGAGTTATTTCTAGATGATAATCGCATATCCGTAAGTGGAAACTTACAAACTGGAAACAATGCTCAATTTCAAACCCAAATTAGTTTTGACTCTGCCAGAATCCAGAAAATATTACAAGCATTCAACATCTTTGGTTATCAAGACCTTTCTTCCGGATTGCAGGCTCCGGAATTGGCGGGAGCAGAAGTACTTCAAACAGAGCCGATCGGTTTACCCAATTCAGATTTGCTCACCCAGTTAGAGTTTTTCGAGAAAATAGAAAACCTAGTAGCACAACAGCGCACCCAGCGTGAAGAAAGGCAGAGATTGCCAACACTGGCAGAATTACAGGGGACTCTCACGGGACAAATTGAGATAGCAGGCTCGTTGCAGACAGGATTAAATGCAGACTTTAATCTTCAAAGCGCTCAGGCGCAATGGGGAGAATACACTATTGAACAATTCATAGCTAGAGGAACTTATGCAGATGGGATCGTCACACTGTTACCCCTGCGTGTTAATTTAGGTCAAGGACTACTAGCTTTCACAGGACAGTTAGGAACTCAAGAACTATCCGGACAAGTGCGCGTTTCAGATCTACCTCTATCATTATTACAGCCTTTTATAGAAGAATATCCAGTTGATGTCACAGGTCAAGTCAATGCTGTCGCCACTCTGGGAGGGAGTTTAGAAGATCCCCAAGCAATAGGAGAAGTGACGTTGGTAGATGCAACCGTAAACGAGCAACCCGTGCGCTCAGGAGAATTGAGCTTCAACTATAACAATGCTCGTTTCAATTTTGCCAGTACCGTGTTAGTGGCGGGTACGCAGCCATTGGAAATTCAAGGAAGTGTACCCATTGCCTTGCCGAGCGCTGACACGCAGCCAGATAGCAATCAAATTAGCGTCACAGCCAACGTGCAAGATGAGGGCTTAGCGCTGTTAAATCTATTTACCGATGCAGTAACTTGGGTCAATGGAACCGGACAACTGAATGTAAAAGTTGGAGGTACCTTAAACCAACCAACGATCGCGGGAAATGCCACCGTTCAAAATGCAACTTTGCAAGCCACAGCGCTGACTGAACCATTAACAGATGTGACAGGAACGTTGCAATTTAATGACAATAGGGTGATAGTCGAAGGCGTTCAAGGGGAATACGAAGGGGGTCGATTGACTGCGGAGGGAGTTATCCCCATTTATGAAGCAGCTCAAGCACAACAGGCAACTACTAATAATCCTCTCACAGTATCGCTACAAAACCTGGAATTGGAAGTACAGGAGTTGTATCAAGGCGATGTCAGCGGTGATGTCGTCATTGGGGGAACAGTGCTTAACCCAGAAATTGGCGGAGAGATTCGCTTGAGCGATGGACAAGTCAAGATCGGACAAGATGCTAATACTCCCCCTACATCAGCAACCACAGCCTCTGAAGAGAGCACAGAAGCAGATAGTTCAACGAGAAGCGCTGCAACTACAACCGCCCGTTCACCCATACCTATAGACTTTGAAAATTTACGGCTTATTCTAGGCAATGATGTTCAGATAACAACTCAGCCGTTATTTGGAGACTTTATCCCAGGAGGCGATCTCCTGAGTCAATCCATACTAAGTTTTGAAACAAAAGGCGACCTAAGCATTAATGGTACCTTAGCCAATCCCCGCCCTCAAGGTGTTATCCGTCTTACAGGAGGACAAGTTAACTTATTTACCACTCAGTTTACCTTAGCGCGGGGCTACGAACACACTGCAGTCTTTACTCCTAGTGGAGGACTCAACCCCGTCCTAGATGTCCGACTTGTAGCATTTGTACCAGAGACAACAGGAGCATTATCGACTGGAAGCCGTATTCAAAACTCTCCTTTTTCTGCTGAAATTAGCGATATTCCAGCTGTCACCAGTTTAGGGACTTTAGAAACTGTTCGCGTTGAAGCCAGAGTCAGAGGACCCGCTAGTGAATTAGCTGACAATCTGGAATTGACGAGCACACCCGGTCGGAGTGAATCAGAAATTATTGCGTTGTTAGGTGGTTCTATCATTAATACTTTAGGTCAGACAGACTCAGCATTGGGAATTGCTACCTTTGCTGGTTCTACTTTGTTGAGTGGTTTGCAAGAAAACATTAGTGCAATAGGACAAGCGATCGGCTTTAGCGCCTTCCGCGTGTATCCCACCACTGTCGCCAATGAATCATCACGAGCTTCGGTATTGAGCTTAGCAGCAGAGGGAGTGTTTGATATTACTGAAAATTTCTCTGTCTCCCTATCACGAGTGTTTCTGACTAATGAATCTTTCCGTTACAATGTACTCTACCGAGTCAATGACGACATTCTGATGCGAGGCTCTACCGATTTGGAAGACGAAAGTAGATTTGAAATTCAGTATGAGACAAGGTTTTAAGTGCAAGACGAGCATTTAGTATCAATAGTCCTCTCACTTCTTACCTCTGCGTACTCTGCGCCTCTGTGGTTAAATAAATTACTTTTAAACCGCAGAGGCGCTGAGAGCGCAGAGGAGAAAGATGAGGAATTGCCGCTTGACAGGGCGCTTGTGAGCATTGCCCACCCTAAAGTGCTTAAAATTTTTGACGAATGATTTAGGATTGCTACATTACGAAAGGCAAAACCAATTTCAGCTATAGTGAAAAACTCAATGTAGAATTTAAGTACAAGCTAACAATATGAATTAAACACTTGAGCCTAAAGCTGCTGCTACTTGGTCAGCCAGTTTATGAGGATTGAAGGGTTTATTGATCACGCCTGTTACCCCCAGTTGAGCAAACAAACGGTGGTCAGCACTTTGTCCCCTAGCTGTCAGTAAAATCACAGGGATATCCCTAGTAGCTGGATTTGCCTGTAGCTCTTGAAAAGTAGTTGGACCGTCTATCTCAGGCATCATGACATCAAGAAGAATGGCATCGGGCTGAGCAGTCTGAGCCAATAACAGCCCTTCATGACCTGATGTAGCAGTTAACACTTGCCAGCCTCCCATAATCTCTAAACAGGTCTGAATCAACTTGCGAATGTCATCTTCATCATCAATAACTAGGATTTGCTTGGCTGTCATTGTTATTGTCTTCCGTTCTATTGTTCTTACCATTGTCTTGCAATTCTTCAAAACTTTTTGTCCTAACAATAACTGGACTTAACTATACTTTTTCAGGAACTGTGTAAAGTTACTTAAGGTTCCACTACCTCTGTTACAGAAGTTTGCTTTCATTTCTTGTTATCTGCTATGTATATATATAGGAGTTTTTGCGTGTCCTCATAGAGAACACTTGAACATCCGTTAGTCTAAACTCCAGTAGTAACTTCCAGGAATTGTGACTGCAACTCTTTTCAACTTATGCAGAGCGTCATGACAAATTGCCAAAGGCGCTGTTTTGCCATAAGTCCATCTTTCTTGATTAAAGCTTACTGCAAAGGGTAGACCTGGAAAAGCATTAGACTCACAACGAGATATTTCAAAGTGAGGACACTCGTAGTTTTCCAAAACGTTGGCAACCAGTTCTAAGGCTGCGTTAATATCTGTTGAATATGGACGTGCGGGTAAATTAAACTGTTCAGATACAATCTGGTCTAAATCAGCGAGCGAGTTCAGCTGAATAGTTTCAGTAGCGTATCCTTTCATTGTTGTTTTCATTTTGAGCTTGCTTGATGGTTTTGGAAAAGAATATATTTGAGCGCCCATAGTTGTCTATCTTAAATTAACAGCAAGAATCGGCAGTTCTAATCGGGATATACCACGTATTTTTAATTCATTTTTAAAGCTAGAGCTTAAAAGTGGAAAACTTGAGCAGAAGAGTAATTCTCAAGAATTGTCACTGGGGGCATTCACCCAACTACTTTACGAATCTATCAAAAACGCAGCAGTTGAGCGCGGTTGAAAGAAGTCAAATTTTTCCATACACGCGACATAATAGCAGTAGTAGGTGTCAGTTGCCCCAAGTACATCTGCGATATAACCAGCGAAAAAAGAGTATGCTGAAATTGACGCGGTTCCACCTGCAACGCTATGGCGTTGCTGTAATAACGGTTTTACTGGCTCTGGTACTTACACGACTGCTATGGTCACTGCAAAAGCTGTCCCTGTACCCACTGTTTTTAGCTGCTGTTATGGTGAGTTCTTGGTATGGCGGTCTGGGAGCGGGGCTGCTGGCAATTGTTCTATCTGCTTTAGCTAGTATCTACTTTTTTATAGCTCCAATTCATTCGCTGGCTGTTACCATACCTAGCATAGTAGGGCTAATTCAGTTCGTGCTAGTCGCACTGTTGATCAACTCACTAAACGTGGCACTGCGTTTTGCTAAAAAGCAAGCTGAAGTTGCTTTGGCAAAGCTTCGCTCGTCTTGCCAAAAAGTCTGAAGAATATTAAGCGATCGACAACCCCCATAAAACAATTTTGGCAATCTTGCGAGGTGCTCCACAACTTTTCCACCATTTAGAGATATCCTCAGACTAGAAGCAGTTAAGTAGCTTACAGCAGTTTTTAAATCAATGAACCACACTATGCTCTTGTGGTACGGGTGTCCTCGCCCGTACATCATAGAGGTCGGGCGGAGGACGCCCTGTGGTCTTTTAACCTGAAAATTGCTGTTACTGGCTTTCAGCGACTTAACCTCCACTATCTATAAGCGCTAATTGTTGGGTGTTGCACATTTGAAATGATTTAGAAAGAAACATAAAGCGTTCAATAACTAAATCAATTTCTTCACTGTGCAATGCTTATTTTTTGCACGCTCCTTTCACTGCAACCCGATACAGGAATTGTATGTGAGGTAAAGCTTAGAACTCATTTCATAATTTGGAGGATTTTGACAATGTTTAATTTATTACGTTCTTTATCAAGTAGTGCCGCTTTGCTATCTGTTACTATGACAGCCGGCGCAATAGCTACAGGTGCGATCGCTACTCCCGCAATTGCTCAGACGACTTCTCCATCTCCCACACCAAGTG
This sequence comes from Scytonema sp. UIC 10036, assembly GCF_009725235.1. The sequence continues at coordinate 39,272 of NZ_WJFC01000003.1, forward strand.
CAGATAACAAGTATTTTGATGTCAACTTTTTTGATGTTGCACCAAGTTACTGGGCAAAACCATATATTCAAACTCTGGTTCAAAACAACATACTTGAAGGTTTTCCTGATGGAACATTTAGACCAGAGCAGCTTGTAGAACGTGCAGAATTTGCTGCAATGATTGCCAATGCTTTTGAACAAAATCAAGTTCGACCGTTAGGTGACACTGGATTTAGAGATGTGCCTGCCGACTACTGGGCAACTTCTGCTATTAAAGAAGCTTTTCAAACAGGATTTATGCAAGGCTACGGTGGTGGGCAGTTTTTGCCAAGACAATCTATTACCAGAGCACAGGCGATTACTGCTTTAGCACAGGGCTTAAATTTGTCTGCTGATGGTACACCTGCGGAAATTCTCAGAAGTACTTATAAAGATGCCGGATGGATACCAGCTTATGCGATCGATCCGATAGCGGCTGCAACAGAGGCAAATCTTGTTGTTAACTACCCAAATGTACAAGCGTTGAATCCGCTCAAATCTCTTACTCGTGCGGAAGCAGCAGCACTTTTACATCAAGCCTTAGTGAAGCAAGGGCGGTTAGAACCACTCGCTGATAATGTTACAGCTAGCCAGTATATTGTGGGTCGCAATAGTGAGGTCAATCAAAGCACCTCAAGTACTGCATCTACAAGCCCTGGCAGTTGATGAAGTTTTACTACTACCTAACTTTAACTGGAACCAGTTAAGAAAATAGCAAAACCTGTTTGCTTGGACATTGGAAAGCAATCCAATGTCATGCGTGAAAAATTCTGACAGAGGAGGGTGTTATGACAGATGAAGAAATGAGAACCATTATTATAGATAACTTCGCGCTTGATGACCGTGTGAACACAGCTGAAGTTAGTGTAGTAGTTGATAATTCCAGAGTCACCCTTACAGGCACAGTATCGAGTTACAGGGCTAAACGTATTGTTGAGGAAGATGTTAGAGAGGTTGTGGGAATCCTTAAGATTAACAATCAACTATGGGTGCAGTATCCGCTTATGACTCCTGTCCTTACAGATGAAGAAATCGCATCAAATGTTGCAAACGCTCTCACTAGGAACCCAGAGATTGACGACAATAAGATCGATGTCAGCGTTATAGGAGGTTTATTGACTCTCCATGGTACAGTAGATGCTTTTTGGAAGAAATTTCAGGCGGAAGATATTGCCTACTCGATTACTGGGGTCATTGATGTTATCAATGAATTAGCGGTTGTACCTACTAAAAACGCTCAAGATGAGGAGCTTGCAAAATGCATTGAGAACGCCTTGGAACGCAATATGGATGTAGAAGCTGAAGATGTAAACGTGATAGTAGAGAATAGTAGAGTTTCTTTGATAGGTTTTGTTCCTAATTGGGCAGCGTGGCGAGCGGCGCATAATACAGCCTCCTATACTACAGGAGTCATTATGGTAGTAGATAAGCTCGCCATTCGTTATCCAGATAATTGATAAAGTGCTTCTTGCAATCTGCGCTTTGCTATCGTGCTCAATCCTAAAAACGGTCTAACGGCTTTCTTACAAGTCCGAACTCCAGAATAGTGTAGTGCTCGGTTCTACAATACCGTTATCGGACATTTGCTCGGACTGAGTGCAGGGTTTCTTGCCGTTGTGCTTCTAGGTGCTAGGGATGCTCCTGCCGTTCTCTCTACTAACCAACTTGTTCCCGTTCGGGTGTGGGCGTCTGTCTTGGCGATCGCATTGAATATGCTAGGAGTGTTATTCTTACGTGCTTCTCATCCTCCTGCTGCTGCAACCACCCTCCTCGTTGCTCTTGGTGGCTTCAAACCGACAGTACAAGACGCCCTAACGATAATGATTGGAGTTTTGATTATTGCAACAATTGGTGAGGGACTTTGACGTATTCGACTAAGGAAAGTAGTAAGTTAATAAGCATCATACATAAATGAAATTTGCATGAAATACCAGTACTTCATAGGTAACAAATATTCCTTATTGCTATTGATAGACGCATTTGTATCTCTACATTTATAAAGTAAGTTTAAAGGCAATTATGCCTGCAATTTAGTAAATACAGAGGTAAAAATCATGGCTATACAACAACTTACCTTGAATCAAGTTAATCAAGAAATGCAGCAGTGTATTCAAAACTGCTTAGATTGCCATAGTATTTGCTTGAATACTGTAAATTACTGTTTGCAAAAGGGCGGTAATCATGCAGAAGCAGCTCATATTCGGTTAATGCTTGATTGCGCTGAAATTTGTGAAACCAGTGCTAATTTTATGCTGCGGACTTCTGACCTTCATACCCGTACCTGTGGCGTTTGTGCGGAAGTGTGTGAGCGGTGCGCTCAAGATTGCGAGCGCATGGGTGATGATGCTCAAATGAAAGCTTGCGCTGATATGTGCCGCCGATGTGCTGAATCTTGTCGGCAAATGTCAATGGCAACTGTATAAGTCACTAGAAACGCTGGCTACTGTAATCCGGTAGCCAGCAAGTGCGATCGACGCTGATGCAGAGGCACTGGCAATCTGAGCCATGTTCAAAACAATACCTTTGCCAATTTACGAGGGTGAATGGATGTATTCACTCTTTTTTCTCTGCAGCTTGGTAAAAACAATTAGTCTTAAAAATTCCTGCAAGGTTTCCCATAAGGTTTGCGGGAGCGAGATTTTGAAAAGGTTATTCATAAGGGAGGAATTTATCCAGAATGACCGTTGAAATATCGAGATTTTGAACCGTACTACATCCAGGCAGAAAAACTGTATGACGTCCACGCTCAGGAAGGAGAAGACCCAACCGAACCTCCTCGTAGCAAGCCATATCCTTATCTGCCTGTAAGTCATGAGCCGGATATGCAGTCCCTTGCTGATGGCATCCGCAAACTAGGTTATTATCCATTTTTCTGCTGCCTAAAATGTCTCAAGAGAATAGTTCTTCATACTTTTTTACACCCTATGATTTTCATCCGATGTATCCATTGTTTATTTTCTTACCCGGTATGGATGAAACGGGAAAAGAACTCATGTGTTTGCAAACAGCAGGTCTAGAAACCGCATTTGATGTACGTTGTTTTGTGATTCCACCTGATGAACTCACAAGTTGGAATGACTTAGCTGAAAAAGTTGTGACTTTAACTCAATCAGAGTTAGAAAGGACACCACGATCATCTGTGTATCTTTGTGGTGAATCTTTTGGTGGTTGTATAGTGCTGAAAATTCTAGAGAAATTTCCGCAACTGTTTACTCGGGTGATTTTAATTAACTGTGGGTCTTCTTTTTCTCGGGTATCTTGGCTCAATTTTGGTTCACTTTTGTTTTCTTTCACGCCCGCAATTTTTTACAAAATCTTCTCATTTGTATCTTTGCCGTTTCTGGCTTCTTTAAATCGACTTTCATCTACTGCTCAAAAAGCCTTGCTAGATTCTGTCTGTTCTGTACCTAAGAAAACTGCTAACCAGCGCCTATGTCTTTTAAGAGAGTTTAAAGTTGATGAGACAAAGCTTTCTCAGATCGTGCAACCTGTCTTACTTATTGCTAGTAAAAATGACCATCTTTTGCCTTCTGAAGATGAAGCAAAACGTTTAGCTAAAATTTTCTATAATTCTCGACTTGTGATTTTGCCTAATGGCGGTCATGCTTGTTTAGTGGAGGAAGATATACATTTAATAAAAGTTTTACGAGCAGAAAATTTTTAATTAATTACCCATCCTTCAAAATAAAGCTTAAGCGATGTACGATCCGCTTCATTGATTCCCTATAGTGAAGGCTTGTTCTCATATCTGTTAGAAGCGACGACGCACAGGCGGTATATTACTGCGTAATGCTTGCCACGTTAGCGTTCCTACCCTACCATCACCAACCAATCTCTGCGATCGCTGAAAGGCAGTTACTGCGCTAGCAGTCTTAGGACCATAAATACCATCAATAGCTCCGTCATAAAACCCCAGCCATTGCAAAACAGCTTGCACATCTCTCACAGCCTCTCCACGAGATGCACGTGTGAGCAAGGGGGCATTCAGGGGAGAGTATTCTGAAAGTCTGCCTGCTATTCTGGCATTATCATTTGTTTGTGCCCTAGCAGCAGGTGCAAAACTAAAGGCTTGCATCCCTAGAAACAATGCAAAAATAAAGCCCCATGTTAGAATTATTGAGTGCATAAATCGACTATTCATAACCTCATTTTCCTTCAATCTTTAGAAATTTTGTTAATATAAAATCCCAATTCATACTAATAGATTAAAACAATTTGTGGAAATTGTTACTAAAAATACTGCCTCGATATACGTAATTTTTTAAGATAATAAAATACACAATATATCTTGCAAAAAAGGGAGCGATCGTAACTGATTTTAGTAGCGATCGTCCAATCTAAAAAAAGCCTTGGAACATGGCTGAAAAAGATATTGACTGGGAAGTTTGTCAGCAGTTTATCACATTTCTGCCCTATTGCGGTTCTTCCGACTTATCAGGCGTTCTTCATAGGTTCTGAGATTGCGATCGCCCAAATCGTAAAAGTAAGGCTCTTGTAAATAATTGTAGGTAGCGGCGTTATAAGAAAACGGGCTCAAAGCCGTTGTTCCTACTAACGGGCGATAAACTCCTCTAACTCGCTCCTCATAATCATTGTCAAGTGCCAAATTTTCACTAAATTCCGGCAAATTTTTCACTTGCTCTTTGGTCAATCCTGAAACATTCAATCGTTTATCATCATAATCGAGGCGAGCTAAACCAACTGGAAGCAATACTTTTTTGCCCAAAATCCAGAAGCCTGTATCAACTATGAAATAACGGAAACGACCATCATCTTCATCTACTAGCACGTTGGTAACAGAGCCAACCCTATCACCATCGGCATAAACACCGAAGTTTTTGATGTCATGACCATCAAAAATGTCATTAGCGTAGTTGGGATCGTATTCATCAAGTTTGTACAAAGCCATGTTTTTATTTCCCTAATTACTATTATTTATTACGTTCAAGTTCAAACATTTTGATATTAAACCTTAATAGTGGAAAACTAGTGGAGACTATCATTAGTCTTTGATAATTCGTCCGTTAACTTATCAACAACTCACTAAGTCTTCGATCCAGCGAACTGGATACCTACCTTCGGTCTGAGCTAAAAGGTATCGAGTTGATGTATCGTTAACGCTTCTGGCATTGGGTAACGCCCGTCGAGTTTCTTGAGGTCTGTATAGTGGCGGGTAGATGATGCCAAGTCTTTGGGGTATGTCTGCTCATTCACGCCAATAAACTGACCGTGTTTGCGTGCTCGACCCAGAATAGACCGCCATTCATCTATCGAAGCAATACCAAGAGAGCGAATACCGTTTGAGAACAGGTTGGCGTAAATTTCATCGTAGGGCTTAAGTCCTGTGGATGATTAAAAACAATCCGACGAATACGAAAGCCATGCTCGCGGGCAAACTGCTCCACATCCTCGCGTAAAGCTGGTTCAAAACCCCACTCTGACTCTGGCAATCTGCCATTAGGAGCGGGCGGGTTCCACTGTTGGTGGTCAGAACGATATCTTTGGAGAAAGTCGGCGATTTGCTGGCTATTTTGAAAATATTCTTCTGGACATAGGTCACCTTTGCCGCCAAACTGGAATATATGGCGCTCTCCTGCATGACTAGATAACCAGGTGTATTGGCACTCTAGTAAAAATAGCGTTGCACCGGGCGCTAAATTCTCCTTCAGGAACTGCTTGAATTCCGCGCCCAAACGAATTCGCTTAGTCCGGAAGTAGGTAACAGCAGGAACTTTCAAGCGGTCTTGGTTGGGGTCGTGCATTTGGTATACCCACAGTACGAAATTTATAACGACTTTTAACTTAAAAATGGGGAGTATATGTTAAAAGTTACAGGGAAAAAAATTTATATTTTCCAACTTTACTTTTTATTGGTATTAGTGTAAGCAATTTATGGTAAGTAATTAGATAATTCCTCATGGATGCAATTGCGATCGCATGACTTTAATAATCCTTAGTAAGGTTCTCCAAGGACTTCAGGGCTTTCCCTCGTTTCTTGACTGGCGTGAAAAATTATTGAACCAAGCACGAAGATTGCTAGGCTAGCGCAAATTAATACGAAGCCACGTATCAATATATCACTGGGACACGGTTTTTTCATTCTTCTGAGTACAGCCTCTATGGTTTATTTATTTCAGGTTACAATTAAGATTTCTCTCTTTTGTTATAGTTTTTACACTGTGTAGCCAATCCGGCAAATCATCTGGAAGTAGTACCTGTAGGAGATGGAAGTGGTTCGGGTTGTAATGTAAATTGCAAATTCTGCCCATTACGTAATACTTCAATTTGCAGATTGTTATTTAAACCACTCTTTTCCAGAATCTGCTGAACTTCTTCAGTAGTGTTAACAGGTTGATTGTTAATTTCTTGGATAACGTCTCCTGCAAACAATCCACTTCTTGCAGCCGGAGAATTGGGAACAATGCGAACAACAAGAATTCCTCGCTCTGCCCCAATCCGAATATTACTGTTTGGAGAATTATTTATTCTTTGCTTAACTTCGGGTGTTAAGGTAAGCGTCTGAAGACCTATGTAAGGATATTCAACTTTCCCCTAGGTAATTAGTTGTTGAGCAATTCTTTGAGCTGTGTCGATAGGAATAGCAAAGCCTATACCTTCAGCTCCTTGAATAATCGCGGTGTTGACTCCTAATACTTGACCGCGAGCATTTAGTAATGGTCCACCAGAATTTCCGGGATTAATTGCAGCATCGGTTTGAATATAGCTACTGGGTCTGCTAGAAAGATTTAAAGAACGGTTGATAGCACTGATAACACCGACTGTTACTGTTTGCTGTAAACCTAAGGGATTACCAATAGCAACTGCCCACTGTCCTGGTTGTACAGAGTCGGAATTTGCGATTTCTACCGTTGGCAAGTTCTCACCTGGAATTTGCACAACTGCGATATCAGTTACAGGGTCTTTCCCCAACACCTTACCCTCAAAAGTGCGACCATCCGAAAATGACACCGTCACTGTATCTGCATCATTAACAACGTGAGCGTTAGTGAGAATTTGACCGTTGGGATTGATAACAAAACCAGAACCAAGACCCCGCACAACTCGCTCTTGAGGCTGTGCTGGTAGAGCTTCGCCAAAAAAGCGCCGAAAGAATGGATCGTTAAACTCATCGGGCAATTGTGGAGTTTGAGTTCTTACGGTTCGGGAAGTATTAATTTGAACTACCGCAGGTTCTACTTTTTCGACAACTTCAACAACAAAGTTGCTATCCTCAGCAGTTGGGGTGAGAGGTCGCGAACTTTGATTTTGTGGCTGATTAATTACTGGAGATGGAGAAGAAACGCCTGGAGGACGAAGTTCTCTGGACAAATCTCCATTACAGCCACTCAAAAAGCCCACAACTAAGCCAACAAAAGGTAGCAAAGGGTAAGTTGTTGGTTTTTGCCAAGAAAACGTACCTATAGTCTGACTTTTTTTAGTTACAGCGATTTGCATCTTTATCTTTAGTTCTCAGTTGAGATAGTTCAGTTCGTAGAAGTAAAATTATTGTAATTTCAGCGTAAGTATCAATAGTGGAAAACTGGTGGAAAAAGTTTGTAATTTCTTAGTTAAATTTTTATGTGTTCTCGATAGCAGCAAATTGTTAAGTAATTAGATAGAAATAACTACAAGTTTGCTCTGGATAGGGTTTGGTTTTTCGATCAAATTTTATGTCATTTATTTTGTCTTGCTACTTTTTCTGATTTTCAAAGATGACTTTTAATGAATTTCTTTTAAGATTTTATACTTGTATTAAAGGCTTCTAAATATTGGTATCTATCTTCTATCTATGGGAAGAAAAATTATAGCCTACTTTTTCCATAAGTTTATCCGCAAGTTTAATGAAACTTATCTCTGCTATTCCTAACTTTAAGGTGGTAAATATTTTAAAAGTTAATGAAGTTACACTATGGATAATTTAAGCTCCAGTGAGATTAACATTGCCCTATTGACTCTAGGCGGATTGGTGTTAGTACTGGGACTGTTTTCTGGTTTTCTCAAAAAGCGATTGTGGCTTTCTGACCCCCTGATGGCACTGTTAGCTGGAGTGCTGTTAAGTCCAGGAGTTTTTGGCTTAATTCACCTGACGCATTGGGGTAAACCGGAAACAATTTTGGAAGAGGGGGCAAGACTGGCAATTGCCATTCAGGTGATGGGAGTAGCACTGCGCCTCCCAAAAGAGTATATATTCAACAATCGGCGCATTCTGTTTATCTTGCTGGGGCTGTTAATGCCACTGATGTGGCTAGCTAGTGGATTGCTGGTGTACCTGATCTTGGGTCTTCCTGTCTGGGTGTCCTTGTTAGTGGGAGCAGTACTCACACCCACTGACCCTGTAGTTTCTAGCTCTGTAGTGACCGGGAAAGTGGCAGAGGAAAACTTACCCGATCGCATCCGCAATGCTATCTCTGCTGAATCTGCTGCCAATGATGGGCTGGCTTACCCCTTTGTCTTGCTACCAATTCTCATATTGACGCGCCCAACGGGAGAAGCTCTTTGGCATTGGTTCGGAAAAACCCTGCTTTGGGAAGTGGGGGGAGCTTTACTTGTAGGAGCTTTAATAGGCTTAGCGGCAGGGAAACTCTTAAAGTGGGCTGAACGCAGGCAAACTGTGAATAAGCCCTCCTTTCTGGCTTATACTATTGCCCTTTCGCTAGTGGTACTGGGGTTTGTCAAGTTGATTGGTTGTGATGGTATCTTTGCAGTTTTTGCCGCCGGAATTGCGTTTGACCAAGTTGTAGGTGGTCAAGAAAGATCGGAAGAAGAGGGGGTACAGGAGGCAATAGACCGCTTTTTCACCACAAATATTTTCTTGCTGCTAGGGTTGTATCTTCCGTGGCAGAAGTGGCTGGAGTTAGGATGGAAGGGTATGCTGTTGGTTATTGCCGTACTCTTCCTGCGCCGACTTCCAGCTGTCCTAGTGTTGCGTCCGTTTTTAGGCAAGCTTAAAAAGCTACCTGATGCCTTATTCATTGGCTGGTTTGGTCCCATTGGTGCAGCAGCACTCTTTTATGCTTTTCTTTCTATGCGTAAGACAGGTTTGGAGGAACCTTGGGTAGTTGCTAGCTTGGTCATCTGCGCCTCTATCCTTGTTCATGGTTTCACTGCTACACCTTTGGCTACACTGTACGCAAAGATTCATGAAAAGCGTTCAGCAGATAGGTTGAGCCACTCCGCACACTAAGGCTCCCGTATGTTTTAGGTGTTTCATAATTAACCGAACTTAATATCAATTACTAGTTCCTAGCACTCCAAGTAACTGAAGCAGATAGATAATGGCAAAGACGGCGAAAAAGACACCAGCGATCGCCGTTGCGCCTAAGGTAAACTTGGAGGGACGCAATTCCTTTGGCAGCATCCGGTAGTTTAGGTAGAGAGTTAGCCCAGTGACGATGGGGATGTGGGCAGCTTCAATTGCTCCTGCCGTTTGCAACAAGCCAACAGGTCTACCGAAGAACAAGTAGATAGCGATCGGTAGAATGGCTAGCAAAACCACAATATAAACACGTTGTAAAAACTTTTCGCTGTTCCATCGACCCCGGACTCCAAAACCTTGCAGAATAATTTGTGTGCCATCAGCAAACATTCGCCCAAAGCCATCTTCAACTGATAAGGTAGTGCTACAGAAGGTAATGAAAACAATAGCCACCATAAACCAGAAGCCAAATGGCCCCCAAAGATTGCCAAGCAGACTACCCAAAGTTTCCGCGACCTGATTTTCTTTTGGGACTAGCCCCTCTGGACGCAGCAACTCTCCACCAAGAATTAAAAAAGACAGCGCCGCCAACAGCGCACCTACCACCGCTAAGGTGTTGGAGAAAGTCATCAGAGAAATCCAGCCGCGCAGCTTTTTTCTTTGCTCCTGACTGAGTTGCTTTGGGTCAATTGCCTCTTGTCCTTTGATACCCGCAGCGCCGTACCCTTTAGCTTCCACCCAATAGGAGTACCACATCAAGCCGGCTGCTCCTGCTAGCATAAAACCCAGCCAAGGTAAGATTTCTTGATATTGCACGTTATTAGGAATTTGAGGAACTAAACCCCCTGCCAGTTCCCCAATGTTGGGGAAGACAAAAATGGCAGCAACTACCACTGCGATTGTACGGGCGATCCCCACATAGGAAGAAATTTTTTCCACTACGTTGTATTGCCCTAAAAGGACGATCGCTGCCGTCACAATGATGATAATTACTGTCCACATCTGGACAGTTCCTCCTGTCATTAAAATCAGTGCTGTGGCGGCAGCACCCGATAATCCTGCAACGGTAGAGATGGCGACAAACACCTGCGGCACCAAAATCAGCCAGACTGCCCAGTTTTTGGGACCGGGAATTTGCTTGAAACCTTCGAGTATCGTTGCCCCCGTACATACGGAAAAGCGACCTACCTCACGGTTAATAAACCATTTGAGGATTACGGCAGCAAGCAGCGCCCATAGGAGAGAATAGCCGTAAAGAGCTGCGATTCTAGGTGTAAACAGTAATTCTCCTGAACCTGCTGCCGAAAGCATCCACAAAAAACTCGGTCCCAGCCACAGAAAACGCTGCCAACCCTTTGGCGGCTGCGGTATCTGTCGTTCGCTGCCCTCACTCTGCTTGTTAGATGTCTCTGTTGAAGAAGTATAATTATTTTTACTGCTCACTTTTGTGTTATCTCCGCTTGCTTGTGGGACTTATTTCCAAAGTCGAAGGCATGAGCTATTCGCTAATGACTGCAATGATGATAGTTAACTAATAAGGTGTCATCACTTATTGCTGCAAACTAATGTTTTCTGGGGCTATACCCAGACGGTCTTCTTCTTCATATTCGGGTCTTTCACAGCTAGCGGCAACTGCTAGAAGTGCTCCTATTGCCAGCCAATGACTCAGTTGTTTTGAAACAGTCATTTTTCTTATCTCCTTGTCAGTTTTTGTCTGAAGTTGTTTGCTTTTTATGGAAAAAAATTAATTAAATACTAAAAATTCATCTTTAACAAATTCAATAACCTGTTAAAACGGAATGTTTAAAAATTCAAGAAAAATTTGCTATGCTCAACTTAATTGGAGGACTGAGGCTATGTTTACAAATTCAGGTTAAACTTCAATAGTGGAAAACTTGTGGAGAATTCAAGCACCTTCTCTGAATTAGTTGACTCATGACTGCTAAAAAGCGTGTAATACCGTTTTCAGATGAAGATGCATAGAAAAAACTCCGCCATCTGTGGCATCTTACTCATAATTGGTTGCAAAGATTAGTAATACTGGGCACTCCTCTAGTTTTGGGAATCGTACTACTTTGGCATCCCAGATTCTCTCGATATGGCGCTCCCATTAAACTTGGAGTTCCGGTTGGATAACCCCTGCGGTTGCGAACTTCTGCAAGTAGTCCAGCCCTACCCAATCGCTGAGTAATGGCGTTAGGACGACAAACTTGAGGAACCACAACTCGTTGGTTGTAAGGCCATTCGTAGTAGATACTAGGGCAGGGGTTACGTGGGTAGCCTGCAACTTCAGCTACTCTAATTTGAGATAATGGTAACACGGCTTGTGTTCTAGACATATTCTGCTGCCTGGGCAATTGAGCCACAGGTTCAGCCAAAGCAGCATTGGGAATAGCTGAAATACCGACGAGTATGCTACCAAACGTGGTTCCAATTAACCCTGCATATTTTGTAAATTGTTGAAAACGATTCATAAAAACCTCCTAAAGGATTCAATTGACTATTGCAAGACAAACTGCAAACGGTGCTGTTTTAGAGCCATTTCACAGCAGTTCATTCATGTAGTTGTTAGAAACTGCCGTGCAAGTCGCAAAAGCTTTACAGTGCAAAGTTTCTAGAAAAATTTTCTAATTTTGTCTAGAGCATGGAAATTTTGACGGATTGTACGCGTTATTTTTAGCTGTACCAATTCAACCATTTGGTTTTTGAGATCGCCGATCCCTTATAACTATGTTTCAAAATGCTGTGCCGAATAACTTAAGGTTTAAATGGTATAGCTAATACTCAAGGAAAAAGTTTTTCGACCATCATGTAGCGGCAAATCACAACTTTGCTACTGCTGCATCCAATTCGCGTATTACAATTCGATATTAAACAACTTAGCAATTTTATTCTTCATGCTATTGAAGAATAAATTAATCTATCTAATGGGAGAAGATAAGTTAATAGTTAATAAACCTACAAAACTACCAAGTCTTCTCCACCAGTTTTCCACCATTGGAACTTAAACTCAAGCTATGTCTTGCTTTTCACAACTACTCTTGAAAATTAAGCCAGCAACGGAGTACAGCAACAAACCTGTACCTGTATAAGTTTCAAAAGATGTGTATTTCTAAGCAATTTTGCAACAAGATGTATGGCATCATTTCATGAATTTAGCATTGGATTGTGTAGGGCAAGCCATAAGTCTCCTTACCAAGAAGATAAGGCGTTATGAAGCAAACCAGCTCTAACGCTTATATCTCTTTCCTGTTCAGCAATTGGACTGCTCCCTAATTTTTAACTACAATTGCACACTAGAACCTTACTTTGACAAACTAAATGATGCCCGAGCTAAAACGTATTAAGAAAGGCTGGCAAATTAAGAGGAAGCATAACAGAACAGAAATATAAGAAACCTGCAAGCAGATTTTCCAGCCAAGAAATTTTTAACCTGTGAAAGTTAAGGACAAGAGCTATGCCTTTTCGGATTTTAAGCTTGGATGGTGGAGGTATTCGAGGAGTCATTGCTGCTAAGATGCTAGCAGCAATTGAAAAGCGAATCGATCAACCTTTGAATGAGTACTTTAATTTGATTGCTGGAACATCAACAGGAGCCATTTTAGCAACTGCGATCGCCATAGGGCGCAGTAGTGAGGAAATTGTTGAATTATACAAACAAAAAAGCTCAGCTATCTTTCCTTACAGAAGCCGTTTTTCCTTAGCGCGAATTCCCTTAATTTTGCAGTACGGTTTGTCCGCTCCCAAGTTCTCAGACGATGGTTTGATTCAAGTTCTTAAACAAGCTTTTGGGAAAACAAGACTTTTTGATGTCCTTTCACCATTACTGTTAATTCTCTCCTACGACACGATTACCCGAAAACCAATTATTTTTAAAAGCTGGCGTCAAGACAAAGATTATGAGAATGTACCGCTCTGGGAAGCGTGTGTCTGTTCGGCATCAGCTCCAACTTATTTTCCAGCACATAAACTAGACAAAAAAGTTAATGGTATAGTACAAAATGCATCTGCATATACAGTCAAGCTAGATGAAAATGCGTCAAAAGTTGACGATGTATATAACAATACAAATATTTTCATCACTCGTGGTACGGGCGGCGGTCAAGCTCGCACCCTCGTAAAGTATGAGGGATTTACTCGAATAGCGAAGATAAACCAACCTTGGGATGTTATTCCTGACAATACCTCTACCTACTTAATTAATTTTTTATACTCTGCCATTGATGGTGGTGTTGCTGCCAACAACCCCTCTGCTAGTGCTGTTGCTGAAGCACTGAGGTTAGGCTACGCAATTGAAGATATTACCGTCCTTTCAATAGGAACAGGCGATCGCACGCGGATAATTCCTTACAAACAAGCGCGAGAATCGGGTCTAATAGAATGGGCACAACCACTGATTGGTGTTTTGTTTGATGCCTCATCAGACGTTTACGAGTACATTGCCAACCAAATAATGCATAATCGCCTCTTACGCTTGCAATTCAAACTCGATCGGCAGCTAACGGGGCAACGTTTAAGCGATGATATTGATGATGCAACTCAAGAGAATATCAACAATTTGATAGAAGCGGCAGAGGTTTATATTAACCAACAGCAGGTACAAAAAAAATTGCAAGAATTTTTGCAAATGAGTTAATAGTCAAGAACTACCTGTCTGTCATTCTGTAGCAATCCTAAATGTTTTGTAAGAAAATACCTAGTCATACTGGTCGAAATTCATGTAAAATTTTATTTGCTCTTAGCGATTAAAAATCGTTGCTATACAAATAAAACCTGCCTACGCAGGTTATTTTAATAAGTCCACGTAGGAGGACTTTGTTTGTATAGTAGCGAATTATATTCGCCCTATGAGTTATCAATATAGCTTTTACAGAGGTGTTGTGGAAATCCTCAAGCTACGATCTCTAAACCTAAGCTAAAATTATCAATTTATCCTTGCCTCGATACCAACTCGATTATTCGCTATTTCATTGGAAAGCCACCCTGCAAATTGCCTTTCATATTCATTAGCCTCTTTTTCCAGTTTATTATTTTCGTAAATTTGACCTGCCCTCTTGAACTCCCTGAAATAATAGTATCCAAACTTATCGGCACCGCCAAATTGCTTGCACTGCTTTGAGTGTATAAGCTCATGAGATAATAGCGTAAGCTGACCAAGATCGCTAGGTTTGTATGATTCTTCAAGATAAATGCGTTCGCAATAGGTTTGAGCAATAGAATCAACCAGTCCAATATCTATCTTGAAATCAGCATACAACCAGTCATCGAGCAATTTCGCGTTATAAATAACTACAACACGGTCAACTAAACCTCCAAAATAGGAGAGCAAATATCGCTTCTGCGTCTCGTCTAAGCGTTGGCTAATACCATTATGGGTTCGCATCCATTGAGCTGCTGCTGGATACGCCACAGCACCTGCCTGACCCCATGCTTCTTCAGTAAACTCCTGAATATATGGATTAGAAGTTATATCTGCCCAATGATAACGTTCAGCTTGAAACACCTGCAATTTTAAACCTTCACTATTTAGTATAGTTAATACTATTACAATGCTAATTAAACCAAAGCGAATAATTTTTTTCATAACATAGATTTATGTTATTTAAACTTTATTTAACCTCCTCATTTCTTGAATTCTGTTATCCAAAAAGAGCTTGGATTTTGTAGGGTGGGCAGTGCTCACCAATAGCGAATGTGCGGCATAGCCCTACCTACTTGGCATTTTTTATAAGTCTTTAGTTGTTGAAGAAGCTACCTGACCGTTGCCATCTCGTTGTGCCCGTAATTCAGCAAGCCGCCTGAGTGAGCCGCCAATACTGCGAGGCTTAGGGACAGAGCCTTTACCCGCAGGCCAACCTTCACGTTGAGAGGAGCGATCGCCATCTGTTTCCTCAGTTTGATCGTGGAACAGAATTTGCCTGGTTGGAAAAGGTAAGTCGATCCCATTTTTGACCAGCTTATTCTTAATTTTAGAAATAACTTGGTCTCGTGAGGTGAGATCGTCAGCACGCCGTGGCGGTTTGATCCACCATCGGGCGCGGATGTTGACAGTACTTTCGGCAAGTTCCACTACTAGCGCGTCAGGAGCTGGGTCTTTCAATACACTGTCTACACTGTGGATTGCCTCTAAGATTAACTGCTTTGCTCGATCGATATCATCCCCATAACCAATGCCAACATCGTACTCAATGCGGCGGTTTTCAAAGGCAGTGTTGACAGTAATCGAATTAGTGAACAGTTCCGAGTTTGGAATCACAATACGACGACCATCGTAAGTTCTAATTGTGGTTGCTCTTGTTTGAATATTTTCTACCGTTCCCTGAAAGTCTTTAAAAACAATTTGGTCATCGATTTGGAATGGCTCAGTTAAGAGAATTAAAATACCTGCTAAGAAATTTTGCAGAATATCACGGAAGGCAAAACCAATTGCTACACCGCTGATTCCTAGCAATTGAACCAAATCGCCTGCTTTAAATGAAGGAATCACAATTGACAGGGAGATAAATAGACCAAGCAGAATTGTTAAACCCTGAGCCAACCGTCCCAATACCAACCCCAGATTTCGGGCATGGCGGCGATTGCGAGTCAACCGCCTGACCAGTTCCTTAATGCCTCTGGCAATAAAGAAAAAAAGGACAAAGACAATTAACGCCAGTACAATGTTCGGTAGCAGAACAATGAAACTGTTAATCATGCTTTGAACCTTATTCCAAGCTGCGGATATCTCTGCATTCATAGAGTTTCCTCACTTATCAGTCGTTGTTAATGTTAGTAAAAAGTAGTCAGGTTGAATTCCTTTTTTGGCTCTAAATTTGTCTCAGCCCTCTGAGTTCTGACACAACAACTCCTGAATTTCCTTCCGCAATGCCGCAATCTCAGCGTGAAGTGCTTCTATAGATTTTGTTCCTGCTAACTCTGCTTCGTCGTCATCTGCATCACGACCAATAAAGAACGTGGCTAGAGTTGCAGTGACGTAACCAAAGACTGCAAACGCATATAACGCTAAAAAAAAGCAAAGTACGCGACCCTCAGACGTTTTAGGCCAATACTCAGAACCCATGGTCGTCATTAACATTGCTGTCCACCACAAAGCATTGCCATAGTTGTTCAGCCCAGATCCATCAGCAACGTTGTTTTCAAATGCATACATTCCTGCTGCTCCTACTAGCGTAACAATGACTGTCAGCGCTACGACATAACCAAACCCCCGACGGCTGATACTTGCCCCTAAAGCCCGCATTCCTCGGTTGATACGAGTCATGACTCGCAACAGCCGCAGCCCTCGGACAGCTCGTGCTGTTCGTAGTGCCTTTACTACCCGTACAATCCGGAAAGTCCGTAGAGCTGGCAGTAGCAGAGAGACAGCAGTTAGCCAGTTGCCCTTGATATAAGGGAGTTTGCGGGGAGCAAGGGCGAGTTTAAACAAAAAATCTAGGATAAAGATAATCCAGATGGTAGTGTTAACGGCTTCTAGCAGAGGGTTTAGTCCCCAGATTAGCTCAATAACGAAGAGTGCTAACCACGTAAAACCCAATACTAGCATGGGAGCTTCCAGCCAATCCTCAAGCTGTTGCAAGACTTCGTTGCGCTCGCGGTCAAGAGCTTGTTTTTCAACAAGATTTAGATGTTTCATAGATTGCGCCGAGCGTTTTGTTGAGACGGGAAACAGGTTGTCATAAAAAGGTTGCTTGCTAGCAAATACCCGTGAGACCGAACGCGAAAAATTGTCAGATGCAGTGTTTGGAGAAGAAAATTGCAAATATTTGGGAGCCAGACAGATAAGGAACTACCAAACTTTCCTCCCTACAGAGTGTTTTGGTTTATTGCGGAATTGCTGAGGGGTACACTTCTGTGGCAACGAGTACAGGTTTGTTGCTATACTCAGCTTCTAGCTTCCGCCTCAAGTCCAAATCCCAGGTGAGTTCGTAATCCCGCTCAAGTTCAGCGACGACAAAAGGACGAAGCACACCTGTCACTGCTACCTTTTCACCTTCAGTCACCTTTGCCTGTGGAGTCGGGTGTAAGACCAGCAAATCTTCTCCACCAAACAATTTGTCTTCATCCAAGGTGAAGGAATTCGCGCTTCTAATGTTTTCGACTTCACCTGTCACAGCCAGTCTTTTACCGTAGTATTGCCTGGGGTCTGTGGTAATTTCACCAGGTTTGGGTGCTTGTGCAAGGGACTGTGCAATAATTGCAGGTTTGTTTTCGTACTCTGCGTACAACTTTGGATCTAAATCTAAATTGTATTCTCGCTCAATATCGGCAACCACAAATTGACGAACCGGACCTGTAGCCTGAATTGGTGTACCTGAGTCAGCAGGCAAAACAAACGGTTTCCCTGAAGCATTGACAACTAGGATAGGTTCGCTGCTAAAGAATTGCTTATCCCTAATCGTAAAGGTTGATGGAGTGATTTTCTCCACAGGTGTACTTCTAACCGTAACGGTTTTTCCAATCAATTGGTTTGTGTTATCGACAACTTCTTCTGTAGTGACATTGTTTTCTGGTGGTTCTGGATCGCGTGCTTCCAAGTTATTGGTACAAGCGGGAAGCATTACAACCGCTATTGCTAGAGCAATAGCCCTTTTGGGATTCCACAGTTTGTGGATGAAATTGTCTTTTTGAAGAAATCTATTCATTGTAAAGTCTCCTTCAATTCGCTGTTAATTCTGCTCGCAATCGATCTACTTACAAGAATTTGGGAGTGGGTATCGCGATCGCCGAGCGCAAGTACGGGAGTTAGTGCCGTTTTACAATCTCATATTTATCTTGTCTATCTTGTCAGTTTGTGGCTCAACTTAAAGGGCTGAGTCAGCCGATACAATGTGAAGTTAAGCTGCAATAGTGGAAAACTTGTGGATAATTCAAAGGAATTTTCAGAATATCTACTAAAGAAGTAGTGCGGCTACCTCAATTTGAATAGCTGACGAACTGAAATAAATGCTGCCCTCTACTATTGCTCCACCTAATAGAGTAACCCATCGGGAGTAGTACGATCGCAAACGAACTTGCTGCACCATAATTAGAGCCAATTCTGCTATTATCAAGATATAAACCAATTAAAAATTTCTCAATTATGGATATTTTTAAGTTAGTTGAAAGAGCAGCGATCTAAGAATAAAGAAATTAACGTTTGCGGCTCAATTTAATTAAAAATCCTACTAAACCTACTATAATAGCGATCGCTAATAAAGGCACTAGATTAAATCGTATGCCGGAACCGCTTGCCTCATTCTTCCAGTTCAGAATCCACAAGCTACCAATACTAAGTTCAAAGGAGGACACTTGTAGAAAAAGAAAAAGTGCAGGCAACCCAATGTGAATTGCAAGCAGTACCAAGAATGTTCCCACACTCAGGCTTAGCCAATTTTTCAAAAATGACCAAATATTTTTCATGTCTCAATCCATTGATTTTCCAGGAGCCGATACTTTGAAAAAGTTCGATTGTGACTCAAACTAATTTTTAGACTTGCTTGGTTTGAGGACAACACTATATTTGTTGCCTAAATTAGACTGAAAAAGTGGAAAAATGGAGCAGAAATATAGCAATCCTGCGAAATCATTTATGAAAAAACGCCAGAGAGAATAGAATATGCTGAAATTGACGCGCTCTCAATTAAAACACTATAGCGTCCCCATAGTAACGGTTTTGCTGGCTCTACTACTGACACGATTGCTATTGTATCTGCACAAGTTGACCATTTACCCACTATTTTTGGCTGCTGTTATGGTGAGTTCTTGGTATGGTGGTATAGGACCGGGGCTGTTGGCAACTGTTTTGTCTGCTGTAGCTAGCACTTACTTCTTTAGACCGAGCTACTCATGGGCTGTGAGTTTGTCCAGTTTAGTGGGGTTAGCCCAGTTTGTGTTCGTGGCACTGCTGATCAATTCGTTAACTTCGTCTCTACGCTTTGCACGACAGCAAGCTGAGATGAATGCGCGTGCAGCCCAGCTCAATCACGAGCGCTTACTTCAAAGTCAGGCAAGCTTGCGCCAAAGTGAAGAGCGTTACCGTTTGCTAGTAGAAGGAGCCAGAAACTACGCCATTTTCATGCTCGATCCGAACGGTTACTTTGTTAGTTGGAATATTGGAGCAGAACGTATTTTAGGCTATCAGGAACAAGAGATTCTCGGTCAACCTTTTGAGCAAATTTTTACACCGGAAGCAATTGAGCAAGGCAAACCTCAGCAAATACTGAGGAAGGCACTCGCTGAAGGTTTTTCTAGAGAAAATCGCTTGCACATCCGTAAGGATGGCACGCATTTCTGGGCGCATTGTGTCATCACACCCCTACAAGATGAGAACGGGAGTTTGCGCGGCTTTGCAAAAATTATGCAAGATATCACCGAGCGCACGCAGGTTGAGGAAGAACGCCAGCAACTATTGCTACGCGAACAAGCTGCACGCGAGTCAGCAGAGGCAGCAAACCGCTCAAAGGACGAATTCTTAGCAATAGTCTCTCATGAACTCCGTACTCCCATGACCGCAATTCTGGGATGGGCTGGGATGTTACAAACAGGTATGCTAGATGAGTCTAGGGCTGCTGTTGCAATTGAAACGATTGAGCGGAACGCCAACTTGCAGATGCAACTTATTGAAGACCTGCTTGATATTTCACGTATTGTTAGGGGAGATATTTCGCTAAACTGCCACTCAGTTAACCTAATGGACGTGATAACCGCAGCTATCGAGGTTGTGCAAGGAGCCGCGAATGCTAAGGCAATTCAACTGGAATCTGTGCTTGATACTTCAGTAGAGCCAATTTGGGGTGACTCAGATCGCTTGCAACAGGTCGTGTTAAATCTACTTTCCAATGCAATCAAATTTACACCCAACGGGGGACGGGTTGAGGTACGATTGTCAAACGAAGGGAGCCGGGAACAATCTCCCCACTCCCCAAGTTATGCCCAGATTCAAGTCCGTGACACGGGTAAGGGTATCAGTGCTGACTTTCTACCCTACGTTTTCGAGCGCTTCCGTCAAGCAGATGGCACAAGTACTCGTTCCAATAAGGGGCTGGGTTTAGGGTTAGCGATCGCACGTCATCTAGTAGAATTGCACGGCGGTACTATCCAAGTAGAAAGTCCGGGCGAAGGACAAGGAGCAACGTTCACTGTGCAGTTGCCATTGGTAGCAGTTTCCTCACCAGAGAATTCTCAACTAAACAATCGGGATCGGCAGATACAACCGTTGGCTGTGAAAGAAGACTCAGAACCATTAGACAATCCTCTGAGACTCGACGGGTTGGGAGTGCTAGTTGTGGATGATGAAGTTGATGCGCGGGAGTGGATTAGCACGGTGCTTGCGGAGCGTGGAGCTCGAGCGATCGCTGTTGGCTCGGTAGGTGAGGCGCTTGCGGCACTCGAACAATTCAGACCAGATGTACTGGTAAGCGACATCGGGATGCCTGATGAGGACGGCTACGCACTAATCCGCAAAATCAGGGAACTTGAGCCGGAGATAGGCGATCGCATTCAGGCGGTTGCACTTACGGGGTATGCCAGGGAAGAAGATTACACAGAGGCTATTAACGCCGGATTCCAGTTACATATAGCTAAACCAGTTAGGGCAGCTGAGTTGGTTGCGGCTGTCGCTAGCCTTGCCAAAATGCCTGAAGAACCTTAAGCGATAGGCAAGCCCTAAAAAGTAGTTTTGTCAACATAATTGTCAGATCCACGAGTTTTCCACCTTTCAGGGCTATCTTGAATCCAGAAGTAGTTAAATAACTTAACTCACGTTCATTACTTAACCTCAATTTCTTCTTTCACTAATTGTTGGGCGTTGTATATTGTGCAATGCCTATTTCTTCTTGTAAGGTTGGCAAGAAGCAGAAGTGATGGGGTTTCGCTGAGGCGTTGCAATTTTTTACAGCAAAATAAAATTCTATGACGCACAGCCAATAGTTATATATGTATCCAGTCCCCTCTGGAGACGGGGTTGAGTAAAAAAGTAGAGTTTCTCCTTTTACTTTTTACTGACCCTGCACCATAACACAGCAATTGTACTTGCGGTGAAGCTTGAAAGCTAGCCTCAGATTGAGAGGATATTAACGATGTGTAGTTTTTTACGTTGGTCATCAGGTAGTACCTTATTATCCATTGCTATGACAATAGGTGCAATGGTTCCTATAGCGATTTCTGCTCCTGCCATTGCTCAGACAGCTTCTCCATCTCTAAGTCAGAGTGTAGAAAACTTTTCTGACGTTGCACCTGATTACTGGGCACGTCCATTTATTCAAGCCCTAGCTCAGAGAAACATTATTACAGGCTTTCCTAATGGAACCTTTAGACCAGAACAACCTGTGGAACGTGCAGAATTTGCTGCAATGATTGCCAATGCTTTTGAGCAAAATCAAGTTCGACCGTTAGGTGATACTGGATTTAGAGATGTGCCTGCCGACTACTGGGCAGTTTCTGGTATTAGAGAAGCCTTTCAAACAGGATTTATGCAAGGCTACGGTGGTGGCTTGTTTTTGCCAGAGCAACCGATTCCTAGAGCACAAGCACTAACTGCCATAGCACGGGGATTGCGTTTGTCTGCTAAGGAGACACCCGCAAATACTCTCAGAACTTACTACGAAGATGCTGGATGGATACCAGCTTACGCCATCAATCCCATAGCAGCTACAACAGAGGCAAACATTGTTGTCAACTACCCAAATGTACGGACTCTCAACCCGCTTAAGACTTTAACTCGTGCGGAAGCAGCAGCATTGTTGTATCAAGCTTTAGTACAGCAAGGAGGCGTGGAACCACTAGCTAACAATGTTGCAGCTGCTAATTACATTGTGGGTCGTAATAATCCGGTTGGTCAAAATACAGCAACGACTTCCACAACTTCCACGACAGAGCCTGGGGACATTTATACCCTCTCTACACTGAATTTTACAACACTAAGTTCTGCATTTAAAGCAGCAGGTTTAGCAAATATTCTTAGAAATGGAGGTCCTTATACTGTTTTTGCTCCGACCGACAAGGCATTTGCTGCTTTACCTCAAGAAACTTTGAGCAAATTATTACAACCTGAGAACAAAGAAATCCTTGCTAGGATTTTGAGATATCATGTGGTGCCTGGTGAAATAACTGCCAATGAACTTAATGGTGGAGAATTGAAAACCCTTGCAAACAGACCTATTAATGTTAAAATTAATAGAGAGAGCAATCAAATTGCGGTCAATGATGCGAGTGTAATCCAGCCCAACATTCAAGCAAGCAACGGCGTTATCCATGCAGTTGATGAAGTGTTACTACCGCCTAACCTCGATTTAAATAAGTTAGGAAGGTAGGACAGCCTGATTTCTTTTAAAGAAGTTTATCGCAAACGCAGCAGTGAATGCGGCATTTTTGAACGAAACTAATGTAGGACGATCGTGATTGAGTTGGCTACAACTTCACTGGTTCCTAAAGATATCTCTAAATTCTTTCTAAGGATAGAGACAAAGTTCTCCTGCATTGCGAGATGGTTAGCGACAGGAGGAGATTATGCGCCAACTGATTATCCAAGTACCACGCGGACAAGGACAAAAGGTTCTTGACATTGCTAAGTCTGTTGATGGAGTGAACCTTGCCCAGTTCGAGGCAAAAGGCAGTGAGGAATTAATTGATGTAGTACTGGTTCACGTTTCCAATCAGCACGTTGAGAAGTTATTGGCAAAATTGGAAAACATATCAAAAGAGCACATTACACTGAGCCCCTCAGGTGTTATAGCTCTACATCCCCCAGAGAATGAAGCCCCTAATCAGGTCACAAATGTGGAGGAACGCAGCCCAATTGAAATATTTCTCTCTGGTTTGCAAAGTGTTGGTTCTTGGAAGGGTTTTTTAGGGTATGCAGCGGCTGCGGGTTTTGTTGTCTGGTCTGGTTTGTATACCAACACGCTTTACTTACTAACCGCAGCAATGCTGATTGCTCCATTTGCAGGTCCGGCAATGAATGTTGCAATTGCTACAGCTAGAGGCGATCGCCAACTTCTGGGGCGCAGTATAGTGCGTTATTTTGCAGCATTAGCAGTCACGATCGCGATCGCCGGAATACTCAGTTTAATCATGCGGCAAGAAATTCCCACAAGCTTGATGATTGAAAACAGCCAAATTTCCTCAGTAGCAGTGTTGTTACCTCTAGCAGCCGGGGCGGCGGGAGCACTAAACTTGATTCAATCCGAGCGAAGTAGCTTGGTTTCTGGAGCAGCAACTGGAATGCTAGTCGCCGCTTCTCTCGCTCCTCCTGCAGGTATTCTAGGTATGGCAAGTGTACTTGGGAGGTGGGATCTGGCTATTGATGCCTTGTTTCTCCTGTTACTGCAACTTGCGGGTATTAATTTAACAGCTGCGTCTTTGTTTCGAGTGTTTGGTTTGTCTGCACAGGGGGTACGCTACAAGCGGGGCAAAAGCTGGTTGTTTCCTGTAGCATTGGCGTGTACTGCGATCGTACTGAGTGGCTTGTTAACCTGGCAGTTTACCAATTCCCCAAATTTGCAACGCTCTTCCCTTGCTCAAAGAGCGAATGCAGAAATTCAAGAGGTTGTCAGTCAAAACCCTCTCGCCGATCTAGTAGAGGCAAATGTTCGTTTTACCCGTACCAATATAAAAGGTCAGAATACATTGCTCAGTGTCGTTTACGTTCAACGTCGCCCCGGTGTCACAGCATCTTCTGTTGAAATTCGCTCCCGCCTAACTCAAGCAATTCAAACTCGTTTACTACAACAAAACTTCAACATTACACCTTTAGTTGATGTCAGTGTACTTGAAAGTCGTTAATATAAAAATATAGAGTGGTTCCAATACTTGTCGCTTAAGCCTAAAAATACAAAAACACGTAGGTTGGGGAGCCACTCACATGCGGGGGTTTCCCCCGTTGAGTGAAGTGGCGTTTGAGGAACGAAACCCAACATTTACAGACATTTGTTGGGTTTCTCCATGGGAAAAGCCCAACCTACAAAAATTCTCAGCCCTTGCAGTATTGAGAGTGTTTCATTCTAGTATAGCAATTCCCACTTTCGTGAGTACAGGATATTGAAGTAACCTCAGCCTGTAGCCGATGGACGCAGAAAAATTTCTACCTTAGCAGTCTTCTCACTTCTTACCTCTGCGTACTCTGCGCCTAATAAGGTTAAATAAATTACTTTTAAACCGCTCCAGGCGCAGAGAGCGCACCAGAGAAGATGAAGAATTACCACCTAATGCAATATTTTATGAGTCATCTTGACAGGGCTAGCATTGCCCACCCTACTTACTAGGAAAGACTGTATACTAACTCAGATTGAAACTTCAACATCCAGATAAATAAACAAAGTATCAAATTGTTTTCATTATGTCAAATCGTTTTTCTAATTTTCACCTTCACCGTCGCTTTGCTTATCCTTGTTTGTCGCTTTTGATGGCACTTGGTATTGTTGTTGCTTCACCTGAAGCATCCTTAGCAATTCCTTGGTTGGAATTACTCCTGCAAGGCGCACAAGTCGTTCAGTTGTATAACATTTCTGAAGAAGAAGAAGTTCAACTTGGCCAACAGATTAATCAACAATTAATTAGTAGCGGTCAAATACAAATTTACCGCAATCAACAAGCTAATCGTTATGTGGCTCAAATTGGTCAGCGCTTGGCTGCAAATAGTACCCGTCCCAATATTCCCTACACATTCCAAGTCGTTCAAGACGACAGTATCAATGCTTTTGCAACTGCTGGAGGCTATGTATATGTCACCACTGGTTTATTGAGAGCAGCAGATAATGAAGCTCAATTAGCAGCTGTACTAGCTCATGAAATTGGTCATATTGCTAGCCGACATTCCATTGAACAAATGCGGCAAACAGCTATTACACGGGGTCTTGCCAATGCAGCAGGTTTAGACAGAAGTACTGCAGTTCAGTTAGGAGTTGAATTAGCACTGCAACGTCCTAGAAGCCGTAAAGATGAATACGAAGCAGACCGAAGGGGAATCCAAACTCTAGCACGCGCTGGCTACGATCCAAGAGCGATGATTGCATTTTTACAAAAGTTACGCAATCAACCGACTCCTCCAACATTTTTAAGTACACACCCTGCACCTGACGATCGGATTGCGGCTCTAAAACGTGAGATTGATTCTTAAGCTGCTTCATCATAAATCCTTAAAAACCGTTTCTTGGTGGAGAAGATTCCTTAGGGTTTGCCAAGAGAGATCGCTCCTATTGTGTGTTTTGGGTGGATGGAATTTTGTGCTCTATGGCATATTTGTTAAGTCGGTATTGCTTTGGCACAGTACTTGGTTGATTAACTCAGCAACTTACTGCTTTGGATATTGTAATTTCTCAAGGGATGATGGCTCTCGCAATCTTTGGTGGGCAGGCTTTTAACTTACGGAGAAGGTTGGCATAATAATCATCACGCTCACCCAAATGTGGCAAAAGCTTATGTTGAATACACAATTAAAAGGTCGTCAACAATTGCGTGCCTCCAACATAGCTGCCTTTTTTGTTGGGACTTACTCTTGCAAAAGATTTGTCAAAACTGCCCGAATCAGAAAGGTTAATTAATTCTTTTTCAGACGCAGACAAAAAGATAAACCCTGCTCACCAAGCCAGGTTGCTAGTTTGATTGACGCAAGGTTCGGTTCAAGATCCAAAGCCTTCGCAACGCGCTTGGCTAAACCATGTTCGTCATATTCGCCTTCAAGTCCCATATATTCTGGAGGTGGCGGCGGTTGATGCTCTCCTGCCTTCTCTCGCAGCGAACGATCGTACTTACCCGTCAGCCCTGGACTCATTTGCTCCTCAACCGCTTGAGGATTGTGGTTGTTGTTTTCTTGGCTGTCGGCTTCTTGTCCAAAGTGCCTTTCTAACCAACTCATAATTTCTTCCCTCCTTGGCAAATCTATTTCTTACGTTAGGTAATTTCTTCTGGGTGTTGCATCCCTCATTAGGAGTTAGTCATTGGGAAAAAAACCTAGATTTGTTGTCTGCTAATTGAATATCTCCGAATCACTACCAATTTGGCGAGCGCTTGAAGGAGCGGACGTTGAGAACAGCGGTTCCTTACACTTTAACAGCAAGGCAGACGGAAGTAGCACTGAGGTGAAAGTGATGATAGAATACAACCCACCGGGTGGCATGGCTGGAGCCTTGTTTGCCACAATCTTTGGCGAAGATCCAGATCGACAACTCCAAAAAGATTGATACCGCCTTAAGCAAGGCATTTTTAGGATTACTTGGAAGAAGCGAGTACCGATTTCAGCTAGGCAGGTAGAGGCGGCTACTGGTGTTTGAGATGAGTGTGAAAGTTATTCTTTGATGGAATGCCCAGTGATGGAATGCCCAGTGGCAACGATCGCTTTCTCTGCATTCGGTAGGCTTAATTTCATGGCATTGCCTTTAAATAGGTGGAAGACCCGTAGACTCTAATTGCTTCTCTGCTTGCACGGTTGCAGGTTCAACAAGAGCTTGGAATCCAAAGTAAGTTGCGATCGCAGCATCCTTCGCATTACCACCATAGCGAAGAATCATCCACCGGGCTTCGATTGCTGCAAGACACCCGGATTGATTGGCATCAATGTCATCTAGTGGAATAGTTCTGGCTCCACGGTGAACAATGATACAGCGATCGCATGACCTTTGGAAACGGTTGATCGTCAATGCTTATATGACGACGTTAGCATTTGCAGTGAATGGATCTGTTGTCTTAAGAGCATCCTTATCAGTATTTTGGGCAAGTCGTTTAAATCGTTGTGAGAAATCCGGAGTTAGTATGTCATATACAACTTTTGGGAGATGGTTTATAAAACAGCATCTCTTAACTTGAAAACATAGAAGGATATAGAAGGCTCACAAATTAATCCCTGTTAAGAGGTGAAAAATTATTTAACCATTTTTAAAATGAAATATTTCTAAAATATAAACATTTTTGATAAAAAAGAAAGAAGACAATAATGAAATACCTTGTTTCCATATTAAAAGACGCTGTTCCTTTACTTACATTTGTTAGTGTTGTCTTTTCTAGTACCAGTGCGTTCGCGGCAGAAACTGTTGTTTTTCAGTATGGTATTTTTCGTGAAACAATACCAGTAAGTGAACTAACAGCCTTAGCTGAAACTGGAGAGGTTTCGCCAAAGCTAAGGTTCTTTTTTAATCAGGCCGAGCAAGACCCTCAAGCAGTTCGCAATACCTTAACACGAGAAGTTAGTGCTAACCCAGTGACGTTGGATCGTGTACTGAATAATCGTATTGGTATATTTTTATTAGACCAGATTAGTCAGACAATTCATACTCCCTCAGGTAACGCAGACAGACAAGCTTTGCGATCGTCTTTAGTATTATCAGCTAGTAAAGACAACAAAGTATCGTTGATTGAAATCATCCAAAATTACCCAACGACAGAGGTTCACGTTGAGGGTAAACGTCTTGTCCGCACATATGAGCAACTCAGTCTTCTTGCAGAACGTTTAGAAAATTTTCTTATATAGCAATCCTATTTGAGATATAAACAGAAAAACTCTAGAAGGCTTGTAAATAAAAGCAGAGACAAATGTAGTGTTTGTAATTCATTGAGGAGCGCTATATTTTATGTAAGCACTAATACAGTGCAAGTGTAAATCAAACCAGGAAAAACCTTTGTCGTTGTAGAAAAAAATCAGCAAACCAAAAGGCACTGCGACCAGATATTCTTCATTTCTAAACCTCTAAAATCATTTTGCAAAAAGCGTTCTCAAGCAATCAAATATGCGTTTGTTGAGCGTTATTACCTTATTAAGTTGTTCACTTTAATACCTAGTGGGTCTATTTGCAAGCGTTTTCCATTGTCCGCCCTTAAATTCATTTTTCTCCTCTTGGCTGATTTCTCTTTTCTCTTTCTTCTATTTTGGGATTGGCAGCTTTACTGTAAACGTTGCCCCTTGTCCTATTCCGGAGCTATGGGCACCGATAGTACCGCCGTGCATCTCTACTAAATGACGTGCGATTGCTAAACCCAATCCTAGCCCCTTATTTAAGCGAGTACTTGTGCTATCTGCTTGGCGGAAGAGGTTAAAAACATACGGTAGAAAGTCAGCACTCATACCTTTACCCGTGTCGCTTACAATGATTTGTGCAACTGTTGGGGAGTGAGGAGATTGCTCCTCACTCCCTACTCCCGATTCCCTGCTCTGTTCCTTTGATAATCGCACATAAACCCGTCCGCAATCGGGTGTGAACTTAATTGCATTAGAGAGTAAATTTAACACGACCTGTTGCAAGCGGTCTGAGTCGCCCCAAATTGGCTCTACTGATATATCAAACACGGACTCAAGTTGAATAGCCTTGGTATCTGCGGCGGGCTGCACAGCCTCAATCGCTACTGTCATCACTCCAACTAAGTCAACCCAGTCGCAGTTCAACGAGAGTTCTCCCCTGATAATACACGAAACATCAAGGAGATCGTCGATTAGTTGCATCTGCAAGTTGGCGTTGCGCTCAATCGTCTCAAGCGCGAGAGTTGCTTTTTCCGAATCTAACATACCTGTTTGCAACATCCCAACCCACCCAAGTATTGCAGTCAAGGGAGTGCGTAGTTCGTGGGAAACTATAGCTAAGAACTCGTCCTTTAAACGGTTTGCGTTTTCTGCTTGGGCGCGTGCGGTTTGCTCTTGCACTAACAGTTGGTTGCATTCATACCAAGAACTAACCGTGACAATGACAACCGCTAAAAACAATGGGTAAAGGGCAAACTTCTGCAGCCCCCACAGCCGCTTTATTCATAGCACAGCAAGTATTACCCCTACTATAACAATGCTATAGCGTTGTAACTGGGAGCTTGTCAATTTCAACATATTTTGTTCTCACCAAATTGCAAGTTTGCCTGGAGCAGCTAACAACTACTAAGTAATTTAATTATTTATGTTTACGAGTCCCTACAGTCACCAATTCTTAGCTCTTGTTTACTGTATTCTAACTGTTTCCAGAGCACCTTAATTCGCTCGTAGGTTTTTTCATGAGGGACAAAGTGCTAATTCTATGTCCTGCATACGTTGCTGGAAAAATTGGTGTTATTGTCGATAGAGAAATGCTTTCTCGTGCTAAATTTAGCGGTCGGTGGCTCATTCAAGTAAATTCTGAAAATATTGTGGTGTCGTTAACTCCAAAAGAATTTGAAGTAGTTAACGATGAAAATGAAATATTTTAGATGGGTTGTATTCCATCGTCACTTTCACCTTGGTGCTAGTTCAACACAGGGCAAATACAAATGATTGATTTAATCCTCTTCATAATTGATTGTCAACACGCTTGGCTTAAAGCGTTTGATAGTGACTTCTGTCAAGCGTGCTCCCTCGCTTTCAAGGTCTTCGATATAGCCAGGACGAGCAACCTCTGCTTCTGAAGCACTAGAGAAAGGACCAAAATAATAAAGGCTTCAGCAAAGGGTACAAGCAGCGAACGACAGGAGTTTTGCAAGAATTCGCACCTATCTTAACTCTCTCAATCGACCCGAACTCAATTATGAAGATATTCAACAAGACTTTGCTAAATTGTTTGACGATCCGCAAGCGGGATTTGATGCATTGCGCGATGGCCTCAGTCAGTTCGATCGTAATACTCTAGTCGCCATCCTCAGTTCTCGTGAAGATATTTCTCAGGAAGATGCTAATCAAATTATCAACCGTATTGAAGCGGCAAGGGATAATGTATTGCACCAAGCCAAACGCATCCAGTAGGAAGTTAACAAACGCCTTTCTGACATCAAAGAGCAAACTAAAAAGCAAGCAATAGAAACTAAAAAAGCTGTTGCAGGCGCTGCTTGGTGGCTATTTAACACGGCTAGTGTTTCTCTAGTTGCTTCAGCAATAGCCGGTGCTTTAGCAGTTAATGGTCTTAACTTACAGCATTTTTTAGGTAAATGAAGTACATCGGTAGGGGCGCGGCGCAAGAGCGCCCTTACAACAGTCTGTACCTCCTCCGCGTTGCAATCTGCTGTATTTGTTGGTTAAAAATTTTGCAATTTCCGTTTGAAAATTTAGCCTTTCTGTTGAAAGGCTTTTTTATTGTGGCATTAACAGTCGAACCCAAGTAACTTCCCAACATTCAAACTTGGTAACCATAGTTCACCTACGCCACCAAAGGAGTTTTGTTGTTATAACTGTCAAGAGGAAATTGAAGCGAATAAGTAAGCACGCTTACGCCTGTTCGCTGTAGCCAATTGTTGAGAACACTTTTTGGATTGACTTTTTCTACTATGGGACAAACCTCCAGTTGTCAAACTGTGGGCGGTAAAACAATTCTTTGCGCTAATCCCACTTGCTTCAGGCTGACGATCGCCCACCAAGTCATATCAATTTCCCACCATTTCCAGCCCGCTTTTGCTACGTTAGGATAGGCATGATGGTTGTTGTGCCAACCTTCTCCATAGGTAAGAATTGCTGCCCACCACAAGTTCCGAGAGTTATCGTCTGAGTCATGGCTGCGGTAGCCAGTGATGTGGCTAGCAGAGTTAATCAACCAGGTGCTATGCCAAAGTAGAACCGATCTGACAAAGAGTCCATAGATTACAAAAGACCACCCGCCTAGCAGGTATAGCCCAACTCCAAGCGGAATTTGCAGCAGGAGAAAGTAGCGATCGAGCCAACGATAAAATGCATCTTTTGCTAAATCTGGTGCAAATTCCCGATTGGATTCGTACTCCAAAAACTCTGGACGTTTGTAGAGTATCCAACCCATATGGCTCCACCAAAATCCTCGTTTTGCTGAGTAGGGATCTTTATCAAGGTCTTCGGTGTATATGTGATGCCTACGATGCCCCGCAACCCAAAAGATTGGACCACCTTGTAATGCAAGGCAACCCAGTAGCGCAATGGCGTATTCCAATCCCTTTGGAACCTGCAAACTGCGATGCGTCAGCAACCGATGATATCCCAGGCAAATGCCAATACTACCCAATAACCAGTGCAAAAAGATGGCAACTCCCAGAGCAGACCAGGAGAAAAACCAGGGAGCTAATAAAGCCAGGGCATGAACTGCTGCAAAAAACGCTACACTCGTCCAATCCAACGCGAGTGGCTGACTGTCATTGTGGTCAGTATCAACGATATTGAAAGTCATAAAATTCTACTAACTACTCCTTGGCTTGATCTATCTACTTATTACGCTTTCAGGCTAATCAGGAATCATGCTGCTAATACTCCATCCAACGATTGAAGCACTTACCCTACTAAGGAATAGAACTTTGTAACATTCCATTGTGATGGACAATACTAAGTAAATGGTTTTACTTGTTTGACAATTTGATCGTGATACTCTAATCGCCCTCTAGTTGCTTCAGCAATAGCTGGTGCCTTAGCAGTCATTTAAGATGAGTTGACAACATCCTTACTTAGTAAACCACAAACTTTGGGAAATGAACGTAAAATCAGGGTTTCAGCCTTTATGGACAAGGAGGTAAACGAGCAACGTTTGCAGAGTGGGAATTTAAACAAGTATCGCTTTTAGCATCGTCCTTAGATTATTAGACGGTATTTTCCCTTGCACCACTGTTAATTATTGTTATTGCAACTGTTGGTGCAGTTTTCGGGGAAGCAGCAGTCAAGCGTGAAATTGTCTTACAAGTTCAAAATTTTGTTGGTTCTCAAGCCGCGCAAGTCATCGAAACAGCGATCGCCAATACAAAACAACCCGATATCGATTCTAAATCCAGTGTCACCTAAGGGTCGAACTTGTTCCTGGTCAAAAGCCCTAGCAATCATAGCCGCAAATTCTGCGCGTTCTACAGGCTGCTCCGGTCTAAAAGTTCCATTGGGAAAGCCTTCAATGATTCCTTTCTGAGTGAGAGTTTCAATGTATGGTTTTGCCCAGTAACTAGGTGCAACATCAAAATAGTTAATGTCTGAATAGTTAACACCTGGATTCGATGTTGGAGATGGAGTTGGAGAAGGTGTTTGAGCAAGTACGGGAGCAGCGATTGCACTGACTGTCATGGTAACAGATAGCACGACGCTACCTGATAAATAACGTAAGCAATTAAACATCGTAAACATTCCTCCAATGGTAAGATGAATTTTTGGGCTTCACCTCAGTACAACTTTTGTATCGAAGATGCAATAAATCAAAAGAAATAAAAGGGGTGTATTGACCTTACACCCCGTCTTCAGAGGGGACTATATAGATAAAATTTGACTATACATCTGATAAAGTTCATTTTCACTTCATTTCGACTCTTAAAAATGCAACAATCTAGTGCTCTTTACCTAATACAAATTGGAAAAAAGAAAGCAATAGAATAAATAAATAGAATAGTGAGTTGAAATTAAGTAAGACCTACGAGGATTTTTTAATACCTATGGTATAAATTCTAAAATTTTTTCTCAACTTCACCTAACTATTTATAGATTAAAAAAAGAAGTAGTAAGTAGGGGGTAATGAAGGAAGATTTCATACATTCGTGTTGAGCTATTATTTGTAGGTGTCTAATTTGAAGATATCTCTCAATAGTGGAAAAGTTGTGGAGTTCCCTCGCAATATGTCAAATTAATTTGATCGAGAACCGATTGGTTAGAATTGCCTCAACTTTTTTTCAACACAAATAACTAACCAATAGAGGAGTCAGCGATTTACAACAGGTACTACGCTCTAAAGTTGATGTTATTAATTTATTAATTTATCCACTTCTCCACAAGTTTTCCACTATCTAAAGTTATATTCCTGCCATAATCACTCACCCATAGCTAACCAAAGCACAGTGTATGATGACGTTGCAAAATATTTACACGTAGCAGACATTACAAACTGATGAATAAACAGATAGGACACACACGTTGGGCAATAGCTGAAGGTTATATTCCAGCATATAGTCATGGATCAGAACCTCAATTCACTAGTCATGAAACAGCTTGTCTGTTGAATACTTCAGACAAAGATGCTCATGTAGAAATTATGATTTATTTTAGCGATAAAGAACCTGTTGGACCGTATCACGTAACGGTTCCTGCAAGACGCACCAAACATATGCGTTTTAACGACCTGACTGACCCAGATCCCATTCCTCGCGATACTGACTACGCGTGCGTTATTGAATCTGATATTCCGATTGTTGTTCAGCATACTCGACTTGATTCCAGACAATCTGAGAATGCTTTAATTAGTACCATTGCTTATGCTAGCAGTCACTAAAAACACAGAGCCATGCAAAATATTTCGTATAAAAACGCAATTGTTTACTCCCTGTAAATTCAAATACGCTTGTTGCAATTACTGTTGAAAGGATTGGAAAATGCTTACACCAGTTTTCACTTAAATGAACCACATTGTTTATAAGGGCTTCCTCCTCGCAGTCAACCTTAACGAGTGTTGCAGCATAGTTAGCCTGTTCGAGCGTTTCTGCAATGACAACGCCAATGTGCTGACCGTGGTAGTGAATTGTTTCGCCTTGCAACGGAATCAGTCTCTGACCCGTTTTGCCTTGAGTTGGTTTCAGATCTTCTGGTATTTCGTTGAGCTTTGGTGCATTGAGGTGTGTCATGACAGCGAGGACACCAGGTAACCTTTCTGCTGCCTGAGTGTCAATTTTGCGGATACGCCCTTTAGCGATTGTACTTTGTAAGATGACGGCGTGAGCCAGTTGCGGTAGACTAAATTCGGCTGTGTACTTCGCTGTTCCAGTCACTTTGACTCGTCCGTCAACGCGATCGACAGCTTGACCAATAAATTCGCCCATGTTTGTTTCCTTCACAATTCTTTGTTTCTCACGCTATTTCTGCCAACATTGACAATGCCCGCACTATCGTTCTTTGTGCTAAATCTACCTTAAATTGGTTGTGCTGGCGCAGTTGGGCATCGTGAACGGTTGCAGTGGCGGCTTGCTCGAAAGTGTTACGATTTGGTGGCGAACCAATGAGAATTTGTTCTGCTTCGTGCGCTCGCCAATGTTTTGTACCAACACCACCGAGTGCTACCCTTGCTCCTTGAATCGTACCGTCAGAGCATCAGTACAGTAGCTAAAATGGGGCACTCGTCCTTTCATCTTGCTTTTGATAGTGCTTTGGATCTTTCCTAGCTCGTGATAGATGTCAGATGGCTGTGAACAAGACATAACTGATTGTAGAGATTGGTATTAACGAGCGGGGGTGCTTTTAAAAGCAAAGATTCGACATGAGAATTCTCTTAGTTGAAGATGATAATTTACTTGCTCAAGCTGTTGCGGCATATCTCACAGAACAACGTTATGTGGTTGATATTGCTGTTGACGGTCAAGATGGTTGGGAGTTGGCGGCGGTCTGCAACTACGATCTAATTTTACTAGATGTCATGCTACCTAAGATAGATGGCATAAGTCTTTGTCGGCAATTGCGTCAAGACGGCTATCAAATGCCTATCCTGCTGCTTACGGCAAAGGACACCAAAACTGATAAAGTTATGGGTTTAGATGCTGGAGCAGACGATTATTTAGTTAAACCTTTTGACTTTCAAGAGTTAGCAGCCCGTATTCGTGCTTTACTCCGTCGGGGAAATTCTTCCTTACCTCCTATTCTAGAATGGGGAAATTTGCGCCTCGATCCCAGTAGTTGTGAGGTGAGTTATGCAAGCGAAGCCTTGCATTTAACATCAAAGGAGTTCAGTATTCTGGAGCTTTTTTTACGCAACAGCCAGCGCGTATTTAGCCGAAGTGCCATCATCGATCAACTCTGGAGTGCTGATGAAGATCCGCCAGCAGAAAACACAATTAAGTCTCATATTAAAAGTCTGCGGCAGAAGTTGAAAGCAGCAGGTGCATCCTATGATTTCATTGAAACGGTTTACGGATTGGGTTATCGCTTAAAGCCTCTGTCTCACGAACAAACTTCTCAGGTTTCCGAAAAAGAGCCCAATTGGATACAGCAGCAAGCTCTGTTGGCAGCCTTTGATAAGGCGCGAGAGGATTTTAAAGCTAAGGTTGCAGAGCGCATTGCAGTTCTAGAACAAGCAACCAATGCTTTAAGAAAAGGTGTCCTTGATGTCCAACTACGACAAAACGCAAGGGAAGAAGCACACAAGCTAGCAGGTTCCTTGGGAAGTTTTGGTTTTGCCAATAGTTCGCATTTAGCTTATGAGGTAGAGCATTTGCTTGAAGGTGAAGCACTTATCGATCGCGTTCAAGCTCTATACTTGTACGAAGTTGTGATGAAGATGCAGCAAGAAATAGAGCAAAATTCGGTCGAACCAAGCTTTGTTGAGCCACTGCCAACTGAGCAATGCCAGAATGTGCTATTGGTGGTTAGTGGCGATCGACTTGTCGTTGAGTCGTTGGCAAAGGAAGCTGCTTACTTCAATTTCCAAGTAAAAACTGTTACAGATACTGCCAATGCCAAACGTGCGCTCGACAATGCCCAAACCTTTGATGAAACATCCGAGCGTTTTTATGCAGTGATACTTGACCTCTGTGGTTCTCATAACGTTCGGGAAAGTTTAGAGCTTGTAGCAGAATTATCCAATCAAACACCACCAATACCAGTGTTGGTGTTTGTAGACCGAAATGATTTTACTAACCGCATAGAAGTAGCAAGAGCAGGTGGAGGTGGTTTTTTAGACAAATCTATGCCTCCCAAGCAAGTGTTAGAGCAAGTTATCCAACTACAACGCCCAAGCATTACTCAGGCAAAAGTCATGATCGTAGACGATGACCCACATGTGGTGACCCTTATACAGAAATTACTAGAGCCAGTGGGACTGAAATTAGCAACTCTTTGCGATCCGCAGCACTTTTGGGAAATCCTGACAAAATTTTCTCCGGATTTACTGCTTCTAGATGTAAAAATGCCGAATATCAATGGTATCGAGTTATGTCAGGTGGTGCGTAATGACCCGCACTGGTGCAAACTTCCAGTGCTATTTCTGACTGCTCACACAGAAGTAGAGACTGTTGAGCAAATATTTGCAGCAGGTGCTGATGATTGCGTGAGCAAGCCGATTGTAGGAGCACAACTGGTCACTCGAATTCTCAATCGGTTACAACGAACCGAGTTGCTTGGGAACTAGCTAAATATTTTGGTAACACTGCTCAACATTCCACCAGTTTTCCACTTTTTGAAGGTATTGTCAAACCAGAAGCATTTGCTATTTTAGCCTAACTGAAATGCTCATAAGTAGCTCAAACAAATGAAATGTAAGATGCCTTAGGCTTGTAGTTGGGATTTATGCGTTCGCCGCCCTTGCGTGCTGTAGGCATAGACAGCGCAACTACGAACATCTTATGTTTTTTTAGGTTGAACTGCTTATTAAGAAGATTGGTGGTGCTTCTGTAAGAGTTAACATATTTGTCAATCTTGTAAGGAGGAAAAATGGCACTTCAACAACGTAAACGTGCAGTTGGTACATTTTCTAGCAGAGAAGAAGCCGAAGCGGCGTTAAATGACTTGAGAAGTTCTGGTTTCAACATGGATAGAGTTTCTATCTTAGCAAAGAAGTCAGAGCACAATGACCAAATTGCAGGAGCCGATGTCAAAGACCGTGGTGATGATGAAGCTCAAGAAGGTGCTGGGATTGGTGCAGTAGCAGGTACCGTCTTAGGTGGTCTCGGTGGCTTACTCGTAGGTCTTGAAGCTTTAATTATTCCAGGAGTTGGTCCTTTTCTCGCAGCTGGAACCATAGCAACAACCTTGGCTGGTGCTGGGATAGGTGCAGCCGCAGGAAGCCTTGTAGGAGCGCTAACTGGTGCTGGGATTCCTGAAGAGGATGCTCGAGCCTACAGCGATCGCATATCTCAAGGTGACTACTTGGTGATGATTGAAGGCACGGAGGATGAAATTAACCGTGCTGGCTCCATTTTACGAAATCGGAATATTCGTAATTGGAACATATATGGCGTATCTCACGAAGGACAGAATTACACTTCTGATGTTGCTCCTCCTATAGGTCGGGCTTCAGATAGATACGAAGATAGAACTGCTCCTGGATATGAAGAGAGAATTGCCACTGAAGATGAACCTGTGACAATTGTAGATAAGCGAGAGCAAATACACTAGATTCTTTCTCTCAAAAATGGCTCGTATCATGTTCGGAGACATAAATTATTCATCTTGTGGAACGGGCGGTGAGCCTAGTCCTGTAGCGGCTTTCCCGCCGTAGGGAACTAGCATATAGCCCTTGTGGGCATAGCTTTCAGTGTCGCGCTAGCGACGAGAGCGTCTCCGTAAAGAGATACCCGTAGGGGACGCCCGTTCTATATTAAAGTCTAATATGGCATCACACTTTGCAATATTTTGTCAACATGACGCTGCACCATTAGCTATTTTTAAAACGAGCCACAATGTAACCAACAAAAATCAGAAACACTGCCGTTATAGCAATTGGAATTGCAAAAGGTAAGTAAATTAAGTGAAGTGGATTATAAGATAACATTTTCCCTAATCTATCAAAAAAGACTTGTAACTTCCCTTTAAATCCAGAGATAGATTCTTGATAATTCCCTGGCACCTTACCCCGTGCCAACAAATTTTTTTGCCAGTAATAATCGCAACCAATCAGGAAAAAACGTTGGAAAAAATGAGATAATCCATTTGGCGGTGCGTGAGTTGCCCTAGCTAGTGGCTGTCGCCAAAGAGAATAACCGTTAGATAGTATATTTTGAGCGTGAATGACACAATTTCCTCGATAAAGTGGAAGCTCAACTGGAATGGGATACTTTAGGAGAAAATTCCGTCGAAAAGCTACATTATTTAGAAAATACTGAGAGGTTTTTGTTAAATTTTTCTGCCCTGAGTACTGAGGAAAGATATAAGTTAAAGCCATTGCAGTCCCGTAAGGTCCCCAACCTCTTACTGTTGTTTCTCCTGCTACAACTTGGATATTACTGTCCAAAACAAACGGAGTTAGAAGATTTCTCAACCAGTTTTTCTCATAAATACAATCTGAATCGCAGTAAACAATAATTTCCGCTATAACAAGTTCCGCTCCTATCATTTTTGCTTTGTAATAGCTAGTGTCCGATGGCACTTGATGAACTACAATCCAAGGACACTTCTCTTGTATTTGCTTCAGTTTTTCCTGTGAGAGATCGCCGCTATCAATTAGCAAAACTTTAGGAATATGAGTATGAAAAATGTCTTGATTTGTAATAGAAGTTAAAGAATCACAAAAATCAGAAATGTCAGCATTTGCCAAATTTTCCGTCTCTAAAACTAAAGAAAAACTTGGTAACTCTATTACAGGCAATGCTTCCGCTTGTCCCATTTGTTGACCTTAACAAAATTAACTATAGCAATTCCGACTTTCATAAGGTACAAGATAATGAATTAACCGCAGCCTGTAGCTGACGAACGCAGACAAATTTGTACCTCAGCAGATTAGGAAACACTATATATAATCTTGAATCTAGCAAAAGCTATTTATTTTTTTTATAACTTTCGATACTTAAATAAATTGTTATTGAGCAATGTTAATCCTACACGAAAGTACAACTTCATCTGCGTGCATCGGCTACAGGGTGCGGTTAATATTAAACTTCAACTGACACTTCCTGACGGACTTTCTGAGAGTAAAAAGAAGCAGATTCATCTCCGCGATCGCACTCTTGAGCAAACTTAATCAGATGGTGTCCCACAAGCCCAACATGAATTAAACCTTCTATATTGCCAGTTTTTAATGCTGGTATTGCCATATTCCAGAAAATTTTACGATAATTACCAAAAACACCCACTCTAAATATAATATTTAACAAAATTGTCAAACCTTTTTTGATATTATCCCAAGAAGTGCGGGCAGGGCTGTTAGGAACTGCGATGCGATTGGGATAAGTATGCTGCATATTATAAGCAAATCGCTGATACAAAAATTCTGGTTTGTATGCTTCTGTAATACAGCGTCGCCACATATTAATAACCCGTTCGTAAGGCATTAAAAAATTAATATTTGATTCTCGATTTTCTTCAAACACGAGCCGTCCTTCTCGTTCCAACCGTCGCCATAGTGGAGTTTTGGGTAATGCATAAAGTAGGTTAATGGTTAACATGGGAATCTGAGACAGCCGAATGAATTCGAGAATTCGATCTGGCGTGTCAGGTGTATCGGTATCAAATCCTATAATGATTCCTGATACGACTTCCATGCCATAACTATTCAAAATTTTAATTGCGTCTAGAATTGGTATACTAAGATTTTGTGTTTTAGAAATCGCTTGGAGAGCATCAGTTTCTGGCGTTTCAATACCACAAAAAACGGTACAAAAATAAGCTTCTCGCATCATTTCTAACAATTTGGGGCTTTGTGCCAAATTGAGTGTTGCTTCACAGGCAAATTGAACTGGATATCCATTGCGTTTTTGCCAGTCGATCAGATGAGGAAGCAACTTTGTGATGGCACGGCGATCGCCCACAAAGTTATCATCGACAAAGTAGACTGCACCTGGATTGCCAGATGCGAGCATAGCATCAAGTTCGACTAGAACTTGCTCTGGTTCTTTAAGACGAGGGTTGCGTCCGTATAATTCAGGAATATCGCAAAATTCACAACGGTAGGGACAACCACTAGAAAACTGAACATTTGCAAGAAAATAATGTTTGAGATTTACCAAATCATATGCTGGAATAGGAAATTTGTTCAGAGGTAAACGTTCTTTAGTTTCAAAGCGAATTTGCTTTTCGGGGCGTGTCACGTGTGTATCCAAATATTCAATCATTTGGTCAGTCGCATCCCCTAGTTCTCCTAAGTGTAAAATATTAAAATCGGGATAATACTCCGGGCAACTAGAAACAGAAGGACCTCCCACAACTGTTATTTTGCCTTCCTTGTGAGCGATTTCATTAATTTGATTAATCTGTAGGCGTTGAATGTGCATTCCACTCACAATGACTACATCAGCCCATTGGTAATCCAATCTTTTTGCCACTTGTACGTTTTCATCAATAAATCGAACCTCCCACTGTTTGGGTAAATAAGCAGCTACAACTAAAATACCTTGTGGTGGCATAAAAGCTTTAACACAACTCATCAAGGGGTAAGCATGATGGAAAGTTCCAAATGACCGACTGTATTTAGGGAAGATACATAGAATACGTCGGTGATGACGCGGAATGTAGGTTACAAGCAAATCCTGTGGAATCATAACTTAAGGTGTGTTTGACAGATTAGTAATTATAATAGTGGTCTGTTGGTAAAAACACTTTTGCCTCCCTTTTCTACAACAAAAAATGTAGGTAAAGCCAAATTTTTAAGTAAAGTTTCTTTTTTAGGATTTTCAGTAAACAAGAAAATTCGGTCAGAGCTTCTCCACAAACGCCGAATATCTTCATCATTCAAAAATATGGCTGGAGTATCCGGGTAACGAGAACCAAACTCCATTGTTAGAGTACGACCATTGAGAAGATAGATGGGTTGGTTAACATAGAAACGGAGAGATGAACCTGTTTCGTAATTGCCATTGAGGACAATTTTCGCATTTGGTTCCCATCGCTGTTTAATTTCCTCAGCTAGAATCCGCGACGACAGTACAGGCTCGAACTTAATGTACGCTTGGTTAGCACAAATAAAGAGTAACCCCATAGTCATCACCATGACTGTTACTGTATGTATGTGTTGTTTGTTATGACGGAACCAAAATGCTAGTAGAAAACCTAAACCGAGAATGAAAGCCGATCCAATGGCAGGATCGCGTAATTCTGCCAAAACGTAAGGAGTGAAGTCAAATAAATGTCCGAGAGCTATTGTATATCTTTTGTCATCAGAAGAGGCTATATTGAGAAAAGACGAAATATCTCCTGTTGCTTGGACGTTGCGAACCTTCCAAAGTAGTATTGCCATTATGGTAGCAAAAGCTATCCCAAAAATGGCTAAAATACCATTCATCCATATTAAATATTTTCTCGTTTTTATTCCTTCTTCAGCTTCAGTTAAGGCAAGACTTAATAACAGAGCAAGAGCTGGGTAAGCTGGAAATGTGTAATACTCAAGACCGCTAGAGATGCTAAAAAAAACAAGAATAACTCCCGCCCACAACCATAAGTAAAGATTCACTTGCATCTTCTTGTTTGCTAGAGCTTTCCAACGAGGTCGCTGTGTTATAAGTAGTGGAAATCCCAAGCTCCAAGGAAATAACCAAACTAAGTGCAGCAACCAGTAATTTAAAGGAGGCAGTTTGCCATAGTCCTTGGGATAGCGTTGTCCAAGAAATCGTAAGAAATGCTCGTTAACAAAGTAATACCAGAAAAAATGTTCGTTGCGAATCCCAACAAGAATATGCCACGGCACTGCAATGACTAGGAACAAGATACTACCTGAAAATAATCGTAGTTCTCTCCAAGCTGCAAGGTTACCAGTTAATAAAAGAAATAAAAATATAGGACTAACTGTTAAGACAATACCGATTAGCCCTTTTGTTAACACTGCTAATGCTATGGCAATATAAAATCCATAATAAAATCTTTTGGATTTACCAGTACCAAAAAATGCTTTTAAGAAACAAAAGTGTGCGGTAGTAAATAACAGAGTTAAAAGTGCCTCTGGGATCATGAAGCGAGTAAATAAAAACATCCCACAACAGAAAATCAGAGATGCAGCAGCATAAAGACCCACTTTCCGTGAGTAAGCCCATTTCCCAAAAGTATATGTCATCCAACCTAAAAGCACGATCGCAACAACAGTAGGAAAACGCACGGCAAAAGCATTGAAACCAAAAACTTGATAAGCACTGGCAACTAACCAGTAAAGTAGAGGTGCTTTTTGTAGATAACGAACTCCATTAACATGCATTGTTATCCAGTCGTTCCG
Source organism: Scytonema sp. UIC 10036 (assembly GCF_009725235.1). The sequence goes on from NZ_WJFC01000003.1 coordinate 81,160, forward strand.
TTGTAGCATCTCTCTGGCTGCTTGAGCGTGCGTGCCATCAGCATTATCAATGACAGAAGGTTCAAAAGAAATGGAGAGGTAAATAATCGCAATAAAAACAAGTAACAGAACGATTGGTACGTGTTTCCGCATAAACTTATTTCTATCTATAGCCTTTCTCAGTCTAATGAGGTACACCCCCCTTTCATCCCCCCTTGCTAAGGGGGGACAGAGGGGGGTAATTTTTGTACCTCACCAAGTTGAAATTTGCTGAAATTACTTAATCTAAGCTGATAAAACTTTTGTAGAATCTACTGTGAGTAGTATTAATTTACCACTTCTGGTTAGCTTCAATTTTCTACCCCGCCACTTGAAGGTACTGCCAATAAATCCATAGCACCACAATCCAAAACTTAAGAGATCTCGTAAAGGTACTAGTAACAAAAATTTTCTAGCTACTGGATCTTTTAGGCTTTTAACTCCAATCGCCCATGCCATGATGAATCTTGTCATCAATACGATCCCCGGTATTACCCAGGAAAAAATCGCTCCGTATGTTGCTATTAAAAATAATATACTGATGGCTGTGCCGTAAGTAAAGATAAGACCTAAATAGCCCCAAGGACGAGAAACTCTCGTACAGCAATTCCAACGGATTTGGCGATGGATTAAGTCAGCTAAGTTTTCGGTGGCGATCGTATGGTCAATAATGTAATCTGAGAGCATAACCTTATAGCCTGCTCGATCGCTAAGATAACCGAGTTGAAAATCGTCTGCTAAGTAATCAGCAATTGCTTGAAACCCTCCTATCTCCTCAAGAGTTGTTGTGCGGATTGCAAGAGTTGGACCGAGAGCAAACTTCATTCCTTCTAGAAATCTTGCAACTAAAACACCAGCAAGGTATTCAGTTGATATCCCAATAGCTTCAAAGATTGCTATCCATCCTCGAACTTGGGGACGGTACAAGCAAGTTACAACTCCAACACTAGGATCTTTCATTGGTTGGATAACCCGCTTTAAGTAATCCGGTTGAACGCGGATATCACTATCTGCAAGAAGTAAGAGTGGATACTTAGCTTTGGTTTGTGCGTTAGCTAAGTTGCTTACCTTAAGATTGGTACCGATAGTGCGATCGCTAATAACCAGACAAATATCTACTTCTGGGAAGTCATTAACAATGGTTTTGACGACTTCTACACAGGGATCGCGTTCATCACGCACGCTAAAGATAATTTGATATTCTGGATAGTCTTGTTTGCAAAATGAGGCAAAGTTTTCATATGTCTCAATATCAAGACCACAAATAGGTTTCAATATAGTGATGGGTGGGTGAAAGTCGATATCAATTTGCGGAGTCAATGAAAAGAACTTAATTGCTGCATAAATGGCATAGCAGTTATACCAAATCGCTGACAAACACAGCACCCCGAGCAAACATTGGTAAAGATATAACATTTGATTTCCTAGAGTCGCTATTACAAATCTCCAACTTTCTCTTGTTTTAAGTCATGTTTTTGTGGTGTGCAGAGCAGCGCCGTGCGGTGAAGCTAGCCCTGCTGGCGGGTTTCCCGCGCCCTGGGGACTGGTGAACCCGAAGGGGGGTTCCGGGTTCCCCCCGTTGAGGCGACTGCGGAGCTTCTAGCCCGCCACTGATAATTTATTTCTTGGACAATTCCTTAAGCTCTTTGATTAACCACATACTGCTTGCGCTTAGCACGTAAGCTAAGATACTCTCTAGCTTCTTTATAAAGACGATGGCGTTCCTCTGAGTTGAAAAGAGCTTTCTTGACAATGCGAGCAACAATCCGAGGACGGAAGTAGTACCTGCCATAAAAGTCTTCTACTGCTGCCATCATCTCAGCACGTGACAAACTTGGATACTCAAAGTGAGGTAGCTGGTGTCCAGTTTCATCTGTCATTTCCCCATCGGTTCGCAAGTACCCATTGGATTGGACAAAATCGTATAGTTCAGTACCAGGATAAGCATGAGCTACAGAAACTTGTATCGTCTCGCAATCGAGTTCTTGGGCAAACTTTAAAGTTTCTTCAATGGTTTCTGGAGTCTCACCAGGTAGCCCAACAATAAAATCACCATGAACGGCAATACCTGATTTTTTGCAGTTTTTCTTGAATTCTCGTGCTTGCTCGACCGTTGCTCCCTTTTTAATATTTTTGAGAATTTGAGGATTGCCTGACTCAAATCCCACAATAAATAGCCGACAACCAGCAGCACGCATTGCTTGAAGTGTCTCTAAATCAACGTGGACGCGAGAAGTACAAGACCACGTGAAGTTAAGAGGTTTAAACTTTTCGCATAGTGCGAGCACTCGCTGTTTGCCAATGGTAAACGTGTCATCATCGAAAAAGATCTCTTTTATATCGGGAAAGAGTTGAAGTGCGTGTTCGACTTCTTTAGCAACATCGTCCACTGCTCGCTGTCGCCATGCGTGACCATCAAAAGTTTGCGGCCATAAACAAAATGTACACTTAGCAGGGCAACCGCGTGTCGTATAAAAAGAAATGTATGGGTGTAGTAGGAATGGTACGTTGTAGCGGTGTATGTCCAAATCCCGCTTATAAATTGGCGTTACCCATGGTAAAGCGTCCAGATCTTCAATGGGTAACCTGTGTTCTGTATGTACTACGTTGCCGTCTTTTTTGAAGCTTACACCCTTGATTTCTTCCAGAGGTTTTCCTGAAGCAAATTCTGTCACTGTATAATCGAACTCTTTGTGAGTTACAAAGTCAATTGCTTCACTTGCCATTAAGCTTTCTTCTGGCAGTGTAGTCACGTGTGGACCAACAAAGGCTATTTTTAACGAAGGTTTTGCAGCCTTCATCTTTTCTGCCAAATGCACGTCGCTGTAAAATCCTGGTGTGCTGGTGAAAACAACTACAAAATCATATTCAGTGGCAATTCGTATTGTCTCTTCTGGCGATATGCCATGAGGAGGCGCGTCTAGTAACCGACTTTCGGGGATCATTGCTGCGGGATAGGCAAGCCAGACTGGGTACCAGTACGATTCAATCTCGCGTGTTGCGGGCCAACGAGAACCTGCTCCGCCGTCAAATCCTTCAAAAGACGGTGGGTTGAGTAGCAAAGTTTTCATCATAGTTTCTAGTCACCCTTACGGTTTGTGATTGGCACATTTGTAGATGTTCTTAAGTATAAAGTTACAACGGACTTGGAGGATTTTTTTTTTCTGGCGTTGGCAGTCGGTCTATCCAGTCTTCGATTAACTGTGTCATCGTTTTTTCTTTAGACTCAGCATACAACTTCAGTTTGTTGTATCGGCGCTCCGACAATCTAAACCGCAACGACTTTTCTTTCATATTTGTGTACACGTTGTTCTACAAGTATGGTAGTATAGCAAAAACCCAACTGCTCAAAGGGTGAGCGCAATTTGTGTTCGTTCGCTGCTGTCTACCTTCATGCGTTTGATTTCTTTTCTTCTGCGTTCTTCATGGGAAATGGTGGCTATTGCGGTTGTCACCGGGTTCCTAAGTGGCGGTAGTAATGCTAGCCTCATTGCTTTGATTAGCAGTGCAGCAAATAATAGCGCCAATTCACGTCTTGCGATCGTCATTTGGGGTTTTGCAGGGCTTGCTCTAGTTGCACTCATAACTAGCGTTGTTTCCCAGATGTTGCTAATTCGTATCTCTCAAAATGCAATTTTTCAATTACGAATGCGTTTGAGCAACCAGATACTAGCTTCAGAATTAAGTCATCTGGAACAATTTGGAAATCCTCGCATCTTGGCAACTTTGACAGAGGATGTCCAAACAGTTGCTAATGCAGTTCACGTGATGCCACATCTCTGCATTGATATTGCCATTGTTATAGGTTGTTTAACATACATAACATGGCTTTCTTGGCTAGTCTTGTTTATGGTTGTAGGCGTAGCAGTTGTAGCAATTGGAAGTTGTCAGTGGCTATTAAATCAAGGGAAAAAATACCTTTCTCTTGCTCGTGAAGACCAAGATATGCTGTTTAAGCATTTTCGTACAATTACAGAAGGAGTTAAGGAGCTTAAACTCAACTACAATCGCCGTCAAGCCTTTCTTTCAAAAAATTTGCGCTCGATAGCAACTACGTTTAGCCACCATAATATTAAAGGTCTTTCTTTTTATGCAATAACTACAAGTTGGGGCAGGTTAATATTCTTTTTTGCAATTGGTTTTGTGCTTTTTTCACTTCCCAATATACTCACTCTTAATCCTCAAACACTTACTGGGTTTATCTTAACCTTCACCTATTTAATGTTGCCAATGAATAATATTGTGGAGAATATCCCTATTATTACTAAAGCCAACATTGCGTTAGATAAGATAGAATCACTTGGCTTTTCTTTAGAAAGTAAAGCTGAGATATCCACAGAACTATCTGAATTTAAGACTTTGTGGAGTGACTTGCAACTTTTAAATGTGACTCATAATTACAACATAAACAAAGAAGATGGAGCCTTTGTTATCGGTCCAATTAATTTGACTTTTACTCCCCATCAACTCGTTTTTATTGTTGGTGGAAATGGTAGCGGAAAATCTACTCTCGCTAAAATCATTGTAGGGCTTTACACTCCTGAATCTGGAGAGATTATATTTGATGGAAAGGTTATCGACGAACGAAACAGAGAGTGGTATCGCCAGCATTTTTCTGTAGTATTTTCTGACTTTTATTTGTTTGATGAGCTTTTGGGATTAGATAATATCGCTCTTAAAACTAAAGCCCAGGAATACCTAAAATTACTTCAACTAGATCGTAAAGTAACAATAGCAAATGGAAAGCTTTCTACTACAAACCTTTCCCAAGGGCAACGGAAGCGACTAGCATTACTCACTGCTTACTTGGAGGATCGACCAATTTATTTGTTTGATGAGTGGGCAGCAGATCAAGATCCAGCTTTTAAGGAAATTTTCTATACTAAACTTTTGCCAAGCCTAAGAGATAGTGGCAAAACAATCATTGCCATCACTCACGACGATCGCTATTTCCATGTAGCCGATCGCATTATTAAACTGGATTATGGTCAAGTTGAATTTGATAAGTTACAGACTGGTTAGTGGTTAGTAGGGACGCAAGGCATTGCGCCCGTACTGATGCTGAGGCATAAGCTTGAGAACATGGAGAGCGATTTTGGCAAGTGTAGGCAACAGTTGAGGTCGGAGTAGTTGTTTGTCAAAAACGCTCATCCTTTTGGTGTTTTCTGCAAGACAAGTCGATAAAAATAGTTCGGGAGTTAAATTATCCATAAAGTTCATAGCACCGGTAGCAGTAAAACCTTTATTCCGCTCTTCATTTGAGCCTTTGAAAGCTGCAATTTTTTGCTGTAATGCTCTGTTATAATGCCAAAGAGCATAAACTCCCCGCAACCAATTGGCTTTTTTCCCTTCCTGAATTTGTAAATAAGTGACCCAATTAATAAAGAACGTAATATGACGGGCTTCTTCATTAAGAATTGGGTCAAATATATGGAAAAATGCTTCAGGCATATAACCAGCTTGACGGGCAATTCCAAACATTCCAAAAGCTAAGAAAGAGTCCAAGCATTCTCCAAAACCAAAGTCTATAAAAGCCGTTTGGATATTGTTAGGAATGACAGGTTCGGAAGTTTGAGAAATTGGAATCTTATAATGCTCGATGAGAAATTTAATCAGTTGGAAATGACGGGTTTCCTCCATACCTTGAAGGGCAATTGCATCTCGTAATAGCGGGTCGGCGATCGTCTGTGCAAAAGCGTGAACCATTGCTCCAGCTTTCTGTTCCGTACTCAGAGCCTCCTGCCAAAAAGGAATACTACGCAAGCGTTCGAGAGTTACACTGTCTACGGTTGGCCAAGAAAGTTGCTCCGGCTCAAACTTGATATGGCTTTCAATAAAGCTGCGACAGAAAAGTTCTTTGTGATTTTGGCTTCCAAGTTTCATTTGTAAATACCTTATTTGTCAAGTGTTGTTTGTTTGCCAAAGCCAATTTGCACATCAGGTACTGTTTCACAATTTTGATATCACACTTTACATCCTTAGTCAAGGATGGAGTGCTTTTCGAACCTTTGCTTATTAACTCATAAAAATACCATTTTTGTATAGAAGAGTTTTATAGAAATAGCATTACGGTTACTGCATTTGAAAGTCAAGGTCAATTTGTCAAGATATGAAAATATTGAACTATTCCTAAAAAAGGGTGCTGTGTGTGTGAGTAAGTGCGAGGAGCTATTTTGACCAATAGGCAAAGCGATACAGAGGCGAAATTTTTTCTAGGATGAAAATTATTTGCTCACTGGTCACTTGGTCAGGTGGTCACTGTTTTATGTACTCATTTGAGTTAATCGATCGATGAGTGCAATAACATCACTACGGCTCAATTTTGGTTTCCCGTTTACAAGGGCTTCAAGAGTGCCATAAGCCAATGTTAGAGGAATCTGGCAAAAGTCCAAAGCTGGTCCTAGAGGAAGAGAACTGATATAAGCATCTGCCATGGCTAAATTGCGACGGGCATACTGATGCATTCTTTCCTCAGACCAACTAACTGGATAAAAATCGACCCCACGAGATAAATCTTCCTTGTGGTTGCGGAGAATATTAACTGCTTGCAAGCCCCGACCAAAACCAATTGCGTGGGTACGGTTTGTCTGTGTTCCATCATACCAAGCCCACAAATCGGAAAGCATTAAGCCAACTGCACCAGCAACTCCAAACGTATAGCGATCTAAATCCAATTCATTATCGATCCTCCAATTACGTTCTGCCCAGTATGCCATTCTATCTGCCATAGCAGCAGTGGCATCCCAAATTCGAGGTGCAATTGTTGCAGGCGCAAGTATTGCCCATTCTCGAATCCGCAGGGAAACCTCTGGTAGTATATCCTCATGAGTGCTCAATCCTTTGTGGAAGGCATCAATAGGAAAACCATCTACTCCTGCTTGTAATGTCAAGCTAATTGCTCGCAGCAAATTTGCTTTGGTAAGGTTATCTAGTTCTGTATGGTCTTCAATTTCATCAATTGCCCGCAAACACAAGTAAGCTGATGCTACGGCTTCCTGTAGACCTATTGGTAAACGAACTATTGGGATATAGAATGTCCGGCTCGTTTCTCTAAGGATATTTAAGGCGTCTCCATACAAGTCCATACGATGCAACTCCATTGAGTATTGTTAGCTTGCTTAATATTGTTGGTTAAAAAGTAACTACTCAAATCAAAAAGTTGGTATTGCTGAAATAGCTATGCTCGTTTACCTGACAACTCTCATTTTTCATGAGTTACTGGTAATAAAGCAAACCTAATCCAGCAGTCACCAACTTCTGACTCCAAGGACAGATACCGAGCAGTTATTTTCTTCCTCAGAAGATTAAAATCATTCGCCAAAAATGGCATCGCTTTCCACCTGTTGGACTTGTTAGCTATAGCTCATCTTTAATTTTTGGCATTCACCTGTAATATGAACGCTCACCGTGCTAAATGTTACCCAAGCTGTACGGCTCATCTTTTGCAAGCTACTCTCCTCTATGTGCAACGGCAAACGGTTATACACCTGCATTGATTTCAAATAACGACGATAATGGAGGGTTTAAAAGTTCCCAACCAACTCCTGCTTGCTATCAAGACACCAAAAGTCATCAATACTCCTACTCGCAAAATCGCGATTGAGAGTCTTTACTTGTCTGTAGATCGAGCAGAGCATGGTTAGGAAAATATTAAGTTACATTAACACATATATCACTTTCCCAACGTAGAAAAGCTGAATCTTATTAGGGCATCGGGTAAGAGGGCATTGAGCATTGATTTGCGTTATCCCCAGTCTTCAATCTTTAGTCTCTATCTTTAGAATATCTTTACACGGTAAGCTAATAATTGTAAACTTATAAAACAATATATAACTAATGGCTAAAAAGCAAAAGTTTCCTTACCTAGTTGGTTCCAAATGGACTGCTCGGACAAAAATAGATGGCTGGCGACACTTCCAAGTCGTCAATCGCAAAAACCAAGGTAAGTGGGTCTACGCTGAGATGGTCGCTTCTTGCGATCCCAATGTCCGCTTTTGGATAAATGCCAAGTTATTACAAGACACCTCACAATGGCAGTCGGGTTGGCAATCTCTACAAGAAATGCAGGTCATGGAAGACGCTTCTTGAACTTTGTTCCAATTAATGCTAGGGCTTTGTCCCAATTTTTAAATTGTAATTATTATTTACACTTTTCAAAGCGATCGCTAATACATTCCACTCAGATCGCCGATAACTTCTGGGGATACACCAGGTCACTAGGTGGTGATACCCCTTATTTTCCAATCCCTCATCTCTCGATCTGGTGGCTCTTACTTGAAAATAGGGGCTAGGGATTAGGGGTTAGGGAAAAGGGATTTTCATGATTGGCGGTGAAATTTTTTCATCGCGACTGCTTCGCTTAGCTAGCTGCACCCTGGAGGCGGAGCCTCTTAAAAGGCATTCCCAGCCTGAGGCTGGGAACGAGGCGATTGAGGTGACGAGGTTCAAGGTGAACGAGGTGGGGGGTCTGGTCTATCAAGAGCTAACAGCGCTCTTCCAATAGTAGGGGTTTTGTCGATTTTTTTGTTTTTGTAACTATTTTTATAGAAAAAATATATAAAATTTAATTAGAAATAGTTTTAACTAATATTATGTTTTTTTAAACAAAATAAATTTATAATCATTTAATTAATGTATTATGGGCTTTCTAGAAGCATAATTCAATTTGAGACCCTCTTTCTTTTCCAAGTTATTTGCACAATAATGGCATTCACATACCTCACAAATCGCCTCCTGGGCTAGGTGAAGGCAAGTGTTTAAGCCAAAAGTTTGACAAAAAAACATAAGAGGCAAACAACAGTGAAACTAGCAGTTTATGGAAAAGGTGGTATCGGTAAATCCACTACAAGCTGTAACATATCCGTCGCCCTAGCCAAGCGCGGCAAAAAAGTGCTGCAAATTGGTTGCGACCCGAAACACGACAGCACCTTCACCCTCACTGGGTTCTTAATTCCAACAATTATTGATACTCTTCAAGAAAAAGACTATCACTACGAAGATGTTTGGCCCGAAGATGTTATTTATAAGGGTTACGGTGGAGTAGATTGTGTTGAAGCAGGTGGACCCCCAGCAGGTGCGGGATGTGGCGGTTACGTAGTCGGCGAAACCGTAAAATTACTGAAGGAACTCAACGCCTTTGATGAGTACGATGTTATATTGTTTGACGTTCTCGGTGACGTTGTCTGTGGGGGTTTTGCAGCGCCCTTAAACTATGCTGACTACTGCTTGATTGTTACCGACAACGGCTTCGATGCTTTGTTTGCTGCAAATCGCATTGCTGCTTCAGTTAGGGAAAAAGCCCGGACTCACCCACTGCGTCTGGCTGGATTAATTGGCAATCGCACCTCCAAGCGGGATTTGATAGACAAATACATCGAAGCAGTACCCATGCCAGTTTTAGAAGTGTTGCCTTTGATTGAAGATATTAGAGTTTCTCGTGTTAAGGGCAAGACTTTGTTTGAGATGGCAGAAATTGACCCCTCTCTCAACTACGTCTGTGATTACTATCTCAACATTGCAGACCAAATTTTGGCGTGCCCCGAAGGTGTTGTACCCAGCGACGCTCAAGATCGGGAATTATTTAGTTTGTTGTCTGATTTTTATTTAAATCCGGGTAAACCACAGGTTCCTAATTCAGAAGAAGAATTAGACTTGATGATTGTATAAATCATTAAAGTTCCACCGATGGGGGACAATATGCCTTTTTTTCATAGTTTTACGGAATCTCTCAGGCAAAAGTGGTTACAATTTTTCCAAATTAACCGGGATTGGATAACTCTCCATATGGAGGTAGAGTCTGTTTACACCCCCGATGGTGGTAAGCGACCTCCTTCTTACCTCATCTTGGGAGTAGCTAACGCGTTAGAACCAAAATTAGCGCAGTTAATGCTGCCCTTTTCTAGACTTAATCCTGATGCTGACACCTTAATTGAAGTGCTGGAGTTAAATTTCGACCCAGATATTGCTCTTGGTAATCGTTTTATTCCCAAAGTCGAGACAGATGCGAATAGCGAAGAGTTAAATTCGGATGAGGAGACATTGACTCATTCGCACTTAAATGGCTATGGGGTAGCAGCAGTTGATTTAGATAGGGATGAGGAAACTCTTATGGTTGTAAATACAACTATAGAGGATGTCACACCAGCAGATGAAGCGCAAGAACTTTCAAACGGATTCGGATATGATTCCTTTGATAGCAATGAAGATAATGAGTTAAACAAATCTGCTATAGATGCTGTTGATGATTTTGGCGATATATCCTTTGATGAGTTGAAGGATGAGGACACCACAACTTCTGAGACAAAATCTACTACAAATGGTAACGGTGACCTTTCTAAAGACCTAGTAGATGATATCTGGGGAGATGAATCCGCCGCCAAAAAGGACAAAGAAGACGCGGATAACGATACGTTGTTTGGGGAAGACTTATCATCTACTGATTTGGATGATTCAGACATTGCTAGTCTCTTCCCCAAGAACTAAGGAATTATGAATTATGAATTATGAATGATAAAAAATTCATAATTCATAATTCATAATTCATAATTTAACAATTTAGGGGAGAAAACACCAAAATGACAGTTGCTCAACCAGAAGCTTTAACTTTTGAGTGCGAAACCGGAAATTATCATACTTTTTGCCCGATTAGCTGCGTAGCTTGGCTTTACCAAAAAATTGAAGATAGCTTCTTTTTAGTTATTGGTACAAAAACTTGTGGCTACTTCTTGCAAAATGCCATGGGAGTGATGATTTTTGCAGAACCCCGTTATGCTATGGCGGAGTTGGAAGAAGGCGATATTTCTGCCCAGCTGAATGATTATGAAGAGTTAAAGCGGTTGTGTTTGCAAATTAAGCGCGATCGCAATCCCAGCGTGATAGTGTGGATAGGCACTTGCACTACAGAAATTATCAAAATGGATTTGGAAGGCTTGGCACCGAAGCTAGAATCAGAAATTGGTATTCCCATTGTTGTTGCACGTGCCAACGGTTTAGACTACGCCTTCACCCAAGGAGAAGACACCGTATTAGCTGCAATGGCAGCACGTTGTCCCGATAAAGCCCCCACCGTAGAAGCTGAGAAAAACGAACGCAATGCCATTCAAAAGCTGCTGAATTTTGGTAAGAAAAAAGAAGACGTTGCTAGCGAGGAATCTGAATATGCGGATCATCCTCCGTTAGTCCTTTTTGGTTCTCTCCCCGATCCTGTCGTCACTCAGTTAACGCTAGAACTGAAGAAGCAAGGTATTAAAGTTTCTGGCTGGCTACCTGCTAAACGCTTTACCGAACTTCCCGTTCTTGAAGAAGGGTATTACGTTGCTGGAGTCAACCCCTTCCTCAGCCGCACTGCAACGACTTTAATGCGTCGCCGCAAATGCAAGCTGATTGGCGCACCCTTCCCCATCGGTCCCGATGGTAGTCGCGCTTGGATTGAAAAAATCTGCTCGGTGTTTGGCATTACTCCCAAAGGATTGGATGAACGGGAAGCTCAAATTTGGGAAAGTTTGGAAGATTATATAAAATTGATTCGTGGCAAGTCTGTTTTCTTTATGGGCGATAACTTGCTCGAAGTTTCCCTAGCAAGATTCTTGGTGCGTTGCGGAATGACGGTTCCTGAAGTCGGTATTCCTTACATGGATAAGCGCTACCAAGCAGCTGAGTTGGCATTTTTAGAAAAAACTTGTCAAGAAATGGGCGTACCCCTACCCAAGATTGTGGAAAAGCCAGACAACTACAACCAAATTCAGCGCATTTACGATTTGAAACCAGATTTGGTCATTACGGGTATGGCTCATGCTAACCCATTAGAAGCAAGGGGAATCAACACCAAGTGGTCTGTAGAGTTTACCTTTGCTCAGATTCATGGCTTTACCAATGCCCGTGATATTCTGGAATTGGTCACACGTCCACTGCGCCGGAATAATAATCTAAAAGATTTGGGTTGGGATAAGTTGGTGAAGGAAGAAGCTAAAATTTAACCTCATACCATTTTGGATTTTAGATTTGGGATTTTGGATTGGGAAAGCTTTGCCCAGCCTAAATTTCATACTTTGGTATTCGTCTTAAAAAGAAATTTGTAGTATTTGTATAGGAGCGTTGCGATCGCGAAGCGCAAGCTGTACCCGGCTTATCGCTCCTATTGTTTTTATATATAGCAAAATTTATGAATGCTACACCCGCCAAAGATGAAAACCAGGAAATGCTGAAGTGGCTCAACCGCAATCGCGAACAGTTAAAAGAGTATGCCCATCAGTACATTGCCTATAATAGCAACGGCATAATTGCTCACAGTAGCGACTTACATCAAGTTTTAGAGTTAGCAGAAGCGTCTGGAGAGACGTTTGCTATTTATTTAGTACCTGGTTTTACTGGCTCTATTGTTATTTTACCCATTCGGTTACGCTCAGTCAGCCGCCATGAATGGCTACCTAACTATCAAGTGAATCTCAAGCACAGAGATTTGGAAATCAAAGCAATTATGTTAGTTAATTCAGGGGCTGATTTTAGTTTAATTTCACTCAAGGCTGGTCAAGATTTAGGATATGCCTTGGCTGACGGAGAACAAACATTATTAGCACAAACAGTAGGCGGAACTGTTGAGTATGTTTTACGCAATGTTGAAATGACAATTGATGGACACAACTTTATAGCCCCTGTCGCATGGCTGCAAAACAACACTACAGATGTCATGCTTTTGGGACGAGAGGCTGTGTTTGATAAGTTTAATATTGAATTTAGACAAGCGGAAGAAAAAATTATTTTTTCATGGCGTAAAGAGTTAAAGCAGTGACATCAGAGGTCATTACGTAGGTTGGGTTGAGGAACGAAACCCAACATTGAATCGAATTGTTAGGTTTCCTTGCTCAATCCAACCCACAATGTCTTAATGTTTACATTGATGCCATCAAGAATTGGGGTGAAGAAAGAGCAGTTCCAGCATCAAGACAATATATGGAGTAGCAGCTTTAGCGATCGCTCAAAATGAATTTTTCTAAAAATTGCTTAAGTCAATGGGGACTTTATTGACCTTGATGAAATTTCCCTGTTTTTGCTTCATGCTTTACCCTCTTTTTTCAAAATCCTCACCAAGTAGCAAATATACAAGCACGTATAGTGTGAATAATATAGTTATTTATGAATTGCTGGAAAAATGTTTTGAGGTTATAGTTCAGTTAACCACTCAATATGATTTTTTGGTATAATTATGAACTTGTATAATACGGAGGAATTACAACAACTTGCGCTGATTACTCAAAATCTTTGTTTTTGTAGAGAGTGTGATAGTGAGGTTAAACCATTTATTTGGGAAATAGCATCCAAGGGAGACTTAACTGTAGAAAAGCTTTTAGAATCAGAGGGATTCTTATTTCCAGTAAAAACTAGTGATTTATTGGAGTTTATTTCTTTAGAAACTACTTGGAGCGAGTATGGTAGGCTGACGCCAATTGAAACAGCATCTTTGATGAAATTAAAGTATAGAGTACTTATCAACTTTTTAAAATATCATCTAAAAACAATAAAAATATATATAGTCAGTAATTTAGGATACGGTGATTCAGATAAGCGCAAAGAACAACTCAAAAAATCTAGAATTGGTAATCCCGATTTATATAACTTGCCAGTTAATCAACTTAATAGTCTTAAGAGAATGGGGCAACTCTGTATTGAACAAGAAGCTTTTCACATTATTGTTGGAGAAACTTGTGAAGGAGAGTGGATAGGTATTGCACCTGAAATGTCCGGGGAAACAAATAAAAAAGGCAAGCAACTTCTGCCATTGCCAGAAGAATCTAAAAATCAGAACACAATTTCTTTAAAAAAACAGATTGAGACACGAGTCAAAGAATTAGAATTTTCTGTGCTTGAGTTTTTAGCTTTTTCCAGAAAAGAAAAGGCTATTGTAGAAAGTTCCGATACAAAAGAACACTTAATGTACCGATTGTTTAGCTCCATAAAATTTTTGAAGGTATCTACATTTTCTAAATATAGTTCTATCGAGATTAGGACTTCTAAAGATTTTCAAGCTTTAGATGATTTTCTAGAGTTAAATTTAACCGACCTACAAGAGTATACTATAGGTTTAAATGTCATATTTTGTATTTATAGTGTTGGTCGTACAACTGCGGGTGACTGGGTAGGTATCTCAACAAAAGCCAATTGGCATTAAAGTCCTGACGATTTAAGACTTTTTCAGACTGTTCTTTTTCAAGAGATAGCTTAATGTTAATTAAGCCGATACCGCAGACAATGTGCGAAAACTGAAGCTTAAAAATAACTTTTTTTAAAGAAGGAGAATCAAAATGGTTAACTTTAAATCCGGATTCGTTCAGCAAAGTAGTAGTTCCACATATTTAGTGCTAGGGGATTTCTACACCTTTTTAGCAACTGGGGAAAGTACAAGCGGAGCATATGCACTATTAGAAATAGTGATGCAACCGCAAAGCACTGTACCACCTCATATCCATGACGAAGCGGACGAAGCTCACTATATTCTAGAAGGCGAAATTGAATATCAGCAAGGGAATCAAACTATCGTCGCTACTCCTGGTAACTTTCTTCACTTTTCTAGAGGTCAGTCTCACGGTTTTAAGAATACTGGGTCAAAGCCTGCTAAAATCTTGATGTGGGTTACACCAGCAGGCCCCGAACAGTTTTTTGCAGAAGTAGGGATACCAGTGAAAGAAATCACAAGTGAGGAAGAAAAGCCCAGCCTCTTTGCGCCCCCCACTCCTACTGACATTGAAAAAGCTATTGAAGTCGCTACGGCAAAGTATAAAGTAAAATTTGTTCTCTAGATTTAGTTATGCGCTAACAAAAACCCTGGCAATCTTAAGGATTTAACCAAGGGAAACCGATCGCAATTGCTGGAGTGTTTTCACGCATCAGTAAGAAAGCACTCAAGTTTGTTGCTGCTCATGCACCAATTAACACAAATAAAGCAACGCCAATCATCACAATCAACGTTACCTTACCACCAGGAACAAGGGGTTTAACAGTACTATGTAATTCCTCTTGTTCTTGACGTTGCTTCCAACTCATTAATGCAGGGAGAATTCCTCCTAAAACTGAAATACTAAAGGTTCCAGCATAATCTAAAGCTACGAGAAAGATATTGGGATTCAGTGCTGATAAACTCATGGGAGGCAAAAGAATCAGGGAGTAAAGCGGTAAACGTCTGGAAGATCCTTGAGGTGTTGAGGGGAAAATATCTTTGAAAAAATCTAACAAGCCGTAAACAAACCCAATAAACGATGTCACGATCGCAAACTCAGAAAAAATAGAAACTAAGACTCCCAGCCATTGTCCAGCACTTCCCGATTGTAGAACTTGCAACGGATCGAAAGTTTTCCCACCTGCTGAAAGCTGAATTGTTTCTACACTGATACTTCCCAATATCACTGCATTCCAAGCCAAGAACATGACAAGGGGAATAGCAGAACCAACAACGATAGACTGACGAATTTTCGGAGCATCTCCTTCAAGTTGACTGACAATTGTAGGAATCACGTTATGGTAGAACAACGCTACAAACATGACAGAGATAGCAGGAGGGAGTGCTTTCCAATCCTGAAACACAAATGATGATATGTTAAGGTGGGTGACTCCTAAAAACAATAGTCCCAGAAATGAAGTCAACACGATCGCAACAAAAGCGCTGTTTAATTGCTCAATAAACTTTTCTCTACCAAGATACAAAATTCCACCAAAAAGGAGAGTAAAAGCTGTCGTTCCTATCCAAGTCGGGAAAACATAATGTATCCCCCAAATTTTTTCTACAGCCGATACTAAAATATCTCCACCTTGGGAAACATATGCCACAAGTAAGGCATAGTGTAAGAACAAATACGCTCCGCCTGCAATTCTTGCTCCCAATGAACCCAGCGTCCTCTCCACCATCACCAACAGCCCTAAACTCGGACGTCCTACACGACGCATTGTATTCAAAGCCACTTCTGCAATTAAAAGCCCTGAAACCAAAGCATAAAGCCAAATACCGATGAGTAGAACTGTAGATGGTACGACTCCAGACGGTAATGTCACTGCAGGTAGGGCTAGAATCCCAGCCCCAATTGTTGTTCCAGCAACCAGCGCTGTACTTCCCAAAACGCTACCTGGTTGATGGGTTAGTTTATTTTCGTAGAGTTCTAGGTTAGAAAACAACCGAGTGACATCCGGGCTGTTAGGTTTCAGTGCTGACTTCATGGGTTTTGCTGAGATACAGGCTTTTTTAACAATATGTTAACTTATATAACCTATTGTAGCAAAATATCTCTTGTTGCTAAGTTTCATTTGCTGTGAAATTCAGCTTTAGCCTTTTTAGAAACGATTTTGGATTGCTATACAATAGAAGCTATATTTACAGAATGAGAGATGAATTGAGTAAGAAAAAAGATATTCAGCAAGTAAATGCTATTGCGAGAGAATTCAATATGACGGAAGAAGAGAGAAGAGAATTCAGAGATTTTTTGGAAGAAGAGAAAGCATCTGGTCGTGGTGGTACAAAAAATGAATGCGGAGATTTTACTTCTGAAGAATTGAGACGAAAAGTTCCTGATTTTTTAGAGCTATAAAAATTTAGTTAAAGATACAAAGATGACCACAAATTTAGTTAAGAATATATCAAGACCTGGCGATCTAGAACCACTTGTCGAGATAATCAGTGGATTAATTGGAGAAACCTGTTGGAAAGCAAGCTTGAGTTATGGAGATGAATTGACTCTTCATATTGGAGAAAGAATTCCTTATTCACAAAAAGCAATGAGAAGAAAGGAAAAAGGAGCATGGATACTAGGTACGCAAGCAACTCAATGGCAAATCGATTCCCCAAGCGAAACTATTGTTACATCTTCAGATGACTCTGAAATCATCAAACAGCGACTTGATACGATCGCAAACAATGCGATCGCTGCTGTAGAAATTAACTACCAAAACCTTGGTCTTAGTATAACTTTCAACAATAAATATAAATTAATTTTGCTGCCAAATAATGAAGATAATGAAGAGGATATTGACTTACCATATTGGGAAATTTTTACTCCTTATCAGATGGTTCTTAAAGTTGGCTCTGGCTCAAAATGGTCTTATACTAGTTCACACAGCAGATCCTTAGCGTTATGAGGATTTGTATAAGTTAAGTTCTGGAAGTTACAGGATTTGCGATCGCAGTTATTAGCACGAATTCACGCGTCAGTCAGAAGAATTAATTTTGAAGTAGTACGGGAAATTAACGCCTGAGCATGACCATATTTTCATCAAGTCCTTGGCGAAATAATTCTAGCCTTTGATGACCTTCTAAATCTCTTATGTTGAGCGGACTAACAGTAAATGGAAACAATGCAGGTGTTTGACTGATTCTACCTAAAGCTTGTATCTCTGAATGACTGGCGACTAAAGCTGCTTCTATCAACCATGCGGCTAACCCTTTGTTGTCTATGAATTGAACTTTTGCAGGTTGATAAACACCTTTTTCTGCTGTGTCTTCCAGAACACCCCAATCAACACAGCATCGTAGAACTCGTCTGGTTGCTCTTGATACTGTTTCACGTTCGCCGAGTTTTTCTTTGATTCGTCTTTGTACCGTAGATGCTGCAACTGCACCTTGTAGCCGTACCAAACGTCCAACAGTTTCAGTAACAAGTCCGAAAAAGGGGTAAGCAGCCATAGTCATTCCCCAATGAAGGGCTAGATGTTGATGGTGTGGGGTGGTTCTTAAATATTCTAGCCCTTCATTCCTTAAGGGTTGCAAGCTTTCTGGAACTACTACCCAAATTTTGAGGAGGATTGAAATTGTCTTGGCTCGACTGCTCGATCTATTATGATTGCCGACTGATAGCTTGTCCCGCAAAATTTCATCTAATGCGGTTTTGATTTCGTTGTGCGTAGAACCAGCTAATAACAGTTTGGCTGTCAATTCCAACCACTCTAACTGGATGCGCTGACTGTAGCCAACTGAAAGCTGTTTGCTCATCGGGTTCAACCTAAAACGTTAATAAATGGTACAACTAACTCTTCAATAGAGATACCCCCATGAGCGACAATTTTTTGTCCTTCTTGCACGAAAGCTTGGCGTGCAGGAGCCAACAGTGGTAAATATTTTTCTGGTAGCCCTGTGGGTTGCCATTCGATCGCATTGGGAAATTGGCTTTTGACTTTTGCCCTCAAGGTAGCATTAGGGTAAACTCTAACACGTTCTCCACGCAGATCGGCGATCGCACCTTCTTGTGGCTGTCCGATACCAGTGGCTTCTAGGTTCCCATGATCTGATGTGAGAAAAACTTGGAACCTCTTTGACAGCAATAGGTTGAGAAGTTCTGCCATAAAGCCTGTCTCTGCCCATTGGCGAACTTGGTTGTGCATACCAGCCGTGCCAAGTTGCATCCCGTGCATAATCTTATCAACTTTATCGACTACCAAACCCACGACTTTTAGTTTTGGATGGGACAAAACTTTCTCAACTTCTAAAAGACTATCTGCTTCTCCCAGCCCTTTCCTATAAGCTACCTGGGGTTTGATAATACCTTGGTCAGCCCAAAATTGTGTCCAAAACAACTCTTCCTTTGCTGTGGTTTCAAGGCTATTGGCAAAATAGATAGGAGGTTTTCCTGCAAATATGGCTTGTCGGGACACGGAGGTGATGGTTGGTATCCAAGCAAAGGTTGCTTCTTCATGAAACTTGAACTGGGGGTATTGTGTCAGTAGAACATTTCGCAGAATTAACCACTGGTCAAAGGCTAAACCATCTATAACTACCAGTGCTATTTTGTTTGTATTTTCTGATTCATACAGCCGTGCGAGAAATCGCGTAATTTGATTTACCATAACAGGGCTGGTAGCTGACTGATTGTAGAGACCGCTATAGCGGGAACCGACCCAAGTCAAAAAGGCATTATCAACCTTTTCTTGTAGTGTTAGAAACATCGCTGATAATGGGTTTGATGTTGTCTCTTGATGCCATAGAACCAGGAGTTCTGCCCAAATTTGAGCAAACTTGAGCCATTCTTGATATTTGGCATCTTTAAGAGGTCGGGAAGACTCAACAGATTCCATTAACTTCTGCAAGCGCTGCTTTCGCTGAACGACTGGATCGATACGCAAGCCCACAGCTAACCATGATTTTGATTGCTCTTTGACACTTGTCAGTGGCAAATCATCAACGCTGACAGGTTGGAGATATCCTTCGGAGAAAAGATTGTCGATGTATACGCGAATGTCTTGATTGTCAAAAGGTATCTTAGTTTGGACTGCATATGTACCTTGTGATTCAGCAGTTTGCCTCAAGGGTGTCAGTTGGCGGCGAACAAAATCAGACCACTGTTCTTGTAGAAAGGTGAAGAAGGCTTGACGGTCTGATACCATCGTATCTGACAACCAAGTGGGAAATAGTTTTCGTTCTTTCAGCTTTTGAATGAAGTGTTCGTCTAAAATAGCTGGTAGACGCTGATTTCGGTAATGCCGGCGTAAGAGAATGAGTAACAAATCTGATGGCTGTTTGATGAGTTGTGGATCGATGTCGAAGACGTAACGCAGGACAAAATCTTTGGTGGCGTTGTCTCCTAGGGGATTTTTTGGGTTATGTTGTGTTTGTGCTTGATATAAAGCGTCAAAATCGCTGCGATCTAGGGCATTGACTGCGGTATAGCTGAGATTGGGAAATATGTTTCCCAAACTGAAGGAAAGCTGCCGTCCTTTGTGTAATAAATCGTAAGGTAAGCTACGTAATACGTGTTCTTCTGCTTTGACTAGCACAACCAAGTCTTTTGCTTCACCACGTTCCTGACGGGGACGGTACTGAGATTCGTAGAAGTAGCGGAATGCGATCGCATTCTCAAAGGTAATTATCTCAAAACCTCGTTGTTGAATTGCTTGCAGTACTCCCTCTTCTGACAGCAAATTGTCCGGGTCAGCAACCAGTGTCAGAGGTGCTACTTGAGGGGTAAATTCTGCGAGTATTTGGTCGCGCCAACTCATACGATTTTGGATTTTAGATTTTGGATTTTGGATTGAACGATTATCTGCAATCTTCCAAAGTATTTAACCAATTACAATATTCCTCACAGTAAGGTTTAATGGTAATGATTTCAACATCAGAAAAAAATAATAGTTATGCAAAACCTCACTAGAATTACCTGCAACCCAGAAGTAATGGGCGGTAAACCTTGCATCCGAGGGATGCGGGTCACTGTCGGTACAATTGTTGGGTTAATGGCATCAGGACATACTCCTAATGACATTCTCACAGCATATCCCTATCTGGAAGAACCAGATATATATGAAGCACTTGCCTATGCATTAAGACTCAACTCGAATCAATAGTAATGGCACTAGTTCGGGAACCACTTCTGCCATTTGCTGTATTTGCTCGTTCCAAGTTTTTTCTTCTTGCGCTAACTGTACCAGCCGATATTCTCTTACTTGGGGTAATCCAATGCGTTCAATGGCACGGCGACGTGCTGTCATGGCATATACGCACTTTTCTTTTTCTTGGTCAAGATATTGGTGATGTTTTTGCACCAGTTCATCATAAATCTTCTTACCTTGAACTAATGCTGCATCCCAGACGTGAGTGAATGTGTTTGTTAGTGAGAACCGCTATATAACCTTTTTTGCTCCTCTGTTAATACTACTTAAGCAAAGATTCCCTATTGGTTAAAGCTTATTTATAGCAGTCCCAATACTTGTCGGTTAAGCCTAAAAATACGAACACACGTAGGTTGGGTTGAGGAACAAACCCAACATTTACAGGCATTTCTTGAGTTTCTCCACGGCGCTCCCAACCCACAAAAATTCTCACCCCTTGTAGTATTGATAGCAGTCCTATTTGAGTTATAAAAATTATGAACCGCAAAGACGCAAAGAGCACGAAGAAAAGAGAGAATTGTACAAAGAATGTAGAATTAGTATATACCAAATTATCACTTAACTTTTGTATGACTTATAAGATATCAATTGTCAATCCCATTTTAATCGCAGTTTCATGGTCTACTAAAGTAACTCCTTTTATATCAAAAAGTAATAATCTACCTGCTAACTTATTATTTAATCGAGTTTTTAAAGGGTTTAATTCAAGTTTCAATTTTGCATCAATTATCTTTAGGACAAAAACTATTTTTATTTTTTTAGGATGGGTGGGAAAATTTTGACATGAAGTTAGCAAATCTGCACAAATTTCTTTTCCTTGAAGAGAATTACTTAACCAAGCCGATGATAAAATTAACAAAGTGTCTGTTACTTTATTTATTAATTTTTCTAATAGATAGTCAGGTAGTTTTTCCGAAGGTGACAAGTGGGAATAATCTTTGATGTCTAGTAACCACAGTGTCTCTTTTGTAGCATCCCACCATCCAAAATCCATCTCCGATAAATTTTTTCCTTTTAAACTTATATAGCTAGCACAGTCTTGTAATCGAAAACTATCTCCATCAGGAAGGGTAATTCTCAAACCACTTTCTTCATAAATGGGCATATTTAAGCTTGCAAATCTAAACGTACATCTTCTTCATATAATTTTATAGATGCATCTATTATAGGATTGTCTGGCATTCCTTCTTTAAGGTCATTGAATTTAATGTTAATATCTCCGTCAGATTTTTCAAGACAGCAAAGCTGGATGCTTTCCTGATGTTTTCGTGCCAAAATTTCAAATTCTTTTAGCACAAAGTAACTATGAGTAGCTAGATAAATTTGTACACCTGTCTGACTCAAACGAAACAGCAGATCGCAAAAAGGAATTATAGCACATGGATGTAAGTTTGTTTCGGGTTCGTCAATAAATAAAATAGTGTTCTTTTGAAGGGTTTCATTACGTATTAATAATGCCAAAATACCAATTCTTTTGATACCTTCTGGAATTTGAGAAATTTCATACTTCTCTCGTCCTTGCTGAAAAATAAACCTTTGATTCTCTACAGAAAATTCTCCTTGAAGTATATTTTGTAAGGCATCTAATATATCTTCAAAAGGTTGAGCGAGTTTTTTATTAGAAGCTGGTATTCTTAAAGCCCTTATTATATCTTGATAAGTTTGGTCAAAACCAAATATTTTTAAATGCTCATTTACTGCTGCTATAGCATCAAAAGATGTGAGAACTTCTTTTGTTGGTATATATAATGCGTTCAAATCCAAATTTATATTGACTGATTCAGTACATTGAAGAATAGTCTCTTGTAAATCCTTTTCCAAAGAAAAACTATATTCATCGCCTTCAATTCTAGTACGAACCGTGAGGCGATCGCTACCTTTACGGATAATTTCACCAAGCGAGCGTTTAGTCGGCTGATAAACCGAAAACAATTTTTCGGATAAAAAGCTTTTCCAGGTTGTACTATCTACTTCTGAGCTTTTATGATACTCTTCGATACTTTTGGCAATAGAGTAAAGAAGTTTTAGGAGATAAGTTTTACCAGTACTGTTCTTGCCAATAAGGATATTAATTTTTTGATGAGCTTGCCATTCTAATCTTGAGAATAGTCCTAAGTTTTCTACAAGAAGATACTCAAACATTATTGGTTCCTACTAAATTGAAAGTTAGTTGTACTGGTTCGAGTTTGGTACAGTAGAGCTATAGCGATCGCTCTAGGTAGAATATTTACATAATAGTTTTGGGCTGTTTGTAAATAGGTTATAGTTAACAGGTGAGTTCATTGGTTTATCCTATTCCTCTTGGAATCGCTCGTGTATTTCCTGTGCTGCTTCTTTTGCTAAATCTTGCAGATGTAATTTCATTCGATATACTTCAGCTTCGCAATCAATCAAATACTGTTTCTGTAAATATTCGCACATTACCAGTGTTTCTTCTTGGGTAGCATCAGTTTGACTACAAATTTCTACTAGCCTCATTCCGGAAGGAACAGTGCCTAAAAGCCTCAAGATTTTTGCTTGTTCAGGGGTAACAGTAGCTCCCAAACGCTTCTTCCAGAAAGGGTCTGCAATTTCCTTTAAAGGACGAGAATCCAATTCAATACGAAAGCGGTTGTGCTGTTCATCAGTTTGAATGAGTGGATCGCGGCGTTTAGCGTTATGCCAAACGCGATAAACTTCCCGCAAGCCAGAACCACCAAGTTCTGCATAACCGATAAGTTTTAGCGCACGAGCAATCAATGGGTTTCGAGCAGTACTAGTTCCGCCATTTATCAAAGCTTCCTGCGATACTAAAGATGAACCAGCATTAACCATGATCGTAATATGTGGAGCTAATTCAATTTGTGCTACAGTCCGTTGGTCATTGTAATCTTGATGAATTATGAGATTAATTAAAGCTTCGCGAACCGCAACGTAATCAGCAGAACCAGTAGTAGATTGAAGACTATCAGTGGATAGCTCCTCAATTAGTGGATTGTGACGCCCGATAAAGTCTACTGCTTTTCGGAGTGCCTGTAGTACATTTTCTGCTATTTCCTGACGCTCATCCCAACGATTTTCTAAACTTTGTCTGGATCTTAAATCTAGAATATCTCGTCTAATTTGCTGACGAATTATCTGAGGTTTTCCAAACAGAAGCCGTAGCTGAAGCAAATCATCTGGTGTCACTTCTCCACGCCCATCTAGTAAGATTTGGCGAATCACTTCCGAAGGTTTGTTCCAATCAATTTGTATCCTTTGCGCTTCTAATATATCAAAGTTAACAAAATTCTTTAGAAGATTACAGTACCATTTCAAAGTTCTCTCATCTAGTTCTGCCCATTCTACTCCTTGAGTGATATTTGCTTTGCCCAGCAGAATAAGTTCTCGCTTTTCTTGCCAAGCTTCTAAAAAGCTTCTACCATCATCTTGAGTAATCTTTTCTATAGGAACTGGGTGTCCTTCAAGCACAAGCAGTAAATCTTCTGGAATTGAAGGTATGCTTGGTGGGTTAATTGCAGCTAGAGATTTGTAACTGAGTTGTTCGGAAGAAACTTTATCGATAAGGTAGATACTTTGAGCAGCGCGATCGCGCTCTAAACCCCATACCAACATTGGATAAAGTAAAAGTGCGCCTTCCTCTGTACCGACATAAAGTTTCTTGTCGTCCATAAAGGCTTCGGAAACAGCAATTTTGTCTGGAATCGGTTCGCTTTGTTCTCCCATTAGTAGTAATCGAACTATATGAATAATCTTGCGAATTGAATTTTGGGTATCAACTAGAAATAAAGGTAGAGAACAAAGTGGTGAAATACCTTCTAGTAATTCTTCTAGAGTTGTTAGTGGTTTCTCTGTGTTGAGAATTGTTGCTGCATTAGTTTCATTTAACCCCCGAAGATCGTGACCAACTTTGTTTCTCAGTTCTAGTAACGTTTCTATTTTGCCTTTTGCTCTACTTTTTTTGTTACGAAAACTTTCAGAAAAGAGAGTTTGCAGAGGATGAGAAGTTTTGAGAGCACAAATAGCTTGAACGACACTGAGGAAATGACCAAAAGAGAGATTTCCCCGAAATTCTACTAAAGTAGGAGGTATGGGAATGTTAGTATCTTCTCGTGCAGCAAAAGAAGCAATGGCTAGTGCTGAAAGATAACGAGTAGTAACTTCTGCACAGCGAAGAATTTGATCTAGTTGTTCTGCTTGGGAACGATTGCGATAAACATTGCCATAAGCATAGGCAATGGGTTGAGGGTAGGTTGATAAAATTTGAGTGAGCATAGTTTATATTTCCTCTCCTAGTCTGGTACAAGCTAGGGTATACCACCTTAGTAATTGTGGATCATCCTGAAGCACTGTTTCAGAAATCTTTTTGGCAACCTCGATAATTATTTGATAATTTCGCTCTTGCCATGCTTTTTTAAAGCCAGTACGTACAGCTTCTAAACGAAAGACCTTGAGTTTTTTCTGTTTGGATTGACGATATTCCTCAAATTCTTTGAGTAAAGTTTTTTCACGTAATTTTTCTAAGTCGCTTGTCTGGTTGGGGTCTGGAACATACCATCTACCTCTAGCAGCCTTTAAAAGTTCTGTATCTTCTATTTCTAGACTAGTTTCACTATTTGACAATTCATTTTCAATTTGGCGAATCTTCTCGCGATGGGTAGCAGATTGTTTCAGCCAAGAAACAATTTGTTTGGGAACATATCCTTTACCCTCGTAATAGAGAAAATTTTGTGCCAGAATTTCGGAAAGTTCTAATTGTTTTTCTGATTTAGACCATCCAGATTTGACTTGTGTATATTGTGGATAAAGGTCTGAGTAAGTTTGGGGTTTTTTCGTAAGTTGTTGCTTTAGCCACTGCACAGCAGTTTCTTCATTAATAACAATAAGTTCTAACTGGAGAACCTCTTTAACAGTCCTGCGTTTTTTATCATATTCTGCTGCTTGTTCTGGTAGAAAATACATTCCATCACGTTCCACAAAACGTTGTGCTAATCCAGTATAAAATTCGGCTGCAGAAAGGGGAACTGTCATGCCTTTTTGAACATAAAACGCAACCATCCTGTCAAATAATAAGTAATTTTGCCGTTCAGCTATAGTTTCTGCTTGCCCATTTTTAGCAAGAAATGATTTAACGTACCGTAAACGGTCGCGGACATATTCCCACGCTGCGTCTTCTGTAACTACTTCTAAGTTAAAGAGTTTCTCTAAGGTAGTATTAGGTTTGTAGGCAGAGATAATCAGATCTTGCTTTACAGCATTACTGCTATTCACTTGCTTAAAAGAGCTTTGTTTTTTATCTAAAGTTCCTACATCAGCAATGATAAAACCAGCAGATTGCATAGCTTCTTGTATAGCATTCCAAACACTGTTTTTGGAATTATGGAACTCTACTGTTATCCAACATCCAGGTTTAAGAACTCGATAATATTCAGCAAAACAGCCTACCATTAATTCTTGATATTCTAATAATCTTTTACTCTGTACTTTGTTTTCAATAGCTTCTAACTTATTGTTAGTTACTACCTTCAGCCAAGCTTCCCATATGAAATTAAGCTCAGAATACATTAAATTACCACCAAAAGGTGGATCTGTAAAAATATAGTCTATAGAATTACTTAACAAAGAAAGGTTGGATGCACTGCTAGTCGTAACTATTGAATTTGAAGAAAAATGAGATAGTACTGCTAATAGTTCCTCATATAATTTCATACGTCTTTCAATAGCACCAAAAATAGGATATTCATGACTTATTGAAGGAATATAAAGTGTACCTGAAGTGCCAGCAGTATGCTTTCCTTTTGGTGCCCATCTAAACATTTTAGAAAGAGTACGAATTATTGCTGTGATTAAAAATAATGTACGTTCTCTAGCTTTGTTTATTGTTACACTTAAAGTCCATAAATTACGCTTAGTATAAAAGTGATGAACATGGGTAATACCAATATCATCATTACGGCGTGATTCTTCACCTTCTGGCATTCTATTAGTTGGATAGGAGTCATATACATTCTTATTTAAAATTGTTTCAATTAATGCTAAATCAAAGACATCAGGAATTTTTCTATAACGTTTTTTACCTACACTATAGTTAATTAATACTGGTACTTGCTTTGCCTGCTGTACAGTTTGATTTATAGCTGTATCAAAGTGTGTTACCCACGCTCTAGATATGTTTCCCTTGCTTAAATTTGCATCACAATGCGGACAACAAAATACTTTTCGTACTTTGTCAATTTCAGTATCTACAGCTACCTCCCAGTACACTATCTCACCTGCACATTCGGAACAGGTAAAAACATCAGACCAAAGAGTATAATTAATCTTTCCTAAAGAAAATCCTGACTTTTGAAGTTCGGCTTTTGTATTCCCTGTTTTTAAGAATGAAACTGCCTTATCAATTTGTTCTGGTTTTGGCTGATGCAGTGTCAAATACATCCAACCACATTCTTCTTCAACTTCTGCTAGTATTCTTTTTGCTTCCCGTTCAAATTCAGTGATATCTACAGGAGTGTTGTAATTGTAAGCAATAAACGTAGCAGCAGGAGAAAGGTCATTTAAGATAACACGACGCGCACCTAGTTTTGAGAAAGGTTTCTCATTTTCATCAAGAATAGTGCCATCTTGTTGCACTCTATAACCCAGAGATTCAACTGTTGCTTTATCACCGCATAACTGTGCAGCTACCCCTGTCATACCAGTTCCACAAAAGCCATCAAAGACAATATCACCTGGTTCTGTATAGTGCAAAATATAACGCATAATTGCCTTATGTGGCACTTTTGTATGATAGGAGTGAGCATTATAAATCGCATCGTTTTTTCCCTCACTTACATCTGCTGCAAAGGGTTCGCGATGATAGCTTTCACTCTCAGGTGAGGTGTTGTCTTCTCGTTCCTGATTCCAATAGTTAATAAAGTCTTCAATAAAAGGATTTGGACAAGCAGTATAGTAAGGTGGGTCAGAAAGTGCCAGAATATCTTCGTCTTCACCAATCGGAAATCCTTCAATTTGACGAAATTCTGGCTCTTGTAACTTCTCCTGCAATTTTTCGATAAAATATGCTCGTCTGGCTTCGTCGCTTTCAAAAGTCATGCCAAGGCATTCGACTGAGCCTTTTATTTGTGCGGTTGTCCCATCGTTTTGAAGTTCAAGATTAAGTGGTAACTGATTTCCTTCCATTATTTTAGTTCTTTTATTATGACAATATATATTAGATGTTTCGTTCTTGATATTAAGTTGTTTGGTATTTTTTTTACTCTACAACAATCCGAACCTTACCAGAATCTTTACCCTTAGCTAAATGGCTGAGATAGTCATCGAAGCGTTTTTTCATCTCTTGGACGGTACAAGGCGAACCCCCATTTAGTAACACCTTCTGCAAATCTTGTGTCTTAACGACTACTTTAACCAACCCAGAAAGAACTTCTTGAACTGCATGAATAAAGTCATTTGTCAACGGATTGGGAAGAACTTGCGATCGCAAAAACTCATCCACAATTTGTCTTTGCTTTGGTTTCAGCAAATTCAAATTTGCCCGTGTTGTTGGGTCATCCAAATTAGTCAACAGTGTCTGAGTCCAATCATTCAAAAGCTGCTCTAACTGAGTTTCCAAATCAACCAACAAACTGCTAGCAGGCAGATTTATTGTCTCAGTTGTCGGCTTAAACTGACAGTGAGGACAAATAGCCGTTGCTTGCATTTCCTGTTCGGTCAGTGCAAAACAAGTTTTGACTTTAGCCAAATCCTCCTGAAAATCCTTCAACTGGCTTGCTGGCATCAAGTCAACTGTCGTTAACTTCTGCAAACTTTGCAATCGCGTATCTTTGGTTAATTGTACTTTGCGTTGGTCATCATGCATCCCCAACCGTGCGCTAGCGTGCAATGCCATGTAAGTTTGGATGTAGTTCTGTTTCAAACCCGTGAGTTTTTGTAAGGTTTGCTGGCGGAACGTTGCACCAGAGCGTTTCTTGGAATTCAGTATGTCTGCAAGAATTTCCTCCCTCACTTGTCGCATCTGTGTTAACCAAGGATTCTCAACTGGTAACAGCGCCTCAGCTGTATCGAGATAAGATGCTACCGATCCCAAGTGAGTCACCAGTTCTTGCAATGCTTCAATTTCTTGCAGTGTTTGCAACCCAGGGCGGTAGGAACTCACTTCTTGTTCTTGAGAGCGAAAATTCTTGAGTTTTCCAGGAGTTGAGTAAGCTTGCAACGACTCCAAAAAGGTCTTCGTCCTATCTAGGCTAGAGCGATATTCATCCTGTACAATATCGGTTAAAAGATGGCGACCCCAAAAAGTTAACCCCGATTGCAGTTTTTGCCGTGCTAGCACCAATTTATTAACGTTCTCACTGACAGCTTGTTGTAATTGCTGAATTGGTTCATCCTTACCTTGAGTGACCAACTGCGCCATACCTGGTGCTAGTCCCAACAGTTCAAATAGTGCTTTCAGTGCGGGTAAATTCCAATCTTTTGGTTGCTCAATATGTTTGAAATTAACTAGTTCTTCAACAGAAGTCGTCACCAAACTATCCAAACTATTGGCATCAAATTTTTTCCCAGGAATAGCCAAGGCACTATCCCCGTTGTAAACTAAAGCTGCTGCCAGCACAACCACCCACTCTGGTTCTAATCTATACTGAGTGGGAGCCATATACTCAACCCCGGAGATATCCTGAATGACTTCCCCACGGTTGAGAACTTGACCGGAACCTTTTTGCTTCAGTAAGGACAAAATGTAGTTAGCATACTTAGAGCGATGGACATCTAACTTGTCTCCATCCAACAGTTCCAAACCATCAAGCACTGCAATTGCTTGTTTTGTCTTCGTTGTTCCCTTAAGAAAACGCAATGCATCTTGTGCAGCCTGGTTTTTGTTTTCCCTTGTGATTAACAAGGAAAAAATTGGGTATTCTGGTGCTTGGTCTACAAAATGAGCAGCTAAACAGCTAGAACTTACCACATTCACAATATCGCGCACGTTGGCACGCGCACTAGTCCCCATCTTTAGACCTTTCATCCATTCCAATAAAGGTTTGGTTTTTCCTTGGTAAGTTACTTCAAAGGTAGTCGTCATGTGCTGCTGCAACCAGTTCACCAAGTTTCGCAGAAAACCTTTGGCTTTATCCTCATAACTTTTTTTTGCCTGTCCTGATGAAGTAGAAGCCAAGTCAACAGCTGCAGCATACTTCTCTAAAGTTTGCTGAAAACTTGTATCTGGTTTGGTTAAGTGAAAGAAAACCTCATCTGCTAACTTTTCTTTTTTATAGGATGGGGGATCGTAAGGCTGGATAAAGTATAGATAAAAATCCCTAGTCGGCGCAGCTGTAGATCGCTCGTTTGGCGCACCAAAAAACAAATACCCTTGGCGAGTCACTTTTTTGCTCACCCACTCCACCTCATGTTCCCAAATCAAATAACCCGTGACATAGGTTTGGTCGGGACGTTCTGGAACTATTTGCTTGAGAGCTTCATAATAATACCTATCCAACTGAGTTTTACCTAGACTTTCAGCTCGCTTTTCAATCAAAGCATCGTAGTCATCGGTTTTCTTCAGGTCAATATAATATTGACGATTCTCTGGATTGGCAGAAATAAACTGACCGCTAACAGTTTTGATAATTTCCCGCAACACTGTTTCTATCTGCGACAGCAAATCATCAGCCGGTTCACCCCCCAATTCCGCTACCATGGCGTCATACAAACACAAACTGTCCCGCAACTCATCTGGTGTTGCACCCAAAGGCGAGTAAATATCCCCCGTGGTCAGACGGTGAACTGAAAGCGCTGACACAATTCGCTGTGCCATTGGCTTGTAAGCAGGACGGGTAAAAGCTTGTTGAATGCGTGTTTCCAGTACCCCAGAGCAATTGATGACCTCCCGAATATCGGGAACTGACCGGAAGGAAGCATTGTCTTTGAGGGTTTGCCAATAACTATCGTAGGCAATTAAACCGGGGGAATCCTGAGAAACTTCTTTCTCCAAAAGTTTTCGCATTCCCAGGGAGAGAGTTTTGAGGACTTCGCGCCTTTCGGCAACAGTTATCCGTTCAAAAGTATCAATATAATCGGGATGGATGGGAAAAAGACGAACAAACTCGTCCATTCGCTCGTTCATATTGCCGTAAAACTTGGCAAAAGGTGTGAGATGTTGGCGAATTTTCACCTGTTGTTCGGCAGTTTTCTTCAACAAACGTTCGGCGACAACATATTTAATATCTTTACGAGCAATAGAAACCAGCTCAAAACGGTCTTTTACCCGACGAATTGCTTCCGCAGCAAACTGGAAGCGGTCACTTGCAAACAGCGTTTCTTGCAAACCAGCAATGAGTCGGAACTTCAAATTTTTACAAACTTCGCCAATTTCCCGAAGAAAAGTGAGGTCAAGTATCAGTTCCTGGTCTTTGCGGGTGCGTAAGTAGTCCAGCATTTCGTCCACTACCACAAGCAGACCGAGGTCTGGGTATGAGTCACTAAAAGCGACCATCATATCTTCAAACACACCTTTGTGATTGGGGATTTTGTTTCGAGGTGGAAACTGAAATTCAATTCCCCAATCAGATAATGCTTGTTCAAGTTGCACGCACACAAAATCCCGCAAATCCATTGTGGTGGAACCCAGTTCTGTGCGAAGTACTTTGAATTTACCCGCAATACCAGCTGCACTTTGGGCGACTTGCGGATTGTGTAAAGCTGTGGTGAGGTGAGGGTATTCTGCGATCGCACTTAACACTGACATTAAATGCGACTTACCAGTACCGTAATTTCCTACAATAAAAATACCCTTATTATCGGCTGGCTGTTCAAATTGTAAATTGGGAAATACTACACCTGATAGCTTTTCTGCCATTTCATCGGAAATGACATAAGTGGAAACCAGTTGCTCTGCCTCAGCGAGTGCGCTAGCATTTTGTAACTGAATAACAGTTTCAATAGGTTCAAATTGAATTAAATCACCGTATTTCATATAGTCACTTTTGTATGTAGTAGCGCTTCAGCGCCATAAAACCATATATTTTTTAGCGCTAAAGCGCAACTACTAACCACCACTCTCTATAGATTGATGACTATACAATCATCTGTAGGACAACGACAGTACTCTGGATGACCCGATTTAGCATAAATAAGAGAGTTGTTTTCAATGTTACCGTTCCAAACAGCAACAATTGTGCGATCGCCCTTGGCGCAAGCCGTACCCGGCTTATCGCGAGCTAATTTCTGAAGACGTTCTAGAGGTTTTAACTTGAGGGACTCATCAAACAAAATCTCCAGACGATCCAAGAAAACAGCACCGTTGTTAGTATTCCCAATAATTTCTGCTAATAACTGTTGCACTTGTGTTGCTCTGTGCAATTGCCTCAATTCCAGCAACCGCCCGCTCAATTCTAAATTGATATTAACGTATCGGCTGTTGGTGGACTCAGCTACCTGGCAAAAGTTAATGGTTTGAGAACGAGTTGCAGGAACCACAACAACAATCAATCTGTAATACCGTTCGACAACTTGGTCAAAATAACTGCTAATTTGAGACGATAATAACTTAACTGCTGTATCTTCCTCATTCTCCTTGGTCTCTTCCTTCCTTATGTCACTTGTCCCCATGTCTCCGTGTCTTCTATCTACTGGTATTTTTCATCATAAATGTACGTCTAAGGGTAGTAACAACAATTCGAGTGAGACGTAACGCTGTACAAAATTGTAACGAGACCCAGATAAATTATCGTTTGGGTGACAATAATAATATAATTGTACTGTTGGTTGATCTGTTACTTAACTAAAACTTTAGGGAATCCTAGTGAAGCAAAGCCCTCTTCCTAAACCTATGACTTCTCTAGCACAACAATTCCCAAAAATTTCTGGCTATACCTTGGTTGAGCAGCTGTATCTAGGTTTTAGGACGGCTGTCTATCGAGGAGTACAAAGGTCGCAGCAATGTTCGGTGGTAATTAAGACACTGCGGCACGACTATCCCAGCTTCAGCGAATTGGTGCAGTTTCGCAATCAGTATGCGATCGCTAAAAATCTCGACATCCCAGGCATTGTCCAACCGATTAGTCTAGAACCCTATGCTAATGGCTATGCCTTGGTGATGGAAGACATCGGTGGTATCTCCCTACGTCATTACATCCATACTTCCCCTCTAAGTGTCGAACAATTCTGGCCAATTGCCCTGCAAATTGTGGATGTCCTCCACCAACTCTATCAGCAACGGGTTATTCACAAAGACATTAAACCAGCTAACATTCTGATTCAACCAGAAACTGGCCAGATTAAGCTGATTGACTTTAGCATTGCCTCCTTGTTACCCCGCGAAACCCAAGAGATTCAAAATCCCAACGTTCTAGAAGGCACCCTGGCGTATATCTCACCGGAACAAACCGGGCGGATGAACCGGGGGATTGACTATCGCAGCGATTTCTATTCCTTGGGAATTACCTTTTTTGAACTACTCACGGGACAGTTACCATTCCCAGCTAACGAGCCAATGGAAATGGTTCATGCCCATCTCGCTAAGCAACCACTCTCTGTCTGCGATCTCAACCCCGATTTGCCCATCATGCTCAGTGAAATCATTGGCAAACTGATGGCCAAGAATGCGGAAGATCGCTATCAAAGTGCCCTCGGTCTCAAGCACGATCTGCTGCGATGCCAGCAAGAGTATCATGTTGCGGGCAAACTCGCGTGGTTTAAGTTAGGTGAACGGGATATCAGCGATCGCTTTTTGATTCCCGAAAAACTCTACGGACGAGAACAAGAAGTTCAAACCTTGCTCAATGCTTTTGGCCGAGTTGCCAACGGAGCCTCGGAATTGATGCTGGTGGCAGGTTTTTCCGGTATTGGCAAAACCGCCGTCGTCAATGAAGTGCATAAGCCGATTGTACGCTGGCATGGCTATTTCATCAAAGGCAAATACGACCAATTCAACCGCAATCTTCCTTTTAGCGCCTTTGTCCAAGCCTTCCGCGACCTGATGGGCCAACTGCTGAACAGTGATGACGCGCAGTTGCAAGAGTGGAAAGCGAAGATCCTAGCGGCAGTTGGTGACAATGGTCTGGTGCTTATCGAGGTGATTCCTGAACTCGAACAGGTCATCGGCCAACAACCCCCGGTACCAGAACTCTCCGGCAGCGCTGCTCAGAACCGTTTCAATCTGCTGTTCCAGAAGTTCATCACGGTGTTCACCACACCAGAGCATCCACTGGTCATTTTCTTGGATGACTTGCAGTGGGCTGATTTGGCTTCTCTGAACTTGCTGAAGCTACTTCTGACAGAACGCGAGCGCGGTTATCTGTTCGTCATCGGAGCCTATCGGGATAACGAAGTGTTCCCGACTCACCCCTTGATGCTGATGCTTGATGAGATCAAAAAAGCTGAAACCCCGATGCACGCCCTCACCCTGGAACCCCTGAGCCAAGCGGATGTGAATCAATTAACGGCAGATACGCTCAGTTGCTCTCTTGAACTGGCTCAACCGCTGACGGAGTTGGTCTATCAAAAAACCAAGGGTAATCCCTTCTTCCTCACCCAATTTCTCAAAGCACTGCATGAGGACGGCTATATTTCGTTTGACTTCCAGGCAGGACATTGGCAGTGCGATTTGGCAACGGTAAAGTTACTTGCGCTCACGGATGATGTCGTCGAGTTCATGGCACTTCAGCTGCAAAAATTGCCTGCTGCAACCCAGACTGCTTTGAAACTGGCGGCTTGCATTGGCGCTCAGTTCGATTTGGTTACCCTAGCGATTGTCAATGAGCGATCGCCCGAAGATACCGCGATCGACCTCTGGAAAGCCTTGCAAGAAGGAGTGATTTTACCCATCAGCGAGATCTATAAGTTTTATCAGCCGTCAGAGCTTAAGGTGGCAGAAGTCAACTCTTCAGCAACGTTTAACTGTTGCTATCGCTTTCTCCACGATCGCGTTCAGCAAGCAGCTTATTCCCTAATCCCTGACGAGCAAAAACAGACGACTCATTACCGGATCGGACAACTTTTGCTGCGACAAATTTCTCCAGATGCCAGAGAAGAGCGCATTTTTGAAATCGTCAATCAGTTGAACTATGGAACGACGTTAGTTGAGGAACAACAGGAAAGAGACGAACTCGCCCAACTCAACCTCACTGCTTGCCACAAAGCTAGACTGGCAACCGCCTATCAAGCAGCCCGTGAATATGCCACAGTGGGGCTGAAACTGCTGGGAACAGACGCTTGGCAACGGCAGTACGAAATGACCCTATCCCTGCACGACTTAGCTGCCGAGGTAGCTTTTTTGGCTGGTGCTTTTGAGCAGATGGATCGGTGGGTTGAAGCGGTGATTCATCATGCGAAAACGCCTTTAGAACAAGTGCAAGTCTATCAAGTCAGAATCCAGGCGTTGGTAGCCCGCAATCAATTTTTAGAGGCGATCTCGATCGGTCAATCGGTCTTCCGCATGTTGGGCGTGAACCTGCCAGACGAACCAGCGTTAGACGACATTCGGCAGGTTAAGCAGGAAATTGATGCCTTAATTGGCGATCGCGCCATTGAGTCATTCATTCACCTACCGCCAATGACCGATCCCCAGCAGTTAGCGATTATGCAAAATGCGGCTCGGCTGACACCCGTCTGTTATATGTCCGGCACAAAGCTTTATTTCCTGGTCGTGGCGCTCCAGGTTAAATTATCGATTCAATTTGGCAATAGTCCGGTTTCGCCTTACTGCTACGCTGGTTACGCTTTCCAACTCAGAACTCTGTGGGGAGACATGGCAAAGGTGCCTCAGTTTGGGCAATTGGGATACCAACTCGCCTCAGAGCCAGATGCCAAAAATATTCGAGCCGCAACAGCCCTGTTAATGGGGGGATATGTGGGTCACTGGACGACTCATCTGCAAGATTCACTGCCCATTCTTCTGGAAGGCTATCAAGCAGGGCTAGAAACCGGCAATCTAGAATTTCTGGGCTACGATGCCCAGTTGTACTGCTTGAATGCCTATTGGTGCGGTCAACCGCTAACTGAACTCGAACCCCAAATTCGCGCCTATTACCAACAGTTGTGCGACCTCAACCAATTCACGGCAGCAAACTGTGTTTTAGCTTACTGGCAGGCGGCTCTCATTCTGCTGGGTCAGTCAGAGGAAGAAATTCCCTTACGCCAAGATTCCTATGAAGAAAAAGTCCTGGCTGAGGCAAAAGTCGATTTTTACCGACTATGCTACTTTTACCTGTATCGATTCACATTGAATTACTGGCTGGAAGACTTTGCCAAAGCAGAACACGATGGCGTTCAAACCCGACAGTATTTGGCTGGGGGTATAGGAAATATCGTTGAACCGCTGTTATATTTCTATGATTCTCTGACCGTGCTTGCAACTCCTGGTGAATCGATGACAGAGTCGGAGCCTCGATGGCAGCGAATGCTAGAAAATCAAGCAAAGTTAAAAGAATGGGCGCATTATGCTCCCATGAATTTTTTGCATAAATATCATTTAGTTGAAGCTCAAAAGCATCAACTCCTCAATTGCAAAACAGAAGCTCTAGAACTTTATGACCTGGCGATCGCAGGTGCCAAAGCCAATGGCTACCCTCAGGAAGCAGCCCTTGCCAATGAACTGGCGGCAAAATTCTACCTCGCTTGGAACAAAGAGCGGATCGCCCAAGCTTACATGATTGAAGCCTACTATGGCTATGCTCGCTGGGGGGCGAAAGCCAAACTCGCCGACTTGGAAATTCGTTATCCTCAACTGCTGGCTCCCATCCTCCAACAAGCGCAGACACCACTCTCTATTGACGAAACCTTATTTGCCACTGGAACTGTCACCGCGACTAGTACTTCCTCCACGAGTCTTTCTGATTCCCTGGATCTGGTTGCCATCCTCAAAGCTTCCCAAACTCTTTCCAGTGAAATTGAGCTCGATCGCTTAATTGGCACTCTCTTGCTTACGGTAATACAAACCTCAGGTGCTACGCAGTGCGCTTTGATGTTGAGTGAGGGGCAAAATCTCACGGTTCGGGCTAGGGCAGAACTGACGGAATCGCGCCAAATCGAAACGGAGATTCTGCATCCGGCGGAGTCGCTTATCGATAGTGGTATAGTACCTATCAGTTTAGTAACAAAAGTCAAACGCAGCTTGCAGCCTGCTGTGATTACCAATGCCGCGCAAGAGCCGCTATTGATCGGCGATGTGTATATCCAAAACCAACAGCCCAAGAGTCTGTTGTGCAGCCCCATTCTGCAACAGGGCAAGGTGCTGGGCATAATCTATCTGGAAAATAACCTGGCAACAGGAGCCTTTACCCGCGATCGCGTTGAGGTGCTGAATCTGCTCTGTGCCCAAGCTGCGATTTCACTGGAGAATGCTCGCCTCTATCGGCAAGCCCAAGTCTATGCTCAACAGCTTGAAGAATCTCAGCTTCAGATTGTGCAAAACGAAAAAATGGCTACTTTAGGTAACTTGGTGGCAGGGGTTGCTCACGAAATTAATAACCCAGTCGGCTTCCTCAACGGCAGTATTAACAATGCCAAAGATTATGTACGAGACCTGTGTGAGTATTTAAACACCTATCAGCAGCACCAGCCGCCTACTGGTTCAGTGGCCGAATTGGCTGAAGAAATTGACCTGGAGTTTCTCTTGGAGGATTTACCCAAGTTAATTGACTCAATGAAAGGCGCGACCGATCGCATCAAAGGCATCAGCACCAGTCTGCGTACTTTCTCTCGTGCCGATACGGAACACAAAGTTAAAGCCAACCTGCACGAAGGGTTAGATAGTACGCTGTTAATTCTCAAGTATCGACTCAAAGCGAATGAAAACCGGCCTGCCATTCAAGTTATCCGAAACTACGGTGACATCCCTGAAATTGATTGCTTCCCCGGTCAGCTTAACCAGGTGTTTATGAACATTTTGGCCAATGCGATTGATATGTTCGATGAAATGGCACAGCAAACAACCTTTGAAAAGTTAGAAAATCATCCCCAACAAATCACGATTCAAACTGCATTATTATCCGAACAAAATGCGGTTGAAATTCGCATTGGTGACAACGGTAAAGGCATGAATGAGGAAGTTAAATCTAAGATTTTCGATCGCTTGTTTACCACTAAAGAGGTTGGCAAAGGAACGGGGTTAGGCTTAGCGATCGCCCGTCAGATTGTGGTCGAGAAACATGATGGTCGGCTAGAAGTCCAGTCGGAATTGGGACAAGGCACTGAGTTTTCCATCTCCCTCCCGGTTCGGGGTTAAGTCATCCATCCTGCTTGAAACGCTGTAGATCAACCACCGCTGTGGTGCAGTACAATAATTGTGTTGCAGCGGACAGTTTAGATATCTTGGTGTAGATGCAAAAGTCTATGTTAAATTATGTAACTTATTGTTGAGAATTTTCATGGCTACTAGTATGTAAGATGACACCCCGACACTCTCCAAAACCTATCCTCACAAAACCTGGTTTCTCACAGTACCCGCGCAGGATTGCTTCATCACCATCTAACAAAAAAGAGCGCATCTCACCTGTAGGTAGTTCAATCTGATTGACTCCACGCTGCGTTATCTCTAACAGACATCCTTGTGAACCAATTGCAGCACCTGAAACTGTTCCACTCGCTAACAAATCACCAGAACGGAGGTTACAACCATTACTTGTGTGATGAGTTAGCATTTGTGCCATTGTCCAGTACATTTCTTTAAAAGAGCCACGGCTGACGCAGAATGGTTCTAGCCCCGCCTCTCGCATTTGAACCGATCGCAGTAGAGCTTCTACCGTAATATCAACACCCCCCATTTTAGTATCTTCTGGGGAAAGCAGATAAGGTAGCAGCGAAGGGTCTTCCGGATCGCGCTTAAAAGCTGGACTTCGGAAAGGTGCTAGTGCTTCTTGAGTCACCACCCAAGGTGATACAGTCGTTGCAAAGCTTTTCCCCAAAAAAGGACCCAGGGGCTGATATTCCCAAGCTTGAATATCCCTTGCTGACCAATCATTGACCAAACACAGCCCGAAGATATGTTCTTCAGCAGTCTCTATGGGGATAGGTTGTCCCAACTCATTGCCAACACTCACAAAGAAACCAATTTCGAGTTCGTAATCTAGCATTTGAGTTGGTTCAAAACTAGGGGTGAGTGCTTCAGGGCTTTTTCTCTGACCCTTGGGGCGCACAATAGCTGTATCACTAGGTATAATTGATGAGGCACGTCCGTGATAAGCAATGGGGATATGTTTGTAGTTGGGCAAGAGAGGATTATCTGGACGAAAAAGCTTTCCTACATTAGTTGCATGAAAAATTGAAGCATAAAAATCAGTATAATCACCAATATTAACTGGTAGTAAAAGTTTAGCAGCACACATGGGAACGAGCATTTGTTGCGCTGTAGGCGAGCGATCGTTCAATTGCAGTAATTGACTCAGGTGACGGCGTAACATTAATGAAGCCCCACCTCCGAGTCCCATCAGTTGATTTAAGTTAGATTCCCCGCAAGCCACTTGTAGATGTTCGGGAAGTTCTTGCAAAAGCCCTGTCTGCAAGCATAGGAACAAATCCAGAATTTGGTCGCCTATAGCAACACCGATGCGTGAGGGTTCAGCGCTGTCTAAAAGTTGAAATACACCAAAAGGTAAGTTTTGAATTGGAAAATCAGTGTCCTTGCCATTGGCTGATTCTACCCAACTACGCAAGTTTGGATCGTGGGTGGTGTCGATGGGACGGCTCATAACATTTGCAACTACATTTGGATTTTGGACAAAAAAGATGATTCGGTAGAGAATCGGCAAAACTAAAAGTGCCCAATTTGAGGTAATTATAGTCAAAGGGAACAAAAAACAGGGAACACCTGACTTGTCAAAGTGGGGGATTAATAAGTATTTCTAACAATGACCGTTCAAGACGATAATTTGTCTGGGTGACAATTTTCCTTATATTTGCAGTCTCCAAACTTTAATTTCTCCATTCTGGCTACTGCTTGCAACTACCCGAACATCAGCACTTACCGCAACAGACTGAACCGAGCGAGCGTGTCCACCTAGATGAACAATCATAATTCCTTTGATGGAATCCCAAACCTCAATTTGACCATCTTGATTACCACTTACAAAGAAATGACCGCCATTCACTATAGCTAAAGAGTTAATAGCTGAGGTACTATGGCACGACTTTTTACTATTTGTTTTTAAATTCCAGATTTTCATTTGACCGCTTTCATCACCACTGACAACTATTTGACCATCAGGGGCGATCGCGACTGCGCTCACAGGTTTATTATGCATTTCTGGAAAATCATAGGGAGATTCTCTAATAGTATCTAAAGTCCAAACTTTGACTCTTTTAGTACCCGTACTCAATACAAGAACTCGACCGTTAGCACTCAGGCTCAGAGAGCGAACTGATTTTCTATATCTTTCAAATGCTCTAAAGTTATAGCGATTGTCAATAAGAATTTTAGCATCTGTAGCATTTATATTTATAGATTTGACTTCAACAGTTCCACCTTCACTAACACTGACAATAATTGGGGAAGTACTATCTTTACTAATAGCAATCGAACGGATTGCAGTGGAGTGCCATTTACTATTGTGAAGAAGTTTGGGAGGAGTTAAGAATGTAGAATCGGTTGACATCTGCCAAATTTTACCATTACCACTCTTGCCACCGCTAATAATCATGTTGCGCTCGGAGTGAATGGCAACTGACTTAACTGAGTCCTCATGTCCCCTAAAAGCATTAATTTCCTTTTTACTATTCAGGTTCCAAACTCGAATAACTCCCTTATCGTCACCACTAACAAGTATTTGACCGTCAGCACTGATGTCTATAGAGTTAATCATCGAGGTATCTAATGGGTCTTTAGGGAGCTTCTCTTCATTAATTATATTCCAGTTTTCAGTATCATCTGTTTTTTGTTTAGTATCATCTGTCTTTTGTTGAGTATCATGTGTTAACAGTTCTTCGGCAACGGATTTTAAGAGTAAATTTTCAGGAGTTAACTTGCATGCCGCAAGAATTAGTTTTTTAACCCATCCCTGAGCCTCTGCTATTCTTATGAGATTAAAAACTATGTCATTTAAGTTACTATCTTCAATTATTTCATCTAAGTTTTTATCTAGTTCAAATGATAATAATTGCTCGATCGATGATTTTTTAGGAAAGGCATTAATCAAAGCTTCTTGTAGTTTTTTACGTTGCTGACCAGATAAATTCATGTTTTTAAAAGAGAACGGGGAACGGAGAACTCTTAACGGGGAACACCGGATAAGTATGGTGTGGCGTTACACCGCACCAAGGCGTGCCACGCTCTTGAAATGTATCATTTCAGTATAGTGTGGCGTTGCGACCGGATTTTACCTAGAAGGGTACAGGAAACAGATCGTTCCTCCCTGTTCCCTGTTAGGCGTTGCCTTCTTGTAAAATGACAGTTAAATAATTATGTACCGCTATCTCAAAATGCGTCAACAAGGTTAACAGGGGTCTTCAGTATAACAAGTCCAACAACAAAATCAAACTTTTCAAGGAACGTACAGCAGTACAGCAACTTTGGAAAAAGGCAAAAATAATCTAGAGGAGTTATTAGAGCAATCTGACTCTATCTTACATATTGATTGGAATTATTGACTGATTTGCAACGGTAGCTTACTAGCTAGAAAATCAGTGCAAGTTGGAGAAAAATGCGATCGAAAATCTTCTTTAGATAACAAAATGTAACCTCGAGACTTTCCAGTTGCCTTATCAAGAGAAGCAAGAGCATCCCAGAGTAGTGATAAAGGAACCCAGTGCGACGGGTACTTAAAGCGAGCAACATCCATAATTAACACTAAGTCTCGTTTTGGGTGATATCCTCCTACTGGAGAGAAATGACCATCTCCAGTTTGTCCCAAAATTTCTCGCGAGTAGGAAACGACTAGGTGAAATCCTTCTGGAGATCGAGTGGCTTTTCTGACAGTTTCTCGAAATGCTTCGATAGTTGTATTGTCATAACGATAAGCCTCTACTTTTGCTCCATTACAACGCCCCAAACATACAAATTGGTCGAATGTCATTCCCTGTTCTTTAATAGCTGACAATTGCAAGCAGCAATCAAGTATTTCCTCACTGTACCATCGCCACAATCCTTTCCAGATTCGACCCGGATCGATTGACAGTGCGTTAAGGACAACAACGAGTGTAGCAAGACCGCAGTAAGCAGGTTCTGACTGGGTATGAAATTGCTCAGCTAGAGCAAAATAACTTTCCATACTTCCTAGAGTTAATGCTTCTGTGAAAATTTGTCTGCCTTCTGAAGATGAAAAAGCAATAAGTTGTGACGGTAAAGGTCGGCGATAAAATCCATTAGTGTCCATATAAGCTGGTAGATCTCGATCGATAAGTTGATTTATTTAATGATTTAGAGTTATTTAATCGCAACACAAATTGTTAGAGTAGGACGGGCATTGCTCAATAAATCGCGAATGTGGTTGGCAATGTCTACCCTACCGTGAAGTATGTTTCCCACTTTCCAAGCTGCTTTTAACATCTCTTTCCATAAATTTCGGATTTCTTGAGCTAATATAATTGAGTAAGTTAGTGTTAATAATCATAATGGCTTTGTAGTAGGGATGCATGCGTTCGCCGTCAGGCGTGCCGTAGGCATAGACAGCGCTACTACGAACGAAATTAGCGAGTTTTATTTTTTGTTACAGAGTTGGTTTTTTCTCCAATTTACTGAGAAAAAATTGCTGACTTGATCTTAGACTCTCCTGTTAACTGGAGAGTCAAGTCGCTTCAGTGCAATTTGTTATTCTTAATTACCAATTATTTTGTCAGAGATGATTTATAAAGTAAACATTAAGACACCGTAGGTTGGGTTGAGGAACGAAACCCAACGTTTAATGAAATTGTTGGGTTTTACTTCGTTCTACCCAACCTACACAATACATTTGACCATTTAAGATTTACTTGATAAATGACCTCTCACTGGTTGCTGTTAAAATTTCATCCTCATTTCATTTTAATTTGAAATACTAGACATTGAGTATAGTTTGATGAAATATATGAAGAAATCTATGCAACGCATTTCTTGGCAGAACGGGTTTTTTACTTTTGTAGCACTTACATCCCTAACAGGGAGTTTACTCGCATCCTGTTCGACAACTACCTCCCAAACTCAAACCCCATCCTCGGAACCGACTGCTGTAGAAGCAGGCAATAAGCAGCATATGAACCATGGTGGTATGGAACATGGGAACCACACGAGTCACAGCATGGATTTAGGTTCTGCTGATACTAACTACGATTTGCGGTTTATTGACGGCATGAGATTGCATCACAGAGGGGCAATTGAAATGGCAAAAGAAGCGGAGCAAAAATCAAAAAGACCTGAAATTAAGACTTTGGCACGTAATATTATTCTTGCTCAAAATAGGGAAGAAAATGAACTGTTGCGATGGCGAAAAGATTGGTATCCCCAAGCCAGTGCAGAACCTGTTGTCTATGGTGGAGAAGGTAAGTCTGTTATGCCAATGTCGCAAGAACAACAGCAAAGTATGAAAATGGTTGAAAATTTGGGTTCGGCGGATACTGAGTTTGACCTGCGGTTTATGAATGCGATGATTGTTCATCACGAAGGTGCTGTCGATATGGCAAAAGATGCGTTGAATAAGTCTAAGCGCCCTGAAGTTAGAAAATTGGCTCAAGAAATTATTGACTCTCAGCAGAAGGAAATTGACCAAATGAACCAATGGAGAAAAGATTGGTATAAGAAATAACTTGATTTCTCTAACTCCATATACCTTTAGGAGGCAGCTAGTCAATGGGAATTTATTTTTTGGGGTGGACTGCTGCCACCGATCCTGTCGCGCAAGTATTCCCACATCCGTCTAATTTCGGTTCGGAATTCTTGGCGCTCAATTGGGGCTTGCTGCATCAAAAATCTGGTCAGCAGTCAAATTCAGGTCTGGGAATAGAGGTGATTGGATGCGTTCGCTCCCTCTAAACTGGCTAACTTGATACTCGTCTTCGACCAGATGGTACACAGAGATAGTCGGTTGCTTGGGATTGCCGATAAATTTGCGCCCGCCTAACGCCGCATAATCCACAATCCAGTATTCAGGAATACCCATTTCCTCATAGTCAGCAAGCTTTTTGAGATAATCATCACGCCAGTTCGTGCTTACTACCTCGATAACTAAAGGAATTGATGCGGCATCCGATACAGTTGACTCTTTTTTCCACAGAGGTTCTTTGGTTAAATTAGGGCTGTTTAGTAGCAGCACATCTGGTGAGTAAGCTGATTCACTGTTAGTTGGTTTAACAAATGCTGTTTTAGGGATGAAATAAGGCAGTTTTAAACGTTTGTATTCTGCAACTATTTCTCCTACCAAAAATCCGATTACCTCTTCATGGTCTCCTGTAGGTGGTGGCATCTCAATAATTACTCCATTATACAGTTCATACCGTTGTTTCTTATCTGTTGGATACCAAGCAATAAATTCATCGAAAGTTACTTGTTTGGTTAAGGTTTGGGTCATCTTGTTTTCTCCTTAGTCGTTTCTGACTCCTCTGGTGGTTGCCAGTAAATTAACTAGCTTGGCTGTACTCGATAATACCTGTGTCTTGATAGAACTGGTATCTAGTAATGCCCATCTCATCTACAAACTGTTTAATCCTGTTTTTAATGGGCATTCAGTAATTATAAACGGCAAATTGAGCACAGGAGGCGGAGCCTCTAGTCAGGCATTCCCAGGCGGAGCCTGGGAAC
Organism: Scytonema sp. UIC 10036; assembly: GCF_009725235.1. The sequence continues at coordinate 125,207 of NZ_WJFC01000003.1, forward strand.
GAGGGAACAGAGGATTCCCTTCTCCCTGTGGGGGAAGGGTTGGGGATGAGGGCGGTTTACCAATTTCATCTTATTTTCATTTCTCAGTGGCAAACTGAAAGGTGCATACACATTCTTTATTCTTTCTTCCCAGTACTAAAAAATCTACTAAAGCACCATGCCCAACTCTTTGCCTCAGTTGTCAAAAGTAGTTCCTTGCATTTCCAGTGGTGTACTGAGCTTTATGTTACTGCCCAGCCCCACAGTTGTGTTAGCTCATGCGGGACACGGAAATGAATTTCAAGGTGGTGAAACCACTGGTGGTACCACTTCGATTCAAGTTGAAGCGGAAACGGCTAAACGCATGGGAATTCAAGTTGAGCCAGTGAAGCGTCAGCGACTCGCTGTTGGCATTAAAACTATCGGACAAATTGAAACTTTACCCGATCGACAAGTGGAAGTGACGACTCCCATTTCTGGGGCAAAAGTGGTTGAACTGTTGGTGGAACCTGGTGCATTGGTTCGGAAAGGTCAAGCTGTAGCGGTTCTGACCAGCCCCGATTTGGTGACACTGCGTGTTGAGTCCCAGGAAAAACTTGCTCAAGGACAAGCTGATTTGCAACAAGCGATCGCAGACTTAAAGCTTGCCCAGCAAAACTATGAGAAATATCAGCAGATAGCAGCAGCAGAGATAGCTCAAGCACAAAGTCTGGTTGCTTTTGCTCGAGAAAAATATGAAAAAGACCAACAATTGACAAATGCTGGTGCTTTACCACGCCGCACAGCCTTGGAATCCCAAACCCAGCTAGCACAGGCAAAAGCAGAACTCACCAAAGCCAACAGCCGCCGAGATGTAATTGAGGCAGAAAATCAACTCAAACGCGCTCAAGCTGCCGTTCAAGTTGCCAAATCGCGTATCAAACTTAGCAATGCTGCTTATGAAACTCGGTTGCAACAACTGGGAAATCGAGCCAATGCGAAAGGATTGGTGACGGTAACTGCGCCAATATCCGGGAAAATTGCTGAAAGGGAAGCAACTCTCGGTCAATCTTTTGAAGATGCAGGTGGCAAGCTCATGACTATCGTCAACGATCGCCGAGTTTTTGCAACAGCAAGTATTTATGAAAAAGATTTAAGTAAAGTGAGGACAGGTCAACAGGTCAACGTTAAAGTGACTTCTGTTCCCAATCTCACTTTCAACGGACGCATTGCTGTAGTTGGCTCTGTTGTAGAAGGCGATACACGAGTTGTTTCTGTAAAAGCAGAAATAGATAATCCAAGTGGAGTTCTCAAACCAGGAATGTTTGCAGAACTTGAAATTCTCACTAATGAAGCATTATCAGCGAGCTTGGTGATTCCCAGTTCTGCCATAGTTGAAGCAAATGGCAAGAAACAGGTTTACGTGCAAAGCGGTAATACTTATCAACCTGTTGAAGTTACCCTAGGTCAAACTTCCGCAGACCTCGTTGAGGTGAAGACTGGCTTATTTGAGGGAGATATTATTGTAACACAACGCGTACCTCAGCTATATGCCCAATCCTTAAGAAGCAGTTCTCACAAAGGAAAAGAAATCCAACAAACTTCTCCCCTTCCCCCTACCTCCCCATTCCCAACTCCTCTTCTTTGGCTGCTAGCAACAGGAGGAGGAACTGCGATCGCAATTGTAGCTTTCATCGCTGGTGCTTTTTGGTCTGGTCGTCAGACCAACTCTCAACCATTAGTAAACTCACTTGTCTTACCAGAAGAAACTTCCACAGAAACACCAGAGTGGAGCGAACGCATTGCTCGTTAAACAGTGAAGTGTGTCATTGGTCAATTGTCATTGGTCATTTGTCATTAGCCATTAGCAATTAGCCATTAGCCATTAGCAATTAGCCATTAGCAATTAGCAAAGGTTTTAGACATATTTAATTTTCACATACCTACCGCTCGAGAAAAAGATTTTATAAGTATGCTAAGTAGTATTATTAAGTGGGCGATCGCACGTCGTTGGCTCGTCATTTTGGGAACAATTCTTCTAACTCTGTGGATATTTCGTACAATTATCCAAATGCCCTTAGACGTGTTCCCCAGCTTTGCACCACCACAAGTTGAAATTCAAACAGAAGCACCGGGACTAGCCCCTGAAGAAGTAGAATCTTTAGTCACTTTACCTATTGAAAGCTCTATCAACGGGACTCCCGGAATTACAGCAGTCCGTTCTGCAAGTGCGTCAGGTCTCTCCGTTGTTAAAATCATTTTTAATTGGGGAACAGATATCTATCAAGCCCGCCAATTAGTCACAGAACGGTTGCAACAAGCTCAAAGCAAACTTCCAGAAGGAGTAGAAACACCACAGATATCTCCCACCACTTCCCCCATCGGAACTGTGTTGCAGTATGCCTTTTATATTGGGGACAAGGGAGACAAGGAGGACAAGGGAGACAAGGAAGAAAATTCTCCCTTGTCTACCGTGTCTCCCCCCTCTCCCTCTTCCCTGATGGAACTGCGGCGCATAGTAGATTGGCAAGTTACAAATCGTCTATTAGCTGTCCCTGGTGTAAGCCAGGTTGTTGCTTATGGAGGAGATGTTCGCCAATATCAAGTTTTAGTCGCTCCAGAAAAGTTAAAAGCTTATAATGTCACTTTAGAAGACGTAGTAGAAGCTACATCTGCTGCTAATATCAATGCTCCTGGCGGTTATTTAATCACTTCTGACCGAGAAAAGTTAATTCGGGGTATCGGACGCATTGAATCTCTTGAAGAATTACAGCAATCTGTAATTACTGCGCGTAATGGTACGCCTGTAAAAATATCTGATGTTGCTGACGTGCAAATTGGAGCAGCTATTAAGCGGGGAGATGGGAGTTTTAACGGTCAAAAGGCAATTATTGTGATGATTAATAAACAGCCTCAAGCCGATACTCCTACGGTGACTCGCGCCATAGAAGAAGCCATGAAAGAAGTTATAGCAAGCTTGCCAAAGAATGTGAAAGTACAAGCAACATTTCGACAAGAAAGTTATATTGATTCTTCCATTGAAAATGTCAGAGAGGCTTTAGTTGAAGGTAGTATTATTGTCGCTATTATCTTAATACCATTTCTCATGAATTGGCGCAATTTAGCCATTTGTTTAACAGCCCTTCCTTTATCTTTACTGATAGGAGTGCTGTTACTCAATTGGATGGGACAGGGTTTAAATACAATGACGTTAGGTGGGTTAGCAGTTGCTATTGGTTCGGCGGTTGATGATGCAATTGTAGATGCAGAAAATGTTTATCGCTGTTTGAGAGAAAACAAGCATTCTCCCAAACCACGCCCTGTTTTGGATGTTGTTTTTGAGGGCTGTCAGGAAGTTCGAGATTCGGTATTTGGTGCTACTATCATTACTATAGTTGTTTTCTCACCAGTTTTTGCTTTAACTGGTGTAGAAGGTAGTATTTTTATTCCTATGGGATTGGGTTACATGGCAGCCGTGATTGCTTCAAGTGTCACAGCGCTTACTGTAACTCCTGCTTTGTGTGCAATTCTTTTACCTTACGGTCATTTGCCAGAAAGAGAGCCTTGGGTTGCCAGATTTTTTAAGCAGCTTTATTATCCTTTATTGACATTTTCTCTCCGACGTTCTGGAATTGTTTTAGCTGTAGCGACTGCGAGTTTGGTAGCAGCAACTGTTATTTTTCCTTCTTTTGGTAGAGTCTTTTTGCCTGAATTTCAGGAGCAAACTTTAGTAAATACCCTAACTCTTTATCCTGGGGTTTCTTTAGAAGCAACTAATGCTGCTGGTGAAGCAATTCAAGCAGCACTGAAAGGCGAGCTGAGATTTCCTTACGTGCAATTGCGTTCGGGACGCGCTCCTGGTGATGCTGATGCGGCGGGTGTGAATTCAGCACATTTAGACATTGAATTGAGTCCCAAAGGTATGGAAGACAGGGAGGGAGCTATTGCTAAGCTGCGGGCAGAATTTGATAAGTTACCGGGAGTTGCACCAAATATTGGCGGTTTTATCTCTCACCGTATGGATGAGGTTTTGTCAGGGGTAAGAAGTGCGATCGCAGTGAAAATTTTTGGTTCGGATTTAGAACAACTCCGCACTCTCGGAAGTCAAGTTAATGAGGTCATGAAAACTGTTGAGGGCATTGTTGATTTACAACTTGAACCTCAAGTTCCTATAGAACAAGTACAAATTAAGTTTAATCGCCCTGCTGCTTCAAGATATGGGTTGACAATTGGAAAGCTTTCTGAAACAATTGAAACGGCTTTAAACGGAAAAGTTGTATCGCAAATTTTAGAGCAACAACAAACTTTTGATTTGGTTGTCTGGTTGCAAGCCGATGCTCGTCAAAACACAGAAACAATTCGCAATTTATTAGTTGATACTCCTAGTGGAAATAAAATTCCTCTTGCCCAAGTCGCGACAATTGATAGTGGTACTGGTCCCAACACGATTAACCGTGAAAATGTCTCCCGCCTCATTGTTGTTTCTGCTAATGCTAGTGGTAGAGATTTACGCTCAATTGTGAATGAAATTCGCGATAAAGTCGATGAACAGGTACATCCACCTTCTGGTTACTACATTCAATATGCAGGTCAATTTGAGGCACAAGAAAGAGCCACTCAAAACATTTTAATTTTCAGTGCGATCGCTTTTATCATCATTACCATCATCATGTATCTTTCCGTCAAATCAATCTCTTCCACCGCCATGATTACGATCAACTTACCTTTGGCATTAGTAGGAGGAGTTTTTTCAGTCGCTTTGACGGGTGGTGTAATTTCCATTGCTTCTTTAGTTGGCTTTGTCACCCTATTTGGAGTCGCAACACGCAATGGATTGTTATTAGTCGATAATTACAATACAAAATTTGCCGAAGGAATGCCTTTGAGAGAAGTTCTGATTGAAGGATCGATGGAACGTCTCAACGCTATTTTGATGACAGCTTTTACCTCAGCTTTGGGATTAGCACCACTAGTTGTAGAAAGTGGCGCAGGTAAGGAAATTTTGCAACCACTTTCGATAGTCGTTTTAGGTGGCTTAGTCACTTCTACAGCTTTAACTTTGGTGGTACTACCTGCTTTATATGCTAAGTTTGGCAGATTCTTGGTTTCCAAGCGATCGGTTGTAGAAAATGGGAAAGCTATTCAAGCATTAACAGTGACCCGTGACCAGTAAGTAAGTAGGGTGAGCAATGCTAGCCCTGTCAAGGTGACTGATAAAATTTTGATTCAGACAGCAATTTTTCATCTTTCCTCTCTGCGCTCTCTGCGTCCTCTGCGGTTCAAAAGTCATATATTTAACCGCCGAGACGCAGAGTACGCAGAGGTAAGAGGAGAGAGAGCTATTCATTTCCTGAAGTTTTGATCCACCTTGACAGGGCGCTTATGGGCAATGCCCACAAGCGCCCTGTCAATGCGAACAATTGAACTATTAGAGTGAAGGTTTGAACTTTGGACAATCTGCTAGCTTTTTTCCCATTTGTTTTCTTGAAGTGCATAACTTAATTTTGCTGACACCTATATAAAAATAAGGATTTTCATTTGTGCTGGTGTACGCGGTGCATCTAGGCTGGCGTCAAATCTTGCCACCAGGGAGTATCCCCTTAGCAAAGTTTGATGTCAATGTCAAAAAACGCTGCCATATAAGTCGGTCAATTTAGGAAAGAAAAACAATCATGGCTCGTAACTTGTACGCTTTGTTAGTTGGTATCGATAAATATCCTGACCCAAACCATCATCTGCAAGGCTGTGTTAACGACATTACAGCAATAGAAGAGTATCTTAACGAACGATTTGATAAAAAAGAATATCAACTACATTTGCGATCGCTTAAAGATGAGCAAGCAACCCGTAAGGGAGTTATTGATGGCTGGAGGAACCATCTCGGTCAGGCAAAGGCGGATGATATAGTTCTGTTTTACTATAGCGGTCATGGTGCCCAGGAGTTGGCACCAAAGGAATTTTGGCACTTAGAACCAGACCATCTTGATGAAACTTTAGTCTGTTATGACAGTCGTAGCGAGAACGGCTGGGATTTGGCAGACAAAGAATTGGCACTACTGATTGCCCAAGTGGCGGAAAATAATCCGCACATAACAATTATTATGGACTGTTGCCATTCTGGTTCTAGCACAAAAGATCCAATGCAACAGGCTTTGATTCGTCGCTTCCCTACAGATAAGCGAGAACGTCCATTGGATAGCTTTATTTTTTCTCTGGAAGATTTAAAACAACTTTCAGATTCTCGTGACCCGGAAAAACACCCAACTGGCTGGAAATTACCCAAAGGTCGTCATGTTCTTTTAGCTGCTTGTCGAGACTACGAAACAGCAAAGGAATATTACGGAGGTGACAAACACCGAGGTAGTTTCTCTTATTTTTTGATGGATACGCTCTCCAAAGCCAATGGAAAGTTGACTTATCGGGACTTGTTTGGGCGAACAAATGCCACGATTCGCAGTAAAATTACAGACCAGTCTCCTCAGTTGGAAGTGAAGAATTCTCTTGATGACAACAAATTTTTTCTCGATGGAGCGATCGCGGAAATCGATCCGTACTTCATTGTTAAAAATGACTTGACTCATGGCTGGGTAATAGAAGGGGGTGCAGTTCACGGAGTTCAACCACCCAAAGACGGCGAAACCACTTTACTTGCACTGTTTGACTTTGATGCCAAGATTGACGATCTGCGCGACCCTTCAAAGTCTTTGGGTACTGCAAAAGTCACTCAAGTGTTGCCAACCAAGAGTAAGATAGATATCGAAGGTATACAAAACCTGACTGCCGAGTACACTTTTAAAGCAGTTGTTACCAGTCTACCGCTACCACCATTGGGAGTCTATTTTGAGGGTGATGAAGCGGGTGTGACTTTAGCACGGGAAAAGCTAAAAACATCTGGGCTGAATGGTCAGCATCCCTCACCCTATGTCCGCGAAGAGCAAGAAGTAGGCAAAGCGGAGTTTCGCCTATTGTGTCGCCATGAGCAATATTTAATAGCAAGACCGACAGACGCTCGACCTCTTGTAGAACAAATTGATGGTTATACTCCCCAGAATGCATCCAAGGCTATTAAACGTTTAGAACATATTGCCCGTTGGACAACGATTGCTCAACTTGCAAATACTGCGACAACTCGAATTAAAGCGGGTGATGTCAAGATGGAACTCCTATTTGCCGATCGAGAGTTCTCTCAATCACAGCAAATGCGTTTGCACTACAAATATCGGGATGGTGAGTGGCAACAGCCAGAATTTCAACTTAAACTTACCAATACAACTCAGAAACCACTTTACTGTGCTTTGGTCAATCTTTCTGATAGTTTCGCTATTAGCGCCCCGTTTTTTGAAGCAGGTAGCGTCAGGCTTCAACCAGGAGAAGAAGTTTGGGCGTTAGATGGAGAAGAGTTGGTACTAGAAGTTCCAGATGAGTACTGGGAACAAGGAATTACCGAATATAAAGATATTATTAAATTAATTGTGAGCAACAATGAATTTGACGCTAGATTGCTCGCGCAAGGTAAACTTGATGCTCCTCGTCCACCTATATCAAGAGATATAGATTCTCCAAATCAAAGCAGCCTGGAACGTTTGATGAATCGAACTCAACATCGTGATATCAAACCCAAAAACTCAGCAAAATATGACGATTGGTACGCTGAGGCGATCGCAATTACTACAGTCCGCCCATTGGATTCTACCCCAGTTTCTCAGCAACAAGAACAACAATTAGGAGCAGGAGTCAAATTACAACCACATAAGAGCTTGGTGGCAAATGTTCGCATCACTTCTACACCACAAGTGAGCCGAGATTTGGGTAATAAAATCTTGCCTCCTATCCTACGGGAAGATCCAAAAGTTGTTCGACCCTTTCAATTTACGACTAGTCGCGGTAGTGCTCCTGGATTAAGTGTATTGGAATTGACCGAAGTTCAAGACTACACAGCTGTGACGCCAAATGCACCTTTGAAATTATTAGTTGATACACCGCTAGCCCACAATGAATATCTTCTTCCTATTGGCTATGATGGTGAATTTTTCTTACCCTTAGGTCGCGGTCAAACAACTCAAGATGGCAAAACAGAAATTGAGATAGAAAGACTACCAGCCCCAGTTCGCCAGGGAGAGCGCAGCATCCAAGGGTCTATTCGTATCTTCTTTGAAAAAATAATTAGCGAGAATTTTGGGCGGGAATTTTCCTACCCAATTTTAGCGATCGCTGAAGTAGGAGATAACAAGAAAGTCACCTACAAACGGGTGATGGTTGATGTTAAGCAACAGGTGAGCCAAGCAAAACGAATTGCTCTCTTCATTCACGGAATTGTTGGCGACACTCAAAGTTTAGTTGAGAATATAAAACAACCTATATTGCAACCGGATGGTCAAAAACGTTCCATCAGCGAACTTTATGATGTCATTCTCACCTTTGATTACGAAAACTTAAATACTTCAATTAAAGAGAATGCTCTACATCTGAAACAAAGGCTAAGAGAAGTCGGTTTGGGAGAAAACCACGGCAAAGAACTACACATTATTGCTCATTCGATGGGGGGTTTGGTATCTCGTTGGTTTATTGAGCGAGAAGGAGGGAATAAAGTAGTCCAACACCTGATTATGCTGGGTACACCAAATGCAGGTTCTCCTTGGCCAGTTGTGGGAGATTGGGTCAAACTCACTTTGAGTATTGGACTCAACGGTCTTTCTATGGTTGCTTGGCCTGCATCAGTTTTAGCAGGGCTGATGGGCTTTTTAGAAAAAAATATTCGCGTATCCTTAGCCGAAATGAAATCAGGTTCTGATGTACTAAATTCTCTAGCAGCCAGTGACGACCCTGGCATTCCCTACTCAATTATCGCTGGCAATACATCTATTATTCCTGCTGCCTTGCCACAGCAATCTACAGAAAATCAGAGCGTGTTTGAGCGGTTACAACAAAGTTTATTTAAGAAAGTTGTGGCTATGCCTTTCTTTGGTGTAGCGAACGATATTGCCGTAACCGTAAATAGCATTAAGAGTCTTCCGTCATGGCGATCGCTTTCACCCTTTATTCAAGAAATTGCTTGCGACCATTTAAGTTACTTTGGGAGCGAATTAACAGAAGTTGGGTTAGAAGCTTTGGCTGTGGCTATTACAAAACAGAAGTAAATTACAAAAAGACACTCATTACCCATTCTTTAATGTCTTCGGAGTGACTTTCTTGCTTTTGTATTAATGAGATCGAGAGGTGTATCAATGTCCAAAAATAAATTCAACCGAAATTTGGCTATTATTATTGGTATTAATAATTACGAAAATGGCATTCCAAAACTAGAAACAGCAGATCCAGATGCTTTGAAACTAGCTCAAATTCTAAGAGAGCAACATACACATCTCAAAGAAAAATATCAAGAACAAAATCAATATGAAGTTCAGCTGTTGTTGAATCAACGTGCTAACCTGAACCAGCTTAACCAATTGATTGAAGACTTGAAAAAAGGACAAATACCTTTTGATAACGAAAAAGTTACAGTAACGTCATCAGATCGCGTCTTTTTTTACTTTGCCGGTCATGGAAAAGCCTTGGATGCTTTAGATAATCAAGAAGGACCTGTGGGTTATCTCATTCCTCAAGATGCCATCTTAGGCAACAGCAATACTTACTTGCCGATGCAGGATTTACATGATGCCTTAAACGCGCTTCCTTGTCGGCATATGCTAGCAATTCTAGATTGCTGCTTTGCTGGAGCTTTTCGTTGGGCTAGTATTAAACGAGAGATTCAGCCCAAAGTCACAGTCTATAAAGAACGTTACGATCGCTTTATTACTGATGCAGCTTGGCAAGTGATTACTTCGGCAGCTGATGACCAAAAAGCTTTGGATTTTTTAGGGGTACGAGGAGAAGTCAAATTTGGGAACGAAGTTCACTCTCCTTTTGCAAAAGCTCTTTTTGATGCTTTACTAGGGGGTGAAGGTGCAGACTCCAATCAAGATGGTATCATCACTGCAACCGAGCTTTACTCATATCTGCGCGATAAAGTTGAAATCTTCACTGAAAATAACTACAAGCGGCAAACTCCAGGTCTATGTCCGTTGAAAAAACATGATAAAGGGGAATTCATCTTTCTGTTACCTAATTTTGACCGGGATAAACTAGACGATGCACCAGAGCTTAACTTAGCAAATAATCCCTACCGAGGATTGCAATCTTATGATGAAAAAGACAGTCACTTATTCTTTGGTAGAGAGAATCTGATTGAAAAGCTTTATCAGAAAGCAATTGCTAATAAGCAGCCATTAACATTAGTTTTGGGTGCGTCTGGAACAGGAAAATCCAGCTTAATGAAAGCCGGTTTGTTACACCGTCTGCGTCATTCCCAAGAGCAGAAATTTAAAATTTTAGACCCCATGCGACCGGGGGAAAGCCCTTTGAAGGCTTTGGCACAAGTGTGTTTACCAATCGCAACCGTGACAGCAGAGGAACTCGCAAAAGACAAACAAGCTTTAGCAAATAGCATTGAAGGTTGGAACAAGACTAATTCTCAGACTAAACTTTTACTACCAATTGACCAATTTGAAGAATTGATAACTTTGTGTAAGAGTGATGAAGAACGAGAGCAGTTTCAGAAGTTGCTTTTGAATGCGATCGCTAAATATCCCGATAAAATTCATGTAGTTATCACCTTGCGACTCGACTTTGAAGCGCAGTTTCAAAACTCTGTACTCAAAGACTTTTGGAATGATGAAACTCGGTTTGTCGTTCCACCCATGACTCAAGATGAATTCCGCGAAGCCATTGAAAAACCTGCTTCGGAAAAAGTCGTGTATTTTGAACCTCCTAGCTTGGTAGACGAACTCATTAACGAAGTCGTACAGATGCCTGGAGCTTTACCCTTGCTGTCTTTTACCTTAAGCGAATTGTACCTGAAGTATTTGGGCGATCGCACGCGGAATAATCGCGCCTTAACAAAGAAAGATTATGAAGAGTTAGGAAAAGTCATTGGTTCTCTAACCAAGCGTGCTAACGATGAGTACGATCGATTAGTTGCAGAAGACTCTGCTTATCAAGATACGGTGCGGCGGGTCATGTTGCGGATGATTTCATTGCAAGGTGGAGAGTTAGCACGGCGACAAGTGCCTAAATTGGAATTAGTGTATCCCGATAAAGAAGAAAACGAGCGCGTGCAAACAGTTATTAAACGCTTTTCTGAAGCCCGTTTAATTGTTGAAGGTTCCAATCCTCAAGGCGAACCTTATGTAGAGCCAGCCCATGATGCTTTGGTGCAAGGGTGGGATAAGTTGCTGGCTTGGAAAAATTCTAAAGAAGAAGAGGACAATATAATTTTACAACGGCGACTGACACCAGCTGCCGAAGAATGGAAAAGCGTTACAAACAAGTTACAACCATCAGGTTTGCAAACAAAGGCTGAAAATGTTGTTGATTGGTTAGATCGCAGGCTTTACGTTCTCGAAAACTTATTTGATAAAGTCAGTATTAGGCTAGTTCGTCGATGGCAACAAAGACAAAATCAGCAACAAACTTTGCGGGAAAAACCCATACAGTTTCTTTGGAATAGTAATCCTTATCTTGATGTATTAAATGAAAAACTCCAGATTAATAACAATTGGTTCAACCAATTAGAGACAGAATTTGTCCAACAAAGCGTTTTACAAAAACGCCGAAACATTAGTTGGCGGTGGCGGATTGCGATTGCCGTTATGCTGGGTTTAAGCGGGTTGACTATTGCTACTTTAATTGGTCAGAGACAAGCATTGATAGGTCAAGTCGGTGCTTTTAGACAGTCTGCAGAGGCAAATTGGCGTTCTAATCAAGAGTTAGATGCGTTAATCGACAGTGTACGTGCAGCAAAGACTTTAAAAGACTGGCCTTGGTTCTTATTCAAACCCGATAAGGAGCTAAAACATCAAGTTTCTCACACGCTGCGAAAACTTTACCATACAACAAAAGAACGCAACCGTAGGTCAAAGCCGATAGGGACATTAGTCGGGATGGCTCCCGAAAACAAAGTCCTAGTTTCCGATCGCACAGACACACTTGTTAGTCACCTTTTGGACTCAGAGGGTAACCAGATTATTCCATTCTCAGGGTTTCAAACTTCGTCTAATCCTGTTAACCATAGTCCGGGCGTAACTTATAGTCTCGATGGAAAACTACTGGCAGTGGCGGATATTTATGGGGCTAGCTGGAACGCTCATAAGAATGGTACTGTTAGTTTTTGGGATATTGACAACAAAAGGTTGATCCAATTTCCAGGACATCAAGGTGGAGTTAAAAGTATTAGTTTCAGCCCAGATAGCAAAAAAATAGCTACTGCTGACGCCAGTGATACTATTCGCCTGTGGAGTTTGCAAGACACACAACAATTTAAAGAATTCAAGAATAATATATACAAAAACATAGTAGGTATCGGTTTTAGCCCTGATAACCAGCTACTGGTAGCAACAGCAGATAATGATGAAAATAAATTAAGCTTGTGGGAAATCGAAGGCAACCAAAAATGGTCAGAATTAAATGGGGATGGGGATAAGCAAAAACGTTTCTCTAGAGCAATTTTTAGCAATGATGGTCAACGAATTGCAATTGAGTATGGCTGGGAGCCTCAGTATGGTACAGATGAGTCACGAAATATGAGTCTTTTCTTATGGAGCTACTTAGAGGACAAGCAGAATAATAATATAATAGGACTATCTAATTTGTACTCATTTCCATTAGAAACAAACGCTATCTCCATGTCTATGAGTCCAGATGGAAAGCAGCTTGCTACTGCCTTATATGACAGTAACATTCGGTTTTGGAGCTTAGAAGATAAGAAGTTAGAGTGGGAAGAATTTCCCTATGAAGCAATAAGCGTCAGTTTGAGTGCAGATGGCAAAAAATTAGCCACTACAGACAAAAATGGCAAAGTCGGTGTATGGAATTTAGATAGTAGACAATTTGTCTCAATTCCAGAAATTCCAGGTTTTGTCAAAAACCTTAGTTTAAGTGCGGATGGCAAAAAATTAGCCATCATTAACCAAGATGGCACGGTTGGCTTGTGGAATTTGGAAAACAAAACGTTTGTCTCATTAAACAAAAAGTTTTCAGGCGGAGCTTTGGAGAGTAAGGATGTCAACTCTATGGGAGTCAAATTTAGCCTTGATAGCCAGCAAATAGCCATAATTTCACATACGGACAAGACTAATACAGTAGTCAACCTATGGGACTTGAAAACTGATAAAATGCAGATTATCGCAGACTCTACGAGTATATTTGATGTTATATTTAGTGTGAAAAATCAGCTACAGAAGCTAACACCAGATTTAGTGATAGACGAAATAACATTATCGGACTTGAAAAATATTTTGTTGTTTAAATTCCAACAATCTAGATGCTCGTTTTCTTTACTAAATTACGCTGTCTCGGATGATACTGGCTTCCTTCCAGTTAGTGTTAGTAAAGATGGCAGCGTAATAGCTTCCGCATCAAGTAGCTACGATTCTGTTTGCATATGGGATTTAAAAAACGGCAATGAGTTAGCTAGATTCAAAGTGCCTCAAGGTAAAATTAAGAGTATAAGTTTGAGTGGTGATAGTAGCTTAGTAGCGATTGCAGTAGACAACGGTTCTATTTTACTATGGCGAATTGGGACATTTAATAAACTGATCGAACTAGGTTGCGATCGCCTGCGCGAGTATTTGAAGAACTCCACTGTTAGTGAGAGAGATCGCCATCTCTGTGACGATATACCAACAACCACCGCCAATTCCAACCAGTAGATGAATTCATGTAAAAGCGATCGCATAACCTTTTTTAAGTAACAACTCCATCAGCAATTGCTGGCAAGAACAAAAGTGGCAAACAAGCCATTGTTCAAATTTTTTCGGAAAACAGCGCTCTAATATCTGTAGTTAATAGTAATTCCAAACTGCTTGCCGTCAACCTACTAGCGTCTCTTGATGCATGCCTAAATCTAAATATGAATTTCAACGCAATCTAGCAGTAATTGTTGGTATTAATAATTACTCAAATGGTATACCAATGCTAGAGACTGCTGTGCCTGATGCAACAGAAATCGCCCGGATTCTCAAACAAGATTACAAGTATGAAGTCCGGTTACTGTTAGACAAAGATGCTTCTCTGGAAGAACTTATCCAACTGCTTGTAGCTTTTCAGATGCAGAAAATACCTCTTGAGCGTGAAACAGTGATGGTCAGCGGGAATGACAGAGTGCTGTTTTACTTTGCTGGACACGGTATTGCTTTAGATGCATTGGAAAGTCAGGAAGGACCAGCTGGATACTTAATACCCCATAACGCTCATGCAGGTAATATTAGTACCTACCTACTGATGCAGGAGTTACACAACGCCCTCGTTTCACTACCCTGCCGACATCTACTGACTATCCTAGACTGCTGTTTTGCTGGGGCATTCCGTTGGTCGAGCCTTAAAAGAGACATTGTCCCTTCTCAAACTGTCTACAAAGAACGCTATGAGCGCTTTATCAGTGACCGGGCGTGGCAAGTGATTACTTCTGCGGCTCATGACCAAAAAGCTTTAGATTTCTTAGCTTGTCGTGGAACAGTAGACCAGCACTCGCCTTTTGCTGCAGCACTTTTGAGGGCGTTGCATGGTGGTGCAGACACCAATCCACCAGCTAAGAATGGTAAACCAGCTGGGGATGGAGTGATTACAGCAACTGAATTGTATAGTTATTTGCGTGATGAGTTGGAAACGACCACAGAAAAATTCTACAAACGCCAAACTCCTGGGTTGTTTCAACTCAGTAAACACGACAAAGGGGAATATATTTTTTTAGTTCCCGGTCATGAGTTAAACCTACCACCTGCACCGCCACTCAACCGCGAGAATAATCCATATCGAGGACTAAAACCATTTGATAAAGCCCACAGCCATCTGTTTTTTGGTAGGCAAGAGGTAGTAAAAGATTTGAGTGCATTTGTCAATAAGCACCAACTTACAGTCGTTCTGGGGGCTTCCGGCACTGGCAAGTCAAGCCTGGTGAAAGCGGGGTTAATTCCGAATTTAGAAAATGCTGTGGAGAATCAGTGGCAAGTCCTTGAACCGATACGTCCTGGTGAGTTTCCGATGACAGCTTTGGCAAGGGCAAATCTGCAAATGATTCTTGGTGCAACGCCAGAGGACACAGCCTCAATTGATGCTTATAGTCAGGATTTACGGCAGGAAACTGGGAGATTCGCTCTTGATATGGCAGCTTGGAGCAATGCCCACCCACAGATAAAACTGCTACTGGTTGTTGACCAGTTTGAGGAGTTAGTTACCATGTGTCACTCCGAGCAGGAGCGCCAGCAATTCCTGAAAGCACTGGAGGCAGCACTTAAATCAAATCAATTATATATTGTCTTAACTTTACGTTCAGACTTTGAACCGCAGTTTTTTAATTCTGCTTTCTCATCTCAATGGATGGATGCTAGATTTTTGCTTAGACCAATGACACAAGATGAGCTACGTGAGGTCATTGAAAAGCCAGCAGTAGAGAGGGTGTTATATTTTAACCCGCCCGATCTAGTAGAGCGATTGATTAACGAGGTCGTGCAAATGCCAGGAGCGCTACCTTTACTTTCATTTACCCTTAGTGAACTGTACTTAAAGTATTTAGAGCGGCGTGGAGATGACCGTGCTTTAACTGAGTTTGATTACTTTGAACTCGGTAGTGTTGCTGGTTCGCTTACGCAAAGAGCAACTCAGGAATACAGGAATTTAGTGAAGGTTGACCCAGCTTACGAACATACCGTTCGTCAGGTGATGCTGCGAATGGTTACCGTCGAGGGTGGTGAATTGGCGCGGCGACGAGTACCGAAGTCGGAACTGGTGTACGAAAGTGTAGAAGAAAATAACCGCGTGAAGACTGTTATTGAATGTTTTTCGGCTGCACGACTTTTGGTTGAGGGAAAAGAAATTGGAGATGAAGCTTATGTAGAGCCAGCCCACGATGCTCTAGTACGGGGTTGGAATAAGTTACAGCAATGGAAAAATTCTCAGCAAGAAAGTTTAGTGCTGCGTCAGCGTCTGACGCCTGCGGCTAATGACTGGCAAAATCAACAGCACAGCTCAGATTATCTGTGGAGTAACGACCCTCGCCTTCCCGTATTGGAAAAAGTTTTAAAATCTGCATTTGAGGGCAACTGGTTGAATAAGCTAGAGATAGAATTTGTCAAGCAGAGCATTCAGAAAAGACATGATGAACTTGAGGAAACTAAGGAGCGACTTCGTATTTCTGAGGAACGTCGGGTAGAAGCAGAAAAGCAAAACGCGATCGCACTCTCTAGAAGCTCGGAAGCTTTTTTTGGTTCCAATCAACAATTAGAAGCGCTAGTTGCAGGAGTCAAGGCTGGAAGAAAGTTACAAAAATTACTGGCAGAAAACGCAATTTCCCAAGAATCTCTAACTATAAAGCAGACTGCGATCAACCTACAGCGAATAATTTACAGTATCAGAGAGCGCAATCGATTGGAAGGTCATAGCGGTCCCGTTCAGAGTGTCAGTTTTAGCCCCGATGGTAGTGTCATTGCTACTGCAAGTTGGGATAATACGGTCAAACTTTGGAGTCAAGAAGGTCGTTTACTCAGAACTTTCAAGGGACATAAAGATGGAGTCTTGAGCAACAGTTTCAGCCCTGATGGTAAAACTATTGCCTCCACAGGCTGGGACAATACAATTAAACTTTGGAACCTTGAGGGTCAGGAACTGACAACCCTGAGGGGGCATACAAACCAGATATGGAGCGTTAGTTTTAGCCCTGATGGTGAGATAATTGCTTCTACAAGTATGGATGCGACAGTCAAACTCTGGAGCAAAGACGGTGGGGAACTGAAAACTCTTAAGGGGCATAGCAGTACTGTCCGTAGTGTCAGTTTCAGCCCCGACGGCACAATACTTGCCTCTAGCAGTTTTGATGGTACAGTCAAACTTTGGAATCTTGACGGTACTTTAATTAAAACTCTAACGCATGGTGGGACAGTTTACAGCATTAGTTTTAGCCCTGATGGCAAGTTAATTGCTTCTGCAAGTTCAGATAAGACAGTAAAAATCTGGAGTTTAAACGGAGAGACACGTGCAACTCTAAAAGGACATGGCAGTGGGGTCACAAGTGTTAGTTTTAGCCCACGAAGCAGTATACTGGCGTCTGGCAGTTCAGACAATACAGTTAAACTGTGGAGTTTGAACGGGCAGGAAATTGCGACGCTTAAAGGGCACACAGCAGAACTGACAAGCGTTAGTTTTCATCCTGATGGTAACACCATTGCTTCTGCTAGTGAAGATTCCACAGTCAAAATCTGGAACCTTCATCAACAGAAAATCCCAATCCTTTGCGATAACGGTCAAGAGGCTACCCGCGTTTGTTTTAGTCCTGATGGAAAAACGATCGCTAGTGATGTCAAGAACACGGTCAAACTTTGGAAGCTTAATAGTCTTGAGAGGAAAACCCTTTCTGGGCATAGCTATGGTATTGCCAGCCTCAGTTTCAGTCCAGATGGCAAGTTTATTGCCTCTGGCAGTTTTGATAAAACAGTTAAACTTTGGAGTCAAGATGGACAGGTGCTTAAGACTCTCTTTGGACACGCGGGAGCAGTGAGAAGCGTTTGTTTTAGTCCTAACAACCAGTTAATTGTGACAGGAAGTGATGATAAAACAGCTAAACTCTGGAATCAAGATGGTCAGGAAATTGCTACTTTCACCGGACATACTGGTGGGATATGGAGTGTGAGTTTTAGCCCTGACGGCAAGATGATTGCTTCAGGAAGTGATGGTTCTGACAAAACCATAAAACTTTGGAGCATTGACGGTCAAGAACTCAAAACTCTTGAAGGGCATAGTAGTACGATCAATAAAGTTAGTTTCAGTCCTAACGGCGAGATAATGGCTTCTGCTAGTTCAGACAACACGGTTAAACTGTGGAGCATTAACGGTCAAGAAATCCGAACTCTTAGGGGGCATAGCTATCAAGTTTTCGACGTTAGTTTTACCTCTGATGGTCAAATGATTGCTTCTGCTGATTGGGATGGTACAATCAAACTTTGGAACCTTGAAGGTCAACTACTTGTAACTCTAGAACGGCAAAGCAATAAAATTTCTAGCCTTAGCTTTAGCCCTGACAATCAAATATTGGCTGCTGCTACTAATAAAGGAATAATTTTATGGAATTTTAATTTAGACAATTTAGTGGAGTTTGGTTGCAAATGGCTGCATAATTATTTGCTGAATAATCCTAATGTTAAAGAAGACCGCAATCTTTGCAATATACATGTACATTAATTTAATACATTAGGACTTATAATTGTACAAACAGGTACGCAAAGACCGGATTATGTATAACGTGGGCAATTTGTTCTGGTTTCTCGTTCCCAGGCTCAGCCTGGGAACGAGAGAGGGAGCGGTCAATTTATTGCGTTATCCAATCCACATGTTGCGCTTCGATAATATTGGGAACTTCCAAACGGTTCCTCATTCGGTAAAGCACTTTTTCAGGTACCATGGCGTCTCGCTCGCGATTTCTGTGCAACAACTCATCCCAAGGCGCTTCCAAGTAAACAATGCGAACCCTGGCTTGATAACTGGAAAACAGGCGAATTAACATCCCGCGTAACTGGCGGCTCAGGTTCGTTGCATTCCACACAAAAGATTGTTGCGATCGCAAATATTCTTTAGCAATGGCTTTTGCTTGATTGGTGACAATGCCTTGGTCATCATCTGGGTCAACACCCATTGTCTTTCGCAATTCATCCAAAGAAATAACCTCCCAGTCTGCCAAATTTTCCTGAATCCAAGTATCCTTACCAGAACCAGGCAATCCCGACATGAGAACAACCTGAAAGCGAGTGTCATCATAAGCATCATAATCTGGGTAGCTATTTTCTTTTTGAAAATAAACAAACCGACTGTGAGCCGATGGAAACAATCGCGGATGCTCCAAGCACATATTTTCCTGACAAAATTCGCGGAAAAACTCAATACGCTCAAATAACTGCACCTGGTCACTGCAGTAACGCCCCCGAACATCTGCTTCAGCAAGCATTGCCAACATATCGCAACGTATGATTTGACTGGCTTTGATAACAGACCGTTCTGGATTGGGCTTATCCCAAAACCACAAAGGCAAACTACCAAATTTTACCAAAGCAACAATTGCTTCCCGTTCTCTCAAAGGAACATTCAAATCCCAAAGAATTTCTTGTGCCATTTTTGCTCCTTGTAGGACATGACCTTTAGAGGAGATAGCACCATCTTCTTCTATTTGAGTGGCAACAGGTTTTGCAACATCATGTAGCAAAGCAGCAGCAAATAAGACCGAACGTTCGTTTGGAGGTAGCGAACGCCATTGAGGTAAGTCAACTAATGCTTCACAGACCAAACGTGTATGTATCAGAACATTACCTTCAGCATGGTAGCGGGGGTCTTGAGGACAGTCAGCCAAAGCACTGAGCCAGTCAAACTCAGATTCCAGCGCTGACCAATCGATTGACCAGTTCGTTTCATCAGGACAGTGAGGAAACGACCAAGATATTAAAGAAACAGAGGTATTCATGGTTGGAACAAATCGACATCAGGACGCAGAATATTAGGTATGATGGGGCGGTTGAGCCAATGACCATCCGATTGCTTGATAGTTGTTAAAAAGCTGGAACGAACGTACTTATAGCGAGCAGTCACCGTATCTCCCAGTTCAACCTTGATATACAAACCTTCCATAAGATTTGTTTGGTCAGTTTGTTTGAGAGAACGTTCCACATCCAGTCCCCTTTCCAGGCAAAGTTCCTGAAAGCGTTCTAAATGTTGGGGAGTTTGGTAATGAGAATTACCCAGCAATCCTATCAGTTGTTTGTAAGATAAGAGTTCCCCAGCAAACAGCACGGGTACCGAAACCAAAGGTAACCCAGCCAATAACTGCTTGCGGCTAGACGTACTGAGAAATTGTTGCTTTTCCAAATCCAGCACATCGTACTCAAGAAAGTAATGAGGCAAAGCGTCGTAAAACACAGTATGTTTGGCGTAAAGCCATTCGCCAAACAAAATATAGCGAGTTCCCAACACCTGCCAAAAAGCAACAGCATGGGTATTTGCCCACTGTTTGAACAAGTTAAAATGCTTTTCCCTCTGTCCCCCCGTGAGATAGTGTCCCCGACTTTGCAATTGGATTAGACCATCAGCACTGAAACTAATAGCAGCATTAGCCCCATCTACTTTTTCTTCGACGACTACATACTGGTGTTGTATGGCACAAAAGGGGATGCTATCGAGGTCTTCATCTCCTGGTTGCGATCGCGAACCCTCAATATGATGAGTACGCGGATATTTGTATATTTGTTTTTCCATTGCTTTACCTTGGCAACTGCGATTTCACAGCGAATAGAAGCGAACTTGCACGGAGAAAGCAACTCGATTTCATTCGAGAAGTGCTGCCATTCGCCCTTGAGGTGACTTGAAGTGAGATGTGAGATTACATACGCCGTAACCGCTAGTTTCCAAGAGTAGATATTTTTATATTGTTTACTTCACTAGCGCTGGGAGGTTTTTCGGATTTTACAGCAGTTTTCAGGTAAATAGACCACAGTCGTAGGGAAGCTCTTGCCTTGCGCCCCTACAAACGGTGTGGTTCATTTAGGTGAAAACTGAGGAAATTAATAGCTTTCTCACCTCTTACCTCTGTGTCCTCTGCGCCTCTGCGGTTAAATAAATTACTTTAAAACCGCAGAGGCACAGAGATCGCAGAGAAAAAAGATGAGAAATTGCCGACTGAATCAAAATTTTATGAGTCACCTTGACAGAGCAAGGATGCTTACCCCACAAGAGGCATCAGTATTGTGTTTATTTCAACATTAGTAACACTTAGGCATTAACAACCCCTGCATCAACTGCAAGTTCTAACAGGTGAAAAGGTGGTTGGTCGGGGAGCTTTTTCTTCAGAAGCGGCATGGATACGTTATACACCGGAATGTTACTTATAGTTCGCCCCTCTAAATGACCGTTATGAGCGTGACCGTGAAAAGCAGCAGTCACCGAATATCGGGTGAGTGGTTCCTCAAGACGACTCGAACCGAGAAATGGAAAAATTTCTGGCGGTTCACCCTCAACGGTAGCCTGGATTGGGGAATAGTGAAGTACAGCAATGCGGTGAGAAGTTTCTAATCTCGCTAATGCGGATTCTAGTTTTAAGGCTTCATCCACTGCCTCATGGACAAAGTGCTTGATGGCTTCTTCACCCCAAGCTCCTAACGCCTTAGAACCAAAGCCTCCAGCAAATCCCTTCACCCCAGCAAAACCAACACCCTTAACCTCACAAGCATCCCCATCAAGCACCCGCACACCTGCTTCAGTCAGAATTTGTTTGACCTCATCTTGCTTTCCAGATTCATAATCGTGATTGCCAAACACAGCAATAGTTGGAATTTTAGCAGATACTAGCTCCTTGACGAGGACGTAGGCTTCCTCGGGCTGCCCGTAGTCTGTTAAATCGCCGCATAGCAACAGCACGTCGGCAAGCTCGCTCGCTTGCTCAAACAGGGGTTGCAAGGCTCCCTGAGATGTCTTGGTACAATGGATATCTCCTACTGCTGCTATACGCACTACATCCTTCGTTGTCGCCATCAGTTTTTCCCCTTAAACTTAATTAGATCATGGCGCAGTTACTGGGTAGATTTTCATGCATCAATAGGAGCATTTATTTTGAAAATATATCAGTATTTTTACAGATTATTGCTTCGCTCTCCGGATTGAAGATTTATTTTGAGTTTTCAAAGACAATCGAGTTCTTAAGTACTTACTCACTTGTCCCCCTCATTTTTAGGTAGAAACCTAAAAACGAGGGGTTAAAAGAATCTGGGAAGTCAAATATAAAGAATATGCAAACTGAAACAATCACTCAAATTGAACTCGATCCACAAACTCGCGCTTTTTACTGTCAAGCACTTCAACTCCTAAATGAGTCTAAAGTGCCATTTCTGGTTGCAGGAGCATTTGCTTTTGAGCGCCACACCGGTATTGCACGTCCGACAAAGGATTTGGATATTTTCGTTCGCCCACAGGATAAAGAGCGAATTATGGAGGTTCTATCTGCGGCAAGTTGTGAGACTGAAGTGCATTCACAACACTGGTTAGCAAAAGCTTTCTGTGGTGAAAACTTTGTTGATATTATCTTTAACTCTGCTAATGGTATTACTGAAATTGATAATGGCTGGTTTCAGCGTGCTGTCAGCGTGGAAGTGCTGGGCATCCCCGTCCAAATTTGTTCGCCTGAAGACCTATTATGGTCAAAGTCCTTCATCATGGCTCGCGATCGCTATGACGGAGCAGATGTTGCCCACGTACTTCTCACTTGTGCTGAAGATTTAGATTGGTCATACCTGCTTCATTGCTTTGGCTCAGACTGGCGAGTTCTCTTCAGCCATTTGATTCTTTTTGGCTTTATCTACCCAGCAGAGCGATCGCGCATACCAAACTGGGTGATGCAAGAATTATCCAAGCGGTTGCAAGATGAAATTAACAATCCCCCCCCAAACGAAAAACTTTGTCAGGGGACACTACTCTCACCATTACAGTATCTCATTGATGTAGAACAGTGGGGATATAAAGATGCAAGACTTCAGCCTGCAGGGAATCTGACAGCAGAAGAAGTTTCTCAATGGACAACAACACTTACTGAAGAAATCAAAAGTAAATCTGATTGAGAAGGAATACATTTTTCAATTAATATCATGTCCGCTTATATACCCTGAGTAAAACTCACGCAAAGGCGCTAAGGCGCTAAGAAATTAAGAAAGTTTTCCGCATGGTTGTGCTACCGGAAATGATATATAAGGGGTTGGAAATGGCAAGCAAATTACCAACTCCTCAAAAACTGTCACCAAATTTTCTTAAGATAATTCTGGAGCAATTTCTCCAATTGCTGTACAGTACTGGTCACTGGTCACTGGTCACTGTTAATAACTCCAACACCTTAGAGCGTAACGGCTCGTCCTCTGGGAGTGCCATAAGTTCGTCAATCGCCTGCTGCCGAACTTTCCCCTTGCCCAAAATTCTTAACCAAAGTGTTTTTTCGGTTTCAGGTAACTCGTCAATTGCCACTATTGCTGACCGGAAAGATTTTGCTAAAAAGTATACCCCAGGTGACCATTGCCTCTTTTTAGGTCTCGCCCTAAATCCTTCGATCAATTCAGAAGAAGCCGTTGGTGTCAGAACCCACAGTCTGGGTAAATTGGTTTCTTCAACCTGTTGCTGGTTTTCGCTTGGCTGACGCTCAAATTTGTCAATCATTTTTAATAACTTCAGCAGAGAGTTAGAAACGTCCATCTCATCCGGTTCATCACGGAAAGTTTCAAAAATTGCAGCCTTAGCAGCAAATCGACCCAATAAGCCCAACTTTGTAACATCTGCTACAGGTGGTGATTCATGAGGTACAAACCAAACATCTATCTCCACATACTCTGATAATCGGCGAGCTATCTGTATCGAACCCAGAGGGTGCAATAACTCTTTGAAATAGCTTTTGACAAATCGATCGTAGGAAGAGCGTGTCATATCATGTCAGGATAAATACTTGTATTATATTTGTAGTTAAGATGCATGCGCTAAAGCGCAACTACGAACACTTCTAAAGATACTTCTGAAGCGTTTTTTCCAACTGCTGCACCGTCGCTCTAGGAGAAGGGCGAGGTAACGGCTCCTCCCTCCCCTCTTCCTCTGCGCCCTCTGCGCCTCTGCGGTTTACAAAAAAAAGTACTGGAACCTCGTATTGATACGCTTGAAACCAATCGTCACGAGTCGTAATATCCCGAATTTCCAATTCTAGAGAAGCAATACTTTGCTTCTCCACAATTTGTTCCAACTTTTCTTGCAAACCCTCACACAAATGACATCCCGGCTTGCTGTACAAAATTAATCGCATTGCCTCAATTGAATAACTTTACATAAATTTAATTTTATAATTTTAACCCTTACAAATTCTTTTTAACTTAAAACAATAGCTTTTTTATAATTTCAACCTTAAAAACACAGATTATATGAGTATTTGTACTTGATAATACTAACTAAAAAACAATCTTAGCAAAGATCAGTACTATATATGAATTTCAAATTCAGGAAGAATTTTGCGCGTAATCTTTAATTAAATATTTTTGCCTAGAATAGGAGTAATAGTCAAAGAAGTCATCGAACTTTTATCAGTTTATGATTGGGAGACTTTTCGTCAGGTACTAAAATTAGTTGCTCTTGATATTACCTCTAGAAGTTCAGAGGAATTGGCAGGTTGTACAGCTGTGTGATATTGTAACCACAGGGAGTACAACTGGTTACAGAAGCACAGTAGTTAGAGAAAAAGTGAACTAGGGAAGGATATCACGAGGCGATCGCGAAATACCAGCCAGCCTTGAAAATTACTTAAAGAGGGCTGAGAAAAAAAGAAGTAGAAATATTGGTGTATGTTGGAGCCTAAATGGACATACTTTTAGTTTTTATTTGCTTGATTTTATTTATCAACTTTTATTTTTATAGACTTCTCCCCGACCAGCCACTTTGATAACAGTAACTAACAATACATCGTCTTCTATTTCATAAACTACTCGATAACTTCCAATTTTAATTCGGTAGGTATTTTCTTCGCCTTTCAACTTTTTCATCCCACTAGGGCGAGGTTCTGTGGCTAAAGCATCTATTTTTGGCTGTATACGGTCTTGCAAGTCTTGAGGTAATTTCTGAAACATCTTTCTTGCACTAGGAGAGAATTCAACTGTGTAAGTCATCAATTAAGCCACGTCTTGTTTTCTCTCTTCAGCAATTTCTTTTTTAATTTCTTCCCAAGAGAATGTACCGTGTAAGCGGATCTCTTCTCTGGCTTCTTTAACAGATTTTAAATCCTCTTCATCCTCTTCATCTTCAATGTTTTGTAAGAGTGCGAGTATTTCATCTAAGGTACAGTCATAAGCTTGATTTAGCAGTACGTTGATAGCTTTGATTATTTCTTGTCTTTCGTGTTCTGTTTTCATTATTTAATCTCCTTACTTTTTCTATCTCCTCCTCTAGTTTCACCTAAAGGTTGTTCATTTGCATCAATGATACCCATAGCTTTCAGAGAATTAAATAAATAATCTTCTAACCAGCTATTAGCTGACATATTATTTTTTGTCGCGTGTTCGGTTATTTTCTCAATAATTAAAGAATCTAGTCTGTATGTAGCGTTTTTCCGCTTTCTCATTTCTTCTAGCAGTAAGTACATATGTCCTTACCTTTATTATCAAACTACTTGTACATAGTTTAAAGCCTCCAGAATCAATGTACAAGTACTTTAACATAAGTTTTTCTTGATGTCTAAGTTTCTTATCATCGGGTTTTCCCATACCAAAGTACTTGTACTTTGGTAAATGTGAAGGGTGATGCTAAGATACTCATTCTTGAGTGTCAGCGATCGCTTTGCTTCCTAGGGGGCTATCTGTAGTTCAATCAATCACCCCCCTGAACGGTTACATAATTACAACCCTGCAATCAGTTGTTGCACCCTCTCTATACCACTAGCGTCATTGCGCTGATTGTAGATTTTTGCAGCCTGCTGAAAAGCTTCCTTGGCTTCAGATGCTTTTTTCAAAGCTAACAGGGAATTCCCCTTGTTTTCATACGCTTCTGCGTACTTGGGATTGCGTTCGATCGCCCGATCGCAATCCTTAATTGCATCATCATACTTCTTGCGAGCAAAGCGGGCAACACTTCGTTGATAATACGCTTCAGTATAATCACTATCTAGCTCGATCGCCCTATCAAAATCTTTGGTTGCGTCCTTGTAATCTTCCAAAGCTTGGCGGCTCAGCCCGCGATTGAAATACGCCCAAGCCCAATTGTTAGAATTATCAATAGCTTTGTCAAAATCTTTAATTGCTGCGGTGTAGTTTTTCAGGGCATACTGAGCCACACCTCTGTTATTGTATGCCTCAGATAATTTAGGATTGAGGCGAATAGCCTCAGAAGCATCCGCAATCACCGCCGCATAGTCTTTCTGAATGCGGTAAATAGTTGCTCGCCCGCTATATGCCTCGGCATATTTAGGGTTTAAAGCGATCGCTTTGTTAAAATCAGCTAAAGCAGCTGGGTAGTCTTTTTGGTCGAGGCGCGTCAATCCCCGGCTGTTGTATGCTCTAGCATACTTGGGGTCAACTTCTATGGCTTTATTGTAATCGGCGATCGCACCTTCATTGTCTGCCAAACGACTCTTAGCAAGACCGCGACTGGTGTAAGCTTCCGCAAACTTGGGATTGACTTCAATTGCACGATTGTAGTAAGCGATCGCATTCTTATAATCGCTCTTTTTATAACGATTATCCCCCCATCGGGTATAATCAGGAGCCTCAGCAATAAAACCATCACTTGGTAACTGAGCGCTGTCTAAATTAGCACCTCTAAAATCCGCGTCAAGCAGAGTTGCACCCCTAAAATTCACCCCCGCCAGTTGTGCGCCACTCAAGTCAGAGTTATCAAGATTGGCATACTGCAAGTTACTTCCTTGCAAGTTGGCATTACTCAAATCCGCACGGCGGAAGTTGGCATAAGTAAGATTAGCATTTTTCAACTGTACGCCTCTCAAGTTAACACTCTCCAAGTTAGCTCGATTGAGGTTAACACCATTGAGAGACACGCCAATAAGATTCACATTCCTTAAATCTACGCCACTCAAGTTCACCCCATCAAAACTAACCCCATTGAGGTTGACATTATCCAACCGCACGCCCCGAAGATCCGCATTAGTGAGAGTCACTCCACTAAGATTGACACCACGGAGATCAGCATTACTTAAATTTGTATTGCTTAAATCGGCATTTCTAAGATCTGCACCACTTAAGTTAGCACCACTAAGATCGGCATTACTTAAATTAGCTCCACTCAAGTCAGTGCGAGAGAGATTTGCACGGGATAACTGTGTACTTTTTAACTCAGTATATCTCAAATCGGCACCACTTAAGTCTGTACCGCTTAAGTCTGCACTTGTTAAATTAGCATCATAGAGGTCAGCACGAACGAGATTTTTACGGCTGAAGTTAGTGTAGCTAAGATCGCATTTAGAACATCTGTTAGTTTCCGTTAGCTGTTTAACGTGTTCTGGTTTTTCAGCATAACTCGGAAGCGCTACTAATATTGGGGCAAAGAACGCGATAGTAGCAAAGAATTTTTTAATACTTCTTCTATAGGAGGGAGTCGTTGATGTAAACATTACCATGACTTGCGCTTAACCAGGATGGTACCTGACTGACTTAGCCAGATACCGATGTATATCAAAAGCTATTTCCCATAACAGATGCTTCTCGAGATAAGTTTGTTCCTATAGTAGCGATCGCCCTTCAGAAAAACTTTGCGATAGTGGATTTTGTAACTGGCTGATGCTTCACGATATCGCAGACGGCTTGAAGCGCTGACTCACAGGTAAGCTGCGAACACTGCTCTAAAGATACATCAAACGGATCGACAATTTTTTCATTGTTGCTGCAATTTCATGTACTGTATACTGTTCTCGACAGGCAACAAGTAATATATTTTACATAAAAATTCACTTGAAGATGAAGTGACTCATGCTGCTTTCAAAAAGTGTATGAGACCAAAAATCTGCAAGATGACCAGAGAAAGCTTGATTTTTAATATAGGTAATATTCAGCAATGCTAACGGTACTTCGCTCTTACGCTGCATGGCTTGTTCCTGCAGCTTTGACTTTACTCAGTTTTGGCTCGGGGAACGAGAAGGCGATCGCACAGACTCTCTTCCCATTTAGTGGTAATTACGACGTAACAATCGCTGTTGAGCCGATTAACGAGAAATTTTCACGAGCAATTGAACGGGCGGTAAGTACAGATGCACCATATGGACTCACCGAATATAACGGTTTAGTTTACGCCCTAACTGACTTCTCTACTGGCTTGTTCACCTTTAACACCGATCCAACAGCGATCGGCTTAGAGGGCTTCCCAGAAGGCTTTATTGAATTTAGTGGTAGCGGTGCTAACAAGGTATCTGGAACCGCTAGTGCTACCGCTTTAATTGACTTTGTAAACCTCAGAGGGTCAGGCTCTGGTTCTTTAATTATCACTGGCGGGGAGGGTATATTCAGCGGTGCTACTGGCATACTAGACTTTTTTGAGAACGACACAATCAGTCCAAATCCAAACGATCCCATAAGAGGACAGGCGTTAGTGACTGGTACTATTAAAGTTGTTCCAGAACCGGAAACCGGAGTAGGGACACTAGTTGGTATTGGCTTAATTGGAGCTGGTTTTACGTTGCGCCGACGTTACCTTCGCTCTACTTAATCTCATCAATTAATCTCTCTTTGCCAGAGAAGGTCTGCTACTCGTGTTATTCCTGCTTTAAGATGACGGCTCACTTGTGACACGCACTGATATTTTTGTTTAGTGAAGACAAGCATGGGGAGTCATATTATTTTTATTTTGAACCGCAGATGAACGCAGATGAACGCGGATTTTTTTGGAACAATTATCTGCGTCCGTCTGCGTGCATCTGCGGTTTTAAATATTATAAATTAATAGCATTTTACGAAGAATAAATTTTAGAACTGTTTCTTGTCGCGAGATGATATCTGCTTTTCCTTCCATTGTTTTTGGATGCG
Source organism: Scytonema sp. UIC 10036 (assembly GCF_009725235.1). Next base: position 153,766 of record NZ_WJFC01000003.1, read on the forward strand.
ATCGCGTTGTTTTTGTTGTTCTAATCTTTGTTGTAGTAATGTCTGTCTTTCTTTATTTAAAGCAGCGAGGGTTGCTTTTCCCTTGGCGGATGCTTGGCGGATGCTTTCCATTGCTACGGTGACACTTGCGTCGCTGGGGTTGATTGCCGTTTCAGCGCGTTGTAAATTAAGTTGAGCAACTTTCAATGCCTGTTGTTTTTCTTCTAAGAGATTTTTAGCAGAAATTTTTGCTTTGTCCTCCTTGTCCCCCTTGTCTCCCATGTCTACCCAATCCTCAATCCCTTAAAATCTTGCTACCATTTTCTGCTCTTAGACAAGCGGATGAATGCGGATAGCTCTGTACCTGATTCAATTGTAATCTGCTATGGTTAGTAGTCGTGCTCTACCCTGGTATAAAAGTAAAGTTAAGAGATAAAGACATGAATCAACTAAAAGTAGAACTCCCCTCAAATATTTCTATTGAGGAAGCACGGTTGCTTCTATCTGTGAAACTGTTTGAAACAGAAAAACTGTCGCTAGGACAAGCAGCAAAGTTAGCAGGTTATAGTAAGCGCACATTTATTGAGTTGCTTGGCAAAATGGGTGTTCCAGTCATCAATTACCCTGCTGAAGAGTTAGAACAGGAGATTAACCTTTGAACGATCGAGCAGTTACTAATAGCACTTGTTTAATAGGCTTGGAGCGCATCGGACGATTAGACTTACTCCCTAGAAACAGTTGCTAGTTTTTGTTCGGAGAATCCAGTCTTGAATAAATAGTTTAATTTGATACCACTAATCATAGTAATACTGAGAACCTCAGCGATCGTTTCTTCTTGTTCAATGGACAAATCTACTAAGAATTGGATTGCATCATAGGATTAGACATGGTTGTAACCTCAATTGAATGTATTTTGTGTTTGGTTTTCAGTGTTAGTCAGTCAACGTTGCTATTGGTGTTTGTTGCTTGTTGCTTCCCAACTGTTTGTAGTTTGTCCCACTGTTTTGCTCAGTTACCATGTCAATTACTGTTCAATCTCCGCCCAATTTTTGCTCAAGTTGAATCTAGGAGTAGACAAAGGAAAAATTTTTACCTTGTCCTCCTTGTCTACCTTGTCTCCCTTGTCCCAATCCCCAATATCTTAAATTTTGTTACCAAATTTAAAAACCCCTCTCATATTTTGGAGGGGTTTTTATAAAGTTTTTTTATTAAATTTAAAATTTTTGCCCTAGAAGAGGCTCATGATGGTAATGATTCCAGCACTTGTCAGCACAACCAAAGCTCCCATTGCAACTGATACACCGATTGGATTTGGAGTATTTGAACCGTTCATTTTTTTAAACCTCTGCTTCTAAGGTATGTTTTTTAAAGATATCAGTACCGCCATATAGTTCAATCAAATCATGGTAAAACTTAAAAAAGCTTTACTTAGCTTAACAAAGTCAATAGTGTTTGCTAATTTGAAAAAAAGCAGAGTACAGAGAGAAGTTGCCAAGAGAGTTTCCCTCCAAGCACACTTTGGTGAAGCAAAAGGTATACTGATTTTTTCATCCCCAAGCTAAACACTGAGATTTTCAGTAGAATCAGTAGAATTTACAGTAGAAAAATTTAAATAATGGGTTAAATTTTCAATCAAGGTTAATTTCTGCCGATCGCTTATGCCAATTGTCTAAGTAAGTCAGCGAGAAAAAAACAACCTAAGTAACGAAAAGTAAAATCTCTATATTTGGCTTGTAGTTGCGCTGTTTATGCCTGCGGCACGCAAAGGCGGCGAACGCATGCACCGCGACTACGAACCAGTAACGATGATTTGCGCCGACTTACTTAAATTAACGCTAGACTGACCGCTTTGATAATTAGCCACTCTGATATGACCTCATCTACTAGTCATTTAAATCCATGGCACTCATAAACGTAAAAAATAATACTTTTTCTTGTGTATGCTTTTGTTTATTTTGGTGCTTTTTAATAAGTTTAACTATTGGATTTTTCACACGGAACTCCCTCAATAATTTAGTTGGTTTTGAATTTCTATCACTTGCAATCAATTTAGTAATAACCAGTTTAATACCTAAAAAACTTGCATGGAATGGGATTCTGGCTGGTGCAGGAGTTCTTTCTGGAGTTGGCGGTACTTTATGTTTAACTTCTATTTTAAATCCCTCTTTCTTAATCTTAGGTCTATCTGTTAGCATAATTTTTTATATTTTTGCTCGTAAACTGACAAATTTTTATATTCAGAATAAAGTGAATTTTCTAGGAGTGAAACCTTACAGAATTGGTTGCTACTTGATATGTGTACTTCTTAGTATAGAAATTATAATGTCTCTTATTCTTTTAAGTAGTATGTTTAATACATTGATAATAGGAGCTTTTATTGTCCTTGCCATCAGTTTACCGATATCTATTATATTTCTTATAAAAACTGGTATTTTTCAAGAAGCACAAGATAAGATTATAGTTATTTCTGGAATGCTAAATGGAATTTGGTTAGTCAGTACCGCCCAAGTGGAAATGGGAACATTAGAAGCAACTCATTCTCTCTTTTTCAGCTTCATAATTATGATTTGGTCAGTGGCTGGTAGCACTGCTCTCCTATTGCAGAATTTTCAGTATAAAAATGGTAAATTACAAGCACGTTTAGCGACTGCTGTGACTGCATCTTTAGGTATTGTAGTGGGAATATTACCTTATTTATTCTTCAAATAATATTAAGTTTTATATGCGAAATTGAGCGCCTATTATAAGGGTTGAATTTATGGGAATACTACTACTACAGTCCTCAAGAATTAAATAGAGGATGGCGTACACAGTTACCTTCCTGTGGGAGAGTGGTGATGAGTAGAACTGTATGGATTATACTGGGAATATCATCAAAGTCATCCTATTACGTTACGAATCATCGGTGCAATCGGTGTTGTGTCGTGTGTTTTCTCGATATATAGTAGTTTTCAAGAGCGCAACCTCAACTGGATAGGAGTCACTTCGCGTTTGGCAATAGTTTTGGGTTTTTGGTTACCTGGTTCTATTTATCTTTTGCTAAAAGGCAGAATGACGAACCAGTAAACAACGCGATTCATTAAATTGCGATCGCCCTAAGAACAGCTTATAAATCATTCTGGCGATGGAAAATTAAATGATTGCCACTATGGTATGAACCTAAAAGATAACGCAGCTCGTAAGGTTTAGGCTCATGGTGTTCATGCCTCTCAATTTCCTGCTCCTATGGTTAGTTGAACTGCTATCGATTGGGGTTCTCGCTGGGGGAATCTACATTCTTTATGAGTGGTATGAACGAGAATTGGTGGGAACTTCATACTTAGTGGCAGGGCTGGCAATGGTTTTGTGGTCTTTTGGCGGTCGTTTTATCGGTTTGCCTCTACTACGTCGTCGTGGAGTAGAAGAACCAAAATTTATCCGCAGCCAAACCGTTAAGCGTGTGTCACGACCGGATGGTAGCGTATTGCAAGTGGAGTTTTATGGAGATGAAGATGCGCCACCGATTATTCTCTCACACGGTTGGGGACCGAACAGTACTGTGTGGTACTATGCTAAACGACAACTGAGCGATCGCTTCCGAGTGATTGTTTGGGACTTGCCTGGGTTGGGAAAATCCGCTAGACCAAAAAATAACGATTACTCCCTTGAGAAATATGCCCGCGATTTAGAAGCTGTTGTTGCCATAGCAGGGGATAAGCCAGTTATCTTGCTGGGACACAGTATGGGTGGCATGATTAACCTAACATTCTGTAGGTTGTTTCCAGAGCATTTGGGGCGAAAGGTAGCTGGCTTAGTCCTTGTAGATACTACCTACACCAATCCAGTCAAGACTTGTATTTTTAGCGGTTTGATACGTAAATTGCAAAAGCCACTACTTGAACCTCTGTTGTACCTCACGATCGTGCTGTCACCGATTCTATGGTTGATGACTTGGCTTTCATATCTCAATGGTTTGCTGTATATTAGCGTGGAATTATCTGGATTTACAGGTACAGAAACACGCGGTCAACTCAATTTTGCAGCGATACTATCAGCATTAGGTTCGCCTGGAGTTCTAGCTCGTGGTACATTGGCAATGTTTAAATATGAGGAAACAGAGACACTGGCGAAAATTAACGTTCCTGTTTTGGTTGTTTGTGGCGCAACAGATATAGCAACTAAACCCGTAGCAAGCGATCGCATGGAAGCCGAATTACCTCGTGCTGAAAAAGTCACTATCAAACCAGGCGGACACATGGCATTAATGGAGCAAAACCAGTACTTTGCCGAAGCTGTCAGCAAGTTTTGTACTGCCTGTTCCCTCAAACTGTAGTAAGCGCATTCACTTATTCACAACACTTTGCGATCGTTTGAGCTTTAACTTTATCCAAAGGAAAATTCTGTGGATATGTTAAAAACATCAACATAATATCCTATTTTAATCAGCTATCCTAGTATTTAGAATTTTTCATTAATCCCAAAAGGTATGAGTATTATCATTCCAGATGAAGTATTGCAAACAACCCAAATGTCTGAGTCTGAGTTATTAACTGAAATTGCAGTTATGCTGTTTCAAAAGGAAAAATTTACTTTAGGTCAAGCAAGCCGTTTTGCGAAAATGAATCAACTCCAGTTTCAACGCTTACTTGCAAGTCGCCAAATTCCTCTTCATTACGATATTAGCGAGCTCAGAGAGGATGTAAAAAGTCACCGAAGCAAATAATTGGCGATGATTGTAGTTAGTGACACCTCACCTATTAGTAATTTGGCTGCTATCGGTCAATTAGAATTATTGCAACAACTTTACAGCACTGTAATTATACCAACAGCAGTTTATCGGGAACTTCTTAATTCTGGTGAGACAGACCCTGCTGTTTTGGCGATTCAGTCTGTCAACTGGATTGAAACTCGTTCTGTTGCCAATATTACTTTGCTTCAAACTTTACAAAAAAATTTAGATATTGGTGAAGTTGATACAGCCATTATTAGACGATTTAATTGCTAACGGCTTCTGGATTCGTGAACAATTGTACGCAGAAGCTCTTAAATTAGCCGGAGAGTAAAGCCGATCGCTCCTATGTTGGTGAAAAGAATGCGATCGGCTCCATGTCCAGGACGCTTGTTTGTTCCTCTTCTACTTTCAGATAAGCGTGCTTTTGCCTTCTAGCTAAATCAGCTAAATATCCAAGATGGTATATGTGAAATCTACCCCCCTGAAATTAGCTATTTTCTGAATTTAGGCTTTTATCAAAGTTAATCAATATCGCAATCTAAGAGTTTCTGAAGTAACTCTGGTTCCTCAGACATTGCTTTACAGATACGGGTAATCATGTAAGAAGCTGTATTTTTATTGACTTGAATTTTAGCAGCTAGTTCAAGAACAGTAATATTTTTTTGAGACTTGAGAACTAAGCTAATAGCAGTAAACCACTTAGATAAATCCACATGAGTCTTGTGAAACAATGTATTCACAGTAACGCTGTAAGAATTAAAACAGCTATTACAATGGTACCTGTTTTCTTTCTTAATTTTGGTGGAATTAGTAGAACCACAATAGGGACATATTGGCACTCCATCCCAACGAATTTTTTCTAAAAGTTCAATGCATTGCTTTTGTGTCTTCTTTTGTAGCATGAGATACAACCTGACATCTTGTTTCCGCAAATGCGTGTAACACAGATGACAAGTTTTTGCTTGATAAAAACTCAGCACAAGACAGAAAAGACCAAATTTACATAAGACTTATTTCCTTCCTAGTTTATGGAAGTGACTTTAGATGCGTCAAAATATAGAATTTTATCAGAAATAGTTTTACTCAGCTAATTGTTTCTTCTCAAGCCTTTTAAAATTATGCAAAAGCAAAAAGAACAGTTTAATTGCACGAATTCTATTTTAGCTACTTAATAGCTATAGGAATGTATTGAATTTGTTATCATAAACGTTTTCAATCTCAAGTTAAGTTAGTTTTAATACACATAATATGTAAATAAAAAAGTGCATTAGAACAAATAAATAACCGAAAGAGTATGGTAAATTTAATACTAGCTTCACCAATCAGCTATTTCTGGACATTGATTTATTACGTGTAAATCATTTAATAATAGATATTTTAAATACAATCGATTGACGGAAATGATGTCAGTCAATCGGCTGATTTTAGTTCAGGTAATTTTTGATTTTTTCATTTCAACTTTATTGATGTTAAAGAGATGACAACTAAGTATTTAGAGATTCTAAAACAATTAAAAAATTCTGTTAGTGAGCTTATAAATGAAGCAGAAAACCATAAAAGAAATGCAGCTAAGGCAAAAGAGTTAGCTGACAAATCTTACAAAGAGGCTTTAACTTTGGAGAAGATGGGCGAAAAAAGTAAAGCTCAAAAATGCCTCAATTTACAACAGCAATGTATTGACCAACAGAAAAGCGCAATAGAAAATTTTAAGAAGAAAGAAGAATTAGCAAAAAAAAGGGATGATCTAGCCAAAAATATTGAAAGGAAACGTTCAGAGATCGTAAATGATATAGATAAGTTAGAAGATTTTCTACGAAAAGGGTGTGATAAAAATGACTGTCCTGAAATTCGACAATTACTAATCCAGAATAGTTTAATTGAAGAATTTCAGAGGTATCAAGAATTGTTAAAATTTTGTCAGGAATGAAAGGGAACGGGGAACGGGGAACAGGGAACAGTGAAACGCACGTCCCCCACAAGGGGCAGGGTTTCCTCCTTCCAAAGGATACAAGGAATTTTTCGCCTACGAAGGCCGAGGTTTAAAACCTTGCTTCGGGTCTAGTTTTTTCCCTATTCCGCGTTCCCCGTTCCCTGTTCCCGCCTCCAAGGGACTTAATAAAACTGCCTCATATAGTTTATTGATTCTCGGTCTCTAGATTTTCGCTATTATTCTTCTTTTTTTTCGCTATATATCTAGTTATCTCTTCAAGCTCCCTTTCTAGAAAATTCAAGTTTTCTTCCTCTTCTTTTGCTTTATTATCGATAGTTTCTTCTGATGATATTTCTTGTGAAGCAGAATCGAATAAAGCTTCTAATTCATTTAATTTGCTTTTCAAACTTATTATTGCATTAATGACATGGTTCTTCTCATCAGAATCTTGGCTTGTATTTTCTGTAGATTCCGCAAGAATCAAATCTAATAGATGCGAGAATTTTGATAATGTTAAATCTGTGGGGTTACTGTTATGACTTGATAGTGTTTCTTTATACTCTTTATCTAATTGAAAATTTTCTTTTGGATACTTATTCAAAAAACTTTGTGAATATAATGCTTTTTTGTAATTAGCAGCTTGACAAATAATTTTTATGTCTAATTCATCATAACCTGTTTTCGCACCGCCAAAATGAGCGCCCTCGATATTAGCATTTCTAAAATCGGCATTAAGAATATTCGCTTTCCTAAAGAAAGCATGGCTTAAATCAGTGTTTTTCCCGTTAAATTCCCCGAATTTTGTATAGTATAATGTAGTTTTATTTAATTTAGCCCTACGCAATTTTGCACCTTGCAATTTTGTTGTAATTTCTATTTCTTGCTCGTTTGTATTACGTTTATATAATCGCTGTAAATTTGCACCTGTAAGATTAGCTTCAATTAAATTAGCACCTCTCAAATCTGCTCCTTGTAAATTTGCTCCAGCAAAATTAGCACCTCTGAGATTTGCTCCTTGAAAATTAGCTTCTTCTAAGATGGCATTTTTAAAACTTGCTCTTGTTAAATCAGCACCACTTAAGTCTATTCCTCGTAAGTCTGCGCCATCTGCATCCAGTCCTGTAATATCTGCACCTTCTTCATACAAATCCTCAATTGCTTGTTTTCTTGCGCCACTTGTTTCTGAACCTTGGGCACCATCAATTAACTGCCAAGCTTGACGTTCTAATTGTTTCTTTCTGTCAAAAGTATCCCAGAAATATAAAATCGCTGCGGAAAGCACTCCAATATTTTGAACTTGTCCTAATAACTTAGAATCGGACAGAGGACAAATAAGCCAAGTTAAGATATTAAATTTATATTTGCATTTTTTATTTTCTTCGTTTCTGGCTTCATTTTGATTGTATGCTTCAATAAATTCAATTATTTGAGGATTTTTAGCCTTGCTGTTAGCCGGATTTGCCGACTGCGGTTTCTCATCTTTCAGAATATTTTCCAAATAAGCTATACCGCCAACAATGAAAAACGTTATTCCCAGTGTTACAGCTACTTGACGGCGGCTTTTCCTATTACTAGGGGATGGCTTTTTCTTTGTATTTTGATTTTTTTTAGTGAAAAATTTAAAAAATGAAGTATACCAAGAAGTATGAAGTGGTGCAGCCATCTACCCTTGCTCCCTGTCTGAAACTATACTTATTGTAAATTAAACAAGAATTTATCTCTTGATGCAAGTAAAATTTATTGTTGGCTGTTAGTCCTACCTAATAGGTATTGACTGTCGGTTCGCTGATTTTTAGAAGACAAGAGGAATTAATGTTTTGAGGGGAGAGGAATAGGAAGATTGTACCAACCCTCAAGCAGTCTAGTAACACATCATTAGATACAGATATCAACGATCGCTGACAGCAAATCCTCTTTGCCCTTAAAATAGTGATACAGCAATCCTTTAGAGATTTGCGCTTGCTTGGCAACATCCTCAATCGATGTTGAGCGATCGCCCTTCTCGCAGAACAAACTCATTGCCGCCTTAAGAATTTGTTCGGTGGTGGCGCGGCGGATGCGAGCCTTTTCGGCTGGGGTGCGCGGCATTCTTATGACTCGGTAATTAACATCAAAATCCCTCTAGAGTATCCATAAAGGTGGTGACTTGCTCAAGCACGTTTGCCATCAGCAATTTCTGTAGCACGCAAGTTATCGAGTATGACTTTAGCAGGTTCAACCCAATTCGGTAACTCTGGCAGCAGTGCATATACCCAAACAACAGCGTGTAACTGCCGCATCTTATGGTACGGCTCTAGCTTTCCAAAGTCGGGAGCGTTAGGATAGGCTGAGATGCCTTCATTGTTAAGGTTGATTAAGTCCCAAGCGATAGAACCCATACAAGTGTCCTCAAAATCGTTCCACAACAGCCCTTCTGAAGTGTGGATTAAATTGAATGCGTGAGAATCTCCATGCAGTGGTTGCAATGAACCAACAGAGTTATCTAACTCAGGCAGCAGGCGATCGTAAGTTTCTTGTAGCAGTGTCAGATCGCTTTCAGGAAGAATGTTACCAACCTGTTTCAGACGCTCAAGCCCGCGTCGAATATCGTTAAGAGGTGTCAAAAGTGGTAGTTCGCCAGGATAATCCCGCAGAACGGTATGCAAATCGGCAAGCATTCGCCCGACGATTGCAGGCTCTGGTAAAGTGTCAGAGACAGGTGGAAAGTAGCGCCAAAAGCTCATCATAAAACCATCGTGTTCGTGGGGGCTTGGCGGTAAGAGGTCGCTAGGTGCAACCACTGGAGCACCTTGGGCTGCCAGAAACTCAGTTACACAGAGTTCGCGTGCCCACCAAGACTCAATAGGCGAGCGCAATATGGGAGCGATCGTACCGATCCGGGCGACCACTGGCGCGGGGCGCAGATGGACTCGCACCGAATAAGTATTATGCAGTACATGGGGGTCTTCAACTCGAATGCCATGGGCAGAAGCGACAGCGATGGAAGCAGCAACTGCACGGGCAGTAAGAACCGAACGCTCCGGTTTTTCAGAAAGCGACACCGGAACTGTTCGCTCTGTAGAATTTTGATCCATAAAAAACTCAGTTTTTTGTATTATAGCAACCTACAAAAAACATACACAAAAAACTGGTTATCTTGCACAAGCGTAAATCCATCTGCGTCCATCTGCGGTTAATTATTCATTTTAGGCTGCAAAAAGTCTAATGAAATACACACAAATCAGAGTATTTTATCAAGTTGAATTAAGTTGAAATCTGCATAAATTTTTTCTGGATAGCTGCATTTTCTATCTGGTTACGAAATGTATCAAGCATTCCTATAACTTCTAAATGTAACTCTATATATTCACCCTTATCAAACAGCGAATAATCACCATGTGCAATTTCGTTTCTTGTCTTTAAAAGTTTAGTATCAATTAGCACCGATTTAGTAGAGTAGAGTGAAAAGTCTATTCCAAGAATATAAGTTATTTCTTTTAAAATTTCAGAAGATAGATTTGATGCAGTCGATATAACATCTTTAGGTAAAATACATCTTTGATTTAATTCAGAAACAAAAAAATCACAAACAGGTATATACAATGATGGTTTATTTGTATCTTTTGCTTCCTTAAGTTTTTCTTTCATTGCTAAAGCTAAAAAATTAGTAGAAAGTTCCTTATAGGTAAGCTTTTTTGACCTGACATATTCTAGATAAGAATTTGCTGCTAATTTTACAAAACCTTCCCAGTGGGAATAGAGTATACATATTCCACTCCGAAGTAATACTTTGTGTCTTTGGTCAGAAACATTTTTCGCTTCTACCAAAGATTTGATTTCTGAAAGTTCTTTCTTTCGCCAAGCAAGGTCACCAGACAACTTATCACTTAATTGTTCAGCAGTTCGGATGCTCATAAAGGTGAAAATACCTTTCTACCAAGTGGAATAAGATAGGGTAAACGTCTCGCCGCATTCACTCCTGCTCCTGACCATTTTTGATATGTTGGATCTGACCAAATGTTTTTTATCCGCTCAGATATTTGGTTTGTTGGAGGTAGATTTCGATAGTTGTATCCAATTCCTAGTGCTATTACCTCATATGCAGATAATAAAAATCCTCCAAGAAATCTGTCATTCTCAGATTTATATCTTTTGAAGCTATTATCCCCCATAACTTCATTAAGAGTATTGAAGGTCACCTCAAATGCTCTCTCTATATGACTTCCATCCCAATCTTTTTTAACAGCCATGTCACGCATTCTATCTGTTAAAAAAAAGCTGACATCTCCGCACAAACTTTGAATGCTTTTATCATCTTCATCAAATAAAAGAAGAAAACGTAATACTAATTCCATATCATATTGTTCTTCATAAAGTCGATCGCTCAAAGCAATGCAGCTTTTAAATGCCTCACGATCTGCAAGCGATCGCATCAATCTATATAAATTCTTATCTAACATTAACAAAATGCAATTTCTTACTTCTTGTTCTGTGGCAATTGAGCCTCCTGTATTTAGTCGTTGAAATAGCTCATATTTAATCATTGGATCGCTTTCTTTTTCAACAATATTGACTGCGATTTTTGCTCGCTTTATCAATAAACGTTGTGCCTGCGTCAAAGAGTTTTCTTTATCATCTGGATCGTCCCACTTTTTCCCTGCTAAAGAAGGTAAATACGTTGTTTTTTGTAAAGCGAACAAAGGTTTATCTCGTGTTTGAACAGATGATGTATCTTGTTCTTGAGTATCGGGTTTAAAGATACCCACAAATTCATATATAGTTGACAGTCTCTGCAAACCATCGATAACATCCCAAATACCATCTTCTCTTTGACTGACAAAAATTGGCGGAATTGGTATACCTAAAAGAATTGATTCTATAAAAGTAGATTTTTGATGCTCTGACCAACGAAAAAATCTTTGAAAATCTGGATGAATATCGATTTCATCTTTCTCATAAAGACTAATCCACTCACCAATAGACATTGAGTAGCCATCTGTCCGAATTTCTTGCCTTGTTTTGTCAATCTCTTCTTGTAGAGACATGGGTTAAAATGTTCTAGGTATTGTTAAGTTAACTAGTCTTGCATAACTGCAATGTTTTGGATATTTTATCTCGAATTGAGTGCTGGTAATTATATAGCAATCCTAAATCATTTGTAAAATTCTCTCTTCTCTCTTTCCTTCGTGCTCTTTGCGACACTCTATGCTGCAACGGAAGGAACGCTCCGCACTCATATCTAGTCCCATAGCATAACCATGTGGAAAAATTTCTTAATTTCTTAGCGCCTTCGCGTCTTTGCGTGAGTTTTATTCAGGGTATATAAGCAGACATGATATTATTTGTCAAGTCCTTGCTGGTGTTACAAGATACTGCTTTATATCCAATGTACCGAATTTAGCTTTTCCAGAATTCCGACCAAGTTATGTGCCATTGTGGTGTAAAATTAGGATACATTTAAGCAAGGAACAATTGGACTGGAAAATTATGACCACTGCGTTTAGACCCCAAAGTACCACTCTTGACTTAGACAAGTTAAATGAAAGATTCGAGACCGCTCATCCAAGAGAAATACTGGCGTGGTCTGTGCAAAATCACCCAACCGGACTGGTACAAACCAGCGCCTTCAACGTCGATGACCTGATCGTTACCGATATTTTGTATCGAGACCTCAAGCATCCAGTCCCCGTAATCTTCCTCGATACCCTCTACCACTTCCCACAAACACTAGAACTTGTTGCCAAAGCCAAAGACATCTACAACCTGGATTTGAAAGTTTACAAAACACCCGATGTAGACAGTCGCGAAGCCTTTGTCGCCAAATATGGGGAAGCACTTTGGGATACAGACATTGCTAAATTCCATGAAGTTACCAAGATAGAACCTTTGCAAAGAGGTCTATCCGAACTGAACACCCTTGCTTGGATTACTGGACGCCGTCGCGATCAAGCTGTCACCCGTGCCAATATGCCCATCTTTGAATTAGATGGTAACAAGCGCCTCAAGATAAATCCTCTAGCAAATTGGACGCGCCAACTCTCTTGGGAATACGTTGCCGAACATGGTGTTATTTATAACCCTTTACATGACCAAGGGTATCCAAGCATTGGTGATGAGCCTATTACAACCCCAGTCGCTGATGGTGAAGATGAGCGTGCTGGACGCTGGCGGGGAAGTAATAAAACAGAGTGTGGAATTCATATTTAACGTATCAGTCAACACGTCTGTTTAAAAGGATGTGGGAATTTCATAAGTCCTCAATCAGGTGGAACTTCCATCGCTTGAGGACTCATTTTTTGTTAGGTACAAGCAAAGATAAAATGTTGGTATCAACCAAGGCTGGTTTCATTGCTTCTTCTCCCTAAAAAAGCCAGGTGGCGACGTGTAATTATTTCTTCACTTAATTCCTCATCTTCTCTGCTGCGCTCTGGAGCTTACTCTGCGGTTCAAAAGCCATTTAATTAACCGCCGAGACGCAGAGTACACAGAGGTAAGAAGTGAGAGAGCGATTCATATCATCTCCGCTAGCATAACCATAATAAAAGGTGCATAATTTCTTAGCGCCTTCGCGCCTTTGCGTGAGATTTATTCAAGGTATATAAACGAACATGATATGATTTTCCAAAGCTTTGATTCACCTTGACAGGGCTAGCAATGCTCACCCTACGTGTTTACTTTGTCCATAAATTTTTTGCAATTTCCTCGGTCAATATGAACCTCAAGCAATTGACTCCTATTTTTGGTATGTATTTGCTGACTTACCCAATTTGGCTGCATAGTCCCGTGCATGCTCAGCAACAAGATATCAAACTCATACCCTTTTTTGACAATGAAAACAATCCCGTACCTGTAGACTTTCCTGAAGGACAAAAACTCGATATTTCCCCTCCACCTCCTCAATTGAATTCCTTCGACAAAGCTGTATTAAACGTCTGCGGTTCTATAGGTACTAGAGTTAGCCCTGATAAATTTAAGAAGTTGCTGTCATCTTATCCAGATGTATTGCAAAAACTTCAGCAAGTGACCAAGGGAGAATTGCGTCCCGGACGCAGGGGAAAAGCACAATTTTTAGAAGATTTAACAGAAATTTGGTTTAAGCGTCGCGGATTTGAACATATTTTTTGTGGAGAAATATATAACGCTAATGATATCGGTGGCTTACATTTTTATGGCAGATATTTAGAATTACAAAATCTGGGAATTGGAGGACACTTTGTCAGCGATAAAACTCGCGAGGAAGTTGTTCCTGGTGTTATATATACATTAGGAGTTGTCATCAAGCAAGGTAACCAAATAGTGACAGATGTTATTAAAGGATACGGTTATCTTAGTAATGCTCAAGAAATGCTTTTAGATGTCACAAAAGTCTTTAAACTGCAAGGAGAAACTGACGGAGCTTGCATATATAATGCACGAGACCAAGAAACTGGAAAAATTTTCCCTACAGTCTTTGTTAGGAAGGAAAGGGCAATAATTACCTACTACACTGATGCGACACCTAACGGTGAAAAATGTAAAGATTCTTAATTGTTTAACCTTTTAACTAAAAGTTAAATCACAGGCAATCAGTAGTTAACAATAAGCGCTCAATGTGGGATTGTCCACTGAGGAAGAAAGAAGAAAATAGATGTCTAGATTGAGGTTCATCTTGCTGTTCCTCGCCATGGTAATCTCATTGATTACCTTCAATTCTTTACCGATCGCCAGTACTCAAGCCAAGGTTACCAATCTCAACCAGTATATCCTTCCTGGTGAGAGAGTTTTTCCAGAGGGTATTGCCTACCAACGAACAACTAAAGACTTTTTTGTCAGTAGCACTACAGATGGGACGATTTTCCAAGGCAATCTCAGGCAAGAATCAGCAGACGTGTTCCTATCAGGTGGTACTGATGGACGCACAGCAGCCGCCGGTTTGAAAGTGGACAATCGCAAAAACCGACTGTTTGTAGCAGGAGGCAATACCGGTCAAATCTTTGTCTACGACACTCATACCCGCGAACTGCTTGGTAAGTTCAACAACCAAAAAACTTCTACATTCATCAATGATGTAGCTATCTCCCCAAACGGAGATGCCTACTTTACTGACTCATTAGACCCGACTTTATACAAAGTTTCGACTAACGAAGCAAACGAAATCGAGTTTTCGCCTTGGCTCGATTTGACTGGTACAGAATTGGTGTATCAGTCAGGCTTTAACTTGAACGGTATTGCTGCCACTTATGATGGCAAGTACTTAATTGTTGTGCAATCTAATACCGGAAAGTTATTCCGAATTGGTATTGCAAGCCAACAGGTAACGGAAATTGACTTGGGCGGTGAAAGGCTAACCAACGGTGATGGTATCTTGCTCAGTTTCGGGCGAATTTTGTACGTCGTGCGTAACCAGCAACAGTTGATAGTCAAAGTGCAACTAGACGAAGATTTCTCTCGCGGTAGTGTGGTCTCCAGCACAACCGATCCATCAATTGCATACCCGACCACCATTGCCCAAGCTAAAGATAGGCTGCTTGTTGTCAACTCTCAGTTTAATAGACGTGGAGCAGGGTTATCACCTGACTTGCCGTTTACTGTTTCTAGCATTCCCGCTCCCTAATCAAACTCAGTCAAGGACAATATACAATGAAGAAACTCTTTCGTATACTGGCTGTTGGTGCGATCGCGACAAGTTGGAGATTTACTTAAATCGCCAAACGTATTGTGTAGGTTGGGTTGAGGAACGAAACCCAACAATTTGATTCAATGTTGGGTTTCGTTCCTCAACCCAACCTACTAGGAACAATCATGTTTGGTATGCTGAATCTAGACTAACTTTTATTCAAAATGTCTATGCCCGCGCCTACCATTAACCCTCTCAGTACAGCCTTTCCCTTGACAGCCGTTGTCGGTCAAGAAGCAATCAAGATAGCCCTGCTGTTAGCTGCAGTCGATCCGGGTTTGGGAGGTGTAGCGATCGCAGGTCGTCGCGGTACGGCAAAATCAGTTATGGCGCGTGCTATCCACGCCTTACTCCCACCGATTGAAGTTGTTAAGGGTTCTATCAGCAATTGCGACCCCAATCATCTAGAAGAATGGGATGATAAAATTTTAGAAACCCTTGTAGAACAGGATGCCCAGTCCACAACAGTAGAAACAGAAATCATAAGCGCTCCTTTTGTCCAAATTCCTCTAGGCGTAACAGAGGACAGACTTTTGGGTTCTGTGGATGTGGAAGAATCGGTTAAACAAGGGGATACTGTTTTTCAACCCGGTTTGCTTGCTCAAGCGAATCGCGGCGTTCTTTATGTGGATGAAATTAACTTATTAGATGACCAAATTTCAAATCAACTTCTCACAGTTTTATCTGAGGGGCGCAACCAGATAGAACGAGAGGGCATTAGTTTTCAGCATCCCTGCAAGCCCTTGTTCATCGCTACCTATAACCCAGAAGAAGGGACTCTGCGGGAACACTTACTCGATCGAATTGCGATCGCGCTTTCTGCTGATGGTGTCCTAGGTTTAGATGACAGAGTGCAAGCAGTAGAAAAAGCAATTTCCTACTCCCAATCACCTCAAGAATTTATCAAACAGTACAGCGAAGATATAGACGCCCTCAAAACCCAAATTATCTTGGCACGGGAATGGTTAAAAGAAGTTACCATCTCTCACGAACAAATTGGTTACTTGGTAGAAGAAGCAGTACGTGGAGGAGTTCAGGGACATCGTGCTGAAATATTTGCCGTGCGAGTTGCCAAAGCATCTGCAGCTTTAGATGGACGCACGCAAGTCACTGCTGAAGATTTGCGGCGTGCTGTGGAACTCGTTATAGTGCCACGGACAACTATTATACAAACACCTCCACTCGAAGAACCACCGCCACCACCTCCCCCACCTCAGAATCAAGAAGAACCTCAAGATGATTCCGAACAAGAACAAGAGGAA
The DNA here is from genome assembly GCF_009725235.1 of Scytonema sp. UIC 10036. Next base: position 170,283 of record NZ_WJFC01000003.1, read on the forward strand.
CAGGAAGAGCAACAAGAGGAACAAGAACAGCCAGAACAAGAACCACCAAGCGTTCCTGAAGAATTTATCTTCGATCCTGAAGGAGTCATTCTCGATTCCAGCGTGCTTTATTTTGCTCAGATGGCACAACGGCAAGGAAAATCTGGCAGTCGCAGCTTAATTTTTTCAGAAGATCGGGGACGATACATCAAACCGATGTTGCCCAAAGGAAAAGTACGGCGCATCGCTGTAGATGCCACTCTCCGCACTGCAGCCCCCTATCAGAAAGCAAGACGGCAGAGGTATGAGAATCAGGGACAAGGTAGACAAGGTAGACAAGGTAGACAAGGTAGACAAGGTAGACAAGGTGGCAACATTTCTCCCTTGTCTACCCCCTCTTCCCCCAAAAAGCGGGTATTTGTAGAGCAAGGTGATATCCGCTCAAAGCGTTTGGTGAGAAAAGCGGGTGCTCTTGTTATTTTTATTGTGGATGCATCGGGTTCTATGGCACTGAACAGAATGCAGTCAGCCAAAGGAGCAGTAATGCAATTGCTGACAGAAGCATATCAAAACCGCGACCAAGTTGCTTTGATTCCTTTTAGAGGAGAACAGGCAGAAGTTTTATTACCGCCAACTCGTTCTATTGCACTGGCGCGTAATCGTTTGGAAAGATTACCGTGTGGTGGTGGTTCGCCACTCGCTCATGGTTTAACTCAAGCTGTACGTGTCGGTTTAAATGCTCAAATGAGTGGTGATATCGGTCAAGTTGTGATTGTAGCGATCACTGATGGACGTGGCAATATTCCTTTGTCGCGTTCTTTAGGTGAACCCCAAGAACCAGGGCAAAAACCAGATATAAAAGCAGAGTTGTTAGACATTGCTGCCAGAATACGAGCTTTGGGAATGCAGTTATTAGTAATAGATACTGAAAGTAAATTTGTTTCTACTGGGTTTGCTAAAGAGTTAGCCAAGAATGCTGGAGGTAAATATTATCATTTGCCAAAAGCTAACGATAAAGCTATTGCTGCTATGACAAAAGGGGCAATTGCTGATTTAAAATCTAAATAAATTAGTTACTGGTTATTGGTTATTGGTTAGTGGTTCAACTAACAACTAACAACTAACAACTAACAACTAACTATGCACTTGTTGCAACTGCTTGTGGTTGTAACATGGTGACTAAGTCTTGGATTCCTTTTTGGAGATATCTTGTGACTGTCATTGGGCTGGTGCCAATTTTCTTGGCTGCATCTTTACGAGATAGTTCTTTTAAATACACCATTTCAACTGCCATGCGGGGCTTTTCTTCTAGCTTATTAATGGCTCCTTGAAGTTGTTGCTGTTCTTCTTCTAATTGTTGGAGGACGGCAAAACGAGGACAGGGCAGTGCTTCTCCTAAGGTGATTTGGCAATCAACGTTTTGAACTACGGTAGCATCTAAACTTAAAGGCAATCGGTTTTGAGCCGCTAACTTGGTTTCTTGCCATTCTTGTACGGATACCTTAAGTTCTTTGGCAATTTCTGAATCTTTGGCAGGACGACCTAACGCTATCGATAATTCTTTACGAACTTTTTGTCCTTCATTATACAGCTCTTGCCAGCGACGGGGAATTTTTAGTAGGGTGCTGCGATCGCGTAAAAAGTGCAGCATCTCACCACGAATATAAGGAACTGCAAAGGAACTAAAAGCGTATCCTTGGGTAGGATCGAAGCGCTCAATAGCTCTTATTAGACCAAAATAACCAATTTGTTCTAAATCTTCATATGGTTCGTTGCATTGATGGCTGAATTTATGAGCCATCTTGCGTACCAGTCCAGTATGTAACTGTACGAGCTGATTGCGAAGTTTAATGGAAGGGTTCTGGTGGTACAACTGTAATAATTCTATGCCATCAAACCGGGTAGAAGATTGATTAGTTGCCATCATAATAAATTCCTCTTTAGTAACTACTGGTTTTTGGGAAAAATAAGAGTTGCGTATACGTTTTTCAAAGCTGTCATTATTTTCCTTAGGAAGCCCTTTGGAAACCATTCGTTGTTCCACTGAACTTATAAGAGGCTCCACCGCAAGAATCAGCATTTACACGGATTCTTTTTCCTGTGCTTCTGGATTCATGCACAGCTTACCTTTATGCGGAGAAATGTTAAATCGTGTAAAGTAAGGAGGGGTTAGGGGTTAGGAGGTGGGGGTTAGGGAAGAGCTGCTGTAGTATTGTGGCTGTTCGGAGAAGCGATCGGTAAAAATAGAAGTAAACGCAAACAACAATTCTTGGCTTAAAAACCTCTTCCCTTGAAATATGAGCAATACCAGCAACTTCCGAGAAGCGATTTCTAAGGCTAAAACGCAAGCCCTACTAGGTCCCAACGTGATCGCCAACGCCCTGCCTTACTTAGGAGGCGGGTTGGTTCTCACTGCGTTGGGGACTTATGGTGGACTCGGTGTTATCCGTAATCACCCAGCGCTGTTTTTCCCCACTTTCATTGGGGCGGTGATTGTGGAATTGATTTTGTTCTTTGTTGCCCAAAATGTTGCCGAAAAAGGTAACAAGAAAGTTGCACTACCCCTGTTGGCAACTTACAGCCTTTTATCTGGATATACTCTCAGTGGTTTGATTTTCGTTGCATTGCGAACTCAAGGTGTAGGCATACAAGGTATTGGGCTCGCAGCCCTTGGTTGTGGTGTCACTTTTATCGCTGCCCGTCAAATTGGCTCAAATCTCTCTGAGTCAGATGGTATGGCTTTGACAAGAACCATTAACTTAGGGTTAATTGCACTAGTTGTTGTCGTTGGAGTGCAATTTTTATTTAGCTTGTTTGGTGTTTATACACCTACTTGGCTGGAAATTGGCATTTCGGGTGTGGGAGTCTTTCTCTTTATTGGCGTATCTGTCGTTGACTTCTACATCTTGCCCCGTACTTACCGTGATGACCAGTATCTACCTGCTGCTTTATCGATGTATCTAACTTACATCAACCTCTTTATTTTTATCTTGCGATTGCTTATTGCTTTAAATAGTCGCGATTAAATAAAGAATCAGGGATTGGGAGCTAGGGGCTGGCGATTGGCGATTGGGAATTAATAAATTATCCCCAGAATGTGGGATGGGCAATCCTGCCCGTCCCCGATCAAAAGTAAGCTGTCCCTACGCCGCAACATCGCGATCGTTGCTGATAAAGCGTTGAAACCCACATTCCGCTTCTAGTTTAGGTTATGGACACCATTGTATATCCTGAGAAGTACCGCATACTCGAATGTCGCGCAGGTCGCTGGTTTGTCAAAAATGCTGATATCTTCTACAGGTTCAATAACTCTGATATCAATTATGACGATTTTGTTGAATTGTACGGTATCACTGAGCAACAAGTAGTTATCGAATTATTCCGCATCAATGGCGGGAAAACGGGCTACTATCTAGCCAACCTCAAAGACAAGAAATATTAACATTAGCTTGAAATTGTAAACTTTGGAAAACTGGAATATTCACTAAATTATTGAGTTGAATTACCCCAAAATTTTTTAGAAAAATAGCAGGCGAGGTGTATAGCACTCGTTGTTTTGGCGACACCTCCTTTAAAACTAGCAAGGGTGATAATCATGCCCCTCTCCAAAACCTGATGCTTCTAAGTTTCACCTATCCTGGTGAAAATTCGTATTACCCACATTGCAAATAGTTATATTGTTGCCAATATAGATTCATTAACGTTGGTAACGCTAATAGTAAATTCTTGGGTGATGCTTGAACCCGACGCAAGTAAGTGAAACCTTCGCACGACTGTCGGGAGGAAGAACGTCTCATCATATTCATCGGTGCGATCGCCTATCAGTTCCTGCGATCGTGGGGTCATAAGTAATGCGATCGCTGTTCGTTGTACCACTAGGAGCCGTATCGTTAGCTAAAGCAGCTAAAATTGCTGGCGGTGTTGGAGAAAGATTTAGCGTTAAAGAAAAGCTGGCATGAGAAGTATTACCAGCAAAATCGGCGGCATTGACCTTGAGGGTATAGGGTCCGGAGTTAAGTCCTGTAAAATCAAGTAGATGGTCAAAAGTTCCGAGCGGGCTAATTGACACAGGAGTTGCAACCAAATCATCAATTTGAACACTCAGCGATGCAATAGCCGATCCAGTTCCATTAACAACACCAACAAGTCGGGCTGTTGGAAACCCCTGTCACTATCAGCAGGGGTGGTATAACATCATTGTTGGGTTTCGTTCCTCAACCCAACCTACACAATGCATTTGGCGATTTAAGATTTCCTTTATAAATGACCTCTAAAAGAGTGTTCTATCTGTGGTAAGCGCAACTCCCCACGCACTACCAACAACAAAAGTATCGGAACCTGCTCCACGCGATCGCGCTCTAGTCGTTTGGAGATGTCTACTGTAATTTCTCGCTGAACTCAAAGCAGCGATCGCTCTGAAAAATATCAATCATCAAGCATACGGAACTACGTATATTGTTCAAGTATAGGTAGAATAAAAAGGTAAACAAGTTTATAAATCGATCGCATATCATTGTAAAGCGATCTTTCATCAGTCAACATTATGGAAGTATTAGAACTTAAACGCGAAATCGAAACGTTGTCCGATCGCCTGGGTAAAACTCAGGACTATCTTTGACATACCCGCACTGACTGCTAAAATTCAAGACCTGGAAAAAATTTCAGCCCAGCCGGAATTTTGGGACGATCGCAACACAGCCCAAACAATACTGCAAGAACTTGATGAACTGAAATCGCACTTGCAGCAGTATCACCAGTGGAAATCCAATCTGGAAGATACAAAAGCTGTGGTAGAGCTTTTAGAGTTGGAAACGGATGAAGGACTCCTCGAAGAAGCCGAATCTACTGTCAACAAACTTAACAGCGAACTCGATCGATGGGAGTTACTCCAATTACTTTCGGGTCCCTATGACGAAAATGGGGCTGTATTGACAATCAATGCGGGTGCTGGTGGTACGGATGCCCAAGATTGGGCAGAAATGTTGTTGCGGATGTATACCCGTTGGGCAGAAAACCAGGGCTATAAGGTGGCGCTTACTGAAGTGTCTGAAGGCGATGAAGCAGGTATTAAATCTGCAACTATAGAAATTACGGGGCGCTATGCCTATGGGTATCTCCGTTCCGAAACGGGTACTCATCGTCTGGTGCGAATATCGCCTTTCAATGCTAACGGGAAGCGACAAACAAGTTTTGCTGGAGTAGAAGTTATGCCTCAGCTAGACAACAGCGTACAACTGGAAATTCCAGAGAAGGATTTGGAAATTACAACCTCTAGATCTGGTGGCAAAGGTGGACAAAATGTCAACAAGGTAGAAACTGCCGTGCGGGTTGTTCACATTCCCACGGGTATAGCCGTGCGTTGTACGGAAGAACGCAGCCAGCTGCAAAACAAAGAAAAAGCCCTTGCCCGGTTGAAAGCGAAACTGTTGGTGATTGCCCAAGAACAACACGCTAAGGAAATTGCAGAAATTCGGGGTGATATGGTGGAAGCTTCTTGGGGTAACCAAATCCGCAACTACGTATTCCATCCGTACCAAATGGTTAAGGACTTGCGAACAAACGAAGAAACAACTGCGATCGCCGATATCATGAACGGCGAAATCGATTCGTTTATCCAAGCTTATCTCAGGCAAGAAAATCAGTTGGTAGCAAATAGTTAGTGGTTAGTGGTTAGTGGTTAGTGATTTCTCGACTAACAACTAACAACTAACAACTAACCAATTTACTACACAAACTGTTACATTATTACTAGAGTTAGTTAACAAAAGATTATGAGTGACTCTCCTTCGACGGAACCTCAACCCAGCTACGTAAAACTTGCCATGAGAAACATGGTGCAGAAGCGACTCACCTCTCTCAAACATTTTTTCCTGACGACTGTGGGGCTTTTAGCTGTTTTGGTGGGTCTCGCTTACTTAACTCGCTGAGCGGCGATCGGTTCACACAGGGGATTGATTAATAAATATTAAGAATGTTATCTAATTGAGGCAATTTATGTAGGGTGGGCAGTGCCCACCCTATAGGGCTAAATAACTTAAGTGTGGGAGAATTTATAGCCAGTGAAAGTCGATGTTTATGTACAGGACTGTGTTACTGAATCGTCCCAAGAAACAAATCTAGATTTTTGGAATGCCCAAACTCGAATGACTGCTGAAACTTGGCAAAATTGGTTTGGGCAGTGGATGGAAAGACTGGATGATGAGTCTGGGCTAGCGCCAACATATGAAATTGGGTTGCGCTTGACGGATAACAGCGAAATGTACGAGCTGAACTCTCAATACCGTCATCAGAATAAACCTACAGATGTTTTATCATTTGCGGCTCTTGAGGTAGATTTTCCTCAAGGAGAGGAAATAGACACTGAAGCCCCATTGTATCTTGGTGATATTGTTATTTCTCTTGAGACAGCGCAACAACAAGCCGAACAGCAAGGGCATTCTTTACAGACAGAATTAGCTTGGTTGGCAGCTCATGGTTTGCTGCATCTCCTGGGTTGGGATCATCCAGATGAACAGAGTTTGAACCAAATGCTGAACCAGCAAGTAATATTACTGAAGGATATAGGTATTGATATTAACGTAGAATAGCTCTTGCTTAATAACTTCTTAGTGTTATTCTGGAATTGTCATCTTGCGAAACTCTCGTAAAAAAATTGTTTATATACCTGTTACACAATTACAAGAACTGAAAATTCTGATAACCTCTTTACTCTCTTGTGTCCACGCCTATGTCCCAACAAGTTTCATCACCCCCGCAAGTCTCAGCACCACCAACGCCAAGTTGCCTGGAGACAGTTGTTCCCAAACAACGGGAATTTTCATGGAAGGTTGCTTCTAATTTATTTGTTAGTTTTAAGTATGCTTGGTGCGGAATCACCTATGCTTTTCAAAGCCAGCGCAATTTTCGCATTCATGTTGGTGTATGCGCTCTAGCGATCGCATTGAGTCTTTTATTACATCTTAAACCAGTGGAAATAGCGGTTATTGCGGTTACCAGTGGTTTAGTTTTAGCACTAGAGTTACTGAATACAGCTATAGAATCTATAGTAGACCTGACAGTTAAGCAAACGTATCACGAGTTAGCAAAAATAGCTAAAGATTGTGCGGCAGGAGCGGTGCTTGTATCCGCTATGGTAGCGCTACTTGTAGCGGCAATGCTGTTGTTACCTCCGCTATACATCTTAATTATCTCGGTTATTTAGCCGATGGCTCCTCCTGATAACTTTCCGCATCATCTAAGCATCCAAAATGATATGATGATTGGCAGAAATCAGGAGCCATAGCTTGTGATTATAGTTATTGATAATTACGATAGTTTTACCTATAACTTAGTACAGTACCTGGGAGAATTGGCAGCAGAATTCCCAGTCACCTCCGATATCAAAGTTTTTCGGAACGATAAAATAACCATAGATGAAATTATTGCTTTAAAAGCAGATGGAATCGTGATTTCACCAGGACCAGGTCGTCCTGAAGATGCAGGCATTTCTCTAAGTGTCATCGAACAGCTCGGACCTAGCTTGCCAATTCTAGGAGTTTGTTTGGGGCATCAAAGCATCGGTCAGGTTTTTGGCGGTAAGATTATTTCCGCACCTGAATTAATGCATGGCAAAACTTCTCCGGTTCATCATAAAGGAATCGGTGTTTTCCGAGAATTAGAAAGTCCAATGACCGCAACCCGGTATCATAGTCTAGTGATTGAGCGCGACACTTGCCCAGAGGTGCTGGAAATCACTGCATGGGTTGAGGATGGAACAATTATGGGAGTACGACACCGGAACTATCCTCATATTGAAGGCGTCCAATTTCACCCAGAGAGTGTCCTGACACATTCAGGAAAGCAGTTATTGCGAAACTTTCTGGAACAATTGCAGTCTAGAGAGCGGAATTCTTCATGAAACGACGACAGTTCATGGGCTATACAGGGGCAGGAGTGGTGACAGCATTGCTGAGTGGTTTGAGTTCTGAATTTCAAGCAAATGCTCAGTCTAAGCCTCGATCTGGTGGTTCATTATCAATTCAGTGGTTGGGTCATACCTCCTTTCTGTTTACTGGTGGCGGCGTAAGAATTCTGGCAAATCCCTTTCGGACAGTAGGTTGTACCGCAGGGTATCGTCCACCTAAAGTCGAGGCAGATTTGGTATTGATTAGCAGTCAACTGTTAGATGAGGGCGCTGTAGAAGATATTCCTGGAAATCCCAAACTCATTTACGAACCGGGAGTTTACGAGTTCAATAGCATTAAATTTCAAGGAATTGCCATAAATCACGATCGCAAAGGCGGAAAGCAATTTGGCATAAATACCGCTTGGCTGTGGAAACAAGGAGGTATTAGCGTTCTCCATTTAGGGGGGGCAGCTGCGCCCATCTCCATAGAGCAAAAAATTCTGATGGGGCGTCCTGATGTGGCGTTAGTTCCCGTAGGAGGAGGACCAAAAGCTTACAACGCTGAGGAAGCCAAGCAAGCCATTCAAGTCATCAATCCCAAACTAGTGATTCCTACCCATTACCGTACACAAGCAGCTGATGCTGCTACGTGTGATATTTCCCCATTAGATCAATTTTTGACTGCGATGGATGGTGTGACAGTGCGCCGCAGCAATAGCGACACCATAACTATTAGCTCTGGCAATCTCCCAGAAAATAGTGCCATTCAACTGTTAACTTACAAATTTTAGGTTAGAGGCTAGGGGTTAGGGGTTAGGGGCTAGGAGATTTGTTTTCTCGATCCGGTGGCTCCGTCTGGGAATGCAGTAGGGTTGGCTGCTGCTTTGTGCGATCGGGTAAATACAGACTTTAGCCCTACCTACTTCAAGGTATAAAGACGCGCTCAATGGAAGCGTCTTTTTTTCATCAGTATCTGTCCGCAGCCACCAAGTTTTCTTTAATTATTTTCAATATACTTAAATTTTCAAATTCTATTTGGGCACTATAAACTTGACCAACTCTCTCAACAGAAGTATGAGAGCTACCTTGGAGGACTTTTGTTTGTGCCATTATGTCATTGAAAAAAGTATTTTTCTAAAATTCTAAGTAATTTTACTTGCATGACTGTTTGACAAATAACTAGTTTATTAAGTAAAAATAATTATTTAGTTAAAAAACTTTTCAAGCTTATGTTCTAAACTTTATTCTCTTATACCTTCTTCACCTAGAAAAGCCAATTGAAATTTTCATCAGTTTTTATCAAAAAAATTAAGGGTAAACTATCATGCAAGCTTGGCATCAACATGAAACCGAACTAAATTCTTCAGCAAGAAAAGAAACAATTTTAGTAATTGACGATAGTAAAGCTAATTTAGATTATTTAAATATCACCTTAAGTGATGCTGGCTATAACGTGTTGATTGCAATGGATGGTACAAATGGCATTGAACAAGCTTACAATGAACCAATAGATTTAATTTTGTTAGATATAATTATTCCAAAAATTGATGGATTTGAAACGTGCCGCATACTTAAATCAAATCCGATGACAAAAGATATTCCTATTATTTTTATGACTGCTCTTTCTGAAACAGGACAAAAAGTCAAGGGTCTGAATTTAGGAGCAGTCGATTATATTACAAAACCATTTCAAGAAGAAGAAATATTAGCTAGGATACAAGTCCATTTAAAACTTAGACGATTGAATCTAGAATTAGACCAGCAAAAACAACAACTTGAAAATCGAGTAAAAAGCAGAACTGCTGAACTTTCTGAAGCTCTTGAAGAACTCAAAAAAGCTCAATTGCAGCTAGTACAAAGCGAAAAAATATCTTCCTTAGGACAGCTTGTAGCTGGTGTGGCTCATGAAGTTAACAATCCTTTAGGCTTTATTTTTAGTAACTTACATTATGCTGACCAATATGTATACGATCTTGTCCATCTCATGAAACTTTACCAAAAAGAGTTTCCAAATCCGGGAAGCGAGATAGAAGAAGAAATGGAGACAATTGACCTAAATCACATACTAGAAGATTTGCCTAAAGTTATTTCCTCAATGAAACTAGGGACAGATCGCATTCAAGGGATTATGCAGTCCCTCAGAAACTTCTCGCGTGCAGACGGAGATCAAAAAATAGCTGTCGATATCCACGATGGATTAGAAACAACTCTCATGATTTTGCAACACCGTCTCAAAGCTCGACCCAAGCGTCCCATGATAGAAGTCATTAAAGAGTATGAAAACTTACCTCCTGTGAAATGCTACCCCGGACAACTCAATCAAGTTTTTATGAATTTATTAACAAATGCTATAGACGCTTTAGAAGAAGGGATGGGGAATGGGGCGTGGGGCATAGAATCTACTCCTAATTCCCATTGTCCAAAAATTCACATTAAAACCGAACTTGTGGAAGATACAAAAGTTCTGATCCGGATAGCAGACAATGGACCCGGAATGCCTGAACCAGTACAGAATCAGATATTTAATCCTTTTTTTACCACAAAAGCAGAAGGCAAAGGGACTGGATTAGGTCTTTCTATTAGTCACCAAATTATAGCTCAAAAACATAATGGAATGTTGCAATGTATTTCATCTTTCGGTCAAGGAACAGAATTTATTATTGAAATTCCATTGGATGCAGAGGATGAATAAATTTTTAATTGCTAATGGCTAATTGCTAATGGCTAATGGCTAATTGCTAATAGTTAATAGCAATGAGTAATTATAGGAATCCTAAAGCAATACTTGTCGGTTAAGCCTAAAAATACGATTGCAATATTGTAGCCATGCTTACAAACAGCCATTAGCCATTAGCCATTAGCTCTTAGCCATTATAATTTTTTCCGGTAACGAAGGGCTGCGAATCCTGCGAGTAAGAGCGCACCAATTGTACTGGGTTCTGGGACTGTTGCAGGACGGCTGAGAATACTGTCAATCCAGTTTGCGTATGTTGAAACTCTGGTATCACCACTGAATTCTCCAAAGCTGGAATTTAGAATGTTGTCAATATCAGAACCCGAACAGTCTGGATAACCATAACACACACCAAATGATGTGATTCCAGCAATGAGTCCATTGATAAATGTTGGTCCTCCAGAATCACCTGGTGCTGAATTGATTTCATCCAATCCTAGTCCGGTGTCTGAAAGACTAAAGTGGACTCCAAAGGCGTCGTTAGCTGATAAACCATTATCAAAATCATAGGCTAAAACTGCGCTAGCACCTGGGAAAGTGTCTAGTTCAGGCAGGGTGGATAAAATTTCGCCTGGAGCATCGTAAATGTTTTTACCAAGGCGTTTTAATCCATCCCATGAAACACCTCCTTCATGACCGTTACCAGAATAACCATAACCTACTTTAATGCCTATCTTCCCAACTTCATCTGTATTGCGATAAATATTATAACGTTCGGCTGCTAAAGGTGCTTCTGACGCTAGTTCTATGATAGCAATATCGCCATTGATAATACTAAAGTCATCAGTCCAGTCTGAGTGAATAAAGAGATTTGCACTCTTTATGGATGTAGAACCTGTAGGTAGATCGAAAAAAGCTTGAATACTATTAGCAATAATATTTTGAGAGCCGTCAGTAAAACAATGGGCGGCTGTAAGAATATGTCTGCCTGAGGTTAATAAAGAACCCGAACAACCGAAGGTTTCTAAATCAGTTTTGATGACTAAATCTACAACACCATCAAATCCTGTTCCTGGATGGATAACAGAATGTGCTGGATCGCCTACTGTAACATAACGCGGACGATTTTCATTTATGGTTCTAAGCTTACGAAAGGTAGCTGCTTCTGCATTCAATAAACAGCCTCCAAAGATAGTTGTCAAAGCTACAATTACTGGCAAGAGGGCTTGGTGAGAAATTTTCATATTTAGGTAAAATTTAGCTTGGAAAAATTGAAAAATAGCTTTCCTCAGATTTCAGATTCAAACAATTGTTGGAATCTCACTATTATTACTGAATCAATATTATGCTTCTTATTGGAAATAAAGCTAACAGTAAATATTCGTAGATAAGTCAAGTCAATAACTTTTTAAAATCGTATTTTTGCAGTTATTTCTGTTTATTAAAAACTCAGTATCTTGAAAAACAGTATCAATATCTTCATCACAAAAATATATTTATTTGCTCGAATATAATACGAGAAAAGCTCTAGATTTTATAGAAAAAACAGTATGGAAGAAAACAAGAATTGATTTCTTCTTTAAAGACTCTACTTGCAAGTCAGGGAATTTACTGATTGCAGGTCACTGGTTACTGGTCACTGGTCACTGTTCAATAGTAATTTCCGAAACTGTAACCACTAGATGACTTAAAAAAGTTTCATGCCATATTTGAAAAATATTACGTTTTATGGCTCCTATGACTTTATCTTCATAAGTTTTGATGGGCGATCGAGAATTTGTACCACCTCGTTCCCAGGCTCAGCCTGGGAATGCCTTACGGGAGGCTCCGCCTCCTGTACTCTACCTGTAGTGCGAGGCGGAGCCTCGCGACCTGCGTTCCCAGGCGGAGCCTGGGAACGAGAGTGGTGGAGTACTACCTTGTACAGTAGAGGACAGAGTTAGTTAAATTTGATTAAGCTATTAGCTACGACTTTGTTAATACTGAAGACAGATTGCTAATTTGGGAACGACGATGGAAGTGATAGAAACGCAAGCTAAACAGCGTATTCAAGAACTGCGACAACTCTTACAAAAGGCTAGTTATGCCTATTACGTCCTTGATTCTCCCTTTATGGAAGATGCGGTTTATGACCAGTTGTATCGAGAGTTACAACAACTGGAAAATCAACACCCAGAATTGGTGTCACTAGATAGCCCCACGCAACGGGTTGGAGAAAAACCGGCGACTCAGTTTACCTCGGTGCGTCACAATATTCCACTCTATAGCTTAGAGAACGCATTTAATATAGATGAGTTAAATAATTGGGATCAACGCTGGCGGAGACAATCACCCAACACAGGCGCAGTGGAGTATGTTTGCGAACTCAAAATAGATGGTTCTGCTTTAGCATTGACTTATGAAAATGGTGTTCTCGTCAGGGGTGCAACTAGAGGTGATGGCACAACGGGGGAAGATATTACCCAAAACGTGCGGACTATTCGCTCGATTCCCTTGCGCCTAAATGTAGAGACGCGCCATGGCAGATCTGGTGCATCTGAAACATCTGACATATCCGGTGCATCCCTACCAGAAAGAATAGAAGTGCGGGGGGAAGCGTTTTTGCCCCTAGAAGTCTTTCAAAAAATCAACCAAGAAAGGCAAAAAGTAGGTGAAGCGGTATTTGCCAATCCTCGGAATGCTGCTGCGGGAACACTCAGGCAATTGGATTCCCGGATTGTGGCGCAACGGCGGTTAGATTTCTTTGCTTACACGTTGCATATTCCCGGTAGAGATGATGCCAGTATTGCCAGTACTCAGTGGGAAGCACTGGAATTGTTGCAGAAATTGGGATTTCGAGTCAATCCTAACAAACGCTTGTGTTCTTCTTTAAAAGAAGTTGCTGAGTATTACGAACACTGGGATACCGAACGGCTGAATTTACCTTATATGACGGATGGGGTAGTCGTAAAGCTAAATTCTTTCAAGCTTCAAGAACAGCTTGGGTTTACGCAGAAATTTCCCCGTTGGGCTGTGGCGCTGAAGTATGCTGCAGAAGAAGCACCGACTCGTGTGGAAAATATTGCGGTTAATGTGGGTAGAACTGGGGCGTTGACTCCTCTTGCAGAAATGCGTCCCGTGCAATTGGCAGGAACTACGGTTTCTCGTGCTACTTTACATAATGCCGATCGCATTGCTCAATTAGATATCCGCATTGGGGATACTGTAATTGTGCGTAAAGCGGGGGAAATCATCCCGGAAGTTTTGCGAGTTCTCCCAGAGCTGCGTCCTGATGGTACGGAACCCTTTGTCATGCCTACCCATTGCCCTGTTTGCGGTCAACCCGTGGTGCGGGAAATGGATGAAGCGGTGACTCGCTGTGTAAATGCTTCCTGTCCAGCTATCTTGAAAGGAGCAATTGAGCATTGGGTTAGTCGCGATGCTTTGGATATTAAGGGTATGGGTGAAAAGCTGGTGCATCAACTTGTGGACAAGGAGGTTGTGCATTCTGTTGCCGATTTGTATGACTTGACAGAAGACAATTTATATGCATTAGAAAGGATGGGAAAAAAGTCCGCACAGAATTTGGTAGAGGCTATAGCCCAATCAAAAAACCAATCTTGGTCTCGCGTGCTGTATGGTTTGGGTATTCGTCATGTTGGAAGCGTGACGGCACAGGTTTTGACGGAAAAGTTTCTCACTGTGGAACAATTGGCTAACGCAACGCAAGCGGATATTGAAAAGATTCACGGTATTGGAGCGGAAATTGCTCAGTCTGTTTATCAGTGGTTCCATATTGATGCAAATCAAACTTTGATTTCTCGGCTCAAAGATGCTGGATTGCAACTGGAGACTTTACCAGATGCGATCGCACAAAACGATAGCAACCAAAAGTTCGCTGGGAAAACTTTTGTCATTACTGGGACTCTACCAACTTTAAAGCGGGATGAGGCAAAGGCGTTGATTCAAAAAGCTGGTGGAAAAGTTACGGATTCTATCAGTAAGAAAACCGATTATTTGGTTGTGGGGGAAGATGCGGGGTCTAAGTTGACTAAGGCGCAGGAGTTGGGTGTTGCTCAGTTGAGTGAGGAGCAGTTGTTGACATTTTTGAGGAGTTGAGTAAACGAGGGCACGAGGCTTGTGGCAGAAGGAAAGATAGCTGCCTCGTGCCTTCTTACTTCTGCCTTCTTAAACATTGAGAACTACTTGAGCTAACTGCATAATCTGATGGAACTCAAAGTTTTGTGATAGTTGCTTCAGTTCTGTTGCCAAAGACGCGTGTTCGGGTGGAATTTGCTCAATCACAAGCAAAACTTCTTCTTCATTACACGATAATGCTGCCCGATGTAATTGAGCAATCCAAGTTGCTGGCATGACAGCCAAATTTTCAGAGGTTAGTACATTGTTGACAGTTAGGTCGTTGGTTGTTAATTGCGGTTCGCTGTCAGCATAAATATAGGAAAGCCCTAAATATTTCGCCATCATGTTGAACAAGGTTTCTTCCTGAAAGGGTTTGCTGATATAGTCATTGCAGCCCGCTGCAAGGGCAAGATCGCGATCGCTCTCAGATGCATGAGCGGTTAGAGCAATAATCTTCGAGGGTTGGTTTTGATTTTGAACTGCATTTTCTTGTTCTCGAATCCATTTTGTTGCTTGGTAACCGTTAAGAACGGGCATTCGGATGTCCATCCAGATGAAATGGGGATGCCATACTTGCCAAAGTGCGATCGCTTCTTGCCCGTTTGTTGCTTCTTGAACATCTAATCCCAAGTCAGTCAACAATTTGACCAGTAGCAAACGATTTTCTGGCTGATCGTCAACTACAAGAATGCGGTATTGAGGTTGACTGGGAACTAGCCCAATAACCTGACGGTTAATTTGTTCGGGCTGTGTATCTGTACTGGTAGCAAGCAGAACTGGAAGGGTAAATTGGAAAGTTGTGCCTTGTCCAACTGTGCTACTGACTGTAATATTACCTCCCATTAAACGGGCAAGGTTGCGGCTAATGGTTAATCCCAACCCAGTTCCCTCTGTTGCTCCTTTTCCGGCTTCTGCTTGAACAAAGGCGTTGAAGATGAGATCCAAATCCTGAGATGGAATACCAATACCCGTGTCTTCTACTTCAAACAGCAGGGAGACAGGAGAAGTCAAGTTCTTCAGTTCTTGAGAGTTGAAAGTTCCCCCTTCTTCATTCACCTTGACACGGAGTGTAACACTTCCCCTCTTGGTGAATTTAATCGCATTGCTCAGCAGGTTGATAAGGACTTGACGGAGTTTACTGGGATCGGTAGTGATGTATTGGGGCAGAATTGGGTCAATGTCGATATTAAACTGTATGCTCTTAGCAACCGCTTTTTGCTGAAACATACAAAGAAGGGAATGTAACAAAGCAACGAGATCGATATTGCTAGTGTCAATCGAAGCATGCCCCGCTTCAATCTTGGACAAGTCCAGTATATCGTTAATGAGATTGAGTAGATGATCGCCGCTCTTACGAATGATTTTGAGGTTTTCTTGCTGTTCGGCGTTGAGAGAACGATCGCGGCTCATCACCTGAGTAAATCCCAGAATCACATTTAGAGGAGTTCGTAATTCATGGCTCATGTTTGCTAGAAAAAGGCTCTTTGCCTGATTTGCCACTTCTGCGTTTTCTTTTGCCTGTTGCAGTTCTAATTCGGTTTGTTTGCGCTCTGTAATATCTTGTCCAATACCAATTACATAACCGTTGGAGAGCCGTACATTTGCCCAGGAAGTGTACAGCGTTTCTCCAGAGGCAGTGTGAGTCCTGAAGTCCTTCCACTTGCCACTGACTGCTCGCATATGTTCTATTACAGTTTGACGTTCTACAGGAGCGGGATAACATTTTGCTAACACATCAGATTGGTGCCAGTCTTGTAGCGACCACCCCAACACTCGCTGTAATTCGGGGTTGATAAACTCTACACGCATATTTTGATCGAACAACGCTACCATGAGGGGAATGTGGTCAAACATTGCCTGGAGAATTTCTTTTTGATGTTTGAGTTCCATTTCCGAGCGTTTGCGATCGCTAATATCTCGCAAGAACGCTGTGAAGATAATTTCATCCCCCAGTTCTAGCTTTGAGATAGACGCTTCCGCCGGAAATTCAGTGCCATCTTTGCGGCGACCAAATATCTCCCCCCATTCTCCAATTTGACGAAATTTTTTGCTACCCATGTGCCGTGCATTACCGCTCGATTGAGCAAAGTCATGCACGTACTGATGGTGAATGTCGGCAAACCGGGGAGGCAATAACCGCTCCAAAGGCTGTCCCAATATCTCCTCTGCGATGTAGCCGAAAACTTTTTCTGCGCCTTGGTTAAATAGGGTAATGTGTTGATTGTTGTCTACAGAAATAATAGCATCCTGGGCAATTTCTAAGATTCCGGCAAAGCGCGATTGTGCTTTTTGTAAAGCTTCTTCAACCTGTTTGCGATCGGTAATATCTTTCATAAAACAGTGATGCCCAATAAATTTGTGCTGCTCGTTGTAAATTGAAATCATGACAAGCTGTTTGTAGAAAATCGACCCATCCCGGCGAATTCCTCTAGCATCAATTTCAACCTTACCGTTTTGCAGCATCACATTGTAGGCAGCAATCATTTTCTCCAGATCCTCAGGATGAACGGTCTTTTGCCATGCCATCCCAATCATTTCTTCCGGTGTGTAGCCTACTACACTAGCATAAGCTTGGTTGGCAAACACATACCGCCCCTCAACATCTAACTTTGCAATACCCGATACTGCATATTCGAGAGCCACGCTTATTTCTCGCAGTTCCACCTCTTTCTGCTTGCGTTCGGTAATATCAGTGTGGGAGCCAGTCATCCGAATTACATTGCCTGCTTCGTCCCAAAGTGCCTGACCACGATCGAGAATCCATTTATAGGAGCCATCTTTACATAGAACCCGATGTTCAGAAGTATAAAATGGTGTTTTCTTAGCAAAGTGGTCTTGAATCAGCTCGGTTACATAACCGAGATCGTCGGGATGCACTCGTTTTGCCCAGTCATCCCAGTGATTGTTGATTTCGCTATCTTCAAAGCCCAACATTTCTTTCCAACGGCTAGAAAAGAACACCTCATTGGTTTGCACGTTCCAGTCCCAAATGCCGTCGTTATTACCGCGCAGTGCCAGGTGCCAGCGTTCCTCACTCTCTCGCCAAGTGTTCTCCATCTGCTTGCGCTGTGTGATATCAGTCACAGTACCGACGTATCCCTTCACTGTTCCAGTGGCATCTAATTCGGCGACCGCCTGACTTAACACCCAGGTTTCTTTACCATCGGGACGAAGCATCCTGTACTCAGATTGAAATGGCAACTTGGATTGTGCGGCTTGCTGCCACTCGGAAACAACTCGTTGGCGATCGTCTGGGTGCAAGCCATCAATCCAACCTTCTCCCCGTGCTTCTGTAATTGTGATTCCAGCAACAGCACACCACCAGGGATTAACGTACAAACATTGTCCATCTGCATTTGTGTAAAAGATGCCAATGGGCGCAAGTTCTGCCAGAGCAGCATAAAAGTGGGGTACACAACCCGGTGGACAAATAGGAGTGTCTTGCCCCAAGGGTATAATTATGCTCATCACCAATCACCAATTACTGACTAAGTTATACTAAAAAACAACAACAATTAAGATTTTTTCAGAAAAGCCGTGTGACTGTAGGCTTGAAAACAATAGCTGCTATCCAATTATTAGAGGATGTTTGAAAAGTTATGATT